>JBHPIO010000002.1:0-129446 GCA_042568575.1 Patescibacteria group bacterium | reverse complement strand
ATAAGCCTATCCGAAGAAGATATTTTCCTTGAAGAAATTTTGGAGAAAACCATACAGAGCAAGCAAATCGAAATAAAAGAAAAGAAGCTTAAAGTAAAAGTTCCTTCATTAAAGAAGAAAACTCTCAAAATGCACGTGGATTCTAAAAAAACACAAGAAGTCTTTGATGTTGTGTTCGACAACGCAGTTCGTTACAACAAAAAAGGCGGAAGCATTAAAGTAGATATCAAAAAGAAAAAAACCAGAGTTGTTTGTTCTTTTGAGGATACTGGGATTGGAATCTCAAAAAATGATTTGAAAATAATTTACCTTAAATTTATGCGCGGAGAAAACGCTAACGTTTGCAACACAGAAGGTATTGGACTTAGCTTATACCTGGCAAAAATTATTGTTGAATCTTCAAAGGGGAAAATATGGTGTGAAAGCAAACTCAACAAAGGAACAAAATTCTATATAGAACTTCCGTTAGCAAAATAAGACACTTATTTGCTTGCGAATTTCTTAACCTTATTGATCAAGTCTTCAATACTTATATTAGACTTAACAATGTATTCATCAGCTCCAAGCGCCTTCGTTTCTTTGATGTCTTCCTCCTTAACAGAATTGGAAGTAATAAGCACAGGAATAGACTTAACTTTTGGCATTTTCTTTAGCTTTGCCAAAAGTTCCTTGCCGTTAATTTCCGGCATCAAAACATCCATAAGAATCACATTTGGTTTTGAAACTTTCAGAATTTCCATTGTCTGCTTTGCATTAAATGCCTGCAGCACATTTAAACCAAATGCTTCGAACCCAGCTTTATAAGCAAACTGAAGCTGTTCGTCATCCTCTATTACAAGGACTGTGATATCTCCATTTTTCATATTACGAAAATTAAGACTGTTGACAACAGACGTGCCCCAGTCCTAAATTTATTATACTGCAAAACAAGGCAGTGGTCAATATTGATAAGCAAATCCATTGACTTCCCTCTCTAAATACATATAATATCCCTGGCGCTTTTCTAAAAGACGCTTTTTTTATTAATTAGATAAACGTAACTAGCATGAGTGAAGACCTTACAAAGCTCCGGAACATCGGAATTATCGCGCACATTGATGCGGGAAAAACGACTTTTACAGAACGCATCTTATTCTATACAGGTAAGAAACATAAAATCGGCGAAACGCATGATGGTGCAGCTGACATGGACTGGATGGAACAGGAAAAAGAGCGTGGAATTACAATCACTTCCGCAGCTACAACTTGTCACTGGAAAGATATCCGAATTAATATTATTGATACTCCTGGTCACGTTGACTTTACTGCTGAGGTAGAACGATCACTCCGTGTACTTGATGGTGGTGTTGTTGTATTTGATGGATCACAAGGTGTGGAACCTCAATCTGAAACAGTGTGGAGACAAGCTGACAAATATGAAGTGCCAAGAATGGCTTTCATTAATAAGATGGATAAAATGGGAGCTGACTTCTACATGTCGATCAACTCAATTCATGACAGATTAAGTGGCAAAGCAGTTGCAATTCAACTTCCAATTGGAGCTGAAGGAACTTTCTCTGGTGTTATCGATCTACTAGAACAAAAAGCTTATAAATTTGAAGGTGAATTTGGTCAAGAAATAGTTGAAATAGACATTCCTGAAGATATGAAAGACAAGGTAGCTCAGTATAGAGAAACAATGCTAGAAAAAGTAGCTGAATGTGACGACGACATGATGGAAAAATACTTGGAAGGACAAGAAGTAACAGTTGATGAAATTAAGAAAGCGATCCGAAAAGGAACAATTGCAAACCAGATTTATCCTGTTCTATGTGGAACTGCGCTTCAAAATATTGGAGTACAGCTTATGCTTGATGCAGTTCAATGGTATCTTCCTTCACCGTTAGATATCCCACCAATTAAAGGTATTAATCCAAAAACTGAACAAGAAGAAGTTCGTGAAGCCGATGCAAGCAAACCATTTGCTGCACTTGCATTTAAAATCGCTACTGATCCATTTGTAGGAAAATTATGCTTCTTCAGAGTTTATTCTGGAAAATTAGAAGCTGGATCTTATGCTTACAATGCAAGTACAGGTCAGAAAGAAAGAATCGGACGTATCTTGCAGATGCATGCGAACTCTCGTGAAGAAATCAAAGAAGTTCAAGCCGGAGACATTGCAGCAACTGTAGGTCTTAAAAATACAATGACCGGGAACACTTTATGTGTGGATTCAAACCCAATTATTCTTGAATCAATCGAATTTCCAGAACCGGTTATTTCGATTGCTATCGAGCCAAAGACTAAATCAGATCAAGAAAAACTAGGTCTTTCTCTTCAAAAACTTGCTGAAGAAGATCCAACCTTCCAAACTTATACTGATGAAGAGACTGCTCAAACAATTATTTCGGGAATGGGTGAGCTTCACCTAGAAGTATTGGTTGATCGTCTTAAGAGAGAGTTCAAAGTTGAAGCGAATGTTGGTAAACCTCAGGTTGCTTACAGAGAAACAATTCAAGACGAAGTTACAATGGAAGAAAAATATGCAAAACAGTCTGGTGGTCGTGGTCAATTTGGTCATGTACATATTAAAGTTGGTCCACAAGAACCAGGTAAAGGTTATGAATTTATTGATAAGATTACTGGAGGGAAGATTCCAAAAGAATACATTCAACCGGTAAACAAAGGTATCCAAGAAGCAATGACTCGAGGTGTAATCGCAGGATATCCAATGGTAGATCTTAAAGTTGAACTTTATGATGGTTCGTACCATGATGTGGATTCATCTGAATTGGCATTTAAAATTGCTGGATCTATCGCATTCCAAAATGCTGCTAAAAAAGCTAATCCAGTATTGCTAGAGCCTATCATGAAAGTTGAAGTAGTAACTCCTGAAGAATATTTTGGAGACGTAATGGGTAACTTAAGCTCAAGGCGTGGTCAAATCAGCGAATCTGGCGATAGGGGCCCTGTTAAATTTATTAAAGCGGAAGTTCCACTAAGTTCAATGTTCGGATACACAACAGACCTACGTTCAATGACACAAGGTAGAGCGACTTCAACAATGGAATTTGGTCATTATGCAAAAGTTCCAAAGAATGTTGAAGAGAAAGTTGTGGCAGAAAGAGCTGGAGGAAAATAACCTTGCATTTGAAATGCAAGTTAGCTAAAATCATTTAGCGCTTGAGATTAACGTCCCAAGCTATACATATAACCATTAACAATCCTATAAAATGGCTGATCAAGTAAAATTTGACCGCAGTAAGCCACATGTGAATGTTGGGACCATTGGACACGTAGACCATGGTAAAACAACTCTTACAGCTGCTATTACAGCTGTAGCTTCTGCTAAATTCCCAGAAAGCAATTCTGCAGTAGCATTCGATCAAATCGATAATGCACCTGAAGAACGGGAAAGAGGTATTACTATTGCTACCTCACATCAGGAATACACAACTGATAAGCGTCACTACGCCCACGTTGATTGTCCTGGACATGCCGACTACGTAAAAAACATGATTACTGGAGCAGCTCAAATGGATGGAGCAATTCTTGTTGTATCTGCTGCTGATGGACCAATGCCACAAACTCGTGAGCATATCCTACTTGCTCGTCAGGTAAATGTACCTTCTATCGTAGTTTTCCTTAACAAAATGGATCAAGCTGATCCAGAAGTTGCTGAACTTGCTGAAATGGAAGTTCGAGAACTACTTACTAAATACGAATTCCCTGGAGATGAAGTACCAATTATTAGAGGATCTGCTCTTAAAGCTCTTGAAAACCCTACAGGACCAGATGCAGAACCAATTGTGAAACTTCTTGAAACTCTTGATTCATATATTCCAGAACCAAAACGTGAAATTGATAAAGATTTCCTAATGCCAGTAGAAGACGTATTCTCTATTAAAGGTAGAGGAACTGTTGCTACAGGTAAAATTGATACTGGTATCGTAAAAGTTAATGACGAAATTGAAATCGTTGGTATTAAAGACACTCGAAAAGTAGTAGTTACTGGAATTGAGATGTTCAAAAAACTTCTTGACGAAGGTCGTGCTGGTGATAACGCTGGTATCCTTCTACGTGGTATTGAAAGAGAAGAAATCGAACGTGGACAAGTACTTGCAAAACCAGGAACTATTAAACCTCACACTAAATTCGAAGCTGAAGTTTATATCCTAACTAAAGAAGAAGGTGGACGACACACACCATTCTTTAAAGGTTACAAACCACAGTTCTATATCCGAACAACTGATGTAACTGGTTCGATCGAACTACCTGCAGAAGTTGAAATGGTTATGCCTGGTGATAAAGTAAACATGAAAGTTGAACTTGGAACACCTATTGCGATGGACGAAGGTCAAAGATTTGCGATTCGTGAAGGTGGACGAACAGTTGGAGCTGGGGTTGTAGCAAAAATTATGGATTAACAGAAAGTCCTAGTCGAAAAGCCTCACCTTAACCGGTGGGGCTTTTTTTTAAATTATTTCTAAAAAGACTGTTGATATTTCATGCACTTTCATTAAACTTGTAAGTCATTGGATTAGTAAAATTTTCATGAAACTTCTCAAAGTAATAAAATGGAGCGCGCTTATTTTGAGCATACTATCATTCTCAGCATTCTTTGCTTTAACCTCTTTTAAAAAGGATGAAACAAAGCCTGTTCCGCAAGAAAAAAATGGCAATAATTCCGTGGAAGAAAAACAGCCAAGAGAACTTGAAGGATCAGATTACGACAAAATGGACTGCAAAGGAATAATCAACGCGTTCGAAAAACAACAGGATAAAAAGGTGCAGAATTTACCTAAAGGACTGCTGTTCAACTATCAAAGCTGCATAAATAAAAGCAAGCCTGGGAATAGTTATAAAGAAAAACAGGAGATTAAAAAGAAATCAGAGAAGGAAAAAAAGAAATAAAACTTGACTTTCATCCCCGGATCCCTAAAATGGGGTAGCAACAAAACGTTAAGTCTTGCTTTTAAGACTTTCTTCGCCCTCATGGGCGGAAAATCCCGGTTTATATTCAAACAAGTTCTAACTTTAGAACCGGGAACCAAATTCCCGGTATTTTTTAACTCTCGAATTACATGGCTGCTAAACAAAAGATTAGAATCAAACTGCGTGCATACGATCATAAAGTTATCGATGATAGCGCAAAACTAATAATCGACACTGCTATCAAAACAGGTGCGATTATTAACGGGCCGATCCCCCTCCCTACAAAAATTGAGAAGTACACTGTAAATAAATCTACATTTGTACACAAAACTGCGCGTGAACAATTTGAAATCAGAACTCACAAAAGACTTATTGATATCACGGAAAGCACGCCAAAAACTATTGAATCACTATCAAACCTGCCTCTACCGGCTGGTGTTGATATCGAAATCAAGATGCTTGTAAGTCCTGGGAAGTAGTATCAGGAAAGACTTCCTCGATTCCTCCCATAACTTGAGCTTCAGGACGACTTATATGTACCTGCCATACAGCTAACAGCGTGGCAGGTATTTCGCGTATATTGTAAAAAGTTTGAGCTCGGAGTGGTTCATTATCCGCATTCATACCAATAGAATTTACCCCCAAAGCATTGCACGTGTATAAAGCCCTATATAAATGATAGCGTTGGGTGACTAAGAAAGCTTCATCTATCTGAAAAATATTCTTTGCCCGATAGCACGTATCGTATGTTCGACGGCCAGCAAAGTCCATAACAATATCTTCTTCCGGGACACCATGCCTAACAGCATATTTCATCATTACTTCTGGCTCATTATAATGAGATGTACGATTATCGCCCGACATAATGATCTTTTTAACCTTCCCTGCCTGATAAAGATTGACCGCTGAAATAATCCGATAAGCAAGAACATCGCTCGGAAGCATATTGTGCGGAGTTACATGTGCGCCAAAAACGATCGCAACTGGCTTTTCTGGAATCGCCGCTTGATCCTCTTCATTAAACGTAAAATCAAATATCAACTTGTCTGTTGAATTGTGAACGTGAACAAGAATTGAGGCAAGCACCACCAAAATCAGGAAAAATACTAATAATCCGCTTACAAACAACTTCTTAACTGTAATCAACATGGCTCTAAATGGTTGAAATTAAAGGCTAGTTACGGTATAATAAGATAATGCAAAATTAACAAAAACCAAAATGAAAAAATTACATTCGTTATTTGGACTTAACGTTTCAAGCGTAACATTCCGTGAAGCACGTCTTATAAACGGTAATCCTGACAACCCAACGGGGCTAAGTAAAAGCGCTGAAGTTCCAAAAGATAAAATGATGCCACTTGCTGTAAGTCTTATTAAAGACATTATGGGGGGTAAAAATGGAATGAGTAGCAGCAAATTTAGCAGAGTGAAATCAAATCCTGCAAAACAGCAGGCAATGATTAAGGCCTGGCTTAAAACTGCCAAATTGCAACATAAACTAGAAGATAATTTGATGGGAACAGCAAAAGTTTCCGCTTACTATATGGGTAATAAAAAAGTTAACCCTTCAAAAGTTGCAAAAGAAATACATACATTTCTAAGTACAAGAAAAAATCGTAGTGCGGTTATGGCCGCTATTAAAAGAGAACGAACTGCTGCAAAAAGGACTGCAAGCTCAACAGCAAGCAGTGCACCTTCAGGAAAATTCAAAGAAACCGGATTTAGTGCCTCATCTCAAAGAGAAGCAGACAAGAAATCACGTACTGCTCAAAATTTCTATCAAGGAATTGTTAGTGGAAGATTGTCTAGAGCTATGATTCATAGCAAAGAAGATGCCTCATCCATTCAAGCCAAGCTTAACGCAACATTAAACAAATATGGAGTTAATGTAGCAGTATCTCTGTCAGGAAGCAGAGTTAGCTTTTCTATCCAATTCAACGGAACAACTGCTTGGCCAAAAATTTCATCGGCTTCACGCAGAAAAAAAACCAAGAGTGACATTTTGAAAAAAATCGGATAAAAATCCGCAAAATATAAGCAAATCGAAAAGCCTCACATAAAAATGGGGCTTTTTTTAATTTAATGTAATTTTAGTCTTGACTTCCAAATACCCTTTCCCTATACTCAGACGGCAACATTAGTTTGCACGTTATTTCCACGGTTTAAGGGCTCCTTTAAAAGGAAATCACCCAGTAAGATCTTTGAACCGTTCTAACCTATGTAGGAAATGTTGGGAATTCTAGGAAGAAAATTAGGCATGACGCGCATCATTCAAGATGATGGCCGTGTGATCCCAGTCACCATTGTACAGTGTGAACCTAACGAGGTTACTCAAGTGAAAACAATGGAAAAAGACGGATATCCGGCGATAGTCCTTGGTTTTTCTAAATTGAAAAAAGCTAAAAAAACCAAGAAATTTTATTTCTCAAGAGAAGTAAGGATAGATGAAGGAGAAGAATATAAGAAAGGTGATTCAATCGGACTCAATAAATTTAACGAGATTAAAAGAGTTGAAGTAACTGGAACATCAAAAGGTAAAGGTTTCCAGGGTGTAATTAAAAGACACAACTTCTCGAGAGGACCTGAAACACACGGATCACATCATCACAGAGAACCAGGTTCAATTGGTGCATGTGCAAAACCAGGACGAGTAGCTAAAGGTAAGAAGCTACCCGGCCACATGGGAACTGACAGGAAAACATTAAAGAGTGTGGAGGTTGCATACCTTGATGTTAAAAACAATCTTATCGGATTAAAAGGACCACTCCCAGGAGGGAACAAAGGACTAATATTTATTAAAGCTCATGCAGCATAAATAATATGAAGGCAGATTTATACACACAAACTGGTGAGAAAAAAGGACAAGTTGAACTTGCGAAGGAATTCTTTGAAGTTCCATTCAACGCAGACTTGATTCACCAAGGGCTAGTAAGACAACAAGCAAACTCAAGAAGCCCAATTGCTCACGTTAAACAAAGAAGTGACGTAAGAGGTGGTGGGCGAAAACCTTTTAGACAAAAAGGAACAGGATCTGCAAGGCAAGGTTCACGAAGAGCACCTAACCTTAAAGGTGGAGGAGTTATATTCGGACCAAGAAACACTAGAAATTTTGAGGTTGATATGCCAAAGAAACAAAGAAGAAAAGCTCTTTTCTCGGCACTATCGGCTAAAGCTAAAAACAATGAGATATTCGCACTTGAAAATTACGAAGCAAAAGAAGTTAAGACTAAACCATTCGCTGAAATGGTTAAAAAATTGCCTGTAGATAGAAATGTACTTGTAGTTATTCCAGGGAAAGACGAAATGGTACAGAAATCAAGCGCAAACATCCCAAATGTAAAGACTATTATTGTTAACTATTTAAATATCGCTGACCTTCAGAAATACAGAAAAGTTATGTTCCTAAGTGAATCACTAAAGAAACTTGAAGAAGTATTCGGAAGTAAAAAGAAATCGGAACCAAAAAAGGCAGCAACTCCAAAGGTTAAAGAAGATAAAACCGATTAATAATGAACACTCACACAACAATCATCGAGCCGATCACTACTGAAAAGAGCACAATGCTCTCAGATAAAGCGAAGTATGTCTTCAGAGTAGCGTCAAACGCAACAAAAGTTGATGTGAAAAAAGCAATCAAAGCAATTTATGACGCTGATGTAGACAAAGTAAACATGACATACATTCAGCCAAAAACAAGAGTGATGAGAGGAAGAAACGTTATCGTAAAGAGGAGGAAGACTAAGAAAGCTGTTGTCACTATAAAAGATGGCAAAACAATAGATATTACTAAATTTAAAGATTCTAAATCTAAAAAGAAGAAATAATGGCAGTAAAACATTGCAAACCAACAACTCCCGGTAGAAGACAAATGACAATTGCTTCATTCGATGAAGTAACTGTGTCAAAGCCAGAAAAAAGGCTTACAAAGAGACTGAACAAGAGATCAGGAAGAAACAACCAAGGACGTCTAACTATTAGGCATCGTGGTGGAGGACACAAAAAAATGTATAGAGCTCTAGATTTTAACCGAGCAGATAAACATAATATCGAAGGAAAAGTTGCGTCTATTGAGTACGATCCATACAGATCTGCATACATCATGCTTGTGATTTATAAAGACGGAGAAAAGAGATATCACGTTGCTCCACAAGACATTAAAGTTGAAGACAAAGTTATCCTTGCTGACAAAACTAAGCTAAAACCTGGAAACAGAATGCTTATCAAAAACTTCCCTGTTGGATTCACAATTTACAACATTGAGCTCAACAAAGGAAAAGGAGGACAAATGATTCGGTCTGCTGGATCAAGCGCGAAGATTATGTCTCAGGAAGACAAGAAACATACACAAGTACAGTTGCCATCTGGAGAAATCCGAATTGTTAACAAAGAATGTTATGCAACTTATGGAGCTGTAAGTAATATAGATCACACTCACATCGTAATTGGAAAAGCAGGAAGAAGGAGAAATATGGGAAGAAGACCTCAAGTGAGAGGTAAAGTTATGAATCCGTGCGACCATCCACATGGAGGTGGTGAAGGTAATCAGCCAATTGGTTTGAAACATCCTAAAACTCCTTGGGGAATGCCAGCGCTTGGATATAAGACAAGGAAACGAAAGTACAGTGACAAATTTATTATCAAATCACGCCATAGGAAGTAACCTTAAATAACCATGGGAAGAAGTACAAAAAAAGGACCATACGTAGACCCAAAGCTGCTTAAGAAAGTGCAGAATATGGATGGTGCAGGACAAAAGAAAGTTATTAAAACCTGGGCAAGAAACTCAACAATTTCACCTGAATTCGTAGGACACACATTCGGTGTTCACAATGGGAAACAACACATCCCAGTGTTCGTAACAGAAAACATGGTTGGACATAAACTCGGAGAATTCTCTCCAACTCGTAAATTTAAAGGACACGGCGGAAAGCTCGCTAAATAACACTTAACTAAAAAGACGTGAAAGCTATTGCAAGACACATAAGGATATCACCAAAAAAAGCAAATCTTGTTGCAGGACTTATTCGCAACAAAAATGCTGAGGAAGCGCTTAGTATCTTAAAGTTCACACCTAAGAAAGCTGCTCCAATCCTTTACAAAGTACTTCATAGCGCAATGGCAAACGCAGAAAACAATTTTAAGCAAAAGAGAGATGCATTAGTAATAAAAGAAATAATTGTGACACAGGGAGCTACTTTAAAGAGAAGTGTTCCAGTATCAAGAGGACGTATGCACCCAATCTTAAAAAGAACATCACACATTACTGTAACTGTCGGGCTACCTGAAGAAGAAGAAAAGCCGGCTAAAGAAACTAAGGCTACTGCAAAGAAAGAGGAAGTTAAAGCTGAAAAGCCTGAACCTAAAACTACTAAATCTTAAAGCTACCCTATGGGACAAAAAGTAAATCCAGTTTGTATAAGAATCGGTATTAATCGTCAATGGGATTCAAAATGGTATGCAAACAAGAAAAAATATGGGAAAACTCTTCATCAGGATCTAGCGATTCAGAAAGAGATAAGTAAGAAACTAAAAGATACAGGAATCTCAAAAGTTGAAATTCTTAGAACTGCAAATGCTGTATCGATCAACATCCACACAGCAAAACCTGGACTTATCATAGGTAGAGGCGGAGAAAAAATAGAAAAACTCCGTGAAGAACTTGAAAAGAAGTTTGATAACAAATTTAGTGTAAATATCCTTGAAATTAAGAAACCTAACCTTGACGCTCAAGTTGTTGCAGCATCAATCGCTCAACAAATAACACGAAGAATCTCATATAGACGAGCTGCTAAAATGGCAATTCAGAGATCAAGAGAAGCAGGAGCGATCGGAGTAAAAGTTAGAGTAGCAGGACGACTAAATGGAGTAGAAATCGCACGAAATGAATTCTTCTCAGATGGGAAAATTCCACTTCATACATTCAGGGCAGATATCGATTACGCGTATCTACCTGCAACAACTACTTACGGACAAATTGGTGTAAAAGTTTGGATTTATAAAGGAGATGTATTCAAGGGACAAGTTCCAGCTGTTACAGCAGAAGCACCAAGAGAAGATCAAGGTGCTCCAAGAAGACATAAGCAAAGACCTCCAAGAGGAAACTCAAGAGGACAGGGAAAAAAACCTACTCATAAGAACTAATCTAATTATTTAAAGAATTATGCTCTCACCGAAAAAGCAAAAATATAGAAAGCAGTTTAGACGCCGAAGTTGCCTTACAGGAAAGGCAATCCGCGGAAGCTACATGAGCTTTGGGGAGTATGGTCTAAAAGCTATATCAGCTGGAGAGATCACTTCAAGACAAATTGAAGCAGCAAGACGAGCAATCACTCATTACATAAAACGTGGAGGAAAAATCTGGATTAGAGCTTTCCCTCATAAACCTATCACTCAAAAAGGTGCAGAAGTACCAATGGGATCAGGTAAAGGTAATGTCGACAAATTCGTAGACGTTATAAAGCCAGGGAAAATCATCTTTGAAATGGATGGTGTAGGCAAAGAGGTTGCAAAAGAAGCTCTAAGAAGAGCAGCACACAAACTACCAATTAAATGTAAATTCGTTGAATATAAGCATCACGGTCAATAATACTCAAAATTAACTATGTTATCACTAGAAGAACTTAAAAAATTATCGCTTAAAGAACTGGATCAAGAGTTTGCAAAAGCAACAAAAGATCTGTTTAAAATCCGTTTTGAAGTTAACACTGGATCTTCAAAGGCAAGTCATCAAATTAGAAACTTGAAGAAGTACAGAGCGAACATCAAAACAGTTAGAAAAGATATTGAAGCATCTGAACAAAAGAAATTCACTGATCAAAAAGTAGTTGAAGAACCTAAGACAGAAAAGAAAGAAGAAGAGAAAGCTGAAAAAGCTAAAAAGTAACCATTTAAACTAACTCAAACTATGAGAACCAAAAAAGGAACAATCACTAGTACGAAAATGGATCAAACGATAGTTGTGACAGTTCACTCATACAAATCTCATCCTAAATATAAGAAAAGATATCGTGTGTCTAAAAAGTTCTATGCACACGCGCCAGAAGGAAAATTCGAAATTGGTGATAAAATCACAATTTATGAAACAAAGCCAACGAGTAAGCTAAAGAGATGGACAACAGTTGAACCAACTGAAAACACTACTAAAGAAACTGCTAATAAATAATTATGATTCAACCGGAAACTAAATTAAAGGTCGCAGACAACACAGGTGCAAAGTTAGTACAATGCATCAAAGTGCTTGGTGGATCAAAAAGACGTTACGCATCAATTGGAGACCTTATCGTAGTATCAGTAAAGGAGGCTGCGCCAAAAGGTATCGTTAAGAAAAAATCTGTACAACGTGCAGTAGTTGTAAGAGCAAGAAAAGAAATTGGAAGAAAAGACGGATCATACATTCGATTCGATGAAAACGCTGTTGTAATTATCGGTACTGACGGACAACCAAAAGGAACTCGTGTGTTTGGCCCAGTAGCAAGAGAGCTACGAGACAAAGGCTACCAAAAAATTATCTCTCTCGCACCAGAAGTAATCTAACCTAAAAACAAGAAATATCATGAAAGTTAAAATGAATGACAATGTGCTAGTAGTCACAGGAAAAGACCGCGGAAAAACCGGAAAGGTTATGCGAATCCTGTCTAAAGATGACAAAGTTGTTATTGAGAAATTGAACATGCGTACTAAACACGTTAAAAAAACTCAAACAAGAGCAGGAAGCAAAATTACATTTGAGGCACCAATGCCTGTATCAAACGTTATGGTTGTATGCCCTCAATGTAAAAAAAGAACTCGAGTAGGATATACAAAGCTAGAAACAGGAAAGAAGCAACGAATATGTAAGAAATGTAACGAATCATTGGATAAAGCTACTACTAAATAATCACTAATTAAAGTAAATAATGGCAAAAGCAACGAAATTAAAAGATAGGTTCTCAAAAGAAATTGCATCGCAGTTGCAAAAAGATTTAGGTATTAAAAATGTAAGCGCTATACCTAAAATGACTAAAGTAACTGTAAATGCTGGACTTGGAAGTTTGTACACAAGTGGAAGTAAAGATTTCTCAGAGTTTGCAGCAAATATCTCAGCTATCACAGGACAAAAACCATTAATCATTAAAGCTAAGAAGGCGATTTCTAACTTTAAAATTAGAGAAGGAATGCCAAACGGAATAATGGTTACACTAAGAGGAGAAAGAATGTATGACTTCATTGAAAAATTAGTTTCAGTTATATTCCCTCGAACTCGAGATTTCCGTGGAATTTCTCCAAAATCATTCGATGGAAAAGGAAATTATTCAGTTGGAATTAAAGAACACATTGTTTTCCCAGAAATCAACGCAGACGATATTGTTAAGATTCATGGATTACAAGTATGCATTAATACTTCTGCAAAGAATAACGAAGAAGGTCTTGCGTTACTCAAAGCACTAGGATTTCCATTTAAGAAACCAAGTAATAAATAATTAATAATAACAATAATGGCTCGAACAGCATTAATCGTAAAAACTAAGAAAAAACAACAAGGCTACACAAGGGCTTTGGAGCAGGGTAAAAAGCCTACGTTTCCTACCCGTGTATATAACAGATGTAATGCTTGTGGAAGAAACCGTGGATATATGAGAAAGTTCGATCTGTGCAGAATTTGCTTCCGAGAATTAGCTTCACAAGGGAAAATTGCCGGAGTAACAAAGTCTTCATGGTAAAAATTCACGCGCAGCGTGGATCATCCAATAATAATTTATACTAAATTAATTGTAAAATATGAATACCGACCCAATTGCAGATTATCTAACTAGAGTAAGAAACGCGTCGCAAGCAGGACACGAGAGCACTGTTATACCTTACTCAAAAGTGAAAGAAGCGCTTTCTAAAGTGCTTGCTGAAAGAAGATTCGTAAAACAGTATAAAGTTCAGGAGTCAGGAAAATTCAAAGAACTTCTTGTTACCTTGAAACAGACTGATGATCAACAGCACCCACATTTTAAGAGAATCAGCAAACCAGGTCAGAGGATCTATGTAAAAGGCAAAGATATTAAAAGGGTACGAAGTGGACTTGGAATGCTTGTAGTTTCAACATCAAAAGGCTTGATGAGTGGTGAAGAAGCTTATAATCAAAACCTAGGAGGAGAAATTATCTGCGAAGTATACTAAAAATTATAATTACCAACTTAATAATTAAAAATGTCACGAATAGGAAAATTGCCAATTAGCTTATCAGACGGAGTAACCTTAGAAATGAAGGACGGAGTGTGTCATGTAAAAGGTCCTAAAGGTGAACTTTCTGAAAGAATTCAAGGCAGCATAAATGTTGAAGTTAAAGATAACGAAATTATTGTTACTCGAAATGAAGAAACCAAAGAAGCAAGAAGTTTCCACGGACTAAGCCGAAATCTTATCAACAACATGGTTATAGGTGTAACAAAAGGTTTCGAAAAACGTCTTGAAATAATCGGCGTTGGATACAAAGCTCAACCTCAAGGATCTAAAATTACACTCAACTTGGGATTCTCACATCCTATTGAATATAAAGCTCCTGAAGGAATCATGTTTGATCTCGATAAAGAAAAGAAAAATATTGTGATTGTAAGTGGAATAAGCAAACAAATGGTAGGAGAAGTTGCATCAAAAATCAGATCTTATAGAAAGCCTGAACCATACAAAGGGAAAGGAATTAGATACGAAGGAGAATATGTTGCTCGTAAAGCTGGTAAAGCTGTAGGTAAGGCTGAGTAGTAATTAAAAAACTTATTAATCTAAATTAAACATCTCGAAAATGAAGAAATACGAAGCTAGAAAAAGAAGGCATGTAAAAATCGCTGCTAAAATACGAGGGACTAAAGATCGTCCAAGATTAGTAGTATTTAGAAGCAACACAAGCATCTACACTCAACTTATTGACGACGAAGCTAAGAAAACTCTTGCAAGCGCATCTGATATGAAAATGAAGAAAGAGAAAAAGCTAGATAAAGCTAAAAAAGTTGGACTTGAAATAGCTAAGCAAGCAGGAGAAAAAAAGATCACAACTTGTGTATTCGATAGAAACGGGTTCAAATATCACGGACGAGTTAAAGAATTGGCTGACGGAGCTCGTGAAGGTGGACTAAAATTTTAAACTTATATCTTTAATCATTCAATAAAGTGGCAAAACCAGTACATAAAAAAGGAAGATCACCAATCAAGGAAAAAAAGGAATTTGATGAAGAAGTAATTCAGATTGATCGTGTTACACGTGTGGTTAAAGGTGGACGAAGACTTAGATTCCGCGCAACTGTTGTAATCGGAGACAGAAAAGGTCGCGTTGGAATTGGTATTGGAAAATCAACTGAAGTAATGGGTGCTATCCAGAAAGCAATTTCAAAGGCTAAAAGAGCTATCATCAGAGTGCCTCTCTTTGGAACTACTATCCCGCACGAAATTAGAATTAAACTAAAAAGTTCAAAAATCTTATTGATGCCAGCATCTGAAGGTACGGGTATTATCGCTGGAGGAGCAGTAAGAAAGGTAGTTGAACTCTCTGGAATCAAAAATATTTTGAGTAAATCATTCGGAACAAACAATCGTGTAGCTAATACTCAAGCAACTTACAAAGCACTAAGCATGCTTGTAAAAAGAACTGCACCAAAGAAAAAGGGTGCTGAGGTAAAAGCAGAAGCAAAGATTGAAGCACCTAAGGACGCACCTAAAACTGAAGCTAAGCCAGAGGCTAAAGCAGACAAACCTAAAGATAACTAATTCTTAAATTATTCATAGCAATGAATTTATTAACATTAAAGAGCAACAAAGGAGCTCGACATAGAAGAAAAAGAGTAGGACGTGGAAACGGTTCTGGTATGGGAACATACTCAACTCGAGGTATGAACGGTCAGAACTCAAGAAGTGGTGGAAATAGACGACCAGGATTCGAAGGTGGTCAAACTCCATTCATCCAACGTATGCCAAAATTGAAAGGATTTAAGAATCCAAATGCTGTTAACTATCAAGTTGTTAATGTTGGAGCATTGGATGTATTCGACGACAATGCTAACGTTGATAAAGAAGCATTACTTGCTAAAGGAATTATCTCAAGAAAGAGCGATCCAGTTAAACTTCTAGGAGATGGTGAACTAACAAAGAAACTTACAATTACAGTAGACGCTGCAACTAAATCAGCGGACGAAAAAGTGAAAAAAGCAAAAGGATCACTTACAGTAACTGCTAAAAAGAAAGAAAAAGCTGCTCCTAAAAAAGATAAAAAGACAAAAGAAAAAGCCGCTACTCCTGCAAAGGAGGAGGCTACGGAGGCTACAGAAGAAAAAGCTGAAAAATAACATATAAAGCCAATCATACATGTTCAAATACATTCAACAGATCTGGAATTCTAAAGATCTTCGAAAGAAAATACTTTTCACACTTGGAATCATAGTTGTTTTTAGAATTTGTACTCAGGTTTCTATCCCGGGGGCAAATCTTGATGCAATCCGAAGTGTAATCAATCAAAATTCATTACTTGGTATTTTTAGTGCACTTACAGGTGGGAGTGCGGAAAACTTCTCAATTATCTTGATGGGGCTTTCTCCTTACATCAACGCTTCGATCATTATGCAGCTTTTAACTGTAATCGTGCCAAGACTCGAAAATCTATCTAAAGAAGGTGAACAGGGACGACGAAAAATCAATCAGTACACAAGATGGCTTACAGTACCTATCGCATTCCTACAATCGTATGGAATGATTGTTCTTATTAATTCACAAGCTTCAGTACCTATTGTACCGGATATTGGAAATCCAGCTGTGGTTCTTCCTATTATGCTTACAATTACTGCAGGTACAGTATTTGTTATGTGGCTTGGTGAACTTATCTCTGAATATGGTATTGGAAACGGAATTTCACTTATTATCTTCGCTGGAATTATCTCAAGTATTCCAACAGTTCTCGGACAAACACTCGCGTTAACACAACAGGAAACATCAAGACTTATTCCTTTTGTTCTAATGCTACTCATGACGATTGTCCTACTTACTGTTGTAATTATGGTGACAGAAGGGCAGCGGCAAATACCCGTCGTCTATGCCGGACGTGGGACCAGAGGAAAAAGTGACCATGCTATTCTGCCTATCCGTATTAATCAGGCTGGAATGATCCCAATCATCTTTGGTGTATCAATGGCTAGTTTCCCGGGGGTACTTGCACAACTATTCCAAAACTCACAATCACCTGCATTAAAAGCTATTGCGGATGCAATTCTAACTTATTTCCACATAAACAGTCCTTTATATATTATTATTTACTTCCTACTAGTTGTTGGATTTACTTACTTCTACGTAAGTATTACTTTCAACCCAGAGCAGGTTGCAGATAACTTACAGAAACGCGGAGGATACGTTCCTGGAATCCGTCCTGGAAAAGAGACAGCAGATTATATAGGGAAAATCTCGAGCAGATTAAATCTATGGGGAGGTCTATTTATTGCGTTTATCGCAGTCCTTCCGATTATCTTAAGTTCTATGTTCTCATCACTAGCACTTGGAAGCGTACCTTTACTTATTAGTGGTGCGGGAATGATCATCATCGTTGGAGTTGTACTTGAACTTATTAGGCAAGTTAATGCACAATTGGTAATGCACGATTATTCTAAATTCTACTAGAAGCGCGTCAGCACTAACATCACAATTAACAAACTAAAACATGGACTTAATTCTATTTGGCATACAAGGTTCTGGAAAAGGTACTCAAGGGAGACTTTTAATGGATCGTTACGATACAGCATATTTCGAAACAGGAGCAGAACTAAGAAGGCTTTCTAAGGAAGATAGCAAGCTCGGAAAAAAAGTTAAGGAGATCATCGAGGCAGGACATCTAGTTCCAAACGAAATAGTAATGGAAATTGTTGAGGACTTCCTAAAGAACGTTCCAGAAGGAAAGAATGTTATTTTTGATGGAATTCCACGAAAAATGGAACAAGCTAAGAGCTTAGATGCACTTCTTCAAGAACACGGCAGGGAGTATAAAGCTTTGATTCTTGATTTACCCAAGGAAGTTGCAATTAACAGACTCACATTACGAAGAATTTGTTCAAAATGTAAAACAGCATATCCAGCAGATTATGAAAACGAAATGTGTGAAAGATGTAATAGCGAGCTTATAACTCGAAGTGACGACAATCCTGAAAGCATCAAAACACGAATTAATGCTTACTTTGAAGAAACAATGCCTGTTATTGATATGTATCTAGAACAGGATAAACTTATTCGAATCAATGGAGAACAGAGCATCGAAGGAGTTTCACAAGAGCTTTTCAAAACTTTAGATCCCATTTATAAATAGATGGCAATTATAATCAAAAGTCCGGAAGAAATTGAACTCATGCGAGAAGGTGGGAAGATTCTTTCTAGTATTTTAACTGAACTAGAGAATTATGTTGAAGTCGGCAAAACAACTGGCCAAGTAGACGATTATGCTGCTTCACTAATGAAAAAACACAACGTAAAGCCATCTTTTAAAGGTTACAAAGGATTTCCAGGAATCATCTGTGCATCTGTTAATGAAGAAGTCGTTCATTCCATCCCGGGAAATAAAGTTCTTAAAGACGGAGATATATTCACAATCGACTGCGGCGTACTACATAAAGGATTTCACTCAGATAGCGCACGCACTTTATTCATCGGAGATGTTCCTGAAAAGACTAAGGAATTCGTTTTTGTAGTCAAAAAAACGCTCAAAGAAGTAATCTCAAGAATTAAAGAAGGAGTATCACTAAATGTAATTGGCGAAACAGTACAGAAAATTGTTGAAGGCCAACACGGATACACCGTTATTCGTGAATTAACAGGTCATGGAATAGGAAGGCAACTTCACGAAGATCCATTTATCTGCAACTATCAACAATACAGCAAGGGACCAACACTAAAAGCCGGCATGACCCTTGCAATAGAACCAATAGTTGCAATGGGCAGCGGCAAAATCAACACACTAAAAGACGGCTGGACAATCGTAACAGCCGACAAACTCCCTGCATGTCAGTGGGAGCATACAATTGTAGTTACCAAAACAGGCGCGGAAATTCTAACTAAGTAGTGGATTATAAAAGACCAGTTCTAAAAACATCTGCAAATTTTTCGTGCATCATTCTAACGTATTCGTCAGACTCTCTATCTTCAACTTTTTGAGTAGGTTCTTCTGTTGGAACTTCAACTTCTCCTTCAGCTTGCTCATCACGTTCTACCGCATCAACTAAGCTTGGATTTCCATCTTTAAATCTATTCAAAGCTGCAGTAATTGCACCACTTGCTGCGGCTTCAGCCCTTCTCAACATTCTTTCTAACATATAAATAAATTAATTAATTAATATCTCCACAAAAGCTATATAGTAATGCCAAACACTTGTCAATTTTATGAAGCAACTGATGCTCGAGATACAATCCCTTCAATTAATGTACGTTGGCCTTGAAGTCTTAGCCCTGATCTTCCTAATTCATCAATCCTTTCAGCATATCTCCTCATTCCTCTCTTCTCAGCTTTTAGTCTCTCAGATTCTATTCTCATACGATCAATCTCACTTTCAATAGCTTCAATCACATTATCTGCCTGAAGTTTCTTTGCAGCAGCATTTAAATTTAATAACTCACATGCATTCCCATCCCTAAACAATAAAAGTCCGTCGGGCAGCTCTTTAATTGAATAATGACCTTCAATAGTAATTGTTCTTACATCTTCGGATTCATTCCATAAATCAATCAACAGATCCTCTTCAACTTCAACTTCTAGTTCAGCAATCACTGTTTGAAGATAATAAAACCAATCTGACTCCCCTCTTGTTCGATCATTTTCCTTCTCAGTAAGTAACTCCAATTCATGCGATAATTTTTGCTGCAACCGAATTCTTTCCAATCTTTGTTCCAACGAAAGATCCATCGAATCAATTGAGAAAAATTCCGCCCTAACACACAAAGCTCTTAATCCTTCATTTGATTCCGGCATTTCTTGCTCCGGCAAAACAACCCCTGGATCATCGTCCGAATAGTCATCACACTTATCCGCCGCAAGAAAACTACCAGGATGTAGCCTAACATTCTCAGAAATAGCTGCTCTAATCTTGGCTATATCCATCATTTCTTCTCCATACATCTCTAGATATGCGTAAAACCATGATGATTCAAACCTTGTCCTATCATTTCCTTTTCTAATAAGAGCTTCAAACTCCTCAAGCATCTCTATCTTTACTAATTCTTCCAGGGAGCGATCAAAATGTTCACGCGGAACAACAATCCTATGACAAGCCTCCTCCTCCTTTGGCTTTCTAGTCTTATACCCGCGCAAAGCCTCAGGCATTCTTTGTCGAAATTTTTCAATTAGCTCAATTTCATTTCCTATACTCTCTTCAGAAGATAAAACTAGAGCTTCCCATAATGAAAGTAATTCGTGGGTCTCAGGAGTATCATCATCATACTCAGTTTGAATAAGAACCATAAACATCCCCTGGCTATCAATAGGTACAAATTTAATACTTCTCCTCATTTCTTCATAAGGAGTCTCAACCGGGATTGCAGGGACTTCATCGCAATCTCCCCATAAATGGTACAGACGATCTTTAAACTTCCTGATTGCTTTCGGGTCACTAGCAAGACCTTCACGCTTCCTTTCCTCCACTTCAGCAAAGGCAAAACGTATGCTATCAATATCCTCCACAACTTCATGGCAGACAGGAGTCGCTGCAAGCGCATCATCCAATGTAGGTGTATCAATTTCGGGTTGTCTATCTAAATCAGATCCCATTTTAGATCATTAAAAATATCAAGGCGATACTATAATGAATTCTTTTGTTTTTGTCAATAGGCGCTGCAAGATTACTATTCCGGAACTTCTACCAATCCAAATAATTCATGTACCTCATTTACTTCTGCCAAAGCTGCATCCAAAGCAGCCTGTGCTCCGTGAAGAGTTATATCGTCAGCCAAGTATTGCTTATCCAATTCCTCCAAAAGCCTCATCATATCTGGGGTAATCTCTCTCTCCAATGCAGGATCACATTCTCCAGCCCTGCCAAGTCTAACCATATGTCTAAAATGTTACTTAATTAAAACTCCTCTATAAATAAAAACATATTTAAAAAGGTTATGCAAGATCTGTGCAGAATAAATTTATTTGTCCAATATCTCTTTTAGCTTCGGAAGCGCCTCTTCCATAGCGCGCCTTCCTTCTTCAATTGCTTGATCCGCCTTACTAAACTCAAGAAGACCAATTTGAATATTTGGCTCTAACATAAGATCCGGAGCCGCTTCTTCAATACGTCTATCAGTACTATCTTTTGCCGCAATATCCATAGCTCGTAGAGCAATACCCACCATCAAGTGCAAATCTTCCTTCGTATTCTTCACAAAGCTCTTTAAAAAATTCGCCCGTTTAAATAGAGACTTGTATTTCTTTTGATGATACTTGGCATATACCATTCCAGAAATATACTGACGCGAAGTGTAGTTCACAATTTTTGAACCTATAAGAATATCTGGATTCAATGCCCGTAAACATGTAACCGGCACATTGTTTAACACACCACCGTCAATCAAATATCTATCTTTATGGAAAGTTGGGGGGAAAATAAGAGGGATTGAAGCCGAAGCCAGAATCGCATCCTTAAGTGAACCTGAATTAAAAATCACTTCTTTTCCACTTTCCAAATCAACTGCAAGTGTATAAAAAGGGATTTTGCATTCTTCAAATGTTTTATCTTGAAATATTTGTTCAAGCGCCTCTTTTACAAAAGTAGACTTCAGCATACTCTCATGAAGTACATTAAGATACTGAGTCGGAATAATATTCAGATTCTTGAAGTTCCTCACTATTTCCTTTATTTTACTAATAGGATAACCAGATGCATACATTCCACCCATAATAGCCCCCATGCTTGTACCAGCAATATAGTCAACCTTGATGCCTTCTCTTTCAAGAACTTCAAGCATCCCTACATGAGCGAAACCTCGCGCACCACCGCCTCCAAGAGCAAGCGCAATCGTCTTTCTTTTTTTATCCTTATCTTCCATAACGCGCGCAATTTTTATTTAATTCTTATTATTCTAGCATAACAAAGCGAACAAAACAACCACCGAGGGTATCAAAACGGTAATTTTGGGTTTCCAAAAATGATATATATGGCAATGTTTTTTCTTTTCACGCAACACCTTTTTAATAATTTGGAAAATATTCTCCAAAATCCCTTGCATTAGCTTATTTCCTAAGGTAGAATCCTATCGCTCTTTTGCAAATAATATTTGCTAAAAAGGCTTTTTAAAACCATTAAATCTATGGCGAAAGAGGTAATCGAAGTAATGGGAGAAGTGGTTGAAACTCTTCCTAATGCTACCTTTAAAGTCAAATTGATCGACAAAAACTACCCGGACCATACGGTGCTTGCGCATCTTTCAGGTCGAATGAGGGTTAATTACATCAAAGTTGTTCCTGGAGATGTAGTATCGATTGAATTAACTCCTTATGATCTTACTAAGGGGAGAATTACATTCCGATACAAATCGCCTGCAGAAGCAAAAAGAGTAATGGAAGAGAAAGAAGCTGAAGAGGCACAAGCGCAAAAGGAAAAGGAAGAAAGCGAAGAAACAGAAAAAGCTGAAGAAGCACCATCTAACGAATAACACACCAGGATTATGAAAGTACGAGCATCAGTAAAAAAAATCTGCGATAAATGCAAGGTAATACGTCGAAAACGTGTAATCCGTGTTATCTGTCAAACTAAAAAGCATAAGCAAAGACAAGGTTAATCATTAATAATAATCATTAATAATAATGGCAAGAATCGCTGGAGTTAACCTCCCTAAAGAAAAAAGGATAGAAGTTGCACTTACTTCTATATATGGAATCGGCAGACAAGTGAGCAAGAAGATATTGCTTGAACTTAAAATTGATTTTAATACTAAAGTAAAAGATTTAACAGAAGCTGAAGTTGGAAAACTTCGTGAGCACATTGGAAAAATGGTGACAGAAGGTGACCTTAGAAGAAAAGTAGGCATGGATATTAAACGTTTGCAAGATATCGGAAGTTACAAAGGATTTAGACATAGAAAAAAACTTCCTGTACGTGGGCAAAGAACTAAGACAAATGCACGTACTAAGAAAGGTAAACGTGTTGCAATTGCTGGTAAGAAGATAGCTGCGAAATAATCGTTAATAATTAATAATAACCATTAATAATAATGGCTGACGCTAAAAAGAAGACAACCAAGAAAAAAGTTAAAAGAAGAGTGTGCCCAGAATGTAACGTTTATATTCAGGCATCATATAATAATACTATTATTACAATTACAGAACCAAGCGGTGATGTGATTGCATGGTCTACTGCGGGCGCAAACGGATTCAAAGGAGCTCGCAAATCTACTCCTTACGCAGCTCAAGTAGCTGCTGAAAGCGCAGTAGAAAAGGCTAAATTATATGGGGCAGAAAAAGTAAGAGTGTTTGTAAAAGGAGTTGGGTCAGGAAGAGAACAAGCAGTTAGAGGATTAAATTCAGCAGGATTACAGATCCTTTCAATTAGCGACATGACTCCAGTTCCACACAATGGATGTCGTCCTAAAAAGCAACGACGAAACTAATAATAATCAATCTAGTAACCAGTTCATTTCATGGCACGACACAGAGGTTCATTAAGTAAAATTTGTAGAAGAGAAGGTATTTCAATTGCTGCATTCGGTAATTATGAAGGATGCCTATTAAAAGCTACTCAAAAAAAGAACTATCCTCCCGGAGCTCAAGGAAAAAAAGGTAGTTTCTCTAAACAATCTGAGTACGGAAAACAATTAAGAGAAAAGCAGAAAGCAAAACGTATTTATGGAATTCTTGAAAAACAGTTCAGAAGATACTACAAGAAAGCTGATTCTGCGGAACTTGCGACTCACGTTG
This sequence comes from Patescibacteria group bacterium, assembly GCA_042568575.1. Taxonomy (GTDB): domain Bacteria; phylum Patescibacteriota; class Gracilibacteria; order UBA1369; family PNNO01; genus JAJRYP01. Next base: position 105,652 of record JBHPIO010000002.1, on the reverse strand, counting down.
CACTATTAACTATCCTTGAGAAACGTATAGATAATGTTGTTTACAGAGCAGGCCTTGCTGACACAAGAAGACAAGCTCGTCAGATTGTAACTCATGGATTAATTAAACTAAACGGAAAAAGAGTTGATATCCCATCTATTGAATTGAAAATCGGAGACAAAATAGAAGTAAGAGAAAAATTACAGGGATCACCTCTATTTGAAACAATAAAGACAAGAAAACCTAGGGCACCAAAATGGCTTAAGGTTGACCTAAAAGGATTGAATTGCGAAATGATCAGGGACCCAGGAAGGGACGATCTAGAGCAAATCATCGAAGCTCAGCTTATAGTTGAGTACTACTCAAAGTAATAAGTTTATTTCTCACGTTATTTAATATTATTAAATATGCACCAAATACAAGAAGAGATCGGTATTCCAAAGTTTAAGTCTCAGAGCAAGGGTGATCACCACATGGTATTTACACTCGGGCCACTTCCTCCGGGATATGGGATGACTGTTGGTAATGCCCTTCGTAGAGTTCTTCTCTCATCGCTTCCAGGAGCATGTGTAACTGGCATAAAGATTCAAGGTGTTACTCACCAATATTCTACTATCAAAGGAGTGAAAGACAGCATCCTCGATATTACGTTGAATTTAAAGAAGCTTCACATTCAGAAAGAAACAAAAGAACCATCTACTATTGAATTGAATGTTTCAAAGACAGGAGTTGTAACTGCAAAAGACATCAAAACTTCAAGTGACGTTAAAATCATGAACCCTGATTTGTACATCACTACTATTGAAGGAAAAAGCACAAAGTTAAAGATTGAAATGCGCGTTGAAAAAGGAGTTGGATATGTACCAGCTGCACAACGTATTAAAGAAGAAAAAGATCCAAACATGATCGTTCTTGATTCAATTTACACACCAGTTATCAAGGTTCGATACGATGTTGAAGACACTCGTGTAGGTCAAATGACAAACCTCGATAAAATGACACTTGAAATTCAGACTGACGGGACAATCAGTCCTGAAGATGCTCTGAAATTCAGTTCTAATATCGTCGTTTCATACTTCAGCCTCTTTAATGAGGAAGGTGTGATGGTTGAGGCTGGCTTTATGAGTGACTTTGCAAAGATTGCACAGAAAGAACAAGAACAGGAGCAGGCTAAGCCAGTTCAAGAATCATATACACCAATTGAAATTCTAGGATTCTCTCCAAGAACGCTTAACGCGCTTATCAATGGAGGAATCGGATCAATTGAACAGCTATCTAAATGTACAGAAAGTAAGCTATCTAACCTACGTGGATTTGGTAAGAAAGCACTAACTGAAGTTAGCGAAGCGCTTGAAAAGAAAGGACTTAACCTTTCGGAGGAATAACAGTTTCGCGAATGCGAAACATGCATTTTCTTTAGGAATTTTACTACTTATACCTTATAATCAGTAACCAATAATTAGCAACCAACAATGCGACATCAAAAGAGAATCAAAAAAATAGGATTTAGTAAGGCTCACAGAAAGTCTTTGCTTCGAAACCTTGCAATGAATGTAATCATTCACGAAAAGGTTAAAACTACGCAAGCAAGGGCAAATGCTGTAGTTCCATTTATCGACAGATTGATTAATGTTGGAAAGAAGGACGGAAAACTTCATGTTATTAGAGAACTTGATCGTCTAGTGAATCATGAAAGTTGTGCTCGGAAAATTATTGAACAACTTGTAGATAAGTATAAAGACAGAACTTCTGGATATACTCGAACTACAAAAGTCGGTCATCGTGCAGGTGATGCGGCACCTATGGTACTTATTGAACTAGTATAACAGTCGCGAGCGAAGCGAGCGACATTCCCCCCTATTAATTAAAGCTATGAAAACTTACTCACCTAAAAAACCGGAGATTAAAAGAAATTGGTATATTGTTGACGCAAAAGACCAGACACTAGGGCGAATCGCTGTAAAGATCGCTGTGAAGCTACGAGGAAAAGATAAACCTCAATTTGCTCCACACGTTGATTGTGGAGACTTCGTTGTAGTTATCAATGCTGAAAAAATCCATGTTACTGGGAATAAATTAGAAGATAAGATGTACTACAGACATAGCGGATTCCCAAGTGGTCTTAAAAAACAACCATTAAAGGATTTGCTTGAGAAAAAACCTACCGAAGCTTTAAAGAAAGCTATTAAAGGAATGATCCCACCAAACAAACTCCGAAAAGAAGTTATGGAAAAACTTAAAATTTATGCTGGAGGAGAACATCCTCATGAAGCACAACAACCTCAACCGTTAACTTAATTAAACTATGCCAGCACAGCCGAAAGCTAAAAAGAAAGACGATAAATATATGTACGCTAATGGAAAACGTAAAGAGTCTGTTGCCAGAGTACGTTTGTACCCAGGTGGAAAAGGCGATATCACAGTTAATGAAAAACCTTTAAAAGAGTATGTTCAAGTTAAAGTACAGGAAGATTGTATTGTTGCTCCATTGCGACTTACAGGACTTGCTAAAACTTTTGATATCTCTGTAAAAGTTCAAGGTGGTGGATGGAATTCACAAGCCGGTGCAATAAGGCACGGAATTTCAAAAGCACTTCTAGAGCACGATGAAATGCTTCGCGCAGTCCTAAAGAAAGCAGGATTTTTGACACGCGATTCACGAAGCAAGGAACGTAAGAAATGTGGTCTTAAAAGAGCGCGAAAAGCTCCACAGTTCAGTAAGAGATAGAGATGTTGTCTCAAAAACGGCTTCGCTCATTTCATTCGCTGCAGGGTGTTTTTTCGACAAAAACCCTATCTCTTTGGTATAACTTGAATGCGATCCAGGAATTGTCGTATGAAATTTTGTGAAATGTATATATAATCTATTTAACAATCTAACTACATACAAATGAAAAAAACATTGATGTTGATTTTGGTGGGAGCGCTATTGGGATCAACCGTAGCCTTTGCGGCTTCAAAATTCTTCTCTGATGTACCTGCGGATACATGGTATTCAGAAGCTGTAGCAAGCCTGTCAGATAAAGGTATTATTGAAGGATACGAAGATGGCACATTTGGCCCTACTAATAACGTCAACAGAGCCGAGCTTGCCGTAATGCTTGATCGTCTCATAGACTATATGGAAACCAGCGAAGTGACTTCTTCTAACTTATGTACGGCTTCTCCAACTACAACGGATATTGGGCGTGATATCTATCCAATCGACCCAAAATATTCAAATATCGGATTCCTTGGCCAATTATTTACAGCATACACCTGCGGTTCAGAACGTGTTAGTCAGTTATTTGGCGTGGACGGAGACAATTATACACTTGGCTCAACAATACTTCTTGTAGATTATCCAAGCCAATCACTAATAGATACGTTAGACTCTATTGGTTTTAGCTGCCACGAAAGCAACAGCGATGAATTATGTAAAGAATGGCAACTTTGGGAAACTGTAACCATAGACGACATGATGATGCTAGAACCTTACTATCAAAATTTCGAAGGAGATGACTGTACTAATTGTGGTTAAAGGTAAATGCGATCCCGGGATCTTAATGAATTTTTTATCAAGTTTTTAGATTCCACCTAGGAGGAGAAATTACCGCTGTAACATGAAAAATCCATTTGGTATAACAACAAAACGCTGTCAAAAGAAAGATTATGATTTTGTTTATAAGTTATTAAAACAAACTCTCTTTCATTTTATTGCTGAATATTTTCCAATTGATAAAAAAATGTTCGACGATACTTTTGCAAATAAATATAAAGAAATGACTATTCTTATGAAGGGTAAAAGAAGAATTGGACTTTATTCAATCACATCATTAAAAAATACTCTCGATATAGATAGACTTTTTATTACTCCTACATATCAAAATAAAGGTATAGGGAAATTCTTAATGGAATACTTTGAAACGCTTGGTTATAAAAAGATCACCCTACAAGTTTGGGATAATAATCCCGCATATCATTTTTATAAAAAACTTGGCTATAAAGTCGCAAAAAAGAAAGGACATAAATACATCATGGAAAAAATACGATAATCAAATAACCTATGAAATTCGACATCCTAACTCTATTCCCCCAAATGTTTTCGTCCTATTTTAACGAAAGTATTTTGAAACGCGCGCAAGATGAAGGCCTTCTCGAAATTCACCTTCACGATATTCGCAAATTTAGTAAGGATAAACATAAGAAAGTGGACGACACTCCGTATGGCGGTGGCGCTGGTATGTTGATGACTCCGCAGCCTTTATTCGACTGTATTACTGCAGTTAAAAAGAAGAACAAAGGACCTGTAATTTTCATGACGCCTCAAGGGTCAAAATTGACCCATACACGCGTTAAGAGATTCGCACGAACCAACGACTCACTTATCCTCCTATGCGGGCGATATGAAGGCATAGATCAACGTATACGCGATCTTTTGGTAGACGAAGAAGTCTCAATCGGCGACTACGTTTTAACTGGTGGCGAAATACCTGCAATGACCTTCGTAGATGCAGTTTCCAGATTCATTCCAGGCGTGCTTGGCGACGACGATTCAGTAGAAGAAGATAGCTTTTCAAGACGACTTGGAGGCAAGAAAGAATATCCTCATTATACAAAACCAGCAGAGTTTAAAGGGTTGAAAGTTCCGGAAGTTTTGCGAAGTGGAAATCATGCGGAAATTAAAAAGTGGAGGAAGAAACACTTGAAATAAACACAAAGAATTCCTTTCAACAAGCCGCTATGGTATAATGTTATAACGTGTAGAGCCCGTTTTTTCTAATAACACAAAAATGCATAGAAAAGCCACAGACGACATATTAAAGGAATTTAAAACGTCAAAAGACGGATTATCGGCAAAAGAAGCGTTATTTAGACTAAAAAAGTACGGCGCAAACGAGCTTAAAGTAAAAAGAAAAACGCCTTGGTGGATTCATTTTATTAAAGAGTTCACAGACTTAATGGTACTCATCCTTATTTTCGCTGCTGTTATTGCAGGATTTGCAGGCGAAATACGGGATGCCATCGTAATTCTAGTCATCGTATTAATTAATGCGATTATTGGTTTTGTTCAGAAATATAAGGCGGAAAAAGCGATTGAAGCCCTGAAAAAACTGGTCGCGCCTACTGCTCGTGTAATAAGGAACGGCGAGGAAATGGAGATTTCCGCGAAAGAGCTCGTGCCAGGAGATGTAATTGTTTTAAGCGAAGGAGATCGAATTACTGCAGACGCAAGAATCATTGAAGAAAGCGAACTGGAAACGCAGGAAGCGGCTTTAACAGGCGAATCAATGCCTGTTACCAAACATGCTGAAACACAAAAAGAGATAACCGCAGGCGAACGTTCAAACTTCGTTTACATGGGAACTGATGTGGTTCATGGAAGCGGGAAAGCGGTTGTTGTTCATACAGGAATGGATACCAAGTTCGGTAACATTGCAAATTTAACAACCACTACTAAAAAAGATAAAAGCCCTCTACAAAAGGAACTATTTAGAATCGGTGTGCTTGTTGGAAAAATAACATTCTTTATATCGGCGATTCTTGTTGCGATTGGATATTTCGTTCAAAAACAGGAATTTGTTGATACTTTCCTATTTGCAACTTCTGTTGCTGTAGCGGCCGTTCCGGAAGGACTTCCTGCCACAGTTACCATCGCGCTCGCACTTGGAGTTCAACGACTTGCGCGTAAAAAGGCGATTGTTAGGCAGCTTGCATCTGTTGAGACATTGGGATCAACAAGCCACATCTGTACCGATAAAACAGGAACACTCACAAAAAACCAGATGACCGTAAAGGAGCTTTATGTTGATCAATATGCAGCTCAACTTGGAGGAGCAGGATATAAACCGTGGGGGCCAATTCTAATTAAAACAAATGCAGGTCAAACTCATACAATTGGTGATATTGATTCACGTGAAGAGGATTTCTCTCTGCGGCAAAAGAAACTATCAAAATTTGAAAAGGATGTTACTCCTTTATATAACTCGCTGGAAATGGCGAGCAGAATCGGCACGCTTTGTAATAATGCAAAGTTAAGCATCGAAAAAGAGCATCACGAAAAGAGATATTCAATTTTGGGCGATCCAACAGAAGGCTCTCTATTAACGATGTCGTTAAAGTTAGGATTCGACACAAAAACATTCTTCGATAAATATGAGAAAAAATACGAGCTTGCCTTTGATTCAACTCGAAAGCGAATGAGTGTTGTATATAAGGAGAAGGAAACAGGCGACTATCATGTATATACAAAAGGAGCACCTGATTCGGTTCTTGATCAATGTTCACATATATTAATGAATGGACGCGTGATTCTACTTGATAGAGACACACGCAAGAAGATACTCAAGCAGAACGAAGAGATGGCAAAGGGAGCGCTTCGTGTAATTAGTTTTGCTTATAAGAAGGTAGAGAAAAAGAAGAAATATCATGTTGAAAACACTGAAAACGACCTTATCTTCGTTGGACTTTCAGGCATGATTGACCCTCCACGCGCAGACGTTAAAAAGGCGGTTATGCTGGCCAAAAGAGCCGGCATTAAAGTTTACATTATTACGGGAGATCATGGGCTAACTGCGGAAGCAATTGGTAAACAGATCGGCCTTATTAATCACAAAAACAACCACGAGATAATCACCGGAAAAGAGCTATCCAACATCTCAGACGAAAAGCTAGATGAGATGTTTGCAAACCAGGAAAAAGACTACATCTTTGCGCGAGTGGCACCAGAAGACAAGCTGCGAATTGTGTCCGCTTTAAAACGTGAAGGACACATTGTGGCGGTAACAGGAGACGGCGTTAACGACGCGCCTGCGCTCAAACGTGCGGACATTGGAATCGCTATGGGAATCACAGGAACAGACGTAAGCAAGGAAGCTTCAAACATGGTTCTTGCCGACGACAGCTTCTCAACAATCATCAATGCGGTACGCGAAGGACGCACGATATACGAAAACATGAGGAAATTCATCTTCTATATATTCTCTTGTAACATAGGTGAATTGATAACGGTTTTTGCGGCGATACTGCTGCAACTCCCGGCTCCTTTAACAGCAATCTTAATCTTAAGTGTGGATATTGGTACAGACGTTTTGCCTGCGCTTGCGCTCGGTATAGATCCGCCTGAAAAGGGCATCATGAACAAACCTCCGCGAGATCCTAAGAAGAAAATTATGGATAGACCGTTTATTTTAAGATACGTGTATGTAGGTCTATTTATAGGTGCAATTGTGGTAATTACTTACTTATGGTCGCTATACAATCAAGGATGGCAATGGGGACAATCACTCGATCCTGACTCGCTTGCATACATGAAATCATCGACATTCGCATTCAGCATATTAGTGATGATTCAGATGGTGAACGCATACAACTCACGAAGCAGTTATCAGTCTGTATTTAAGATGGGATTCTTCTCGAACTTGTTCTTAGTTGGATCTGTAGCCATATCTTTGGGAGTCGTATACTTGCTTGTACAAGTACCTTTCTTCCAGGAGTGGATTCACACAACCGGCCTCGAATGGTATGAATGGTTCATTATTATTGGAGCGTCGTTTAGTATTCTATTTGTAGAAGAGATAAGAAAAGGTATAGTGAGAGTTAGAATGGCTAAAGAAACCGCAGATGCTTAAAGAATTCATTGAACAAAACAAACCTTCGTATCTTCGGATAAAGGTTCTTCCTAAAAGCGCAAAAAACGAGGTTGTCGATATAATGGATGATGAAACTATCAAGATTCGCATCAAGGCGGTTCCGGAAAAAGGGAAGGCGAATAAAGAGCTGATTTCGTTCTTGTCGAAGGAACTTGAAATGCCAAAAGAGAAGTTTGATATAATTAGCGGAAAACATGACCAGCTAAAATTAGTAAAAATCATTTCATGAAGAAATCCGAAATTTTAGAACTGCTGAACAAATATAATATGCGCCCTAAAAAGTCACTAGGGCAGAATTTTTTGATGGATGCAAACGTGGTACAAAAAATTGTTCAAGCCGCAAATGCGACTAAGCAGGACTGTATAATCGAGATAGGACCAGGGCTGGGAATCCTCACCAAGGAACTCGCAAAAACGGGGGCGGGTGTCGTTTCTGTGGAACTTGATTCTGGGGCAATCCCACTACTAGAGAGTGAGCTCAAAAATTATTCAAACGTAAAAATCATCAACGAAGATGCTCTGAAATTTTCTCCGCCATCTGGCAAATATAAAGTAGTCGCGAACATTCCTTACTATATTACTTCGCCACTAATTTCACATTTCCTCAAGAACAAAAACAGACCAACCAAGATGGTGATTTTGATTCAAAAAGAAGTGGCTGAAAAAATTTGTGCGAAGGAAGGAAAGTTAAGTGTCCTGGCAATCAACGTACTAATTTTTGGAAAACCAAAGATAGTCACAAAAGTTTCCAGGGGATGTTTTCATCCTGTCCCAAAAGTGGAATCTGCGGTTTTGGAAATCGACATGTTCGACAAACCGCTTGTTGAAGAAGAAAACCTAGAGAAGTTCTTCAAAATTGTTCACGCTGGATTTGCACATAAAAGGAAAACCCTTTTAAACTCTTTTATAAGGAGCATTGATATTGATGTCGATACAGCCCGCGAGGCGATCGAGAAAAGTGGAGTCTCTCCAACCGCTCGCGCGCAACACCTATCAATCGACGACTGGAAGCGCCTATCTAACAACATTTTATGAGCAGAAAGAAAATAATAATAATTCTTATCGTAATAATCGACCTGCTACTTATTTGGGGCTTCTATTCATTCAAATTCGCGAAAAACTATCCAAAAAACATAGATCTTGTTCACAAAGAGGACTATTTCGGCGTTACTTTCTCAAAGAAATTCACAGAAGAACTCGGGCTGGAATGGAAACCACTTTACACAGCAATCCTCGACGAACTAGAAGTAAAATACATTCGCATCCCAATTTACTGGGACGACATCGAGAAAACCGAAGGCAAATTCGATTTCACAGATTATGATTACATTTTTGATGAAGGTAAAAAGCGAGACGGCGTGCAATTTATAGCAAACATCGGATGGAGACTCCCAAGATGGCCGGAATGCCACGCTCCAAGATGGCTAGATGAAGCTGAAACAAGCGCGATTCAAGAAAAGACTCTCGTGATGCTTGAAGAAGTTGTAAATCACTATAAAGGTCGTGAAGAAATAGTTTACTGGCAAGTTGAAAACGAACCTTTGTTAGACTTCTTTGGGAAATGTCCAAACGGAGACTATGAATTTTTGCAAAAAGAAGTCGAACTCGTACGAAAATTAGACGACAGAAAAATAATCGTCACAGCATCGGGAGAATTAGCCACATGGGATAGGGAAGCCGAACTTGGTGACCTCTTTGGAACAACAGTTTACAGAGTCGTATGGGCTTCGTGGTTCGGATATTCCAGATATCCCCTACCAGCATCTTTCTACAACTGGAAAGCCAACATGTACAAAATCCCGCAAGAAAACAGGCTCATAATGGAACTTCAATTAGAGCCATGGGTACCAAACGGCAACATCATCGAAATAGAAGCGGAAGAATTCAACAAGTCGATGAACATCGATCAATTTAGGGCAAACATTCAATACGCGATCAACATGGACTTCGCTCGAACATACGTCTGGGGCGTAGAATGGTGGTACTACCAATACAAATACGGGAATGGAGAGTACTGGGAGGTTGCGAAGGGGATTTTTTAAGATTAATCCTTCATCTCTAGCGCTCTTAAAACCGCTTCTCGTAATTCCGGTTCTGTAATATCCAAAGCAGGACTTTGTCCTTCAATAGCTGCTTGTAATTCCATTAAACTATAATGACAAAGCTCTTCAGTGTACGCTTGAACCCTTTCCTGGTCTAAACCTGACATGTTTGAATTATTAATATTGACTAGGCAAAATAGTAGCACAAAAATGCTTGTCGTCAAGCTCCTCCCAGGAGGAATCTAAAATTTCACAACTGCCCCCAAATCCTCATTCATCTCTACAACCGCAGCTCGTGCGGCTTTTCCGTAATCACCTTCGTCGTACTCGTCTGATTTTTCGTATGCGAAGATGATTCCGCGTGATGAATTCACGACTGCGCCTAGACCATCCTCGTTGAAGCAAGGCTTAACGTCTTCTGCGCCGCCTCCTTGTGCTCCGTATCCCGGAACCAGGAAGATTGAAGTTGGCATTATTTTTCTTAATTTTCCTGCTTGGTCCGGATAAGTTGCGCCAACTACTGCGCCAACCGAAGAGTACCCTTTTTCTCCTATTTCGTCCGATCCCCAAGATTCAACAAAATTCCCAATTATCTCGTATACACTATTTTTGTCTTCCATTTGTAAATCCTGTAAATCTGCAGATGAAGGATTTGAAGTCTTCACCAAAATGAATACACCTTTTCCATCTTTCCTGCAGGCTTCAAGAAACGGTTTAATTCCGTCCCACCCAAGATATGGGGTTATTGTAACCGCGTCCGCATCAAAAACCGACATCGATTCGCCAAACACATCTGTCTCTCCTAAAAACGCTTGAGCGTAAGCCTCGGCAGTGCTTCCAATATCGTTTCGTTTAACATCTGCAATCACAAGAAGACCTTTTGCTTTTGCGTATGCGATTGTCTCACGATACGCGCGCATCCCCTCTTCGCCGAAGAGCTCATAAAATGCTACTTGCGGTTTTACACATGGAACCAAATCATGAACTGCATCGATTATTCCTTTGTTAAACTCGATAATTGCCTCTGCTGCCGCCTTCAATTTATTCTTTGGATTCTCTTTAAGTGCCGCTTCTTGAATAAAAGAAGGGATTTTTGAAAGACGTGGATCGAGGCCAACGCAAACTGCGCTTTTTTTAGCCTGAATTTGTTCTATTAATCTATCTGCAAAGTTTTTCATATTATTTTTTGTTAGGTCCCCATTCCGTTGGAGCTTTAAAGTAATTTCGAACTTCCTGCGCTTCTTCTTCCGATACATCGCCACGTTCAACTGCTACATCGAGTAAAACGTTTACATCTGTAAGTGTTGATAGCGCGCATGATGCTTCTCTGAATGCGTCCTCTGCTTTTTGAGTTCCGTATGTAAAGATTGCAAATACGTCGTGAACGATTGCCTTGCCTTCCTTTCGAGTTGCCTCAACTGATCGCAAAGCGCTTCCTCCTGTTGTGATTAAATCTTCAGTGATTAATGCTGATTTTCCCTCAGGGAGATATCCTTCAATCTGCTTTCCTGCCCCATGACCTTTTGGCTTTGAACGCACATAAATCATTGGTAATTTCAAACGATCCGCCATTATTGCAGCCCATGGAATTCCACCGGTTGCCGGCCCTACCAAATATTCTGGTTTAAGTCCTCTTTCTTCCATCATATCGATGAAACCATCAACGATAACATCACGGTACTCCGGGTAAGAAATTAGAAGTCGATTGTCTGTATAAATTGGGCCTTTTAATCCTGACGTATATGTAAAAGGCTCTTTTACGTTAAGTTTAACTGCATTCACTTTGAGCAGAATTTCCGCAACCTGGCTCGCAAGCATCTTTTTTTGGGTTAAGAAAGTGTTGTTTTCGTCCTAAGTCGTCACGATGATATTTTCCGAATTCATCGAGCATTTTTAAAACTTTACTGTTCATTACAGGGCCTGACACGCATGACCTGATTCCGAGTGGATCAAGCACGCACTGCCCGCATACTCCAAATCCGCATTTCATGTATCTCTCAACGGAAATTTGAGTGTTGATGTTATTTGAATCCCCGATTTCACCTACCTTTTGCATCATTAATTCTGGTCCACATGTCATTATTCGGTCTATCTTATTTTCTTCGATAACTTTTTTGAGAAGTTCAGTGTTGTATCCTTTAAATCCAACCGATCCATCATCAGTCGCAATATGGAGAGTTGTATTTTTAAGCTCTTTTAAACGATCAACATACACCAGATGTTCCTCGCTTCTTGCGCCTTCAATAAATTCGATTGTGCAATTCTTTTTCAATGCTTCATGCGCCACGAAATACAAAGGAGCAGCGCCGTATCCGCCCCCAACAAGCGCTAAATGTTCTCCTTCCTGAAAATTAAATACCGTTCCGTAAGGGCCTCTTATTCCAAGTCTATCGCCTACTTTCATCTTTGCAATTTGCTGAGTTGTTTTTCCACGAGAGCAAAGTGTGAGAGCAAGTTGCTTCCCATCATCAAGCGCAATAGAGATAGGCTTCTCATCAACACCAGGAAGCCAAAGCATAACAAATTGCCCAGGCCGTGACTCGATAGAAATATCAAAATAGAAGGTTTTTACAACTGGATTTTCATCAACAATCTTCGTTATTTTAACAACTTTTGGGAGTTCAGTTTTGTTCTGCATAAGTTACATTTTTACGGTTCCAATAATTTCAGATAAATCTTTAACACCTTCTTTATCGCACCACTCATTCATCTCGTTCGCCACTTTTCTAAACACATCTATTCCTCTGTAATAAACAGCCGAGCCAATTCCGACCAATGTTGCTCCGGCCATCATAATTTCTAGAGCATCTTCTCCTGTTGTGATTCCGCCTGTTCCGATTATGGGCAGACCTGTTGTTGTGTGGATGTCATGAACAAGCTTTACGGCAAGTGGTTTTATAGCTGGCCCGGAAATTCCGCCGACTTTATTTGCAAGTATTGGCATTCTTGTTTCAAGATTGATTGCAAGTCCGGGACCAAGAGTGTTTATTGCACAAAAACCGTCTGCACCACCTTCGGCACAAGCGTTCGCTATTTCTTTAATGTCGGTAACGTTTGGAGAAAGCTTTGCTACAACCGGCTTGTCGCCTGCCACTTTTTTAACCATCGATATAACGTTTTTTGCATCAGGCGCAACACATGCAAAAGGACGACCGTACTCTCCTTCAACATTCGGACATGAAATATTCACCTCTAAAATATCAATAGGAAGTTTTGCCATTTCCTCTGCAATCGCAACATAATCGTCAGCTTTTCCACCTGCGATGCTCACAATCAATGGAGCTTTTTTGTCTTTCACATATTCGTTGATTTCCTCTTTCGCCTTTTCCAATCCCGCATCAGGAAGACCAACAGCGTTCATCATCCAATGTTCTGTTGTGATAATAGTTGGATTCGGATGACCTTTATGTTCGTGAAGACGAACCGATTTTGTTGTGGGAGCACCTGCACCATTTTGGACAACACTTCTCCAAGATGCCGCGGTTACGCCAACAACACCCGACGCCAGAACCGTTGGGTTTGCAAATTCCACTCCACAAAATTTTACTGAAAGGTTAGCCACTAGATTTCTTATTATACTAAAATTGGTCGCTACCATTTAAGCATAAATTAGAAGTGAGCTAAAGGGAAAAATGTATTAGGTAGGAGGGCTGGCGGTAAAGTTGGTGGGAAGCCCTGAAGAAAGATGGAAAGGTTGAAGGTGAGCCATAGCAGTACTTGAGTACGTGCAAACATATTCTTGAAGTACATGGAACCTCCTAACTGTATTTGCAAATGAGATAGATGACCCCGTAAAGAGATCCTATCACGACCACAGCACCGAATATGATGATATCCGCTATCTTCGCATACTCAGAGAGAGTACAACGATTTTCTTCGGTGTGTTCGGTTTGTTGTTCTTGTGTCATCTGCAGCCCTCCAGAGCATAGCCGGAATACCAGCCAATCCAGTTTAAAACCCCGAAAACGATGGAGATCATGATCAGGATAGCAATCAATCCTACAATGCCACCGGCTTTGTCGCCCAGTTTCTCAATCAGTTCACGCATGTCATCGCTCCTACAAGGCTCGCCAGAATCAGGATGAATCCAGCGATGATGAGCCCTCCACCGAATTTGACGCTGATGTCTCCCGGTGGAATTTCTTGCCAACTGTCATCCTCGTCAGGTGGTGGGTACAGTTGTTTTTCGTGAATCATATCCGTACTCCCAATTCAACCAGCAGGTAGAAAAGTGCCGCCATCAAAGCAAAAATAGCAACGACAACAAAAATAGCCTTAACGAATTCTGGACTCTCCTTTTCTCCCGGATGGTGAACGAGCTCCTTCGGTTTCCCGTCGGGCCCGATGATGTAGGTTCTCTTGAACTCGGGTTTCTTCGCCATCAAGCTTTCCTCCTCAGCTGAGTAACGACACTACGCACCCAACAAGCAAAATGCCTGCCAAGGCAACGCAGATCCATCCGACCATGTCGTCGTTTTTTCCTTGCGGTTGATTACAATGTGCCATCGCACTTTCCTCCTTAGCAGAACGCCAACATGAGTCCTGCGAGAATGAAAAAAAATCCAATAAAGAAGTCGCTATCCACCATCTCATCACCTCCCTTTCTTTTACGCCAGCCCTAATTGTCAAAGGCCGGCACGTTAGCGCTTCATCAAAAAAAGGCTGCAATGCAAAAGCCATAACTGCGCGAATTAAAACACGGAAAGCGTGGATATGTCAAGCTCCTCCCGGGAGGAATCTAAAAACTTTATAAAAAATTTATCCCCCAAAACACCCTGCAGCGAGCATAAGCGAGCGAAGCCGTTTTTGAGGCGATTATCGCATCAAACCTCAACCTCTTTCCCATGCAATCCATCACTCTCAACAATCTTCCCGTTCTCCATTCCAAGACGCCCTCTTACAAACGTCATAACTGGCCATCCTTTCAAAATTCGTCCTGAAAATGGCGACCACCCGCATTTGGTATACAAAGCAGAATCTTCAACTCGACGTTCGAGAGCCAAATCAACAACAACCAAATCCGCATCGTACCCCTCGCGAACTTCACCTTTTCCTTTAACTCCATAAATCTCTGCAGGCCTTGTACAAACCAAATCAACAACATCAGGAAGCTCCAGCATGTCTTCATTCACAGCGTTCAATAACAAAGGAAGCATTGTCTCCACTCCAGGAACTCCCGAAGGTGCATCCCAATAATCTTGCGCTTTTTCTTCCCTCAAATGAGGTGCGTGATCTGTCGCAACTATATCAATCTGCTTTCCTTTAATTCCATCCCACAAACGCTCCTGATCTTTACTAGATCGTAAAGGTGGATTTACTTTTACGAAATTTTCCTGATCCGCATAATCCGCAACTGTTAAAAACAAATGGTGAGGAGTCGCTTCACAGGTAATATTTTCATCTGGATATTTTGCTATCAACTCAAGCTCTTTTTTCGTACTCATGTGACAAATGTGCAACCGACCATTATATTTTTTTGCTAAATGAACTGCTGTGCGAGCCGC
Organism: Patescibacteria group bacterium; assembly: GCA_042568575.1. Classification (GTDB taxonomy): domain Bacteria; phylum Patescibacteriota; class Gracilibacteria; order UBA1369; family PNNO01; genus JAJRYP01. The sequence continues at coordinate 90,496 of JBHPIO010000002.1, read as the reverse complement.
AGCATAAGCCACTGCATCGTTCCTTATTAATGAATGTACTTTCGGGTCATGCTCATCTTTATAAGTTTCCGTGTGCTTTTTAATCATCGTTTGATTTTCCGCATGCACCGCCACCACATACTGATGATCCGAGTATAACTTTTCCAAAAGCGCTTCAATTCGAGCATCTTCTTCCTGAATTATCTGACCTGTTGTCGCTCCCATATAAACCTTCAATCCAACCACACCCTTAATCTTATTTAACTCATCAAGGTTGTCCAGATTCGCCCCAAAAAACAGACCGAAATTTATCAATGTATCTTTTCGAATCAAATCGCGTTTCGTTTCAAGCGCGTGCAAATCGGTTGTATGTGGCTTTGTGTTAGGCATGTCAAAAACTGTTGTGACTCCACCTGCCAAAGCCGCACGAGAACCTGTTTTCCAATCTTCCTTCTTTTCATATCCTGGAACGCGAAAATGAACGTGAGCATCTATCGCTCCTGGCATTAAATACTTGCCAGTCAAATCATATTCTTTGTCTGCCTTTGCATCTATAGAGTCTGCAATTTTTTCAATTACACGATCGTGAACTAAAACGTCCTTTACAGAAATCCCTTCTTTGGTTACTACTTGCGCGTTTTTGAATAAAGTTTTCATAACTTTGGGGGTTACGAATTTTCCACAAGCATCGAAATAAGCGCCATCCTCACCGCCACTCCATTCTGAACTTGCCTGAAATAAGCCGCACCTTTAAGGTCATCAACATCTGGCGCAATCTCATCAACACGTGGCAATGGATGGAGGATTATTAGATCAGGATTCTTACTCTCAACTAATTCGCGAGTTAAAACGTATATACCCTTAAGCTTTTCATATTCAGATTTATCTTCGAATCGTTCTTCCTGAATTCGTGTGTGGTACAAGATGTCACTACTTTCTATTCCTTCTTCAATACTTTCAGTTTCTTCAAATTCAACTCCTTTTTCTGATAGGAAATTCTTTACTTCGTCAGTCATCGCGAGTTCTTTTGGTGCCACAAATTTGAGTTTCACATCATAGTGAGCAAGTAGATATGCGAGCGAATGGACAGTTCTTCCATATTTCAAATCTCCGCTCATTGAAATCGTAAGCCCGTCTAAAGTTCCCTTTTCTTTTTTCATTGTATAAAGATCCAGAAGTGCCTGACTTGGATGTTGATTTGGACCATCACCAGCATTTATAACCGGTACTGTTGATCCTTTTGCAAATTCTTCCGCGCTTCCAGCCTCTTTGTGTCTAAAAGCAACAATGTCAGCGAAGTTCGAAATCACCTTCGCAGTATCATACAAAGTTTCACCCTTAATAATTGAAGACATGTTTATATCCGGAACACTCACTACATCTCCGCCCATTCTCCTCATTGCAGTTTCAAAAGAAAGCCGGGTTCGAGTTGATGGTTCATAAAAAAGTGCAGCTAAAATCTTCCCTTTCATCATATCGCCCTGCTTCTCCTTTTGCGCGTAAGGCTCAAACGTTTCGGCTGTTTGTAAAATCAGATCTATCTCTTCTTTGGAGAGATTTTTCGTAGTTAAAATGTGTTTCTTGTTCAGCGGCATGTTCTTTAATCAGAGAATATTTTCGTCACCCTCATTGTACTATATTTTTAAGCCTTGCAACACTATACTAAAACCCTTTACAAATTGCAAGAACTTTGTATAATAGTACTCCTGTGAATAATACTTACCAAATGACAGAAAAAAAACGCCCAGATATCCCACCAGAGATTGTAGATAGAATAACTTTAGTTGAAGAAAGTTCAACTGATATTATCTTGGAAGATATTGATGTAAATAAGTGTGGCAAAGAAAAGCTAGAACTTGTAGAAATTCTTATTGATTGGGACAATTTGCGTTTGGTTCATGATAATCATAAAAATCATACAGATAGGCGTAAATGGAAAACTGATATCGAAAGAGATTACGGGGCAAATGGCGAAGCAGCAAAATTCATAGAAGAAAACAAGTTAAAAGCAGATAAGATAATTGCAACGTTAGGTGCTTTGCATCTTTTGATCAAATTAGAAGTTTTCACAGATGAAGAGAGGAAAGGGATTGATGCTGAAAGAATAAAATTGAATGATGTTCTGAGTATAATTAACCACGTAGAGACAGAAACTACTCAAGAAATAATGACTATGATTAGAGAAAGTGAATTTGAATTTGACGAAAGTCTTGTTTCTACAGAATCACGTGAGAAATTTATATTAAACATAACGCTTATTGTAATTAGCCGTCTAGAAGCAATTACTTCAGAAGTTCTAGAAAAACTTGTTGATAAGGAAAAAGTTGAAGATAGACGTATAAGAGCTGCTGCTGAAAGAGCAGCTGAAAACGCATATAGATTACCAGCCCATCCTGAATCTGATGACGACGATTTAAACGAAATGATAGTTGCCCCTTTTGGATCGGAACTTCTGGCTGTCGGAAGTGAAATAGTTAATCGACTTAGAAATTTACTTAGGAAGATTACTGGAAATTAGAAAGAAAAAAGGGTAGAATCGAAAAAGAAAATTTTTACTAACTTACGTAGATGAACAAAGGCTACCTTATTCTTGAAGACGGAACGACTCTCGAGGGTTATTCGTTTGGAGCAAAAACGCAGAGCAATGGCGAAGTTGTTTTTAACACAGGGATGATGGGGTATCCGGAAAGTTTTACCGATCCTTCGTATAAAGGTCAGATTCTTACCATGACTTTTCCTTTAATTGGAAACTATGGAGTGCCAAGCGACGCTAAAGACAAAGACAACATTAAGAAATATTTCGAAAGTAATTCAATTCACTTAAAAGGAATTATTGTTACTGAATACGCGGAAAAACCGAATCACTGGAACATGAAAAAGACTCTTGGAAAATGGCTTGCTGAATACAATATTCCGGCTTTGCAAGGAATCGACACACGTGCTTTAACTCAAAAGCTTCGTGAAAAAGGAACCATGCTCGGGAAGATTGTTTTCGACAAAAAATCCAATTTCAAATTACGCGATCCTAACAAGGACAACCTTGTTTCGGAAGTTAGTATAAAACGCCCAATCACTTACACGCGTGGACGAAAGAAAGTCGTTTTAATTGATTGCGGTGCAAAAAATAATATAGTTAGAAGCCTGCTTGCTCGGAATATTACAGTAATTAAAGTTCCGTGGAATTACGACATTTTCGCTAACAAGCTGAAATTTAATGGAGTATTTTTATCAAACGGGCCAGGCGATCCAACGACAGTAAAAGAAACACAGGAGATAGTAAAAGAATGTTTGAAAAAAAATATTCCTACTTTCGGAATTTGCTTGGGAGCGCAGGTAATGGGACTTGCTGCGGGAGCGAAAACTTACAAACTAAAATATGGGCATCGCGCTCAAAATCAACCTTGTATTGATGTTGAAACTAAGCGCTGCTATATCACTTCTCAAAATCACGGATACGCTCTTCGTGAAAAGAATATCCCTGCTGGATGGAAGCCATGGTTTGTTAATGCAAATGATAAAACGATTGAAGGGATAAAGCATAAGACAAAGCCGTTTGGAGCTGTGCAGTTCCATCCTGAAGCAACGCCAGGACCAACTGACACTGGCTACTTGTTCGATGAGTTCATTAAGCAACTCTAAGAGAGTACCGGGTACTTAAAGAAACATTCGAGTCTTTTTTTCATAATCTTTGTACTCCGGAAAAATCATTCGGAGATGCTGTTCTTCGATGAGCGCTTTCCAATAAATAATTGGCGAAAGCAAAACAACAAAAATTATGATTCTTGAATCTGTGAGAATAAGCCCGGAAGCAAGACCCGCAACCATATAGGCTGTATATAGAGGATGACGAATAAATCCGTATGGACCTATTGTAATTAATTTATGACGATCACGCAGAAGATATCCACTCCACGACCAATTGCTACCAAGTGCAACTCTTGCCATTATAAAAAAGATCAAAGCCATGGCAAAAAGTATCACTCCGACTATAACGAAATAGTACCTGGTAACGTCAAACATTTCATCAAAAGCCGGGAAAAACGCCTGACTTGCAATCGCAAAAGCCGCAATCAAATAAACAAAAGTTACACTACGAACAATCCACTTCTCCGTTTTGATTTTCTGATCTTCGAGAGAATAAAGCCCACCACCAACTCTATACAGTTTTAAGTGCGTAATTGAGAGCGTCATAAGGACAATTGTCCATCCGACAACAACGATAAGCCATTCGGTGTCTATCATTTTATTGAGTACTTAGTACTAATTGCTAATTGCCTAACACTAGCCATTTATTATTCAGTACTAAGTACTGAATCTTTTTTAAGTTTAGCAGGAAAACTGGATATAACAAGAAATCCGAGGGCACACTATAATTAGAATGCCTATTTTTGTCCACAAAAAAACCCCACCGAGGTGGGGTTGAAATCTTATCAACTACTTTTTATGTTAGGCAGTCCAAGATTTGTTTTTGTTTTAAACATGACGAGTGCAACTTACAGCCCAGCTTTGGCATTAGTTTCCAGTCGAGCCATCGACCGCCCGTGGGTGTGACATCGCGTGTACCGAAGTACGAAGGATATCACCAGGCAACTGTGTGGGTTGGGATAATGATAGTCATTCACTATTCCATCGCTGAGCTAAAGAATGAGAGGAGCAGAAACTTATTAAGGTTGGGTGCTCTGAGACGAATCGTCTCGTATGAGGAATTTCTTCTCCCCATCGTTCTCTAGCTATGACACTTTTTTTTAAAGAACTTTTTTATTTTTTGTTTTGAAACTTTTTTTTGGTGTTTTTTTTCGTGAACTTTTTGTTTCTTTTTTAAAGCTTCAAAACACTATATAAAATTTGTATTTTTTTGTCAAAATATTAGCGTGGACATGTTTGTAGGATATTATCTAATTTTTTGAACGACCTAGCCCAACCTTTCTGATATAATGAACGCCCGAACGAAAAGAATAAAAGAAACCGCACTATGTACATCGCACTCGATATAGAAACTACAGGCCTGTCTGCAGAACGTGACGAGATCATTGAACTGGGAGCAACCCTTTTTGATAACGACAAAATTCTCAAGAAATACCAAACGTTCTTAAAAGCGTCCGAACCGCTGCCACCGCTAATCACACATATTACAAGTATCACCGATGCGGATCTTGAAGGGGCACCTAATATAGAAGACGTCCAGGAAGAGTTCATGGATTTCATTGGTGATTATCCTATCGTCGGACACAGCATACAATTTGATCTTGGTTTTCTAAGAGCTAAGGGAATTGTATTTGAGAACATCACATACGATACACTTCCACTTTCGCAGATGCTTCTACCCGGACTTCCAACATATAGCCTTGAAATGATCACACAGAAACTTGAAATAGATCATAAGGCAAAACACAGAGCACTCGATGACGCGATTGCTTCAGCAATACTTTTCCAACAACTTGCAAAGAAAATTAGCGAAATCGATCATGACATTCTTGAAGAAATAAAAGTTCTTGTTAAAAGATCAAATTGGTCACTTAAAGATTTGTTTTTGACGCATAAGTCTAGTGAGCACGCTAAACCAACTAAAAGAACTCCTCGAATCATTGCAGATACAGAAACGCTCAAATTCGACAAAGAAGAAATTCTTTCTATGTATAAAGAGGATGGCCCACTAAGTAAATGTGAAACAGATTACGAAGTCCGCGAACCTCAAACTGAAATGACTAGTAAAATAATTGATGCGTTTAAAAATAGTCATCACTTGCTTTGCGAGGCTGGAACTGGAACTGGGAAGTCTATTGCATATCTAATGGCTTCTGCATTCCGCAGTCGTTACGATAACGAGAAAGTTGTTATCTCAACTCATACAAAGAACCTGCAGGATCAGTTATTTAATAAAGACATTCCAAAAGTTCAAAAAGCGATCAATCTATATTTGAAAAAAGATGAAAACGCTCCACCTCCGTTTTCTGCAACAGTTCTAAAAGGACGAAAGAACTACCTTTCTGGTGAACGTCTGGATAAGTATAAACAGAAGAATTCTTTCCAGGAGCACGAAATCACAATGCTAATTAAAATTTTGCTTTGGCTTCCTCGTACTCAAACTGGAGATAAAGAGGAGCTTTCTCTGCAAGGTCGTGAATATTTTGCCTGGAACGATGTTTGCTGCGATGGAATTAAATGCCCGCATAATGACGCTCGATACAACGCGAAGTGCTTCCTTTCTCTCGCTCGAGAAAGAGCAAATGAATCTGATTTGATTATAACGAACCATGCTCTTTTATTAAGCGATGCTATGTCGAATCATGCAGTACTTCCTGAGCATAATTACCTTGTTGTTGATGAGGCACATCATATTGAAAACGAAGCCACAAAGGCACTCACAATAAATCTTGCTGTTGATATTTTCGACCACCCTTTAAATACAATTAGAGATCTTGTAAAAAAATATAGCGAAGTTGTTGATAAAATTGAATCATTAAAAGATAAAATAAGTATTCTGTTTGGCCTTCTTGGAATCTTCTTTCAAAAGAATGTTGAATACGCGAATAGTATCCAAAATTTAATGTTGAATGAGAATTTCAAGGCGGAATTTGAATGGAAAAAAGTTACTGACTCAGCAGAAAACGTGGTGCTGCAAGGACGCGCCCTCCTTAAAGAACTAGCAGAGCATGAAGAAGACGATGACAGAATTCAGCAAGAAAGTTCAAGTATGCTCGAACTTATAAATGCACTTTCTTTTGTTGTTCTTGAGCAGCAAGATGAAGATAACATCACATGGCTATATAAAAAGTATGATGATACTGTTGGAATCAAATCCACTCCAGTGAATGTTGGAACTCATTTGCAGGATGGCCTGTTCTCTCAAAAGGAAAGCATAATAATGACGTCGGCAACTTTAACTGTTGATAGCTCTTTTGCTTACATAAGGAGTCAGCTCGCATTGGATGAACACTTTGAGGAATGTATCTTGCATTCTCACTTCTCATATCCGGACCAAGTGGAAGTTGTTGTTTACGACAACTTAAAAGCACCAGCAACTCCCGGTTATTTTGATCAGTCTTGTGAAATTATTAGAAAAACCGCCGAGGAGAATGGTGGGAAAATGCTCGTGCTGTTTACAGCCAAAAAAGCTATTGAAGCGACTTATCTCACACTTGCCCCTATATTAAAACAACAAGGCATAACTATTCTCGGCCAAAACGTTTCAGGTGGACGTGGGAAAATCATTGAACTCTTTAAGCAAGATCCAGATCATTCAATTATTTTTGGGACAAACAGTTTTTGGGAAGGTGTAGATATAAAAGGAGAGGCTTTGAATTGCGTAATTATTCAGAAGCTACCGTTCGATCCACCAGATGATCCAATTCACTCAAGGCGTTCTGCGCTTTATGAAAACCAATTTAATGAATATCAAATCCCAAGAGCGATTTTGCGCTTCAAGCAAGGATTTGGTAGATTAATCCGTTCTTCACGAGATAGCGGAAAAGTAATCGTCATGGATTCACGTGTCGTTACAAAAAGCTACGGCAACCTGTTTTTAAGATCATTGCCGGAAGGTGTGAGAATTGAAAGAAAAAGCTTTGGATCCAACTAATTACTTACGTGTTGAAAAGCTTCTATAAGTAATTTCCCATAACCAAGTTTATCTTCCGGGTCGCATCGATCTATATGACCAATATTTAAAAGTACGTTGCTTCTGGCTTGTTCGTCATTTTCCAAATTCTTTAAATCAAGAAGTCCTAACAAATAATAAATTTCTGGGTTTAGTGATTCTTTTAATAACATTAAACCAAGACGAGTGTATAAATCCCTCATTTCTTCTGGGATCAATTCAGTGCCTCTACCAAGGAATATTCTTACATATAAAGTTTGACCCAAAACCGAATCCGGATCTTCATTTAAAATTTCGGCACATATTTCTGAAGCTCTTTTTGAATCTCCTGCCTCAATTAAATAAAGTACATATTCTTTTATTGCCTTTCTATGCAATACATCATTTGATACAGCCATGGATAAAACAGGTAAACCGACCTCTCGTTCAACTTCGCGAAGGAATCCCCTCTCCAGGGTTACATCAAGGTTAGAGTTAAAACTACGAGAACTCGCTTCCCCAGCAAGCCCTAAAAGTTGCTCAATTCTTTTTCTCGTTTCATCTGCCTCACTAGTTACAACAGATGCCTCTGCAATCATATAGCTAGCTAAGACGCATTCCATCATTTCAAGTGTGTCTGCTGCCAGAATGTGATCAGGATACAATTCTGTAAAAGACTGAATAGCTTCACATACTCTTTCAATTGGAATAGAAGAAGGAATATCAGAAGCATCACGTGATTCATAATAATCGTTCACATTATTGGCAATGGGTTCAAGAAGTCCCCACACCCTTACATTATCTTTCAATATTGGTGAAAGCCTAACGTAACGAACAAGGTCAAGAGGCGACGAGCTACTCCAACGAAAAGGATCTTCATCCGATGTTGAAGATTGAATCTTTTTCTCCAACTCACCAATTACTTGAAGAGCTATTTCTGGTTTCTCCTCTAGGACTCTATGGAAATGACGTCGAACAAACATAAGCTGTCTACCAGCATTTATGTCTTCAGAATCATAAGCATCCAAATGCGCTTCAAGCGCATTCATTTCTCGAATTAACTCTAAAAATTCCTCAGAAGTCTCCGGGATATCATCTTTCTCATACCTTTCATCATCAAGTTCACGAATTTTTAACCAACCAAACTCAGTACATCCAAACGAATCTTCCGGTCTTTCCTCTGACATATTTAAATTTTATCAATTATTTAGTAAAAGCAAAAATTTTTCTATCTTCATCGCGTCGCACCCAAATATTATCGAAGGCTTTTCTTATGGGTTTATTGTCCAAAAATGTCCCTGAAAGTACGCCAAGTATTACCTTAATCCGCTTTTCATCTAAATCTACGGCGTTAAGCATTTCCTGATAATCGGGACTCTCTGAAGTATTGAAATTTGTTGGTAAAAACTCATCGTTTAATTCAATTTGACCTGCACCTTCTAGGGATGCCTTAATAATTTTTTTCCAAAACTCAAATAAGTGTAAAGCTACCTGTTCAACTTCCCAGTCAATAATATTGTCTTCTTCAGTTGGAGAATTGCAAACACCCAAACCTCTCACATTTTTATTAAATCCATTTCGGAACATTTCTAAAGTTATATCAGACGGATCATTCGCAAGCACAGATAATAACTCAACGGATACCGCTTCCAAGTTTTCTTCAACAATCCTAGTCATTTTGTATACAACATAGCGCTCAACAGTTGGCAGGGCTGCCTCAAAAAAAGTTTCAAACGTGTCTTCTTCTTCTCCAAACTCTTCGTCAATTTCTAGCTCTACATCTGCCAGTGCCGGAACCGGATCTGCAAATAGTCCTAATTGTGAGCGTTCTTCATCTCCTTCAGACATAATTTTAATAAATAAATACAAGAGCTAGTATTCTACAAAGGATTTCGTGGCTTTGTCAAGTCATTTTCATTAAAGAAAGTTAATTTTCCCCTTTTCATATTGACTTTTTCCACTCCTAAATTTAATATCTTCGCGACTAAAAAAGCTCAACTTTAGTATTTACCTTAAGCAATTATGACTAACGATCCAGTACAAACAATCAAAGATGAAGAAGCTAACGCAGAGAAGAAAATAGCTTCTAGCCTTAAAGATAACCATAAAAAACTCGACGAGAAACGGATTGAAAAAGAAAAAGAACTTGAAGAACATAAAGATGGGCTACGAAAGAAAGGACAAGCTACTCTCGAAACTGCAAAGCAAGATGCTATGAAAAAATTCAAAGAGATTTCTGAAGACAGAGAAAGAGACAGAAACTCAGCTATTGGTCAGGCAAAAGCTAAGAAAGACGAGGCTGTGAAGCTTATTGTCGCATTTTTCGAGAAACACCTTGTGAGCAATTAATACCTATATATATAACAAGAAACTGAGAGCATGGCGGTCATTTCAATGCAAAAAATCAAATTAGTAGCTTCTGGAAGTCATAAACAGAAGTTGTTGGACTCGTTGCAGTCATTAGGGGCTTTGGAAATCACAGAAATTATAGATGAAAAAGCAGAGGAAAGAGAACTAATCAATCAATCACCAGAACAAATGGAGGCGCTACATTCAGTAGAGCTTAATATTGCAAATATCGATTTCGCTCTAAAACTTATCAAGCCTTACGCAAAACACCGGAACCTAATCCAAGGTCCGCTTGTTTTAACTATCGATGACGTTAAAAAGAAAGCAAAAGAATTCAACTTCGATACTATTATTAAACAGTGTCGCACAGTTGAAGAAACTATGGTTGCTTTAAGGAATGAACTTGCCGCACTTCAAATGTCGCAAGAAGAACTTGGGGCATGGCAATCACTTTCAATGCCACTTGATCATATTGGCGAAACTGAAAGAACAAAAACCATCCTTGGAACTATTCAAAAAACTGCATATGCAGAATTTGTTGAAGATATTAAAAAAGTTTCAAAACTACTTAATGTAGATAAAATTAACGAAGACGAAAGCACAACTTACGTTGCGCTAACTTTTGCAAAAGAAGTTGAACCTCAAGTTAAAGAGGTTTTCATGATGCATAAATTAAGTGAAGTTGACCTGCCATCACGAAAACACGATGTAAAAACGGAATTAAAAGAGATTAAGGAAAGAAAATCTGAAATCGAACAAGATCTTGCTAATCAAGAAGAAGAATTAAAGGTTTTGGCAAAGAAAAACGAAGATCTTCAGATTGTTCACGACTATTTTGTTTGGGAAAGAGATAAAATGTATTCTGAACAAAAAGCTTATAATACTAAATCCAGCTTTACGTTAGAAGGATGGGTTCCTTTAAAGAATCTTAAAAAAATCAACGAAAGGCTTGAAAAAGTAACAAACGCATTTGAAATTTTTGAAATCGAACCGACGGAAGAAGAACAGGCACCGGTTGCAATTAAAAACAAAGGTTTGATTGGATCATTTGAAGCGGTAACAAACATTTACGGACTTCCGCTCCCAAGTGAAATCGATCCAACACCATTCTTGGCAGCATTCTTCATTATCTTCTTTGGATTATGTTTGACTGACGCAGGATATGGAATCGTTCTATTTGTAATATGCGCCCTTGCACTCAAATTCTTGAAGATTCCTGCCGGAATGAAGAACTTAGTGAAACTTTTGATGTTTGGTGGAATCGTTACATTTATATTGGGAGCGCTATTCGGTGGATGGTTTGGAATGACAGCAGACCAAGCACCTGGATTCCTAACATACGTAGACGAATCTGGTGAAATGGCATTTAGATGGCAGATAATCAACCCAACTAAGGGAAGTGGACCTTTAACATTCCTAATGCTTGCTGCAGTTCTTGGATACGTTCAAGTTCTATTCGGAGTTCTTGTTGATGGATACTGGAAAATTAAACACGGAAAATATATAGACGCATTATTCGATAGCTTCCTTTGGTTCTACTTCTTGATAATCATGGGTCTATTCGGATTAAGTAAAGGAGGAATCTTCCTTCCGGAATATGCAGGAGCAATTACGTATCTTGTTTACTTCGGAGTTGGAGCACTTATTCTTACGCAAGGAAGAAAACAAAAGAATATTATTTTGAAATTCTTAACAGGTGTCCTTTCTCTATACGGACTAGTTGGATACTTCGCCGACGTACTTTCATACTCACGTTTGATGGCTCTTGGGCTCGGAACAGGAATTATTGGATTTGCATTTAATACAATTGCTGGGTTAGTGGGAAGCATACCTTATATAGGAATTGTATTCGCAATCATTGTTATTTTAATCGGACACACTTTGAATATAGCGATCTCGACACTTGGAGCGTTTATCCACTCAAGTCGTCTTCAGTTCGTTGAGTTCTTCGGGAAATTTATGGAAGGTGGAGGAAAAGCGTTTAAACCTTTGCAGAAAGCTTGCAAATACATACTTATCACAGAGAAAAAATAATTTATATTTTACATATTTAATTCTTTAACAACTAAAAAATATGTTCGGAATTGAAACAGGACTCGCACTAGCAGTGCTCGGTGCAGCAGTAGCAGCTGCTCTAGGAGGCATTGGATCAAGTATCGGGGTTGGACTAGCTGGTCAATCAGGAACTGGTGTGATCAGTGAAAAACCAGAACTTTTTGGTAAGATCCTTCTTCTACAGGCGCTTCCAGGAACACAAGGTATCTACGGATTCCTAGGTGCACTTCTAATTCTAATCCAAATCGGACTTATTGGAGGATCTGCGGCAGAAATCAGCCTTTCAACAGGATGGCAGTTCTTCGGAGCTGGAATCCCAGTTGGACTTGCTGGTCTATTCTCAGGAATTCACCAAGGAAAAGTATCTGCTGCGGGACTTAACGCAGTAGCAAAAGACGCGACTAACACAGGTAAAGCGGTGATCATGTCAGCGATGGTAGAAACATATGCGGTACTTGGACTTCTAGTTTCAGTACTTCTTATCTTTGGAATACAAGTAGGATAATTATTGTTTTTTGAAAATTCCCGCGGTTGCAAAATCATCGCGGGGATCCCAAAAGTTAATAATTAACAATAACACTTTAGAAATATGGCTTTAAACGACATCCTTGAACAAATCAAAAAAGAGACTCAAGAAAAGCTTGATAAAATGAGCAAAGAACATGCTGAAACTGTAAAAAAACTTGAAGCAGAATTTGAAAAGATGATGAAAAACGCGCAAGAAGAAATGGACGGACAAGTTACAGCTAACAGCGAAAAAATTCTGAACAAAATGGCAACACACGCAAAGATGGAGGCTAAGAACAAGCTTCTTAAAGAAAAACGTGAAGTTATGGACGCAATTTTTGATGAAGCACTAGAAGCACTAGTATCTTCTTCTAACTACGAAAAGCTCTTAACAGAATTACTAAAACATTCTGCAATTAAAGGTGACGACGTGAAAGTTGTTCCAGCAAAAGGAAAAGAAGACGCTACAAGAGCCGCTCTTTCTGCATCTGGGAAATCATTCCAAATGTCAGACAAAAGCACTGACATAAAAGGTGGTTTCATTTTGGTGTCAGAGAAAATCGAAATCGACAATTCATTTGAATCAATTCTAAACAAACAACTTCGTGACGATCTTGAACTAGAAGTTGCACAAACTATATTTTCCGCTTAATTAAACTATAAATGGACTCAACAAGTTTCGCACAATCAGTATCATGGATAAGAGTTCTGGAGACAAAACTCCTTAATGAAAACGAGCTCGAACGAATGGTTCTCGCAAAAGACGCGGTGGACGCATACAAAATCTTGAATGAAACAGATTACTCAACTCACATTGGAGATATTGAGAAGGTAGAAAATTTTCAGGATGTAATTAATTCAGGTCTTAAAGATACAAAAGAGTTAATTAAAAGAATCGCTCCAAGCAACTGGGTGTTTAACATCCTTTGGTTCAGATACGATTTCCACAATATGAAAGTACTTCTAAAAGCAAAACACTCTGGAAAAGAGTTTGATGAAGTTAAAGATTACTGTTTTCATTTTGGTGCAATCGAACTCGTTCAACTTAAAAAATACATTCTAGACGGAGAAGACGCAGGGTTTGGACTTGAAGAAAGATACGAGAAATACCTTAAAGAAAGCATTAAACTTGCAGAAACAGATTACTTAAAATCTGAAGATCCACAACTAATAGATATCGTTCTTGATAAAAGATTCTGCAAAATCATTAACGAAATTGCTGTAAAGAGTGGGAACGAGTTCCTAATCACACTCACAAAAAAATATATCGACCTTAAAAATATTGAACTATTCATTCGTCTAAAAATCCAAAAGAGAGAAGAAGAGCTTCTTGAAAAAGGATTCATCTGCAGAGGAACTCTGGAAAAATACAGATTCCTTGATGCGTTCAGAAAAGATGTTAGCGATTTTGCTGAAAGCATGCGTCACACTGACTATGCAAACATTATTCGTGATGCAATCAAAGGATATGAAGAGGAGAAATCATTCGTAAAATTGGACAAACTTACATACGACCACTTAACAGACTATATTCAAAGAGCAAAGAGAATAGCAATCGGGCCTGAGCCGGTATTCGCTTATTTCTGGGCAAAAAAGAACAATGCTCTAGTTATTAGAAGCATTATGGTAAGCAAATTAAACGACATCGATCCAGAACAAATTAGACAATTAATCAGAACCCTTTATTAATATGAACAAAGACTCATACAAAATAGCAATCGTTGGTAGTAAAGACCAAATTCTCGGGTTTAAAGCACTCGGTGTAACTGCAACTATCGCGAACAATGGTGAAGAAGCTCGCGAAGCACTATTCAAATTAAATAGCGAAGTAATTGATCTTGGCGAAGGAGAAACACGAAAAAAATACGCAATTATTTTTATACTTGAAGATCTTGCGACTCAAATTACAAAAGAAGATTACAAAAAACTAACTAAAGAAGCATTACCTGCAATCATTCCTATTCCTGGAATTCGAGGAACTAAAGGATACGGACTTGAAAGAATCAAGAAAATGGTTGAACAGGCTGTTGGTTCAGACATATTTGGAGGATAACAACTCATATATATTCACTTAATAACATAAGAATATGGAAAAACAAGGAACAATTATAAAAGTATCAGGACCTCTTGTCGTTGCAAAAGGAATGGAGGGAGCACGCATGTACGAAGTAGTACGTGTATCTGATAAAAAACTTATCGGTGAAATCATCGGAATTGAAGGCGACCAAGCTTCAATTCAGGTATATGAAGAAACTGGTGGAGTTGGACCTGGAGAACCTGTTTACCCTACAGGTCAAACTATGCAGGTTGAGCTCGGGCCTGGACTCCTTCAATCTATTTATGATGGAATCCAACGTCCTCTCCCTCTTCTTCAAAAAGAAGCAGGTGATTACATCACTCGTGGTCTTGATGTACCTGGACTTGATAGAAAAAAGACATGGGATTTTAAAGCGATAAAGAGCAAAGGTGAAAACGTGACTGAAGGAGATATCCTAGGAGAAGTTCAAGAAACATCACTTATTATGCACAAAGTGATGGTACCTCCAACAATCTCTGGAAGCGTTAAAGAAATTAAGAGTGGATCACACACAATCGAAGATATAATCGCTGTAATTACAGACGCAGAAGGAAAAGATCATGAGATTGCAATGCTACAAAAATGGTCTATCCGAAACCCAAGACCAGTGAGAGATAAATCTATTCCAAGTAAACCACTTGTATCAGGAACTCGAATTCTAGATACACTTTTCCCACTCGCAAAAGGTGGAGCAGGATGTATTCCTGGACCATTCGGAGCTGGAAAAACTGTAACACAGCAAACACTTGCTAAATATTGTGATGCGGAAATTATCGTTTATATCGGATGTGGAGAGCGTGGTAACGAGATGACTGATGTACTTATGGAATTCCCGGAACTGGAAGATCCAAACACTGGAGAAAAACTTATGAAACGTACTGTGATGGTAGCTAACACTTCTAACATGCCGGTAGCGGCTCGTGAAGCTTCTATCTACACAGGAGTAACAATCGCTGAGTATTACCGTGATATGGGATACGATGTAGCGCTTATGGCTGACTCAACATCTCGTTGGGCGGAAGCGTTGCGTGAAATGTCAGGACGTCTAGAAGAGATGCCAGGTGAAGAAGGATATCCTGCTTACCTTGGTTCTCGAACTGCTCAGTTCTATGAAAGATCTGGAAACGTTAAATGTCTTGGAGAAGATGATGATCGTGAAGGAAGTCTAACACTTATCGGAGCGGTATCGCCTCCAGGTGGAGATCTTTCGGAACCGGTAACTCAAAACACTCTACGTGTTACAAAAGTATTCTGGGGACTAGACGCAAAACTTGCTTACAGACGTCACTTCCCGGCTATTAACTGGCTTTCCTCATACACACTTTATAACGACAACATTAAAGACTACTGGAAGAACGAAATTGCTGAAGATTTTGGAGAATACAGAACCGAGGCAATGAGTATCCTACAAGAAGAAGCAAAACTTGAAGAAATCGTACGTCTAGTTGGAATGGAAGCACTTTCTCCAAAAGAACGTCTAACTTTGGAAACTGCGAAATCACTTCGTGAAGACTTCCTGTTCCAAAACGCTTTTGATAAAGTTGATGCTTTCACACCGCTTAAAAAGCAATACTGGATGCTTAAATCAATCTTGAACGTCGCTCATCATGCATCAAAAGTTATTGATCATGAAGACTTCAACTTCGATGATTTACTAGCACTTCCTGTAATGGAACGAGTAACTAAATGTAAGAACATCGGCGCTGACAAAGAAGATGAATTCAAGAAGCTTTGGGAAGATACAGAGCGTGAGATTATGTCGCTTCAAAAATAATTTATTAAATTAACTCTTATAGACAATGCAAAAAGAATATAAAACAATAAAGTCCATCGCCGGACCGCTCGTAATGATCGAAGGCGTTGAGGACATCAAGTATGAAGAGCTTGTAGAGATTACAACTGCAAGTGGAGACGTACGTCTTGGAAAAGTACTTGAAGCTAGAGAAGGAATGGCCATCGCTCAGATGTTCGAAAGTTCACAGGGACTTGGAGCAGCTGGATCTAAGGCTAGATTCCTAGGAAAGAGTCTTCAGCTTGGAGTGTCTAAGGACATGCTCGGACGCATCTTTGATGGACGGGGCCGCCCGATTGATGGTGGAGCTGAAATCATTCCTGAAAAGAAAATCGACATTAACGGAAACCCGCTAAATCCAAATGCGCGTGATTATCCGAACGATTTCTATCAAACAGGAATCTCTACAATTGATGCCATGAACACACTTGTACGTGGACAAAAGCTTCCTATTTTCTCTGGAGCTGGTCTTCCACATGCACGTTTAGCTGCACAAATTGCTCGTCAGGCGAAAGTAGTGAAAGTAGATGATGAAGGGAATATTAAAGAAGGTGGCGGTAATGATGAAAACTTCGCGGTAGTATTTGCAGCGATGGGTGTGACATTTGAAGAAGCGGAATACTTCACAAACGAATTCAAAAAGACAGGTGCTATCGAACGATCTGTTCTTTACATCAATACAGCGGACGATCCAGTAGTAGAAAGAATTGCGACTCCACGTATGGCACTTACAACAGCTGAGTATCTTGCTTTTGAAAAAGGAATGCACGTACTTGTAATCCTTACTGACCTTACAAACTATTGTGAAGCGCTACGTGAAGTATCTGCAGCTCGTAAAGAGGTTCCAGGACGACGTGGTTATCCAGGTTACCTATATACGGATCTAGCGACTCTATACGAACGAGCTGGACGTGTAAAAGGTAAAGAAGGTTCAATCACACAGATTCCTATTCTAACTATGCCGGAAGACGATATCACTCATCCAATTCCTGATCTTACAGGATATATTACAGAGGGACAGATCGTGCTAGCGCGTGACCTTCACTCTCAAGGTATTTACCCAAACATCAACGTACTTCCTTCACTTTCTCGTTTGAAAGATAAAGGTATCGGACCTGGAAAAACTCGTGAAGACCATTCAGGTGTGATGAACCAGCTCTTTGCAGCTTACGCTAGAGGAAAAGAAGTTCGTGAGCTTGCGGTAATTCTTGGTGAAGCGGCTCTAAGTGATGCAGATCTTGCATTCTTGAAATTCGCAAATGAATTTGAAGATAAATATGTTCGTCAAAGTGAAAACGAAGATCGCGACATTATCAAATCTCTTACAATGGGATGGGAACTTCTAAAGCTCCTTCCAAAAAACGAATTAAAGCGTGTGAAAGAAGAACACATTGCTAAATACATGGGAGAAGATGCAAAAGAAGAAATGCCTGCAAAGGAAGAGGTGCCTGAAGAAGAACAGAGCGCAACTGAAGAAGAAGCAAAAGCTGAATTCTCATCATAATAATTTAAACGACCCTAAGATATGGCAAAACTAAATGTCAATCCAACTCGAATGGAGCTTCTGAACCTTAAGAAGCAGATTAAAACTGCTCAAAGGGGACACAAGCTGCTACGAGACAAACAGGACGGATTGATGCAGAAATTTATGGAAATCATCCGTGAGGCACGAGATCTTCGAAAGAAAGTTGAAGAGAAATTGCAGGGAGCATTCAAGAACTTTATGCAAGCATCAGCAATGATGTATCCAGAAGTTCTTGAGAATGCACTCCTCTACCCTTCCGCTGAAGTATCGCTGGAAGTTGAGACAAAAAACGTGATGAGCGTACGCATCCCAAACTTCACGTTAAAGCAGAAAGGAAACATTTTGAACTATGGATACCTTCAAACAAGTGGAGAGCTTGATATGGCTCTTGAGGCCTTCCAGGAAGTGCTTCCACTCTTGATTCAACTTGCTGAAATCGAACGTCAGGCAGAACGTCTCGCTGAAGAAACTGAAAAGACTCGTCGTCGTGTAAACGCTCTCGAACACATGCTCCTACCAAACCTCCAGGAGACTGTTAAGTTCATTTCGATGAAACTTAGCGAAGCAGAACGAAGCGCAATCACTGGTGTGATGAGAATTAAGGCTAGTATGGAGGAGACTTAAATTTGTTTGTATAGAATTTCAAGTACTTCTTGTAAATCTCTTGAACTCAAGAGTTCGTTTAAGTATGCAAGTTGTTCTTCTGTAACAAGGTATCCTTTGTGGTGAAATCTAATTCTGCCATCTTCATCAGCAGTTAAATATTCCAATGCCGCTTGCTTTGATTCTTGAGTTGGAAATGTTTTTAAAATAGTCGCTCGCAGATCGTCAGAATCGCAATCCAACAAATATTGTTCAAATTCGCGCAATCCAGTACTGCTATTTAAAGCTGTTAAAATTGCGTCCGCATCAGTAGGCTGATAACTTGCAACAACCATCAATCTGTATAAATCACCTACTGTCTGACCATTCATTACAAGTAATACTCTTGATAGTATTCTACCTCTCGCGCTATGGACATTAGCACTTTCAGGATGCTCATAGATTTCTTTTAATACAACTAATCCTCGTTGAATCAGGTCTTTTTCTCCCTCAGATGGGCGACGTCTTGTCATGATATATTTTTAATAGGAGATGCACTTTATAATATTGACATGCATCTTGTCAATCTTATAAAGATTTAAAGTGGGCTTTTGACAGTCTTAATTGCGCAATCATCAACATGAGTATAAATTTGAGTTGTTCTAATACTTGAATGCCCAAGCAACGCCTGCACATATCGCAGATTTGTTCCATTTTCGAGCAAATGCGTAGCAAAACTATGCCTGAGCGAATGAAACGTGGCTTGTTTTTCAATGCCGGCTTTCTTGAGAGCTTTTTTGAAAATCTTTTGAACAGTGCGTGAATGTAACTTTCCTCCCCTATTACTCTCAAAAACATACTTGTGCGCATCCCTGTTTTTCACATAAAGACGGAGTTTCCACCATAGTTTATCCGGAATAATCGTATATCGCCGTTTCGCGCCCTTCCCTCTTCTAACAAGAATTGTCTTATCAAGTAAATGAATGTCATAAACTTTCAGACTTGTAACCTCACTGAGTCTCAAACCCGCTCCATAAGCCAATGCCACGATCAATTTATGCTTGTAATTGTTAATGTAGGACAGCATCTGAAGTACCTCTACGCGCGTTAGCGTTATAGGCGTGCTTTTTGGTCGTTTAGCATACGGAATAGGTATTGTTTTACGGCGATTCAGTGCGCTTCGATAGAAAAACTTAATGGCACAAAGATACAAATTCCTCATAACAGGACCAACGCCACTTTCCTGCTTCAACACAAGAAATTCCCGAATTTTATCCAAACCACACCTGCGCACAGCCCCAAAATCAAACTCCAAATACTTCTCAATACAGTACATATAGGTTTTCTGTGTCCTGGGGCTATAATTCTTAATAATCATCTCGCGCTCCATCCTAAGCAGTAACTGGCTTTTAAGGCTCATAAAAAAACTTAAAATACGCACAGAACGTACCAAAACATTGTAAAAAAACTCTAAAATTCTTCTAAACTATAGTAAACTACGCTTAGTGCTGAGTTGTACGCCATTGCGAAAAAAAAGAACAGAAATTTTGGCGACAAATATTGCATATTAATATTCTTCTGCTAAAATATAGTCTTAATTCATAATCAAACATTATATGGCTACTGTAGGTGGTCCAACCGAATCTGGCAATTTTGGATGGTACAAAGATGGTTATGGAAAAGCCAGAGAAACTGCTGATGGCAGAGAAGATCAACTCCCCGGTGCCATACAAAGTATTCTCGCCCATAAAGCTGACTTAGGAACACTAACGCCTGAAGAAGAAACAATTCGGAATTTAGTTAGAGCAAGACTAACAGTTACTGAACTTATGGCCTCGAAAAAATAAGAATTAGACAAAATAATTTAGTCGCCAAAATTTCTATTTACCCTTCGGGTAAATTTTGATTTCGCAACAGCGCACAACAGCAAACTATACGGTTCGGCCTTTTTTCGGCTGGCTTCGCACAGCCAAAAGCCCTCACCCAACTTTTTTTGCAATGGTTGCGCTAAAGCGCTATTATACCATCGCGAAAAAGTTCGTATAGTTTGCAACCGTTAAGTGAAATAAATTTTATTTTTTATGACCAATGATATTCGTAAAATCGTTAAAGAAGGTTATGAACAAGGCGACTACGCTGGACATTTCCGCGTAAGTTCAGACCCTAATGAAATGGAAAAGAAATATCTGAATCGCCTGGCAGTTCTCTTGCCAAAGGCCGCCAAAGTCCTTGATTTGGGTTGTGGTATTGGAATCCCTTTCGACAAGTACCTTGTTGAAAAGGGCTTTGAAGTAACCGGCATAGATTTTGCCTCCAATCATATTGTCGAAGCGAAGAAAAATGTACCAGATGCAACTTTTATTGAAGGTGATTTTTCAAAGACGGATTTTGGCGGCAAGCGTTTCCACGCAATCATCGCCTTTTACTCTATTTTTCATATTCCGCGCGAAGAACATCAAGCCTTGTTTGATAAAATGCATAATTTGTTAGAGAATAATGGGGTTATTTTAGTAACATTGGGTACAAGTAGTGAAGTAAGTATAGAAAAAGATTTTGTCGGAGCACCAATGGCATGGAGCAATTATGAACCTGAAAAATATAAGGCAATGATTGCTCAGGCTGGTTTTGAAATCACAGAAAGCGAATATGAAGGACAGCCAGGCGATAACGAATATCATTGGTGGGTATTAGCAAAGAAAAAATAAAATTTACATCACTTAACACGGCATATACGGCTACACTCCTCCTTTCAGTCGTCGTTTCGCTCATATTTGCCAGTGGTAACCGCTTCGCGGTATTATACCACTGGCAAACATCGTATATGCCGAAACGTTATATGCAATACATTTTTTCCCTTTATTGATAGAGGGGGGCATAATAAAAAGATCGGAGTTATTAAAATAATCCCGATCTCTATTATTAAACCATTGAAACTATACACTTTGACTAAGACCTTTTCCTACAACCTCCTGCACTTCTTCAACTGCTTGCGATGAATCTTGCTCAGGTAATTGATCGGATTGAAGATAAACATCTAAATTCATTATTCCACTATTCATACTACCATCAGTCTCCACACGAGCAACTCCGGGCAAATTACTCCATTGATCCTTCATTTCAAGTTTAAGTGGATGAGCATCTAAAGTACTACCATCAACCTCAAATCGATTAACCGGCACTCTAACAACGAGACCACCACCGTCATTTACTTCGACTCTTACGCGACAGTCATTTAATCTATCTGTAGGGAAATTTTCCTCTTTACTCAAAACATCTCTCAAAAAAGCACGACCTCGATCTAGTAATATAGGTTCGATTTTTTGAACCTCGCATAGTGCATCCAAGAGCTCCTGAGTGGATTTTCCTTCTAATTGTTCGGCAGAATTTCCTTGTTGTGTTTCCATTATAAAACGGTTAAAAAGTAAATGGTATCGAATTATAAATAAATAGAATTGTTTTGTCAAGCAAAACGCTTTTCAATCTTATCACAGATAGGTAAAACAAGAAAAAGGTGTTTGGGGGCGGCGCATTCACCCCCATCCCCTCTGCGCCGCCCCCAAACGAAAAAATGTGCTTCATATAACAGGCGTATATTCAGTTCCGCTCCTTCGTCGCTCCACCCAAATTTACATTCCGCTACGCTGCATGTAAACTTTGTATATGCGCCGAACGTTATATGAAATAACAATAGGGTCTTGCTAAAATAAAACTATGATCTATTTAATCGGCGGTCCGCCAAAATGTGGTAAAACCACACTTGCCAAAAAATTGTCCAAGAAGCTCGGCATTCAGTGGGTTGCTTCTGATACGCTGCAAGTTGTAGCGCGTGAATATGTTTCAAAATATGCTTCTAAAGCGGAAATGGATAAACTCTATCCACATAATGCTCAAAAGGGCAAAACTAATGACGAAACATATTCACTCAATACTCCAAAGCAGATTGCTAATAATTACATTAAGCAGGCCAAGTCTAGCTATGACGCAATAGATATGTTTTCCGTCTGCGAAATTACTGATGGCAATGATTATATTGTCGAGGGCTACCATGTAACGCCACAACTTGCAGCTCGGCTAATTAAAAAATACGGACGTAAACATTTCTGCGTTCTTTTTCTCTTTAAGTCTGATGTTGAAAAAATGGTTCGTGACTTTAAGAAAAGTTCAACTCCAAACGACTGGATTCTTCGTAAAACAAAAGAAAAAGAAACTCTCAACAAGATCGCGGAAATGATCAACTACTATGGACAATTTTTTGACAAAGAAGCAAAGAAGTACAAGTTAAAAGCTCTCAACATGGACAACGATTTTGGCGGACAACTGAAAAAAGCGATTGAGCATTTAACAAAGTGACCCTATTGTCACATCACATAACAATGAATAACTGGTTCACTCACTCCGCTTTGCTTCGTTCGTTCTCCCAAATTTGGCGGTGGTATGTCGCTCCGCTCCAAATTATACCGCCACCAAACTTCAGTTATTCATGGCCGTTAGGCAACATTAATTATTTTTATATGAATGAAATATTGGGAAATTATTACGGACTAGATTGGATTGGGATGGCAGGTTCACTTATTTTTCTATTCCTTGTTGGTAGCAAAAAAAGATATTCATTTATTATATACACTGTTGGTAACATCGCATGGATAGCTGTAAATTATATGGGTCATATATGGCCTGGTGTAATTTTAAATATAATACTTATAGCATTGAATGCTAGGGCATATGCAAAATGGAAAAAATAATTAACATCGCCTAACAGCAAACTATTCGGTTCCGCTCCTTTCACTCGCTTCACCCAACTTGCTCAGGTGTCCGCCTTCGGCTATTCTACACCTGTCGCAAGTTCGTATAGTTTGCGAACGTTGTACGAAATGTTGTGCCCTTAATCATCAATACTATGAATTTTTGTGAAATTTCTGAAGACAACTTTAATGAGTGGCTATCAATGGGCCTCGCTCTTTGGCCACACGCTAAAAAAACACTCAAAAAAGAATTTCAGGCACTTTCAAAGTCAGATAGATACACAAACTTTTTGGCCCAAAATGAAAAGGGTGAGTATTTGGGCTTCATCAATCTTTCGCTTCGCAACGATTATGTCCAAGGTTCATCATCTAGTCCAGTCGGCTATGTTGAAGGCATTTATGTAAAGCCCAAATACAGAAAACAAGGAGTTGCCAAAGAGCTTGTGGAACAAGGTGAAAAGTGGGCCAAAAAACAGGGATGCAAAGAGCTCGGCTCAGACGCAGAGTTAAGGAACGTTGATAGCCAGAAATTTCACAAAAATTTAGGTTTCAAAAAAGACGACGTAATCGTACATTACATAAAGAAGATTAAGTAAGTCGGGCACAACACATCGCACAACAAGCACTATTCGGTTCCGCTCCTTTCAGTCGCTACACCTATATTTGGCGATGGTATCACTTCGTGATATTTTACCATCGCCAAACATCGCATAGTGCTAGACGTTATATGAAATCGTAAATTCGATCTTATGGAAGATATCAATTACAGAGAAGCAACAATTAAAGATGCAGAAGGCGTAGCAGAATTATTAATTGAATTTGGATATCCTAACACGCCGACTTTTGCTCGTAACAAAATTGAGGCACTAACCGACAATCCAGAAGTAATTCTAATTATTGCTGAAACCAAAGGAGAAATTGCAGGAGTTGCTCAATTACAAATCACCAACTTTTTATACGAAACTGGCAAAACTGCTCGAATAATTACTTTAATAGTCAAAGAAAAATACAGAAGACAAGGTATTGGGAAAACATTAGTAAAAAAGCTCGAAGAAGAGGCAGCAAAAGTCGGCTCTACTAAAATAGAAGTCACAAGTAGAAAAGATCGAACAGAGGCGCACGACTTCTACAAAGGTCTCGGTTATCAAGAAGCTTCTACAAAATTTTCTAAAACATTATCAGATTAATAGAGTCGGGAATTTACGACATCATATAACAGCAAACTATTCGGTTTCGCTCCTTTCACTCGCTTCACCCAACTTTGCCAGTGATCCGCCTTTGGCGTATTATATCACTGTCAAAGTTCGTATAGTTTGCAGACGTTGTACGAAATAGCGAAAATTTCATTATTCATATAAAATAAAACTATGGGAATTCTGGAACAAATAAAACATTATGCTTTCCAGTATTATGGCGTAGATTGGATAGTCACGTTAACGGTTTTTGCAGGAATTTTTCTTCTTGGAGACAAGAAAAAAATTGGTTTCGTCGTAGGAATGATATCAGGAATAGTCGGTTTTATATTTAGCTTTCAAATAGGAAGTATAGCAAATGGTGTAACTTCCATAGTTTTATTTTTTCTGTATTTAAGAGGTTATATTAAATGGATGAAACCAAGCAAAACTTCTTAATAATTTTCGCTACATCGTACAACAGCGGCTTGTCCGGTTCAGGCTTTTTCGGACTGGCTTCGCACAGCCGAAAGCCTTCACCCAAATTGCCTTCCTCGCTTTGATGGTTTAAAATTATACCATCTCGCTCGTCGGCAACTTCGTACAAGCCGCGGACGTTGTGCAAAATGTCAAAATTTGCTATAATGTACTATTGTTTTATTAACAAAATTGCAACATGGGAAAAACTTCACTAGTAAGGCTTGAAAGCCAAGAGCTTGATGAATTAGATAAAAAAGGCGAAGTTACGATAGGATTTAGTGAAGGCGTATTCGAACAAGGGGAAGTACTTCCGCTGTTCGTTGGTCCTGACAGGCAAGAAGGTTCTAAGGTGGTGATTTCAAAAATTGAAGAGGCGATCAATGGTTTAGCCATGGTCCATATACGTAGAGTGGAAGCGGAACAGGAATAAGCAAATTTTGCCACATCGCACAACAGGCGTATATTCAGTTCCGCTCCTTTTTAGTCGCTCCACCCAAATTAGCCTTTCCTCGTTCCGGTGATTAGAATATTATATCACCGTCACTCGTCAGGCTAACTTTGTATATACGCCGAACGTTAGCTGAAATAATTAATGTTTAAGCAGGTATTGACATTTTTGTTATTTTATTTTATAATTAATTCCTTTGTAATTTAATCCTTAAATATGGAAACATTTAAAGGAGAAGATTTAGATACTCCTCAAGAAGATCAAGGTATTTGCGAGCGTAGAATTGAAGGTCACCAAATCGATGGATACGATATAGCTGTATATAAAGGCGATAAAATTATTGGTTTAAGAGGTAAAATGATGCCTCATATTGATATTGGAATGCCCGCGACATTAATAACTCATGGTGAAAGAAAATGTTTTATGGGAGATATACAACTTGGGGATAAAGTTACTGTAATTGGCTTCTGTCGACCTGATGAGAGTTTTGGTTACGGGGGTAGAAGTATAGTTCAAATCTCTAAAGATGAACATACTGACTGGATAAGACCACATTATTTACAAGAAGCGAAACAGATCAGTATTGATATGCGCCAACGGCAAACACAAGATTGGTCAAAGTAATAATAATTTGTTTTAATTACTTCAGCTAACAGGCGTATATTCAGTTCCGCTCCCTTTGGTCGCTCCACCCAAATTTACATTCCGCTACGCTATATGTAAACTTTGTATATGCGCCGAACGTTGTGTGACATACCCACTTATCATTCACTAAATAATAAATTTTGAAAAAAAATATCATTATTAAAATCATTCTATTTCTTTTTTTGGGTTTATTGGTCAGTTTACCTACCCTATATTTCAGAAATGACTTTTTTGAATTCTGTACAACGAAAGCATATGGCCTTCCCTTCCCTCTATATATAGACTGGTGTTTATGTGGAAAAAACAACTTAAGCATCAATCCAATATATATTGCATTAAACTCAATTATTTATGGTTCAATAATCTTTATTGTTTGGACATATCTAATTAAAAAGCTATTAAATTCAAAAAAATAATCGCGGGTACATCGTACAACAGCAAACTATTTGGTTCCGCTCCTTTCACTCGCTTCACCCAACTTTGCCAGTGTTTCGCCTTTGGCGTATTATATCACTGTCAAAGTTCGTATAGTTTGCGAACGTTAGGTGCAATAGCTTTACTTAGTTTTATTTATTGCTGTTTTCTTACCATCCGTGGCAAGAAAGCATAACATACTATACAAATGAAGGAGAATCTAACGATAGGTAACAAAAAGAAACAGCTTCCCAGAATATTACGTTTCTTAATAAAGCTTTTTCAAATCATCCTTTATATATCGATTCAAATAATCTTCATTCCTTTTGCTATTATTGGAATAATAGTAGCAATTTACAAGGAAATGAGGAAAAGCAAGAAACTGGGTGTCTCCTTCTCGGCAATTAAAGCGCTTCAATATAGGTGGATGATGCATTATTTTAATACCAGACCGGATCCTCTTTCTGTTGCGTTTATAAAAAAGTTTCCATGTGAATCACATTTTGGTATGTGGTCGATTCTGGGAGCTCTTATCATTTCAGTGAGGTTAACCGGTTTCCCTGCTCTGCTTGGAAAACTAGTTGAACGAGGTAAAGAGACCGGAGATTCCACTGCTGGTATTCGAGTGCTCATGTTTGACAAGATAATGGAAAAATATGTTGATGAAATGGAGCAGATTGTCCTTCCTGGAGCTGGCTTTGATCTAATAGCTTTGCACTTTACAAAAGGAAAAAAAGTGAAGGTTTTTGAACTCGACCAGGCTAACACACTAAACGTTAAAGTTGAAACAATGAAAAAAGCAAGAATTGAGCACGATTGGATCACCTATATCCCAGTTGATTACGCAAACGAATCCTGGGTTGATAAACTAGTAGAAGCTGGTTTTGACAAAACAAAAAAGACTTTGTTCCTTTGGCAAAGCGTTTCTTTATATTTAGAAGCTGATATTGTCAAAGAAAATCTTAGGGAAATGGCTGATTTATGTGTAGATGGGAGTATCATCGCTCAAGACTTTTATTCCAAAGCATTCGCAGAAGGTGAATATTCAAAAGAAGCTAAAAGATTTATGAGTATAATAGAAAAAATGGGAGAGCCTGCGAAATTTGGTATAGATATGTCAAATGATCCCAAAGCAGCAGCTGAATCATTTTTAAAAAAATGTGGATTAAAAATGACAGAATATATCCAGTTCGGTGAAAAACTTGATATCGAACCATTTTACTGCATTGTAGAAGCTGAAAAACTTTAAGTTACATATCAATAAAATTTAAATCATGCCAATTGAAACTGTTATTGTTGATTCTGAAAGTCCAGCACCTGAAATAACTAAATTAACTGCAAGTTTTGCAAGTTTAATGAGAATATATGAGTGAGTGCACTATTGAAACAAAAGCAATTGAGGTTTTGTTAGAAAATACTAAAAGGAAAGCGGTTATAGTTGAAGCAGTAGGCCTACGAAGAGAAACTATTATTGATACAATTAAAAAAGCAGGGCTCAATGTTCTTAAAGGTGTTAGGCTCTTCCAGTCCCTCCATTTAACACTCTTTGAACTGCGCATATATACTACTTTGATGAGTCTTATCAATGAATATGAACACAAAATCTACAATTACTCCTAAACTGATTGCTCCTTGCGGAATGAATTGTGGGACATGCATCGGTTATCTTAGAGATAAAAATAAATGTCCCGGATGCAGAGCTATGAGTGAGAAAAAACCAGAGTATTGTAGAAAATGCATTATAAAACATTGCAAAGTTCTGAAGGAAAAGAAAATGAAGTTTTGCTCAGATAAATGCGACAAATATCCGTGCACAAGGCTTAAAAATCTTGATAAGAGATACCGAACTAAATATGGAATGAGTATGCTTGAAAATTTGGAGAACATTAAAAAATCGGGAATCAGAAAATTTGTTAAAGCCGAACAAGAAAGATGGAAATGTCTCAAATGCGGGGAATTACTTTGTGTCCATAGAAATTCATGTTTAAAGTGTGGTGAAAAAAGATAGCCTCCCCTTGTCTCTTTCATGCCTGCCACCTCTATCCTTTAGACGCCTCACATTTTAATACTCAATTTCAAACACCTCGTCCGGCGCAATCATATTGTGACCTCTGTATTTCAAAATATTTCCACCCTCAAACCAAAAATCTCCGGGATAACATGAAGCTCCACATATAAAATCAACCATCGTTTCGTGAGTTTGCGCAAACCCTTGCTTTTCAACAAGTTCACCCTCCTCAATTTCAAATATAAAAATTTTCGTCGCACCATCATATTCTTCTTGATTCACGGCCACACAAGCAACTTCCGTACCCACATCATTCCAAATACAACTAATTCCCTCTAACGAATCCTTAAATGAAGTTAAAATTTCTATATTTTCCGAATCAAAATCATACAGCTTCAAATCCTCCTCATAATCATAAATCAGGTATTCACTATTCGGCGACAAGGAAGCCGCACCAGTAACGCAATCAAATGATTCTGTTATTTCATCTGGAACGAGAATTGGATTTTCTTCAATGTCACGAAGCTCTACCTTAAGGCAAGAAGCATACGAATCAACTTCAACTATTTGCCTAGTTTGCTCAGACGAATTATTAAAAGAGCAGCCCGAAACAACCATCAATGTGGCAATCAAAATTACTAATATAGCTTTCATAAAATCTTTATTACTTAACAAAAAAAGTTTATATGTTATTATTGTATGGAGGCATTCAATTACAATCATACATTATGACAACTGAGGGACAAACGGAAAGAGTAGGTGAGCAAACTCAACACGCAGAAGGGGCGAGAACCAAACCATTAGGAAACTGGATAGATAGAGATTGGATAAGAAGAGTATATTTAGGCACATCACTTCAAGATAGAAGTCCCCGTGCTCGAATTACAGAAGTGTTGGATGGAGAATCCCCAGAAAACCCTGTCTAAAAATTCATATCAATATGGTATTATTGACTCGCTTTAACAAACTCATTAATGGAAACAATTCATTTTATTATTACTGGTGGAACAATTGACTCATATTATGATACGAGTAAGGACACTGCAGTACCAAATGAAAAATCGATTATTCCAAGATTTGTCGAAAGTTTAAAGCTTCACTGCAAAAGTGAGTTTACTGAAGTTTGCATGAAAGATAGTCGTGACATTTTACCAGATGATCTAAAAGATATTTTAAAAGCTGTCGAAGATAGCAAGCACACAAAAATAATTATTACTCACGGAACTTACACGATGCCGGATACCGCTCGCTACCTCAAAGCAAACCTGGAAAGAGACGACCAGACTGTTATTTTGACCGCATCAGCAATTCCAATAAATGGATTTTCGCCATCTGATGGGCCTTTTAGTCTTGGTTATGCTGTAGCAAAATCTGAAGATTTATCCCCTGGCGTTTACGTTTGCATTAACGGTAAAGTTTTCACTCCTGAAGAAGTAGTTAAAGTTATGAGTGAAGCAAGATTTACATCTATATTTCAAAAATAGAGGTATGCAAAACAAGTCTAAAAAACTAACACGCAAGATTGCACGAATTTGGAGTGGCCCTGTTATTCTATACGGTTTATTAATACTCGTTGGACATTTAGTAAGTTGGATAACAACGGGGAAAGCAGATCCATATGCGGTTGAAGACTATCCTTTTATTGAAAATCTGCCGCCATTATTCATGCTTATTGCGGTTGTCGGGCTGGTAATCGCGTGGCGCAAAGAGAAAATCGGTGGGAGCATCAACCTCCTGTTCTGTTTAGCAACTCTACCCATACTTCTCATTCATTGGCCAATCACAGAAGACACCAGGTTTGTAGTTCCTTATATTTTGTTGGTAATAATTGCTGTTCCCGGAGTGCTATTTATTATGTCTTCGAATCGAAAATAACCCTTTCAAATGGATAAAAAAGTCGACGAATATATTGAGAAACAAAAATCTCCTCAAATCGGCTCTTTGAAAGAGATGGATAAAGGCAGAATCGTTAAATTGTTGGAATTAGTTCACGGTTAGCCTTATAATACTAACAGTGTATTCAATAATTCTTCCAACATGAGTCACAAAAAAGAATGGTCTATCGTAATGCTATTAATTGCTGCAGTCCTAATTGGAGCTGGAGTAGGAATGATTACTTCAAATTTAGTTGCAGGTGTTCTTATCGCACTTGGAACAGGTTTCGCACTTGCAGTCCTAATCTCTCTTTTAGCAAAAAACTAACATGCTCGACTTTCTCTTCTCTTCGAAGATGATCTACTATCTCGGCATTACTAATATTGTGCTTGTTGTTTTAATCTTTTTTAGCTGCAGATGTATCTCTGGACCGAAAATCTTTAACTGGCTCTTCAAATCCAAATGGTTCAAAAAGTTCTACGCAATTCACTGTTATCTCTGGTGGATTTTCTTTATTTCGGTGATTTATCACTCTGCTTTAGCGATTTATCTCTATAAATTTTAGAAATTATGAAACATAAATATGTACATTTTTGGGCAGTTCCTCTCCTAGTGATTACTACAGCTGCCATTACGGGAGCTGGAACATCTTTCTTGTTACAAGATTCGGATAAAAAAGTCGACACCGAAGCGCCAAAATGGCAGACATACACCAGCGAAAACGGATTCTCCTTTAATTATCCATCAGGCCACGACGTAAACGAAAACGCAGATCCGGAAAATTCTGACGTAACTAACGTTTTTATTGTAAAAGTAGATGAAGATGGAGAAACTTTTGGCTCACCTGTGATGCAAATCAATGTGTCAGACTATTCGGTAAGCTTCTCTTTGTGGGAAGGAATTCCGTGGTATGGATATCCTGATATTATTAAAACATTTAAACAATTTAAAATATGAGTAAAAAATCAGATATGCTTAAGTTTGCTGTGAGCGGAATTCTTAAAATGACGTCCTTTTTCGTCCTTATTTTCCTGCTTGCTGGACGCTTTGATTACTGGCAAGGGTGGGTATTTTTTGGAATCGGCATGACAGCAGCATTTGTTATTCTCATTTTATTTAGAGACAAAAGAGATCTTCTTAAAGAACGAATGAAGCCGGGGCCAGGAATGAAATCATGGGATAAAGTTTTTTTTGCTTTTAACATACTATTTTATTTTGGAATTCTAATTCTAGGACCTCTAGACGGTGGAAGATTCATGCTTTCACCCGAGATTCCAACTTCCATTTATATTATGGGCTACATCACTCATGCTGTAGGGTATGTAATTATTTTATGGGCAATGTGGACTAACAATTTTTTCTCCAGTGTAGTAAGAATTCAAAAGGATCGTGGGCAAAAAGTAATTCAAAACGGGCCATATCAATTTGTGAGACATCCAGGATACATTGGAGCTTTTCTTATCGCTCCAAGCTCAGCGATTATCCTTGGATCACTATGGTCACTTATTCCTGCCGTTTTATGGGTCATCGCACTTATCATTCGCACTGCCCTTGAGGACAAAACTTTGCAAAAAGAACTTGAAGGATACAAAGAGTATACAAAAAAGGTGAGGTATAGACTCATTCCAGGGATATGGTAAAAGATGGTGCACAGTTATGAATTTATGACTTAGTTCCATTCTTTTCATAGTTTTTTTCATATATACTTCGGCTGCCCTTAATCTCCCAAACTATTAATGGAGCGGATCATAAAAAGCGGAAACCGTTATGCCAAAAAATCTTTGCAGACTCTCCTTTGGGGATTGTGATTTTTGATAAAGAAGGCAAACTCTTTGAAGCAAACAAAGTGTGTACTGAAATATTTGGACTCCAAAATGACTCTTCTATTAAAGGATTTGATGTATTCGAAGATCCATATTTACTTAACAAAAAACAAAAAACAGACCTTAAAAAAGGAAAATCCATAAAATCGCTGATACCTTTTGAATTTGGAAAACGTAAAAAATATTCAACTGCATCATCTATTAAAAAAGGGGAAATTTTTCTTGATATGACAATCACTCCGATTTATGAAAATGATTCAAAAGAATTGTGCGGATACGTAGCTCAATTCCAAAATGTAACCAAACGGAAAAATTCAGAAGATGCTCTTCAGGAAAGACTGAGATATGAGAAGACTGCAAATAGTTGTATCAACAGCCTTGTAAAAGCGGAACGTCCATCTGAAGCGTTTCAAGAAATTCTTGATAAATTGGTAAAAGTGGCAAATGTAAGCAGAGCTTATATTTTTAAAATCTATGAAGACAATAAAAAAAAATATTTCATGAGTCAATTTAGAGAATCTGTTGCTGAAGGGATAAAACCGGAAATAGATAATCCTGTATTACAAAATCTATCACTCAATGCTCTCTCAAAAAATGTACGAAACAGTATTTTAAATAATAAAATTTTCTCGGGAGTTGTTCGAAAAATGGCAAAAGAAGATAGAGAAATACTGGAAGCTCAGGACATCCGCTCCATTGCACTCCTCCCTATTAAAGTAGGAGATAAAATCTGGGGGTTTATTGGCTTTGATGATTGCGTAAACGAACGCACCTGGAGGGATGAAGATATACATTTATTGGAAATCATTGCTTCAACCATAGGAACAACAATTTCCCTGGTAAAAGAACGTATCCAATTTAGAACCATGTACAACAGTATTGATGAGACAATTTATGTTGCCGATCCGGATACTCACGAATTGCTTTATGTTAACAAGGCAACAGAAGATGCTTTTGGAGCTGTTGTGGGACAAAAATGTTATGAAGCTTTTCATGGTAAAAATACGCCCTGTACTTTTTGTACAAATAATAAAATTTTTGGAAAAAATTTGGGAAAAACATATATTTGGGAATCTCAAAACAAGAAAAACAAGAAATGGTATAAATGTTTAGACAGAGCCATTGCATGGCCAAATGGGAAAAAAGTGCGTTATGAAATGGCAATTGATATCACGAAACAAAAAGTTGCCGAGGAAGAAAAGAAAATCCTTGAAGAACAATTAAATCAAGCCGCAAAAATGGAAGCTATTGGAACTTTGGCAGGAGGAATCGCGCATGATTTCAACAATATTCTCACAATAATAATGGGGAGTAGTCAGCTTGCAAAAATGAAGCTTGATCCGAAAAGCCCTTTATATCATGATCTAGAAACCATTTTTAATTCATCGGAAAAAGCAGCCCATCTTATCAAGCAGCTTCTGGCATTTAGTCGAAAACAAGTTCTCCAACCAAAGGTTCTGGATATCAACAAATTCATAAATGAATATTTCAACATACTCGAAA
Organism: Patescibacteria group bacterium; assembly: GCA_042568575.1. GTDB lineage: Bacteria > Patescibacteriota > Gracilibacteria > UBA1369 > PNNO01 > JAJRYP01. Next base: position 56,944 of record JBHPIO010000002.1, on the reverse strand, counting down.
GAATGGTTGAAGAAACAATTGAAATAAAATTTATTCCTAAAGCAGAACAGAAAAACATCAAAGTGGATCCGGGACAGCTTCAACAGGTAATTATGAATCTTGCTGGGAATGCCCGTGATGCAATGCCAAACGGAGGAACTATCACAATAAAAACAAGTAATGTTGAATTTGAAAAGAAGTTTTACATGCCAAAAACTAATGGTCTTGAAGAAGGAAGTTATGTAATGCTGGAAATTTCAGATACAGGAGAAGGAATGGACGATAAAACAATGAATAGAATTTTTGAGCCATTTTTCACTACCAAAGCTCCAGACAAAGGAACAGGACTTGGACTTGCTACGTCATACGGAATAGTTAAACAAAGTGGTGGTGATATTCACGTTGAAAGCAAGGTAGGCAAAGGAGCAACGTTTAAAATCTATTTCCCATTGGCTAACGAAGAAGAAGAAATTCAAGAAGTAAAATATCAAACATCTATAGAAAATCAACGTAATGATGCAACAATTATGGTTGTTGAAGACGAAGATATTGTTAAAGAACTGCTATGCAAAACGCTTGAGATGGCAGGGTATACAGTAATTGATGCTGCAAATGTTGATGACGCAATTACAAAAGCGAAAAATGAAAAAATCGACTGCATCCTAACAGATATCGTTATGCCCAAGATGAGTGGTCCGGAAATGATAAAAGAAATTAAGGAAAAAACTAAAACTGATCCAGATGTTATTTACATGTCAGGCTATCCCCGAGGACATTCAAGTGTAAACGAAATCGTTAAAAAAGATAACGAGGCATATATTCAAAAACCTTTCAGGCCGGTTGAGCTTCTAAGAAAATTAGAAGCCCGCCTTAAAACCAACCGTTAAAGCAGGTAAGCCTTTTTCCCTGGCAAAAAAAGTTCATTTTGCGTACAATAAGCCCAGTTAATCTTAACCTAATTTTATGACTGCTTTATACGTGATCTTAGCCATTGTGGCGGTTGTCGCTCTTTTTGCTATAACAGTCTACAACTCACTCATCGTCCTTAAAAATAAAGTTGATGAAGGATGGTCAGACATCGACACTCAACTGAAACGAAGATACGACCTCATCCCAAATATGGTTGAAACTGTAAAGGGATATGCGAAGCATGAATCGGGAACATTCGAAAAAGTTACTCAAGCAAGAAGCATGGCAATGCAGGCAAATACACCTGAAGAAAAGGCAAAAGCTGAAAACATGTTAACCTCGACTTTAAAGTCGTTATTCGCTGTTGCGGAAAACTATCCTGAGTTAAAGGCAAATCAAAACTTTATGGATTTACAAGCAACTTTAAGAGAAATTGAAGAACACATTCAAATGTCTAGAAGGTACTACAATGGTACTGTTCGTGACTTTAATACGAAGCTACAAGTTTTTCCAAACAACATTATCGCGGGAATGCTCGGATTTAAAGATCGTCAATTCTTTGAAATTGAAGACGACGAACGAAAGAACGTAAAAGTTAGTTTTTCTGAAGAAGAAAAAAAGCCTGAAGCTGCTGCTCCTGCGCCAGAAGCACCTGAACCAGCTCCTGAAAAACCTGCGGAAGAACCAAAAGCTGAAGAAGCTCCTCCTGCGCCAGAAGTTCCTGAAGAACCTGCTGAGGACAAGGAAGAACCAAAATCATAAAAACATTCCCATGAAAAAACTTCTTCTCTCATTCTTTTTTGTTGTACTTGCGGCACCAACCGCCTTTGCATATGGATTTCAAGAATGGGAAATCGATCGTTTCGACCAAGATATCGAGATTTTAGAATCAGGTAAACTTCACATAACAGAAACTGTTGTTGCCGACTTTACCAACGAAGAGCACCATGGAATTTATAGAACAATACCAGTAAGCTATACGGATTCTTATGGGAATCCTTTTAATTTACGATTTAAACTAATCGGCGTAACAGACGAGAATGGTGATTCTCATCCTATTGCCGGTGTCGATAAAGAACTATTTTCGGATGTTATTAATATTAAAATCGGCGATGCAGATATTTGGCTAAACGAAGTCACCACGTACGTTCTTGAATACGAAATTGATCGAGCGATGGGTTATTTTGACGAGCACGACGAGCTTTACTGGAATGCTTTTACAGACTGGCAGGTCCCTGTTATGTCGAGCACGCTTACAGTGCATCTTCCTGAAAATGCCAATAAAGAAGATATGAAAGCTGCATGTTTCACAGGATACTACGGCTCAGACGAGACAGGATGCCAAGCTACAGTTAGCGATGAAAATACATTCACATACAAATCTGACACCATTTTTCAGCCAAACGAAGGATTTACAATTGTTGCCGGTTTTCCAAAAGAAATCATTAAAGAAGCTTCATTGCTGCAAAAAGTTATGTGGTTCATTTTTGATAACTGGACGTTGCTAATTCCTATAGCTGTGTTCTTCTTTTTGTTTTTCAAATGGTGGTTTACAGGACGCGACCCAAAAACAGCTGACACTATTATCCCACGTTATAAAGCACCAAAAGATCTCACTCCAACAGAAGTCGGGACAATTATTGATGAGAAAGTCGATGTTCACGACATCTCAACAGTAATTATTGATTACGCTGTAAAAGGCTTCATAAAAATTCGCGAAATTAAGGCTAAGAAGTTGATATTCTTTGATGAAACAGACTACGAACTTGAAATACTAAAGCCATATAAAGAAGCTCAAGGAATAAAAAGTCATGAAATAGAAATCCTTGATGCAGTTTTTGCAAGCGCTACTAAAACGAAAATATCTGATCTTAAATATAAGTTTTACAAGCGTCTTCCAAATATTAAAAAGAAGATCTACAACAATCTGGTTTCGGACGGATTCTTTGTACATAATCCCGACAATGTAAGATGGACTTATCTTGGAATCGGCTTGTTCTTCACAGTCGGACCATTCTTTGCAATGGGACTTATAGCCATGCTTCTTGGAATTACTTTCACCATTTCGATTATAGCTTCGGGAATTCTATTTGTAATTTTCTCGAATTTCATGCCGCGCAAAACTATAAAAGGGGCAAAGGCATTTTATGAAATTAAAGGACTTGAGGAATACATAAGAACAGCAGAAAGAGACCGCATAAAGTTCCAATCAGAAAAGAATATTTTCTTCGAAAGATTATTGCCATACGCAATAGTGCTTGGACTTGGAGAAAAATGGGCGTCCGCATTCAAAGACATCTACAAAAAACCACCAGACTGGTTTGAGGGAAGCAACATGGACGGCTTCGACACATACTACCTCATCAACAGATTGAACAACTTCAACACGCATGCCAATACAGCATTCGCGTCTTCACCACGAAGTTCGGGCGGATCAAGTGCTTGGAGTGGAGGAAGCGGATTCTCCGGTGGATTCTCCGGCGGCGGCTTCGGGGGTGGCGGTGGTGGTGGTTGGTAGAATTTCGCCTTCTTTCTTTTTTCTTGCTGCCTCTTCTTGTCTTGCGTAAAGATCCGTCATATCAAAACCATCTTGTGCGGCAACACGATTTCGCCCAAGATCTTTTGCTGCGTAAACTAATGCATCTGCTCTTTTTGCCAATCTCACTTTTTTCTCGTCAGTTGCGCCTTCTTCATCAGAAGTAAGTTCACCCACACCAATACTCACAGTAATTGGTTCTATAGTAAATGGCATTCCTCCATGAGGATGAAAAACAAATTCATGTTGCTCTATAATGTGACGCAATTCTTCTGCTTTTTCATGTGCGATTTTCAGATTACAGCCTGGCAAAACAACAGCGATCTCTTCTCCACCATAACGTGCTTTAATATCACGCTTTCTAAAAAAATTATTAACAATTTTTCCAAGCTCTCTCAAAACAAAATCCCCTGCTGCATGCCCATAAGCATCATTAATGTTTTTAAAATAATCAACATCAACCATAAGCATTGAAATCTCAGGATGATTTTCTTCGATAACCCTTGGAAGGGTTTCTTCATAATACCTCCTCACATTAAGCCCTGTTAGCGGATCAATTAGAAGAATTTTTATAAGCTCTTTCATTTCTTCATACCTATCCTCCATTTCGATTACATAAGCAGCCCTCTCTGCAGGAGTCATATTTTCAACAGCCATAACCGTCTCCACTCTTGCATGCACTCTATCAAGAATATCGCCTCGCAAGGCTTTTTCTTCTTCAATTTGCCAGCCAGGAATTCTCTCCACTCTGTGCGCAACTGTTTCTACTGCAATAGTTTCTATTTGTTTAGGCGTTAGCTTCGTCATCATTTTTTCTTTTAGATTTTGGTTTTAGTTTTCTGTATAATTCGAGCATTTCGTCATATGGGACTTCTCCATTTTTAACCATATCGAAATTTCTTAGCATGTTTTTAAAACGATAATACTCTTTAAGTTTTTTACGCCTTTCTCCAGGGAAAAAATCTAACTCAGTCATATTTTTCCAATACCCAACTTCTTCTTCCACGTCCTTTTCAACTTCTGGATCTGCACCTTCTTCTTTGCATTTTCTTAAAATTGCCTTCGAACGTAATAAACCGCTCATCATCTCTTTATCGAGTTCTTCCTCTTCGTTTCTAAAAGCGAGCTCGAATGTTTCTTGCTGATCTTCTTCTTTAAATATCTTTATAACGTCAATCGGGCTATAAGGAATCCTGAGTCCGTTCAAAAGTGCTTCTAAAGTTTTTATTTCCAGAGGGGTGGGATCAGGAGGCATGCGCATCTCTCCTGACATTTTATCTTCCACCTTAGTTTTTTGTTTTATTACACCATCCAGTCCTATTTGTATATCCCCAATTCTACTTTGTTCTTCTACACTTTGGTCATCCCTCATTCTACCTTTTATAAATAGTTCAAAGGCTTCAAAAGCGCCTTCTTTTCCCTCTTCTACATCTTTAATAAGTTGATTTGATCTTGTCACAATAAAATTCAGAACAGTTCTCACTTTGTCTCCGAGTCTTTTTATGGTTTGCTGGTCATTCACAATTTCTTCAAAATTCTGCACAGATTGTTTACATCCTTCAAGATTATTTGAATTTTCCACAATACGAATAAAAGCCTCACTAATTGCACTTAACGATTCAAGTTGATCCTCTCTTTTTTCAGGAATACTAATATTTGATGCTTTTTTTACATCTATACTAATAGATTCAGCAATTTTAGCAGAAGCTTCTTGTGGAGCCTGCGGCACATTTTCCAAAGGTTTCTCCCAAATACTTCTCAACTGATCTAATTCCTCGTCTGATAATGAGTCAGAATTCATACAAATACATTAAAAAATCTTACTATTATAGCACAAATAAGCCCTCTGGTAAACACTTAAAGGCCGATTTTGGCTATGCTTGAATAGTTGCCTTCAATGTTCCAAGCAAACTGTTTGCTCCTTCATATATTTTATCTAAAACATCGTCTTGGAAAGCTCCATTCGCCCTTAAACAAGTCATTACATTCCCATTGAAAAATCCCCTGAACCTTTCACAATGCCTTTTGGCTCCATTTTGCTCTATGCTCTCTTTAATCTGCATTCGCTCATATGCTTTTACAAGCGACATAACTCTTATTAGATTATCAACCGTTTGATCATTTTTAAATTCCTGAATCGCCGCTAAAAATTTTACGAGAAAAGCTCTTTGTAAGGCAAACCTGTCATTACTCTGCAAATCTATGAGCCCAATAACGTCATCCCGTGTGCCAATTGAACTATATAAATCAACTAAAGTTTCTACATAGGTCCCGATTGCATTTATTTCCCTATTCCCTGCTCTTAGTGCATCGATAGAATCTCTTTCTTCTTCAGTCAACAAAGAAAATTGACCCGCATCAAATGAAGTAATTAATTCACTCACCATTCTATCAATTTCCTCTGCAAGTTGACGTGCCTCTTCTTCTTTTGCCTCAACAGCATAATACTCCTTCACCTTCGCAAAAATCGCACTAAGACTTCCTAGAATATCCAGTATTCGTTTCTCTTGTTCAGCCGCAACGGTTCCCTCAACTTGAGTTGAAAGTGGAAAAGACGAGCCAGCTTCTCTGTCCATAGGTAAGCCCATAGGGAAAGATTTAAGGCTAGTATTATAACGGTTACAGGGAGTTTGTCAATAGTCGGTTAACGTGAATTGCGAGAGCCAGAATATAATCAGGATACAAGGCGAATCCGCCCTGGGGCGGAACATATCTATACAACAATTTTAATTAAAATTTTATTAATTCCGGACTGGTCCGGGAATGACTTCCGGATCGATCCGGATTCGTTACAGATATACTTTCGCACTTCACGTTCAGTTACAAACCAAATTCTTCTCGAAGCATGTCGATTTCATCCCTAAGTTCTGCGGCTTTCTCAAATTCAAGATTCTGAGAAGCCAGATCCATTTGTGCTCCGAGGGTTTTAAGAAGATGCTTCATTTCATCTTTTGGTATCTTTTTCGCATCATAATGCCTTTCTTCAGTCTTTTTCATATGCAAAGTAATATCCTTAACTTCTTTTTTGATTGTTTCCGGTGTAATGCCGTGTTTTTTGTTATAAGCAATTTGAATTTTTCGACGACGCTCCGTCTCACCAAGCGCACCCTTCATAGCATCTGTTATTTTATCCGCGTACATAACCACAAAACCATTTACATTACGCGCGCAACGTCCAATCGTTTGAATAAGCGCAGGAGTCGAGCGAAGAAATCCTTGTTTATCCGCATCCATAATGGCAATAAATGAAACTTCCGGAAGGTCCAATCCTTCTCGCAATAGATTAATTCCAACAAGCACATCAAATTTACCAAGCCGAAGATCACGCAAAATCTCAATTCTATCAAGTGTATCAACTTCTGAATGAAGATATCGCACTTTAATTCCCTGCTCCGCAAGATAATCAGTAAATTCCTCGGACGAACGCTTTGTTAAAGTAGTTATCAACACCCTTTCCTTCGCCTTAATTCGAGTTCTGATTTCACCAAGCAAATTATCTATCTGACCTTTAATCGGACGTACTTCAACTATCGGATCCACAAGTCCAGTTGGACGAATCACCTGCTCCACAACTTTATTTTTCACCTTAGCCATTTCATACTTTCCAGGAGTCGCCGAAACATAAACCGCCTTGCGAATATGATCTTCAAATTCCTCAAATTTCAAAGGACGATTATCAAGCGCGGATGGCATTCTAAAGCCATGTTCCACCAAAGTCTGCTTACGCGAAAGATTTCCATTATGCATCGCACCAATTTGCGGAATTGTCATATGTGCTTCATCAACAAACAGCACAAAATCATCAGGAAAATAATCCATAAGCGTTGCCGGCTGCTCACCAGGCTCACGAAGATTCAAATAGCGAGTATAATTTTCTATTCCACTGCAGTATCCGGTTTCAAGAAGCATTTCAATATCATATTCTGTTCGTGTTTTAAGACGCTGAGCTTCAACAATTTTCCCCATTTTCTTTAATTGATCATATCGCACCTTCAAATCACCCTGAATCATCCCAACCGCTTTCTGAATACGTTCCTGAGTTGTTACGTCATGCTTCGCCGGAAATATTTTCACACTTTCATGCTCACTAAGTTCTTCCCCGGTAAACGCATCCGCTTCCGAAATCCTCTCAAGTTCATCTCCAAAAAATTCCAGACGATAAATTGTATCGCCCGATGGTGGATACACCTCAACAGTATCGCCAATTACATGGAACATTCCACGACGGAATTCAAGTTGCGACCTGGTATATTGAATGTCCGTTAGATGACGGAGCATTTTATCACGCTTATACGACTCTCCTGTTTTGAGTTCAACCGCAACATCTCCATATCCTTCAACAGAACCAAGGCCGTAAATACAAGATACAGAAGCCACAACTAGCACATCTTTTCTTGTAAGAAGATTCATTGTCGCCGCATGCCTATATTTGTTAATTTCTTCATTAATCGACGAATCTTTTTCGATATAAGTATCCGTACTCGGAAGATACGCCTCCGGTTGATAGTAATCGTAATATGAAACGAAATAACTCACCGCGTTATCCGGAAAAAACTCCTGGAACTCACTGCAAAGTTGAGCTGTTAAAGTTTTATTATGAGCAAGCACAAGCGCAGGTCTCTGAATTTGTTCAATTACGTTCGACATAACAAACGTTTTTCCTGTTCCAGTAGCGCCAAGAAGCACCTGGTGAACTTTGCCCGAATTGATCCCTTTCACAAGTTCTTCAATAGCCCTAGGCTGATCACCCGTTGGTTTGAAATCTGAAACTAGTCTAAATTTTTGGTCGGACATAGGCGTTTTTGCCTTAAATATAGCCTGAATATTCTACCAGAAATGAAAAGTTTTGCAATGGACAGCAAAATCTAGCATACTACGGGTACTATGAAGAAATTTCTTATTTACAGCAGCAGCATCACAGGAGCGACCATAATTTTGGGCATTCTTTTCGTGTATGGTGTTTTTGACTTTACTGAAGGCAAATCTCAACTTATCGGCCCTACTCATCTTTCTTCGTACGAAATGGATCTTCATAACGATATTGTTGAATACACGCACGGTTTGGGAAATTTAATGATGGATACTCAAGCGACTATCGGTGCATTTGAAGATGGAGGAGATTTGGGACCTTTCAATCAAAAGTTCGAACAAATTAAAAGAGAGAACGACCTTCTTGATTCTCTAATGCAAAATAGCGTTTTCGAAAGTGAGCAAGAAGCAATTCAAACTGAATATTTTGAAACCTACAGACCCGCGCTTGTTTCTTGGATTAATAGTGCAGCTGAAATTATCAAGGCATATGCCCCTCCAGAAGAAGTCGTACCTGAAGAACAAATTGCGGTTGAAGGGGAAGAAGTAGTCGCAGAAGAACCACCAACTGAACCAGAACCAATAAACCTTCCAGCTTTAAAAGAAACCCTTCAGGGTTCATACATCCAGTTCATAGAAGCGCACAACGAATACATTGACGTGCTTAATAAGAGAAGGAAGTATTAGTCGAAATATCGGTTACCGGCGTTCCAAAGAGCATATTCATAAACTCCTTCGTCACTTGCACCTTTCACCTGTTCATCAATATACCATGGACCGTAATCACTTACACGCCAAGCGAAGGCCTGAAGCCATGGACGTATGTCCGTATTGGTACCTTGTAAATAGTGTCTAAATAATCTAACGCTTTCCGCAACAAAGTAGTACGGATGATCGCCAGGGTTGTCGTATCCCGCAAATCCAGGACCAAAGTGTGATGGATATACCATTGGATAAACTACGTCGATATAAGGACCAAGACATTCCATTCTTTGACCGGTAGAACGTGCGTCATACCCATCATTCCATGCAATCACGCCATAAACATCCAAAGAAAGTTTTGTATCGTATGGGCGTAATTGATCGTGAACTCTTGCCACAAAATTTCGGATAACTTCATATTTCTCGACATTTGCTTCATCAAAATTATATCTAGTGTCTTCAACAGGCCCGAGAGTCGGGAACCTTATGTAGTCGAACTGAATTTCATCAACACCTGACTGTGCAATCTCATCAACCAAATCCAAAATATACTGCTGAGTTTCTGGCTGAGACGGATCTACCCAAACAGATCCTTCACGGTTTTCCCACGGCGCTCCATATTGGTTTTGAATTGCCAAATCAGGACGCGAACGCGCCAAGTTTATATCTTTAAAAATAACAATACGTGCTGCCAGATAAATATCCTGTTCATGCCAGTATCGAACAAAATTATCCAAATCAGGAATCACGGTATGTGCATCTGCACCTGTTTCCGCAACCATTGGAACCTCCGATGGATAAAAAACATAACCGTCAATTTCCTTAACATCAAAGATTATTAGATTTCCACCACGATCTTTTAATTGTTGAACAAGCCGCGGACCTTCATCTGAAGTCGCAGAATATCCAGTAAGATAAATTCCCCACGGATCCTTTGAATGAATTGGCCTATTCACTAATAATAGCGGAATATCAGGAATTATAATTTCTTCTTCAGCTTCAAAATCGCTTTCCGGATTTGCTTCTAAAATCGCGTCTTTAAATTTCGACATTCTATAATGACGAGAGTATGAAAGGAATTTTTCAGAAATAGACCCTTCCTCGCCTGTGATTGTGTAATAGAATTTGCCATCTCGCGGTTTAAGTTCCGCTGGAATTGGGTTTAATTGGATCATCTTCGTTTTGTTCTTTGCCCACGTCCAAAATACTTTTCCATTTGGAGACAATTCGTAGTCTGATGGTTTGCAGGTTTCGTATGGGAATTTTGGCTCTTCTGGAGCTGGTTCCTCTGTAATCTCTTCGACAACCTCATCAGCCACAACTTCAGCAATTTCTTCTGTTTCTTCATAAACCTCCTCGGAAGGTTTCAAAGTCCCATCAAGATCGGGAACTTCTTGCACTCCTACCGAGTGCTTTTTATCCACTCTGTAAGGCCTAAAGTTAGGTACTTCCTCGCTTTTTGCAGTTTCTCCCGGAGCTCTGTTAAACCAACGCCCCCACTCATCATCAAACGCTTGGATTCGAGGAATTCTATGTGGTTCAAAGTCCGCATTATCTGGAAGCAAGGTCGGATGAGATCCAACTAAAAATGCTGCATCAATTTCATACGAGTGACCTTCTGATTCACCACTTTTTATATATTCAAACAAATCGCCATCTGGATAATGACCTAAAGGATAAGCCAGCGCACGAACCTGATACGACTCGCCGAGCTGTTCCTGAACGTATTTTTCCTGACTCGCGAGAGTCCATTGAATAGTCTCTCCATCATAATTTTCAAGATCTTCATGCCCAAATGTATGATTGCCTATTTCACGTTCGGTTCGAACTAAGTACTTTAATTTTTCATCTATCAAATCTGCCTGCCCAAAACTATAAGGAAGAACAAAAAACGTTGCAGACGTCCCAAAATCAGGATGCTCTTCTATAAATCTATTCATTACTCCAATCGCTGAATTTGGATCAATCGTTCCATCTTCAAGATATCTAAATTGATTCTCACTGGCATCGTCAAACGTCATTAAAAAAGGCTTCATACCGGGCTCCATTTGGAATTCCATTTTAAGGAATTGCTCAACAGTTACCGGACGATAATTGTTATTGTAAAGCCACTGCAGATCTCCATAAAAATTGTCTGGAGTGCGAGTCCATCGACCTTCTTCATCATTAAAATTATGATATTCAAGAACCGGAATCCGAGCTGGCTCCGATGTATCTTCGGCTTCTTGTTCTATGTGCTCCTGAGGGGGCAACTTAATTTTACTTTTAACTTGATCACGCGATACTGCGAACGAACTGCCAATAATGGCAAAGGCAAAGATAAGTAAGAAAACAAGATTTCTCTTCATAGCATTCTTGTAAAGTTGCGAAACATGGATTTGATTGTATAAGAAACTTTCTGTTTTGGCAAGTTTTTTTTAATCCAAGTCCTGAATATCTTTTTCCATATTTGTTTTTAACTCATATAAATCTTCCATTGTCTCCTTTAGCTCAGCATTCTTTTTAGCTAAGTTCTTTTTATTAGTCGTTAATTCTTTGGCGGTTTGCTTTAGCTCATTCGCCCAAAAATAAAGCCCAAGGCTCGCAAAAGCAAGCCCAAACGGTATCCCAACATTTTCAACTTGAGGAAGAATAGGAGCATCACCTATTTGATATATTTCATCCAAAACATCCACAACAGCACCCAATAAAAACAAAATCAGGCCCACGATAAAAGGAAGATATATTTTTAGATTCGCTGATAACTTCTGAATAACTAAAAACCAAACCAATAGAATAAGAGGCGCAGCCATCTCGCCAACTACATCGTTCACAACAACCTCCTCTACAAGAGGATAACTTGAAGAGATCCACAAAAAAAGTAATACAGGTGCTCCAATTAGTATTCCAGCCGAGACATAAACAATACTATTGATCTTATTTTTCATTACCATGATTCTATTTGTTTTCGCAATTTTATTCCACTTTATATATGATGATTTTAGAAAAATATTAATTTTAAATTTATGACGGAATTTTCAGAGTTCACAAATCACGCAATCGAAATGGCAAAAAATGCCGGAGCAGTCCTGATGGAATATTTTCACAAAGAAACTCTCGAAGTTGAACGCAAAGGCTATAACGACATTGCCACAGAGGCAGATAAAGCGGCAGAAAAGCTGATTATAGATAGTATTACCGCGAAATATCCCGAGCATTCAATTCTTGCGGAGGAGTCGGGCGAGCATCTTCATGATAGCGATTACTGGTGGATTATTGATCCGCTTGATGGAACAACTAATTTTAAACACAGACTTCCGATTTTTTCAGTTTCAATTGCGCTTGTTGTAAAAAACGAAGTGCAAGTTGGTGTTGTTTATAACCCGTATATAGATGAACTTTTTGTGGCCGAGAAAGGAAAAGGAGCTTATTTAAACGGAGAACCTATTCACGTAACTGATGCCGAAGGAAAAGAGATGACATTGATGGCAACGGGTTTTGCACCTGACAAAAAGTTAGTTGAAGAAAACCTTATTGTTTTTGATCACCTAATTAAAGAAGGATATTTATTAAGACGACTTGGCTCTGCAGCGATTGATCTTGCTTACGTTGCATGCGGAAGGTTCGATGCTTTTTGGGAATTTAGTTTGAAGCCGTGGGATGTTGCTGCGGGATCTTTAATTGTTGAAGAGGCCGGCGGAAAAGTTACTGACGACGAGAACAAACCGCTTGATCTTACAAAAATCCCGGTTAAATCTATCGTTTCAAGCAATGCAAAACTGCACGAAAAACTTCTTGAGCTAATTAAGAAGGCTCACGAAAGTTAACCTTTCAAACTTTTAATTGCAGCGATTCTATCATCTGCCTTAAAAATGTAAGAACCGGCGATTAGAATGTTCGCACCCGCGTCAACGCACTCTTTCCCTGTTTTATCGGTAATTCCTCCATCGACTGCGATGTCCAAACCTGGAGCTTGTTCGCGAAGCCAGCTAATTTTCCCAAGAGCATTTGGCATAAATGATTGCCCTCCAAATCCTGGCTCAACAGACATAATCAGCACCCAATCAAGATCTTTTAAATATGGATCCAAAACTTCAACAGGAGTTGCAGGTTTAATTGAAGCCCCAGCCTTCATCCCGTGTTTTTTGATTTCCGCAAGCGTTCCATCCAAATCATGCGCGGCTTCGTAATGTACGGTTAATACATCCGTTCCCGCTTTCGCAAAATCCTCAATATATTTTTCAGGATTTTCAATCATCAAATGAACATCCAAAGGCTTTTTGCTTTTAATGTATTTAGCAACCGGTGCACCAAAAGTTAAGTTGGGCACAAAGTGACCGTCCATCACATCAACATGAATGTAATCGCAATATTCATCCACAGTGGCAATATCCTCGTTTAACCTACCAAAATCGGCAGATAGAATTGATGGTGCTACTTTAATTTCCATAGTTTATGTGTCAAATTTATCAACACGTCTTTTGTGTCTTTCATCTGGATCAACAGGTGTGTCCAAGAATTTATCTACGATCTTAAGAGCAAGACCCTCTTCCGTAGTTCTTTCCCCAAGACAAAGCATGTTTGCATGATTATGCCTTTTAGCCATTTCAGCTAATTCTTCGCTTGTACACAAAGCGGCCCGAATTCCTTTATGACGATTTGCCATCATCGCGCTACCTTGACCAGTTCCACAAATCATAATTCCAAATGTTCCAGGATATTCTAAAACTTTTTCCACAACCTCCCGCGCGATGTCAGGATAATCCACCGACTCTTCACCATTAAAAGAACCAAGATCAGTTACTTTTACCTCTCTTTCTTCAAGATGTTTTTTTACTGCCTGCTTTAATTTGTAGCCTGCGTGATCAGATCCGATATAAATTTCCATGAATTACTTTAGATTAAGGAGTAAATACAGTTGATACAGATTTTGCCGAGTAAACATTTTTGATGATTTTTGCCATTAATGGCGCCACCGATAACACTTTAAGACCTTTGAACTGTTTTTCTTTCGGCACCGGAATTGAATTTGTTACAACAACTTCCTTGAATCCAATCTTGGCAAGTCTTTCCGCTGCCGGATTAGAGAAAACTGGATGAGTGGCAGCAAGGTAAATATCTTTTTTCGCCTTATGCGCCCTTAAAGACTTTGCCGCATTGCATACAGATCCTCCTGTATCGATCATGTCGTCGTAAATAATACATGTCTTATTTTCAACATCACCCACGAGGTGAATAACTTCGGAAACATTTGCTTTCGGCCTTGCCTTATGGATAATCGCAAGTTCAGCTCCTAACATGTCCGCAAATTTTTTCGCCTCTTTTGCACCTCCCGCATCAGGAGAAACAACCACAAGATCTTTAAGCTTTTTCTTTTTGAAATAATCTGAAAAGAATTTTTTTGTGTAAAGATTGTCTACCGGGAAGTCAAAGAATCCCTGCTCTTGGTCTGAATGCAGAGACAAAGTAATAAGATGATCCGCACCTGCAGTCGAAATTAAGTCAGCCATAAGCTTTGCTGAAATCGGTTCACGAGGAGTTGCAACACGATCTTGCCTTGCATATCCATAATGAGGCATTACCACATGGATGTTGTTCGCAAACGACCTTTTGAATGCATCCAGCATCACAAAAAGTTCCATCAAATCTTCGTTAACATTTTGAGTCGCTGTTTGAACAAGAAAGATATCGCATCCACGAACAGTCACTCCCGGCTTTGCGTAAATTTCCCCACAAGCAAAACGAGAAATGTGCATTGGCGAAAGCTTAATCTTCAAGTTTTTCGCAATCTCTTCTGCCAGTTTTGGGTGAGATGTCCCTGTAAAAACTTTTAAAGGATGATGTGCCATAGTAACAATTAGTGAAGTTTAGTAGTTTTATTATAGAGAGTGCAACGGATGTTCGTAATCGAATCTCTCTAAAAACGGGTTGACATATTGGCGAAATTAGGTTAAATTAATCACTCGTATTAATTTTTAACTCAATTAACTATGCGTCCAAACGAATATGATCCATTAGGGCAAATAAACTTAAGAACTAAACCTGTAAGGCTTCCAGAAGGGCAGTCGCTATCCAGGATAGTAAGTAAAGCAGTTGGGCCAAAGCGAACTGAAAAACCACAACTTAAATTAGAAGGTCCTGCCGCAGAAATGCTTGAAGCACGAGGTATTGTTGCATTTGGTGGAACTCACGAACAAATATACCTTAGGGATTCACAAGGAAGAGAATCGAGCATGCCTATTTATGATTTCCATAAAGCAGTACAGAACTTTATCAGGCAACAAGCAAAGCGAGCAGCACTTGATCAAGTTACCAGTAGAATTGTTGAAAGATACCCTGATCAAATATTTAACTACTCCCAATAAATATGTTTGAAGAAGGCTCTGACAATTCGGGATCATCAGTTATAGAAGCATTGCAGTGGCAAACTCCTAAGCAGACTCCTATTTTGGAGGATACGAAGGGGCGGTTATTTGTTATAACTTGTATTGATGATGAAGGTGTGGACGTAAAGGATGTTGAAACTGGAGAAATAAATCCTTATAACTTTACCGCATTAAATCTTGCCTTTAAACTGTTTGATCCAACCAAAAACAAGGCTTTTGTTGAGCGTATACAAAGAATTCCATGGGTTCAAGATAGACGCTCGAGAGAAGTTTTTGCCGTTGCCAAAGAAGATGCCAATAGCGAAGGAGTTCTACTAAAAAGTATTGTGAATCGTGGAAAAGAAATAAGAGTTTCGTATGCAGAATTTCTATGTAAATATGATCCATGCCACGATTTAAACAGCCTCCCAATCGCAAACAACCCGGAAGTTAACGAAGTAAGGAAAACAATTTCTGTTGTTGTTAATGACGCCATTGGCAAAAAAAAGCCAAGCATTATTATTAAACATCCAGCAGAACTAGACTAGTCTTTCATTTGATTTTTCCATTGCGCTAGAACATTTTCATATACGCCCTGTGCATCCAGGCCGAATTTTTTGTATAAGTCGGAAGGTTTTCCAGATTCTCCAAATCGATCCATTCCGATTCTGTGAACTTTCTTTGGATGATGCTCTGAAAGGACTTCCATAACAGCACTTCCAAGACCTCCAGTAATATTATGATCCTCCGCAGTTACAACCATTTTGGTTTTACTTGCCGCATCTATTACAAGTTTTTCGTCGATTGGTTTGATTGTTGAAATGTTCACCACCATAACTCGGATTCCATCCTGTTGTTCAAGCATTTTTGCTGCTTCAAGACACATAGAAACCATCGTGCCAGTAGCAATCAACGCAATATCTTCACCAAAAGTCAGCATATCTCCAAAGCCAATTCTAAATTTATGATCCTTTCCGTAAATAACTGGAACGCCAGCACGCCCGAGTCTAATATAAGTCGGCCCAAAATCTTTAATAATCTCTTCAATCGCCAGATATGTTTCAACCGCATCAGCAGGACAAATAACCTTCATATTTGGAATCGCTCTCATTATAGCTATATCTTCCAGCGCCTGATGTGTCGCACCATCTTCACCTGTCAAAACTCCCGCGTGCGATCCAACAATTTTCACATTCAAATTTGGATAACAAATGCTGTTTCGAATATGTTCCCACGGACGTCCTGTTACAAACACCGCAAACGAACATGCAAAAGGAACTTTTCCACGCAGCGCCATACCCGCAGCAGCATTCACCATATTTGCTTCTGCGATTCCAAAATTAAAATGACGATCCGGATAAAGATTCGAAAATTTCCCAGTCTTAAGAGATCCAGCAAGATCGGCATCTAAAACTGCAACGTTTTTATGACGACCACCAAACTTGGCAATCGCTTCACCAAACGCAACCCTGGTCGCTATCTTTTCATTCGTATCAAAATGCATAACTCACTATTATCATTATTTTCGGCTAGAGGCAAGATACCCTCTACTTAAGCTCCCCAACATCACCAATATCCAATCCGATTTCATCAACAGTTCCTGCATTTACTTCAAGAACATATTGAGAAACAACTTTCGGAGTGTAATGAGCACATGATTCAGATTCGCATGGAGGAACTTCCTGAAAATAATCCACAACCTTCATGTCTTTGTCGAAGAAAATCATATCAAGAGAAATCTTCATATTAGGCATCCAGAAAGCCATTTTTGGATTTGGCTCTTCGTATACAAAAAACATACCAGTATTCTCTTCCAGTTTTTCTCTTTCCTGTAATCCTTGTTTGCGTTCTTCTGTAGAATCAGCGATCTCAACTGTGTAAGTGTGAACGCCATCAGACGTATTTAGGACCAGCTCTTTTGTGCCATCATTAAAGCTAAAACAACCTGTTAAAGCAAACATCGCAATCAAAAGTACCCCGATAAGAAGCGTATTTGTAAGTTTCATATATTAATCGTTAAAAAGTTAGGAGATTAGAATAGCGTATAACTGTACTTTCCTTCAATATTTTCTTTTGGAATAAACGGGTCTTTCCACGTCCTGGAGTCATAGCTGGAATCCCTGTTATCGCCTAAAACAAAGTATTTTCCACCCGGAACCTGATAAGATGTGCCATCAATTTTCCGTAATGAATAAACTTCATTTTTATTGCGCCATATATAAGGTTCGTCAAGCTCGATGAGCTCTCCATCCTCTTCAATATAAACAACATCCTCCTTCATAGTGATAGTTTCACCAGGCAAACCAATAATTCTTTTCACAAAATGTTTGCCAGGTTCGTCAGTTCCTTCAAAAACAATCACATCGTAACGCTCAGGGCTTTCATCAACGTATGCGTAATTTTCAATCATAATAACATCATCGTGTGAAAGCATCGGCTCCATAGACTCTCCGGAAATAGTAAACGGAGACATCAACCAGAAACTGAAAATGAATGTAAAAAATTCTTTCATAAGATTGGCTTATTCTTTAATTTGCCTTTCTAGTGCCGGGATTGCTTCCTCCATCTCTTCCTTACTCAAAGCAACACCATGATAACTTCCGTTCCTTTCAGCAAAAGTGACACCCTTTCCTTTAATAGTGCTACAAACAATAGCAGTAGGTTTGCGGGTAGTTATAAGTGCGCGATCAATCGCATCAAGAATCTCTTCAAAATCATGCCCGTTTTTAACAGGAATAACCTTCCATCCAAAACTCTCAAATTTATCCGTGATCGGTTCAACGTTCATAATGCTTCTCGTAAAACCATCAATCTGAAGTTCGTTATTATCAACAAATGCAATTAAATTGTCTGACTTAAAGTGCGCAGCCGACATCGCTGTCTCCCATACAATCCCCTCCTGAAGCTCTCCGTCTCCAAGCAAGGTAAACACCCGATTCTTCGCGCGATCCATTTTAAGAGCAAGCGCAAGACCGTGAGCAGCAGCAAAACCCTGTCCAAGTGAACCTGTCGTCATCGTTACTCCCGGAATTTTTAAAATAGGATGACCCTGAAGCATAGCGTTAACCTGCCGTAAATAATCCAACTCGCTTTTATCAAAAAATCCAAGATCAGCAAGGACTGTGTAAAGCGCAGGAGCAGCATGTCCTTTCGACATAATAAAATAATCCTGACCTTCCCATCCTGGTTTATGCGGATCGTATTTCATAATTGGCTTACCATGAATCTCTCCGTAATAAAGCGCAGTCAAAATATCCATTGCAGAAAGGCTGCCTCCTGTATGGCCAGAAGCCGCTTTATGTATGCATTTCAAGCAGTCTATGCGAAGCTGTGTCGCCTTGTTGTGAAGTTTCTGTGGATCTCTCATGGCTAGAATATACTGGTACTTTGCAGTGCATTCAATAGTTGCTTGATTGTTTTCTGTTGCACGGGATGCACTAAGTGCGGTGCAATCTCATTTAAAGGCTCTAAAACAAAACGTCTCTCGTGCATTTTCGGATGTGGAACTTTCAAATTTCGCTGATTGATTTTTTCTTTTTCGTAAATAATGATGTCGATGTCTATAATTCGCGGTTTTTCATAGCCTTCCTTTTTTGGTGACTTCCTGTCTCGGCCCATTTCACGTTCGATCATTTGGCAAATTTGGAGGAGTTTCTGCGGAGAGACAGTTGTTTTGATTTCCACACACATGTTCACAAAATTCCTTTGTTTAATTTTCGATACGGCCACGGTTTCGTAAAATTTCGATTTTTTTGATACGACGATTCCACACTCCTCAATGAGCTTAAGGGCTTTTTTTAGATTAGACGACCGTCTTCCAATATTCGATCCAAGCGACAGATATGCTGTTTTACTCAAACGTCAGATTATTAAGATCTAAATCAGGATATTTCCGTTTAATAAGTTCGTTAATCGTCTCACATGAACTTTCGTTCTCTGTTAAACCAAGCCGACTAACGATTTCATCGATCGTTTTCGCATCACCTGCTTCAACTTCAACAAACGGATCCATTTTAGGATACTCATCAATCACAACTTCTGCATTTTCTAGTTTGAAAATGGTTCGAGTTTTTTCATATGTACAACAAACTGCAAAACCAAGATTTTCAAAAAGCTTTGTAGCGTCCTCGAATGACTCGCCTTTAAGAGTGTATTCATCATAAATTTTGCATCCGTCTTCGATTTGCTTATTGGTCTTATAAACGACTTCCACATGAGCACCTTCAAACTGGCGGACACGAAGAAGATCACCCTGATTTCTGATTTTAGAATCAACGGTATCAAAATAACGAACTTTCACAAGACCAGAGAAAGTTTTTTCCGCGCCAAGATCAAGAAGTTTCTGAGCAACTTCCTGCGGATTGATATCAAAAATTTTGCGTTCGATTTCCTTCATTTATTCTCCACGATAAGTAACAAAAGACGTAGCAGTTTCCCAAACCTTCACTTCATACAGTTTCGCCTCAGAAATATCTTTAAGTCGATTCCAAATCCAAATAGCAATATTTTCCGCCGAAGGATTCTCAATAGTATCGTTAAGCGAACTATGATCAAGCTTGCTGATAACACGCTCATTCACGATCTTTTTAAGTTCAACAAAATCCATAACCATGCCGTCTTCTTTCACATCACCTTCAACAGTAACCTGCAGTTTATACGTATGGCCATGCAGTTTTTCACACTTCCCATGATAGTTAGTGAGAAAGTGAGCAGCATCGAATTTGAATTTTTTGGTAACAAGCATTTTAAAGCAATTAAGGCACGTTGATTTTATCAAACTTATCCAGAAGAAGCCATTCTAACAATAGGGGTTGACAAAAGCAAGTAATTCGTTAGAATATACTCTTGTATTAATAATAAACCTAAATATGGCTGAAGAATTTGACTCAAGAGACGAATATAGCTTATTCAAAAATCCTTAGCAGTAGAACAAGGAGTTCCCACAAGCCTATTCGAAAGAATGGAAGAACAAGGCCTTTTTCCAAGTCCAGAAGATATATTAATTGCTCGACAAGAAGGGCGAAATACTTAACTCTTCCCAATAGCATCAACCATATCAATTAACCGCCGCGTTTCTTTAACGTCATGCGCGCGGATTATTGATGCCCCATTCATTACTGCTACTGCAGCGCAAGCAAGCGAACCTTCTAAACGTTGATGCAACGGAAGATTTAGTGTTTGGCCAACCACAGATTTGCGTGAAGATCCTATTAAGATTGGAACGCCCAGGGTTTTAAACTCCTGTAGGCGGTCGAGAATTTGAAGGCTATATTTTGGATCGCTACTTACAAACGCTCCCTGTCCTGGATCAACAATGATTCGTTCTTTTTTTATTCCATTTTGTTCCGCTAGTTTAATTCGTTCCTCCAGAAAAATCTTTATATGCTCAACGACGTCTTCATAATTTTTTTCTTTACCAGTCGTGCGCCCCGTTGGATCCTTTGAGTACATTAAAACAATAGGCACATCACTTTCTTTAACGACATCAAGCATTCTTGCATCGCCACGAAAGGCAAGTACGTCATTGATCATGTTTGCACCCGCATCAAGCGCCTGCTTTGCAACCTTGGCTTTATAAGTATCAACAGAAATCCATACATCCGAAATCTTGCGCACTCTTTGAAGAATCGGAATCACGCGCTCAAGCTCCTCTTTAAGCGAGACATCCTGCGAACCAGGGCCGGTCGACTCACCCCCGATATCGATAATATCCGCACCTTCTTCAATCATTTCCTCAAAACGCTTAACCGCCTGATCTTCCAAATTAAACTTTCCACCATCCGAAAACGAATCTGGCGTTACGTTGAGAATCCCCATTACGAGTGGCTTATCTATCTGCATTCTTTAAGTAAGTTAATGATACTTTTTGTTACCGGTCCGACTTTGCCGGTTCCGATTTTCTTCCCGTCTATTTTCACTACCGGTACAGCGCTTTTTATCGAACTTGTTAAGAAAACTTCATCTGCTCCGTGGAGTTTTTTTAATGAAATGTTCACCTCTTTTGTTGCCGTTTTTTTCATGATGAAGTTTCGAACCGTTCCTTTAAGAATCCCATCTTTCGGTGTGATTATTTTTCCTTTTTTCACGATAAAGACGTTGCTTGTGCTGCCTTCTGTCACATTTCCATTACGATCGATCATAAAAGCTTCAAACGCCTTTTTCTTTTTCGCTTCTCTTATCGCCATAATCGAAGGAAGCATGCTGTTTGATTTAAACTCAGGAATCGGTCTTTCGATTTTATAGGTAATCGCCGAAACGCCTTCGATATAAATTTTACGCGGAGGGAGCTTTAATTTGTTTACTTCTATTAGGAATGTTGGCTTTTTACATGTTGTGAAATCAAATCCATTGCAACCACGAGAAATAGTAATCCTAATCCTCGATTCTTTATGGCCATTCTTTTTCTGAAGACGACTTATTAGATTAGTAAGCTGCGCATTCGTCAAAGGCACACGAATGCCGAGAATACGCGCCGACTGCCTTAATCGTTTTAGATGTTCATTCAACAACCACAACTTTCCATTAACTGTGCGCATTGTTTCGAAAATCGCATCACCGTATAGGAAACCATTATCGCAAACCGAAATGTTTGCGTCTTTTTTTGAGACGATTTTTCCGTTTAAGTAAACGAACATATATTATTTTTCATCTTCAGCATAAACGTGTTCATAATCAGACTTCTGATACTCATGAAGCTCCTCTGATTTGAAAAATCTTTCAACTTCTTTTTTAGCGTTATCAACAGAATCCGACGCATGAACTACATTACATGAAACACTCATCGCTAGATCTCCACGAATTGACCCTGCTTCAGCTTCTCGTGATTTCGTAATTCCACATAGAAGACGAACCGCCTGAACAACCTCAAGACCTTCGTAGCACATAGCTACAACCGGTGAGCTTTTCATAAAGTTCGCTAAACTTGGGAAGAAAGGTTTATCCGCAAGGTGTGAATAATGCTCTGTTAGAAGTTCATCATTAAGACTCATCATTTTGATACCAACCATTTTAAGGCCTTTTCTCTCGAAACGCCCAATAATTTGACCAATAAGACCGCGTTGAATCGCGTCCGGTTTCACAAGTACGAGTGTTTTCTCGTTAACTCCATCAAAGTTCATAATATGTTAGTAGTTATTGATATAAAAAAAGTCCATCCGTAAGTTTACGGGATGGACTTAAAGTTCGCAATTAAAAATCGATTTAAGCGAGAGGGTTGCTACATCATTGGCTCACCTTCACCATATCTAATCTCTCTATAGTCGTTCGAGAAAGTAACTGCCAGATATACAAAGTATGCAAAGATGAAACCAAGTATAGTCCATAGCTTGATACCTTCTGGGAAGTTATTCCACATCCATAGACTTGTAACAACAAGTACTATTAATTCAAAGATGCGAACAAGAACGAGAAAGAAAATTTTTGTAAACATAGTTATGTGTATTAATTATATAAAGATTAATCGTGTTTTGCTTGACCTCCTGTGTCATCCTTAAGTGCATCTGGACTTGCCTTTTTCTTCCCAAGTACCTTCTTTTTCAGTTTCTTTATTTTAAGCGATCTTTTTCCTTTCTTTAATCTGTCTTCGATCATTTTGTCCATTGGAGGTTTTCCACCATGTTCATCCCAGAATACTTTCTTACCAACCTTGTAAACAGTCTTACCTGTTTTTTTAATAACTTTAGTACCAGTTTGAACTGCTTTATCTGGAGCCATGCTTGTAAGGAATGCAATACCACCGGCAACAAGACCATATTGAAGAAAACGAACAGCCTGCCTCCATTGATTGGCAACATCCATTGCACGCTCAGCTTTATACATCATCTCTGTCTGCATGATAAAGCGTTCATTGTGCAAAGTAGCAATTTGTCTGTTGATATCTCCAACTTCTTTTTGCTTCTTCATAATCTGCCTTGTATTTCCTTCTGCTTGAACAGCCTCACCAAAACCAGTTTTTCTTTGCTGTTTAAGTTTCTTCAGTTTACCTAAAGACGCGCTAGCACCCTTATAATGATCAACAGCATCGGTAAGTTCCTTAACTGTAAGACTTTTATATTTTCTGTGTTTGCGTGCTTGTTTTACTGCCTGAGCTATTTCAGTTCTTGTTATCTTTCCACCTTCTTTGGCCTTATCCAACAAGTCCTGAACTTCTGGAACAGCTTTATATTTTTTCCTAGTTGCATCTCCTACTTTTAAAGATGCTTTTCTTGATCTTGCCAAAGTTTTTTGCTGAATTTTAAGATCTTCCAGTTTTTCAACTTTTGTTGAGACAGCTCCAGCTCTTGCTACAGATTCTCCTTTATCAAAGTATCTTCCTTTGTTAGCAAGACCAGCAAGTTCTTCCACAGCCTGCGCCCGCCTAGATTCAAGAGCTCTAATTTTATCAAATGTTTTTTCATACTGATTAATAATTTTTGGATCTATCTTCAATGCCATTAAAGTCTCTTTCACTTTATGGAATGCAGATTTAACACGCAACCACGTTCTTCCAACCGCTCCAATTTTTGAAGGAGCCTTAAGAATTCCTTGAAGAGGTCCACGTAAAGCATTCATGTAATCATATCCGTATTTCTCACTTGATTTCATTAGAGTCCTTAGCTTATCCAGATCAGCCCTTTTTGCAGCATCCAAATAACCTCTCGTAGAAGCTAATTCTTTCTCTGCATGAGCAAGGTCATCAATTTTGTATTTACTCATAAGTCGAGCCTGATCGTATGCATTAGCAGTAATACGAGAAGATGTTGCAGCTTCCAAACGAGCCGCCCTGTTAAACCTTCCACCAATCCACATACCAGCTCTTGCAAGATAAGATTGAGATTTTCTTGCCATACCAGCCTGACGCATAGCTTTCATTGTTTTTCCTGCTTGCATTGCCTTTCTTCCACCTTTAAGGAATCCGACACCGGCACGAAGACCAAGTCCAACTCCTCCCACAAGTGTTAATGCGTCGGCTACAGCACCAACCACACAAAAAACTCCGGACACTAGTCGTTCCTTCCAACTTAACTTTCTTCCTGCAAGAGATCTTCCAGTTATACACGCCTTCCCATCTAGAACTGTACCAATACCAGGACAAAATCCTCCAACCATTTCAACACCATTCCAAACGAATTCATAAGGTTTAGCCTTTCCTGTCATTAATGCGTTTGTTTCAAAAGCTAACAATATTCCAGGAAGAAGAAGTTTCCCACCAATTCGCACTTTCCTTTTCCACGGACTTGTCTGTGTTTTGATTTCCTCAATACCTTCACGTATTGCTCTGTCTGATTCTGCTCTTCCAAGTCTTTCCATTTTGTCTCCCCATCTACTTGTAATAGGCTCAGCTACACGTTTTTCTATATCTCTAGCCATTCCTGAGAAATAAGCTCTTGTTGTATCTTGCAACGATCGTAGCTCAACAAGTCTTTCTGTATAAGCTTGAACAAGCTTGTTCCCAGTCAAGCCTCTATTCGTTCTAATTTGATGTGCTTTTTTACCTGGAAATAAAGCTTCCAAAGTATCGTCCGAAAGAAATGGAGATTTCTGCCAATCAATTGGTGCTTTCAGATCATAGTTTTTTCTAAATTGCTCCAAAGCCCCACCTGCAGCAAGTATTTTCTGTGCATTTGCAGTAAGAACTTTTGAAGTTCTATTCACAAGAACATAGTATTTTTTAAGAATATCATCATGCTCTTTTAGAACTTCGCCTCTTACTCGTTCACTTTTGCTACCTGCAGATGATTCTCCATATGGACTAAAAGTTTCAACTTGCTTGTATAAAGCATCACCTTTGCTACGGACATCTTCAAGCCCCCATCCCTTAGCTGCCCTTCTAAATTTTCGAGCACTTCTGGTTTTAAGACGTTCCCAATGGTATTTTTGAAGTGTTTTAGCAAGTTCAGGACTCTGCATAACCCTTCTATAGAAACGTACCGCTGTTGGAATACGTGAGAAAATACGAGTCACAACGCGATCACGTTTTTTCTCATCACCATAAACAAGTTCATACATTTGCTCCAGGCGAAGATTCCCAATCTCAGCATGTGCTTTAATATAAGCAATAGACTGCTCATCAAGCCTTTTGTCTTTACGTAAAGACTCCATATAAAGATCAAGATTTTCATCAAACTTCTCTTGCAAAGTTTTACCATCTTTTCCAGGTTTATTAATTTTATCATCAAGCGCCATTCTTAGTTTATGAATTGCATCAATAAATCCAAGTCGTTTCTGATCATGCAAACCTTGCTTTTGCTTTGAAGTAATAAAATTCAAATTGCTTTGAAAAGTGTCATCAATTTGACGCAAACGATGTAGTGTTATATTCGCGGTTTGCATAATAATAAAGAATGGGACTTCAGCATCATTCTTTGCTGCACGCATAACAAATCCGTATCCTAAATACTTAAATGATTTAACACTATTAATAACCCAATCAACTATCTTATAACCTGTAACAGGTTTCATTGAATCTTTAAAATAAGGTGCAGATCCGAACACTTTATCAACGTGCTCAGCACTTAGTTCCCCATCAGAAGCCTCTAGAAGTAATGCTCTTAATTTTTTATAATCTCCTTCTTCTGCAGCATCGTTAATTTTCTTAGCCGTATCTTCATCTAACGCTTTTAAACCACTTAGAAGCTTTTGCACCATTGGGCTCTTTAAATATGCTTTCAAGAATTTCTTGTTTGACTCTTTACCAACATAAGTATTTAAAGTCGCGTAAAAAAGTTCTTCACGTCGCACTTGCTCCGCAGTTCTTGCCGCAAAACCTTCAAGTGCATTTTCTTCGGTAGCCACAAAAATGTCATTCAATTCCAGCATAAAGTCTTCAAGTCGTTTTTCTTTTACCGTTTCCGCCATTTGCGCTTTGTAGACAGCTAGTTCACGCTTTGTCTTTGCACGAACTTTATCAAGAAGTTCATCTTTTTCGTATCCTCCAAGCCCTTGAAGCTCTTCTTGAAGCCTTTTGAGTTCTTTTTTACGCTCTTGGCGAGAAAGCTTCGCAAGCACTTTTCGTGAAAGCCTATTGATGCTTATCTCAACGCGGGCACCGTGTATTTTGTCTTTAACAGCACCTTTCGCCTTTTCCAGCTTTTTGGAAACGAGCGATTTTGGTTTTGATTTGAGTTTTGCTGATCCTGCCATAATGTATTTTGTTATTTATTTAAATATATAAATGAGCCTAAATGGATTATTTGCTCCAAATAGAACCTTTTTTGATTTTGAAACCTTTAGGGAGAAATTTAACTATTTCAATTTTTTTACCTTTATAGTCGTTTCCTCCACCGCCAAGTGATATTCCTAAGAATCCATGAGTTTTAGGTTTTTTAGCTTTTTCAACAGCACCACCATTAACTCGAATTTGCATTCCCTCAACTGGGATAAAATCCTTTCCGTCTTTAATCACTATGCTTCCTCGTCCAAGATCAATTCGGCTTGAAACTTTATAGTTCTTTGCAAAAATATATTTGGATTTATTTTTCGTTAGCTTTTCAAGCTTTGCTTTAGTAAGACGTTTTCCTTTAAGCTTAAGTCCAGCCATTACTCCACCGCCTCCAAGTGCACCTGCAATCCATTTATACTTACCTCCAACCCAGTCTTTTACAAGTGAACCAAGGTTTAAGAAACTTGAAATTGCATTGGTAATAAATCCTGCAACAACTTTTGCATACTTTCCAAGCTTCGTTTTTTCAAGAAATTTTTCAACAAAGCCTTGGATTTTGTTCTTAATTTTACCAAGAAGTCCTTGGGTCTTCTCTGTTTTCTTAGCTTTTTCATCAGCTTTAAGTTTTCTTTCATACTTTCGCTCTGCGTATTTTTTTGCAGTTTCGCTTAAGAAATCAACTTTCATTACATCTTCTTCATTAATTTCAATTTTTATCCGTGTTTTGGGTTTACTTGAAACTGTTAATTGTAAAGGCTTGTTGTCATTTACGGCATGATCAAAGTCAGACTTAAGCCTTGTAATTCTAAACTTTACAAGTTCACTAACCCTAGCTTCTGAAAACGATGGGAATACTTTCTTAATATGAGCTTTTAACTCTTTCCCCATAGGTGCATAAAGCTTTTTGTCTCTTAATTTGTAACTGAAAACTCGTTTTACATGTAATTTATCTAATAATTGTGAACACATTCCTTTTGTAATAGCTAAAGCTCTATCTTTATCTAGTTTACCAACAGGTAAAGACTTAGCAAATTCTCTTGCTTCTGCCCTTTTAAGTTCGGACTTTACCTGTGCTAAAGTCATAGGCTTTAAAACATCTTTTCGTAAAGTGCGTGCAAAATTTTCTGTATGTAAAGGATTGCAACCAGTCCATTTGCCTACCTTTTTATTCTTCAATTCAATATATCCCCCAATTCCATACTGAGGATCAAATTTTGTGCCCGTAATTGCGATAAAATAAAGCTTATTAGCAGTAACTCTATATTTATAGTTACCAACACCACGTCCAAAAACACGATTCATAAGCCCTATTTTCTCTTTTGGGAAAACAAACCATGTATTTTTTGGTGCTTCTCTAGTCAAATATTTATATATCTGACCTTTTGCATATCGAAGTCCATAGTTCACTGATTCTCTCGAAAATTTATCTAGCATCTTAAAAATTTCTTCTTCTCTATCTTTTTCAAGACTCCATTCTCTATATTTTTGCTTTTTAATATTTGAGATTGCATCCAATAAAGTAAATTTACCTTTTGGACTAACATACATATCTCCATTTTCTGTCTTTCTTAATTCATTTAGCAGACTAGTTCCAGATGAAGATCCCCATCTCCATGATTTAGTGTTACCAACAATTTCGTTTACATTTCCTCGATAACTGTTTACCTTCCACCAACCTGTAACTCTATGTACTTTCTCTATATAATAGTTTTCAGTAAAACTACCGCTACTAAGGGTCCACCCATTATTTTTTAATTCCATCTTAGCATTGACGTTGTAATACAATTTCAAAGCTTCACGATAGTTTAAATAAACCTTCCAGTTAACCTTTCTAGTCCCATAATAAAATCCAAATTCATTACCAACTTTCTCTTTAGAAAAATACTTTCTAATCTGGTACAAGTTGAAAGTTCTAGATTTTGGATCATATGAATCAACAAATATTTTCAAAGCTTTTTTTCTACCGTGCAACTTTTCCAGAACGGCCAATAAAACATAATAAGCTTTTTTGTGATATGGGTCTTTAAGTTCAAGCATAGCTAAATATTTTGGATCATCCGGCTTAACTTCAGCTTTATCATTTACCCAGTGTGTGTATAGTTTTTCTCTTACAGCATCAGAGAATTGCCATCTTTTCAGCTTTCCTCGTTGCTTAATAAAAGATCCAAGCAATGCTTTTCGCATTGTTAGACGCGCCTTCTCGCGAAGCGTTTCGTTTGCTCCTCGAAGTTTTTGTATTTCGAGTCCAGAAATTCCACTAAACCAAACCGGCTTAGAATAGAAAAGAAAATTTACATTATTTTTCTCCATTTTGTTTTTATTTTAAGTAAATAATTGACAATTTAAGCGGCTCTCCACTCCGATCCTTTTGGAATCTTGAAGCCTTTTTTAATTTTTCCTTTTACTACTTTCCGATCCGGAAGAATAATCTTTCCGCTTCCAAGATCATATTCTCTTTCCGCCATCGTATATCCTTTTTTGAATTTATGTTTTGTTTTGCCTTTAGTAAGCTTTTCAAAGTCTTTTTTTCGCATTTTTGCTAGTCCAACTACAGCGAGACTACCTCCTATAAATCCTCCAATTAGAGGAAGTTTAGCAAGAGTCGCAGGATCAAACATTCCTCCCAGCATTGAAGCCAAATGTCCTGTGATGTATTTACCAAATTTCCCGAAGACCCCACCCATACTAGCAAAAAACTTGTCGAGCCCTCGTTTTATTTGTCCTATGAAACCTTTTTCTTTCAATGTCTTTGCTGCTTTTTTAGCTTGTTCAGCTTTTGCTTTAAGAACTTTTTGATACTTTTGTGTCGCACGTCCTGCCAAACTTGTATTATGAAAGTCGAGCTTTAACAAATCGTTTTCGGCAAACTCTACCTTAACTTTCGTTTTTGGCTTACTGTTTAATGCATTGTCTAGGACACCATTTGCAGTTCTTGCTGCAGCAAAATCAGTCCGAACTTTAGCCATTCGAACTTCAACAAGTTTGCTTGCAACCTTTTCATCTTTTGCAGCTTTAGGAACATTTGCTTTCACCCAAGTTAAAAGGGCAGCTTTAAGTGGAGTAAAGAAAGCTTTCTCATTTTGATCATAAGCAAAATATGCTTTAACCTTGTAAACGCTTTTATTCTTTAAAATTTCAGCACAAGCATCTTTTGTTTTAATTATCTCTTTTCCCTTAACGATTGGTGCATTCTTTTGCTCAATTTTCCCAAGCTCAGCATTAACCTGACTCGGTGACATCTTATCTATAATCTCTTTCTTAAAAAATTCAAGATCATTTGTTTTACGGTTATATCCTCCAACCATCCAAGATCCTTTTTTGTATTTGTTCTCTTTTATATCGATATACCCCCAATCAGGAGATGACAATCTCCCTTGAATGCTAACAACATAGATTTTCTTATCCTTTGGAGAATAACGCAGCAAATAATTTTCCCAACTCTGACCTAAAACAGCAACCATTCTTCCAGCCTCTTTTGAATTCTCTAAAGTCGCCCATTTATCATGGTGCCTTTTCTTTGGATGGTTATGGAAATATTTAAATAAACGAACCTTTCTGTCTCTATCATATAATTCTCCTTCTACCCTGCTATTTTTTAAAGTTTTCACAATTTCTTCACCATAAGGCGAAACCGTCTTCCCGCCTTTCATAGATAATTTTGAAGAATCAAAACCACTATCACCTGGGTCTTTAACCAGCTCTTGATAAATCTTTTTAATAGCGCCCTTTAACGTTAAAGAGTATGTAAATTCATCATCACCATTGCTATCTACAGTCCACCATCCGGTAACTTCGAATTTTCTATTATAATACATTCCCGAATGTCGTTTTCCTTTAACAAATGGGCTATCTCCAGGTCTCGCTTCATGATTCCACGGGTCATCCATTTTAAGCTTCGTACTTCTAGCTTTCACCCAACTATATTTTTTTATATTTGTACTGTAATAAAATCCAATTTTTTTACCTGCTCTATTTTCCGTAAACCATTCGTATAAATACCATAATTTGTATTCATTCCCGTCCCAAAACTTTTTGTGAACCTCTATTGCTTTATCAATTCCCCAGTATTTCTCAATAATGGCAAACATCATATGAGCCTCACGAGCATCCTTACGGTTACCAATTCTGTACAATACTGAATCCTTAGGCGAAACTTTAGGAGTTTTAATGCTTTTTTTGGGATTGTTCAAATATACGTACTTCCTCAGAAGTTTGATTTTTTTCACCTCTTCTTTTCTTCCCTTTTTTTGAGCTTCCTTTGCTTTCAATTTCATTTTTTCAAGCAACTTGTCTGTATGTAGCTTTGCTTCAGTATTCTTTGCAGCTCTTTCAACCGTATCAAGATGCGCTAAAGCCTTGTCAATTATTGGCTCTAATCTTTCGTAATAGACAAATTTCGAATAGAAAAAATTTGGGTTTTTATGAGAATTTTGCATTTTTATTTTTGTTTGTTTTACATTAGATAATTATACATCAAAAACGCCCTTAAAGCAACACCTCCAGGAGTGAAATTTCAAGTCTACTCCACAGCTTCTATGACTTTGGCAATGATGTACGCAGCCTCACCGCGAGTGATCTCTTCTTCGGGTACAAAACCAGCACTTACATACACTCCATTTTGAAGCGCCCACGACTTATATGGCAGGTACCAATCCTCGCCAATCGGGATAACTCCAACGTCAATTCCCGCGCTTTCCAAAGCCAACTTTAAAGCTTCCACGCGTACGATTGTCTGATTTGGTTTAAAGCTTCCATCCGGATATCCTTCAATTATGCCAAGATCAACAGCAGTTTGAACGTATGGGAAGTACCATTCTCCATCAAAAATATCCTTAAATGGATTTTCAAACCCTTCGAGCGCGATATCTGCAAAAATGTATCCGGAAATGTCCTGAGCAAAACTATTAAGAGACATTTTCAGAATTTCTGCCCGATTCACCTTGTTATTCGGTGCAAAATTAACACCATCATAGCCCTTAACAATACCAAGATCAGCAAGTCTGGTTATTTCCGAGAAATAATCATCGCTCGGAAGAACATCTTTAAAATATAAAGGATCCCCAATCGGGCTATTTTTCAAAACTCTCCTAATTACTCTCCAGTTTTTTGGATCCTCTTTTCCAAGTCTCCAAATTGCAATTCCACCAAGATCGTGTTCTTTAACCAAATCCAGTTTTGGCTCTATGCTAATGTGATTTTCAAACCACACCTCATGTGGCTGAACAGGGTCTCGCGTATCAAATTCACTCACATAAAAGAGTCTATTTGTGTGCTGTTTTGGATCATACTGAAAATCCACACCATATTTACTCAAAATCAGCTTAATTGTGTCATATGTATAGCTCGAAAAGAAATCATCCGACCAACCGTACCCATAAAATGCGATTCCAATGTAAATTTTCTCTTTAGGCACATGATCAACAGCATATTCAATAACATCCTCCACCCAATAATCCGGCCCTACAGGACGCGGAATACTTCCTTTCCATCCGTAATCGTATGTCATAATTCGAAACTCATCCACATATTTGCTGAGCTCGGCCCAATCCTGCCCCCTATCTCCATATTTTGCCAAATCGGGATATGATTTTGCCTGAATCGCTATTGTTAACTTCTTATCATACTTATTAAGCTCTTCGCGCAAAGCCTTTATATAAGCTGTAAACGCATCTTTGTCTTCGCTTTTAAGTCCTTCGTAGTCGATATCAATTCCATCATAATCAAATTCACGAACTTTATTTACGATATTTTGAATGCTTGATTTTTTCAGATCCGGATCGTTAAAAAGCCCGCTCACTTTTTCACCATCAAACGAATTACTAATCGTTGGAACAATCAAAATGTTGTTATCTTTCGCAACCTGAATGATCTCCTGAATCTCACCACCTTTCGGCGGCTCAAGAGTTCCATCAGCGTTTACATGATACCAAAAAGGACTGATCGTGTTTATCGTCTCCGTATTATTCTTGAACGACTCGGTTGCTTCTTCAATATCCCACGACGGCAGCCACGCGGAAACATTGTACTCTTTTGCTTGGGCGTGAACGACTGATGTCGAAAAAATTAACGTTAATATGATGAAAGAAATTCGTAATTTAAACATAAGTATTGATTAATATTTATCTGGCGGCACATTATAGTAACCGAAAAGGAATGTCGCAATATCTTTAAAAATTGGAGCTGCTGTTTCAGACCCCCATTCGCTTGTACGAGGGCGATCTAGCTTTACAAGAATCACAAATTTTGGATCATCAATCGGCCCATATCCTGCAAAAGAAGTTATGGTTGTTCCTGCTCCTTTAAGAGGCTGACCCCATTTATAAGTCTGTGATGTTCCTGTTTTCCCAGCTATGTAATGTCCATCTACTTGCGCTCTATTTGCTACTCCATTTTCAACCGCACTCACAAGCATTGCAGTAATTTTATTTGCAGAATCTTCAGAAATCGCCTGACGAATCGCAACTGGCTCGGTTGTTGTAATTTTACCATTTGCCTCATGAACTTCTTCCACAATATATGGCTGCATTAGAACTCCTTTGTTTGCGAGAACAGCGTACGCATTTGCCATCTGGAGTGGCGTTACGGCAATACCCTGTCCAAACGCGTGCGTCACAAGTTCACTGTCCGCCCAACCTGTAAAGTATTCAATATGTCCAGAGTTTTCGTTTTCAAATTCGATTCCTGTCCGCTCGTCAAAGCCAAATCGAAGCATATAATTATAAAAAAGATTTCGTCCAATTTTCTTTGCTACGTAGACCATTCCAACGTTCGAAGATTGCTCCAATACATTTGTCATCGTTTGCCTTCCACGATACTCGTCTGTTGAGTTGTGAATCTCATATTCGTCTACCTCAACTGGACCTGATTCGTAAAAAGTATGATCTGGAGTTACGTCTCCATCATCAATAGCAGACACCATCGCAACAGATTTAAATACCGATCCCGGTTCGTAAATGGAAGAAACAATTTTGTTTTGATAAACCTCCGCACCATACCAGTTTGCATATCGTTGATATACCGGTTCCTTACCTTCTTCAACATCTTTAAACACCTCAAATTTATCGTCTGTATCAAAATTTCTATAAAAGTAAAAATGTGTATCACTCTCTTCAATCGGCCATAAACTCTCAACTTCTTCAGGTGTAAAATCAACATCAACTTTAGCAAAAGCATCACCGAAAGTGTTTGGATTGAAGGTTGGATAATGAGCCATCGCAATTATCTTCGATGTTTTTGGATCAATAATAGTAACCTGCCCACTATTCGCGTTGTATCTTTCAACACCGGCTTTCAAAATCCGTTCAACTTCAAGTTGGATTGTTCTATCTATAGTAAGAACGATATCCTGACCATTCACCGCAGGTTGAATCACACTTTCTCCTACCGTAATTTGACGTCCAAACGTATCCATCTGCGCTTTAAATACACCTTTCTTCCCGCGCATCTGTTTATCAAAACTTTCTTCAATTCCATACTGACCACTACCTTTCTTATCCACAAATCCGAGAAGATTAGAGGCAAGTGTGCTCTCTGGATAAAATCGATAATACTCTTCGGTGAATCCAATTCCTGGATAATTTGGTGCATCTGGGTTTTGTTCTTTATCTTGTTGAATTGTTTCTCGCAAAGTCCGTGAAACTTCAGGATCGATTTTTTTGGCAATAATTTCGTAGCGATTTTCACCAATCAAAATTTGCTCTAAACGCGGCCACGGAATCTGCAAATAATCACTAAGCTCCTGTGCTGTTTTCCGCTTATTGTAGATCTTTTGCGGGTATCCATACAAGCTAGTTCTATTCACCTCAATACCATCAATATTTTTCGCTGAAATAGAATCTAAAAACTCCTGCGGAAGGTCATCTGAAAGAAGAATTTCTTCCCTTGTATCACGACTGATTTTTCTCAAGATTTCATGATAATAAGCTTCCTTTAATTCTTCATTTGAGAGGGCTGTTACGCGATCGTATGCCTCCATATTTCCTGTTCGTTTAAATTCACGACGCTCTTCTATGATTCGGTTGTTGTCTTTTTCGCGTTCTGTTTCAAGGTTAAAAAGGATATCCGAAAGAGTTGTAGCAACTAGTGTTTTGTTTGTGATGAGTTTTGGATCGGCGTAAACCAGATCCAATGTTGTATTTGAAGCAACAGTATAAGTGCTTCCTGTTGTGTAATCTTTAACAAGAATTTCTCCACGTTTTGCCGGA
This sequence comes from Patescibacteria group bacterium, assembly GCA_042568575.1. Classification (GTDB taxonomy): domain Bacteria; phylum Patescibacteriota; class Gracilibacteria; order UBA1369; family PNNO01; genus JAJRYP01. Next base: position 22,321 of record JBHPIO010000002.1, on the reverse strand, counting down.
AGCTCGGTATATCCAAGATGCTCACGAGCCGCAGCCTCCTGGTAAAATCCGTGCTTAATAATTTGAAGATAAAAAAGCCTCCCAACAATAACAACTGTAACTATTGCAATAAGCGCCATTAGTAAAGTAACGGGATTTATTGCGTGTGCGGAACGATTTGTTGTTCTTCTTGGCCTGGAAGATCGCATAAATTCAGTTAACTGGTTGCGGGTTACTATATTACAGAAAAAAAAGGCGTGTGGGAAGGTGTGTGCCTCGCGTCTCAACAACCGTCAGTGATTTTGCGAGCTAAGCGAAATAAGGTGCCGCTAAGTATGTCAAATTTGGGTTGCTATACGGCAACGCAGTGCGGTTTGCATACAAATTGGGATAGCGGATGTTTTGAGTAGACACCCGTGCTCTTATTTATGCTTTTTGGAGAGAAATAGGCCGAAGGGGTTTGGTGGCCTGGGGAGAGAGTGGATGAAGGATGGAGGCGATGTTCTACCTGGTGGACTTGGGACGCTGGAAGTCCCAGACCCACTTGAGCATTTTCACTTTGCCTTTCCTGAACTTAACCGAGTAGCACTTCCTGAGCTCGGGGATCTTGACCGGTTTCTTGCCGGCCTTGATGCGGCGCAGGTTGGCCCGCTTAATCGCGGCGATGTTGCCTTTCCGGTTGCTGTATAGCGAGGAAAGCTCACTTCTGATCTGAGTCTTCGAAGCCTCGTCCATGCCCAGCTTCTTCTGACTGCAGATCCTGTTGCCGAGTTGGTCGTAAATGACCATGGCGATGCATCTGCGCCTCAGCTTCTTTTCATCCAGAATGTCCGCCTTGAGGTAGGCATTCCCGAGCTTGGTCCAGCGAAGGCACATGCTCTGGTTGACGAACTCTTTACGAGCCTTGTTCTCGCACCACTGACGCCACACGTGCAGAAGACCGAACGCCTCCTTCTCGAGCTTCGTGAGCTTCTTCGAGGGCAGCTTCTTCACGACACACTTCTTGCACTCCTTGCACTTCGGCGGGGGCGGCAGCGCCTTCTTGGCCTGCGCGATGGCAGTCTGGCACTTGCGCTTGCAGTTGGCGGTTGGCGGAGGAATGATTCGTGGCCTTAGCATCACTCCGGCACCGAAGCTAAGCACAAACGCTAGCACAGCAGCCACTATCATCAACGGATTCCTCTTCATCTCTGACCTTCCTTTCTGTACTTTCACCAACGCGGTTTTTTCTCTGAGGTCATCCTCGTTCATCGCAATCACTCCTTGTGACTAAATTTTTCCCTATCGGCCTATCATGTAAAAGGGCAGCCGCAGCGCCCATCAAATACAAATAGGCCTGTGGCTTGCTACCTGGAGAGTAATTAAAGCATATTCACAAGGATACGTCAATCACTATTGGCATGACGATTCACGGAAGGTATGTTAATTTTGATAAAAGAAATTAACTTAAGTTTTATGCATAAGAAAGACATACTTCCAAGTGGCCTTCGCCTTATAACAGAGAATCTCAAAAGCACCAAGGCTGTCACCGTTTTAATACTCGCCGGAGCAGGCTCGCGTTACGAAACTAAAGGAATCAACGGGATTTCGCACTTTCTCGAACATATGTTCTTTAAAGGAGCCGAAAAGTACAAAAATACTCGTGAAGTTTCCGAAGCAATCGATGGAATCGGTGGAGATTTCAATGCTTTCACAGGAAAAGAATATGCGGGATATTACGTAAAAGTTTCTTCAGATCACGTTGAACGTGCAATGGATGTTTTATCCGACATGCTGCTTCACGCAAAGTTCGACACAAAAGAAATCGACAAAGAACGAGGCGTAATTATGGAGGAATACAATATGTATCAAGACACCCCGATGTATCAAATTGGATGGGATTTTGAGCGACTTGTTTTTGGAGATCAACCTCTTGGATGGGATCAAATTGGAACTCCCGAGTTCATTCAGTCTGTAACTCACGAACAATTTGTGAACTATAAGAAGGATCTTTACTCACCGGATAATATCGTTTTGACTTTGGCGGGAGACATTGATGACAAGACTGCTGCTGATCTTACTCAAAAATATTTTGCATTTAGCAACGATAAAAAGGCTTTCGATTTTAAAGGTTTGGAACCTCATGAAGGTGGCGACCTGGTTTATCTTCATGAAAAAAGCACAGAACAAGCGCATGTTATCGTAGGTGTACCTTCTTATAGAGAGACACACATTGATCACTGGGCAGAAAAACTGCTCGGAATAATTCTTGGCGGAAATATGAGCTCACGAATGTTCCTTTCTGTTAGAGAAGCAAGGGGGCTTTGTTATTACATTCGAACTGCTACAGATAATTTTGTTGATACAGGAATTTTATCAACCGGAGCCGGCGTACAAGTTAAACGAATCGATGAAGCAATTAGCGCGATTCTTGCTGAATACGAAAAAATCAGGAAAGAGAAAGTTAGTCCAGAAGAGCTTGAGAAAGCGAAAAACTTCATGAAAGGAAAAATGGTTTTGCGTCTAGAAGATAGCGAAGAAATTGCTCATTTGATGGGTAAATACGAACTCCTTCACGGCGAGATCATGCGTCCTGAAGAAATTATGAAAGAACTAGACGCAGTTACAGTAGAAGACATCCAAAGAGTTGCACAAGATTTGTTGAAGCCCGAGAACATGAGAGTTGCCGTTATTGGACCTTACGATAATAAGGGACAGTTTGAGAAACTGCTTGGGTAAATTCACTCGCAATCTGTTTAAACTAGCCAACTAATTGACAAATTGGCTAGTTTTGTGGCAAATTAGATATCCTTGGTACTTAATTTAAGCCTTCTTTTATCTGCAAATGGAGCAAATGCATGCTATTGCCGATAGTAGAAGGTTCGAATTTGGAGAAAACCAATGTTCATTGACAGAGGAGACAAGGAGAAACGCATGCAGAAACGTGCAATCGCAATCACCCTCGCGGTTCTGGCTCTGGGGCTCTATGCCCCGAAAGCCATGGCCACAACCCAACAAGCTGCCGACAACGGCTGCTTCATTGCCACCACTCCCACGTCCGTGCTGCTGCTCGACGAAGACGGACTGCCCTACGCAGACATCGGCCCAGTGCTGGGAAGCGGGCCCGGGATCACCTCCGGAGCGGAGGGACATCTCATCACTACCCGCCAGAACAGCACCCATCTGCTGATATACGACCTTACCGCAGACGCGACCAGTTGCGACTATAACGCTGGTCAGGTCGGCGACCGGGGGCTCGTAGCGGAAACCTACGCCTACAGCACTCATCAAGCCGCAACCTTCGTATCCAAAGTCGCGCTGGACTGCACCGACTACGTCGCAATCGACATGGGACGAACCGGCTTCTTGGGAATCACCAGGACAGCTACTCACATCTGGGTGCTCAACAAGCTCGACGGCGGTGTCGCATCAATCAACATCGCTACCGAGGCCGTGGTCCACTACCCGAACATCGGGCTCACGGTGACGGAACAGCCCTACGCAATGCTGTACGACGACAACGGAACGTTCTACTACTCGGGCACTCACGCCTATTCGAGTGGAAACCCGCCCAACAGCACGAACATCAGTGTGTGGCAGTTCCTGCCGCTACCCATAGATGACATGGATATCAATTCCAGCTACGTCGTGGCCTCATCCGCAGGAAACGGGGACGAGGTCTACTTCATTCCGATTAGCAACCCCGGTTCGTTCATGACAAGAATGCTCACAGATTCCCGAGGAATCGCGATCAGCCAGAACAATATCGTAATGGCCATCGGAGGAGGAGCCCCGGACATCGGCCTTTGGCGGTATGACGGCAACAACGCATTCACCAAGGACAGCCAGGCCGTGACCACGGAGGAGGTATGGACGATCAAGTACATGTCGCCCCAGCCCATCTGCGGCGACGGCATCAAGAACGGCACAGAGCTGTGTGACGGCAGCGACCTGAACAACCAGGACTGCACCAACCACAGTTTCGTGGGTGGACCCCTCGCCTGCGACGCCTTCTGCGCGTTCGACACCGCTGGCTGCCACATGTGCGGCAACAACACCATCGACGGCACCGAGCTATGCGATGGCCCAGCCTTCGGGAGCGCGACCTGCGAATCACTGAACTTCGATTACGGGACGCTCACCTGCACCGGCAGCTGCACGATTGACACCTCCGGGTGTCACTACTTCATCTGCGGTGACGACATCATGAACGGCACGGATGAGTGCGACAATCTCGACTTCGGCACCCAAACCTGCAGCGATTTCGGCCACGCCTTCGGCGACCTCACCTGCAACTCCGATTGCACCGTCGACACCTCTGGATGCTTCGACGCTTCCTGCGGTGACGGCATTCTCAACCAGGCCAGCGAGATGTGCGACGCCAGCGATCTGGGAACCAACACCTGCGAATCTCTCAATTTCGACGGTGGTACCCTCGCCTGCGACGCATCCTGCCAACTCGACGCATCGCAGTGCTACCGCTGCGGTGATGGCATCATCAACGGTCCGAACGAAGAGTGTGACATGCAAGCTTTCGGCAACGCAACGTGCCAGAATCAAGGCTACGACGACGGCGACCTCGCCTGCGACCAATCGTGCGGCTTCGACACTTCCGGCTGCACGCTGAACTGCGGAAACGGAACCATCGACGACGGAGAAGAGTGCGACGACGGCAACCTCGCCGACAGTGACGGCTGCAGCAGTTCATGCGAAACCGAGTCCAACGTCTGTGGCAACGGAATTGTCGACGACGGCGAGCAATGCGATGGCGCAGCGCTCAATAACAACACCTGCGCTGATCACGACTTCGATGATGGCACTCTCACTTGCTCCAACCAGTGCCAGTTCGACACCACGAACTGCACCAAAGAACCTAAGAGCGGCTGCGGCTGCTCTTCCAACCAGGACAGCGGACCCACCGGTCCACTGTTCCTCATCATCGGTTGCATTGGCCTTCTGCTCCTGCGGCGACGCAAGTCGCAGTAGACGCATCACGCGCTACACGTAGGGCGCACTAGGCGTTCAACCAAAACCAATCCTGCCCGACCCTCTGATTTCATGGTCGGGCTTTTTCAAAATAAACGCTTTTTTACGGTGCACTCATAAATAAAAACCGCAACTTATTTTTATCCATGTGTTATTGAAAGTGAAGCACATATAGTGCAAACTTACACTTGATTATAATAATCCCTCATATCTATGAAACACAGTGACCTTTCACCAGAGGTCCAGCAGCAGATACTTGAAGATTTCAAATCAGACAAAGCTGTATTTGAAAAGGTATACAATCATTACTACGAAATGATATTCAAGTATTTGGTGAAAAGGACCATGTCCAGTGAAGTCGCATACGACCTCACTGCCGAAACATTTATTAAAGCATTCGAAAGCCTTCACAAATTTAAGTGGACCGGCGTTTCGATAAAAGTATGGCTCTATCGGATTGCCATCAACGCATTAAAAAATCATCGTAGAAATCCGAAAATAGCACCGCTTACAGAAGAAATGCAGGGACTGAAACAACTTCAGACAAACGCAAAGGAAGAAATGGAAGCACTTGATAAATCAATGTTCGGAGACGAAGACCTTTCTAAGCTAAGCGACGCAGTGGGAACTTTAAATCCAAAATATCAAAACATAGTTAGTCTTCATTATTTCGAAGGCTTTTCACATAAAGAAATTGGCGAAGTTATTAAAAGATCCGAAAGCGCGGTCAAATCAATGATGCATAGAGCGCTCACCAATTTAAGACAATTATTAGCAACTAACTCTATATAATCATGAATATACTAAACAACGACTTTAAAGACCGTAAGGTCGATAAAGCTCCGGTCAAAAAGAGCAAGGAGTATCTCTGGAAATATATCCAGCAGAAAACTGGACTGGAAAAAGCTCCTGCCAAATCAAAGAAGGCTAAATCTGGAGGTAACTTTTTCGCCTCACTCTTTATGCCGAAAAAGATTGCATGGGCAAGCGTAGTCGCGGTGCTCGTTATAGTAGCAATCGTATTTGGACCAAATCTGCAGAACCTTCTGCAAAGCGGGTTCATCTCGGGACCTCCAACAGTAAGCGCACATTTTGAAATGACAGCCGATAATCAGGACTCAAGCGGAATCGAATCAGACACTTCATTCACATTAATAGCGTCGGAAGACCTTGATGCAGCAGCAGTTGAAGCGAATATTAAAGTAACCCCTGATACGGATCTTAATGTCACCAAGATAGAAGAAGGCAAATACAAAGTGCAGCCAGCAAACGGTCTCGAACCAAACGCCATATATAACTTTGTGATAGTAAGTGAAACAGACGAAGGACCTAAAGGATACAGCTGGGCGTATCAAGTAAAAGATACTTTTAAAGTCACCGGAAGCCTTCCGGCTGACAAAACCAGTGGTATACCAACAAACTCAGGTATCGAATTCACATTCAGCCACGAACAATTAGACGTTGAACACATGTTCCAATACTTCGAAATTTCTCCTGAAGTTCAGGGAACATTCGAACACCACCAAAGAACAGTGAGTTTTGTTCCACAAGGAGGACTTGATCCGGCTACTATCTATACAGTTACTTTAAAAGCCGGACTTCCACTTCTAAAAAGTGATCAAACATTACTCGAAGACTACACAGTTCAGTTCGAAACTGCGGAAGGACCTGCGCCTACATCGTCAAAATACTTCAGTTTCTCGAAAGATTACTACGAAGTAAGTTCAGCTCAACCGCTTGCAATGACTGTTTATACAAATCTTGATGACACTCCGGTATTTGTTGAAATCCCAGAAGCAGAACTTGAATTTGATGAAGAGGGAAATCCAATAGAAATTGAAATTCCTGAACCAAAAGCTCCAACAGTTGATGTTGAAGTATACAAATTCAGTGATGTAGATAAATACATCGAAGCGTTGGAAGAAAGAGAAAATATCCCTTACTGGGCAAGTTTAACTAGAAGCCAATACGACTATAAAATTTCTGACTTAGAGAAAATCGCAACTTTTGAAGCGGAAATTGGCGAAGAAGATTGGAGACAATACATCCACATGCCTTCGGCAGAATTATCTGACGGGTATTACCTCTTCAAGGTAAATACTGACGATGATATGGATCAGGCACTAGTTCAAATGACTGACCTTTCGGCATTCATTTCTGCAACAGCCACAGACGCAATTGTATGGACACATGATCTTTCAGCAGAAAAACCTGCTACAAACGCAACTGTTGAAGTTATAGGTGAAAGTATTTCCACAAAGACAGATAACAATGGTGTTGCAAGATTCGACTTCCCTCAAGAAAATCACTCACAAAATACCATTAAAATCACAGCTGCAGACGGCAAAAGTATTGTTACTCAAGTTGTGTCACGCGAGACACAGAAAAGTTATTGGTATGCATTCGACACTGACAGGCCGATGTATCTTCCAAACGACAAAATGCGTTTCTGGGGATTTGTTGACCCTAAAGACGGCAGCCAGATAGAAGACATGAACATGAAGCTATATAAAGGATGGGGAGGATATCTTGGATTCGCTCCAGATGCCTTTGTTTCCGATCTTAGTTTCGAAGCAGAAGCAGACGGCACATTCTCAGGATCATACGACTTTGAAGAAATGCTTCCGGGTAGTTATGTAATCGCAATTTACGACGGAGAAAAAACTATAGGCAGCAAAGCAATTAACGTTCGCGCTTATACAAAGCCAACTTATGATATTGAAGTAACTCCAAACAAGAGAGCAATGTTCTCGGGAGAAGAAATCAAAATCGATATCGATACGCATTTCTTTGACGGCACTCCTGTACCTTATGTAGAACTTAATTACGGAGATTCAGATGGAACTGCTCTCGTAACAGATGAAAATGGAAAGGCAGTTTACACACAAAAGGCCGCAGCAAACTATGAGGTCGATACTAAATACTTCTCTTTCTATCCAACCAAAGGAGAATCATCTGACATTTACGGATCCGTAAGCATTGCAGTATACAGATCGCACATAGACGTGGACGCAAAGAAAGAAGTTAAAGACAACACTGCATACATGGACATCCAGACTAACTGGATCGACCTTACCAAGATTAATGAGAATGAAGGATCATACTCTTATAGAAATCACATTGGAGACATTGCAGGCAACAGAAAAGTTAAGGGAATAATTACGGAAAAATGGTGGAATAAAATCGAAACTGGCGAGCACTACGATTTCATCAATAAAAAAGTTGTAAAAGATTATGATTACAGGCAGGCAAGCAACGAATACGGAACATTTGACGTTGTGACAGATGACGATGGAGTAGCTCACTATGAATTCGAAATGGATCCATCTAAATACTACACAGTTAAGTTTGAAACGTACGACGACGACGGAGGACTTGCTGAAGACAACCTTTATATTTACGGATCTGAAAGTTCTCGAGGTAGAGATTATTATTCAATGAAAATCCTAAACAACGATGATGGTGAACATTATTTCGATGTTGGAGAATCTGTTGAAACAGCATTCACACAAAGCGACACACCTTTAAGCGTAGATGTTGGAGGACAATTCCTATTCATGCAGCTTCAAAACGGACTTCATGAACACGTTGTAAAGGAATCTCCATACTATACATTCAAATTCGAAAAAGAAGATGTTCCAAACATATATCTTCAGGGAGTATGGTTTGATGGAAAAATGTATCGTACAACTTTCAGCACTTCGGTTTCTTATAATAAAGAGTTGAAAGGTTTGGATGTTGAATTGGAAACTAATAAGGATTCATACGAACCGGGAGAGAAAGTAACACTAAACGTTACTGTAAAAGATAAAGACGGAAACCCAGTTGCTACAAAAATTAATATGAATCTTGTTGATGAGGCATATTACAAACTTATCTACAACAGAATTCAGGATCCGATTGAGCAATTATATTCACGCGAAACTGACGGTATCATTCAAAGATACGTAACTCATACAAATCCTTTAGACACCGCAAACCTGGAAACAGGAGCAGAAGCAGGTGGATGTTTCACTGCCGGTACACAAATTCTAATGTCAGACGGAACATACAAATCAATCGAGGAAGTTGCGAAAGGTGACTACATTTTAACCAGAAAACACGCATTTTCTAATGAACTAGTTGCATCGGAAGTTACCAGCACAATTTCGCATTATGTTAATGAATACCTCGTAATTAACGACAGTCTCGAAGTTACAAGAGAGCATGTGCTGTTTGTTAACAACATGTGGGACGTTGCAGGAAACGTTAGAATTGGGGACTATCTAACGACAAAAGAAGGCAACAATGTGAAAGTTACATCGATCAAAAAAGTTAATAAACCAACTTGGGTATATAACTTCGAAGTTAAAGATCAGCACACATACATTGCCAACAACTTCTACGTTCATAACGATAAAGGCGGAGACGGCGTACGAAACGACTTCGAAGACACAGCCCTATTTGAAACAATCACAACAGGATCAAACGGTAAAGGAAGCGTAACATTCCAAGTTCCAGACAACATCACTTCTTGGAGGGTTGTGGCAAAAGCCATTGATACTCAAGATTTAAGAGCAGGTGTTGGAATTGGATCAGTTAAAGTTACACTGCCAATGTTCGCTGACCTTGTGATGAACAAGGAATACTCAATTAAAGATAATCCAATCCTTAAATTTAGAGCATTCGGAAACGCGCTTTCTAAGGACGACGAAGTTGACTTCAACCTTACAGCAACATCGCTTGGAGTAGAAAAGTCAGACACAATAACTGGAACTGCATTTACAGGATCATATTATGAACTTCCAGAGCTAAAACTTGGAACTCACGATATCCAAATCGATGCAAAAGCAGGATCTAAGAAAGACGCAATTTCGCTCCCAATGGAAGTTAAAGGTTCTCGTCTAAAGCACGATGTCCTTGAACTAATCCCTTCTGTAGACGAAACAACAGTATTCGACCTTCCAGAAGAAGGATTCGCAGAAATTTACTTCATGGATACCGGATTAACAAGGCATTATCAGAACTTATTATGGCTTTACTTCACTGAAGGTGAACGTATTGATCAAAGACTTTCCGAGGTGATATCGCGAGAAATTCTTGCAGAACACTTCGAAGTTGAGTATGCGCAGAGACGTGACTTTGAAATCACAAACTATCAACAGGTAGATGGTGGATTAAGCCTTATTCCATACTCTTCATCTGATTTAAGACTTTCAGCATTAATCACAACAGTCGATCCAAATCCTGAAAGATACAACACTAGAGAGCTCAAGAAATACTTCAACTCTTTCTATAACAATCCAGATGCAAATTTTGAAGAAGTAATTCTTGCGATGCTTGGTCTGGCTAACATGAACGAACCGGTTCTTAACAGTCTTCAAATAATTAAGGACGACGAGACTCTAACTCTTACAGAAAAATTATATATCGCACTTGCATTCGAAAGCCTTGGAGATCACGGAGAAGCACGAAAGATCTACAATAAAGTCTCTGATGAATTGGCAGACGACAACGCTTACGAAACAGCGCTTGGAGCAATCCTTGCTGCAGGTCTTGGCGAAAAAGATGACGCAATTGAACTATACATTTATGTTGAAAGACACGGTATAAAAGACGACATTCTCAATCTGTATGAAATTGGATATATTAAGAACGCGATTGAATACGCAAGCCCTGACGAAGTTAGCTTTACAGTTCGTCCTGGAAACTCAGAAGAACAGATCACACTTAAGCCTTGTGGTACTCATAAAGTCCTTGCAAGCAAGATGAAAGGAATAAGTCTAACCGATGTTAAGGGAGATCTTGGAGCAGTTATTTACTACGAAGAACCAATTGCCCCTGAAAACTTCGAGACAGACAGCAGCGTAAATATTTCTAGATCTTACACAAACTTAAGTCGTGATGATTCAACATACCAGGAAGGTGATATTGTAAAAATCACACTTGCCCTTCAGGGTGACAAAGATACTTCTTACTTAATTACGGACATTATGCCTAGCGGTCTAAAATTGCTAACAGCCCCTAAGGTCTTTGGTAGCTATTATGGAAACGCAAGCCCGTATAACATTCATAATCAAGAAGTATACTTCTACTGGTTTAATGGTGAGAACAGTAAGCCGTACAGAACTTACTACGCCACAGTAATTCACCCGGGAACTTTCTATGCCGATCCGGCAAAAATCGAAAGCTTCCTATTCCCAGAAGTTGCAAACATCACATCGGGCGATAAAATTACTATCGAAAGATAACCGTCGCGATTACCGCAACTTTCTAGAATTTAAGTGTTATTGATAACAGAGCATATAATTTTAACCCTCAAAACAATGAAAAAGCTCGCAATCGCAGGAATGATTAGCATTCTCGCAATACTAGGACTCTCTGGATGTGGTTCATCAGAACCAACCCAGGACGCAACTACTCCAGGCGAAGATACTTCTATGGAAGAAACGGCGCCAACAAATGAGACTTCTGTGTCTCAGAAAAGAGAAATCGTGGAAACCCTAGATTATAAATACAACACACAAGACGGGACTATTACATCTGTTAAAGACGGAGAAGTTCTGTTTACGCTTGAAAACCCAAACATAGATATGTTGTACCTTTTAGGTCTGGAAGAAAAACAACTTATTGTATGGAGAACTGGTGTAGATAATTCACCTGGCCCATGTTGGAATGTTTGGTCATCGAAAACACAAGCAGACAATGTTTTCTTTCTCGACCTGGACAACACCGAAGTTGGATTAACTAACTACGTAATCCCGGAAGATAAAGTCGAAGAAGGAGAAGCATCATTTGATAATTGTATGAACCAAATGTTTGGAGAAGAAGACGACGAACCTCAGATCGAAGGCGGAGGCGGAGTTCATCCTGACGAAGACCCTTCAAACTACCCATCAGCTCCAGCTGAATAATTCTCAATAATATGAAAAAAATAATCTTAGTTGGCATCGTAACATTTATGGCAGTCCTTGGACTTCATGGATGCGCCGAGCCAACCGAAACCGCACCGCAGGACACTGGCGAACTAACCCAATACACTAACGATGAAATCGGGTTTGGGTTCGATTATCCCGCAAAGTACGACATCAAAGTATACGACGAGGAAGAAGAACTTCTTAGAATCCACATAGGAGAATATGACGAAGAAAGAGATTTCCTTATCCCAACCGTTTTATTTACTCTTGAACGTTCGGATTACTTCGCGCGACTTCTTGAGAGGCAGGAGCCAGGATTTTCATTAAGAAATGCCTGTGACGAAGCAGACCTTGTTGAATATGTTAAAGACTGCACGCAAATGAAAGAAGGTGTGACTTCATATCTCGAAGTTACAAAAATGGGTGATCTTGGATTTCAAAATACATATTTCATAGAGACACCAAACGAAGAGTGGCCTGAAGCTGCGTTCGCCGTAAACCTCTTTGCAAAAGAAGATTACGCAATATATGAAGATCCGGGGACTGAATTGCTCAAGATGGAGCTTTCGGATTCTCAGAAAAAACGAATCGAAATGACTGACAAAATAGTTGAAAGTCTTACGTTTAACTAAATTAGTTAGGTTTGATTAAGGAGAGAGCTCGCTTGGGGCTCTCTTTTTTTAATCCACGGCAATTCCTTCTAGATCCTTTGCCTTGCGCTTTTTGAAAACAACAAAGCCGACTCCAATCATAATAATAATAAGTCCGATAACCTGATATAAATTCGGGAACTGTTGAAGAAAAATCATCAGGAAGATTAAGGCGAATGCCGGCTCAGACATAACAAGTGCAATCGCTTTTGTAACGTCAATTCGCTTAAATGCCTCGTAAGTAACAATCTTGGAAAGGAACATAATGAGGAATCCATTCGCAAGAACAAAAAGAACCGGAATTAGCATTGAATCCCCTCCAAATCCAATATGTTTTTCGAATAATAAACTAATAACAACTAGGAAGGTTCCGCCAATCAACGAACGAACAAACAGAATAACGCTCGATGGCACAATTTCCAGGGCTTTTTTGGCACATCTATTTCCAAAAGGATAGAAAAAAGTCGCAAGGATAATCATAAAATCACCCCAATTAAGCGAAAACGAGCCATTATAGAGAATTATTGTAGCACCACCAATAATAGCAAGGCCACCAAGGAGTTTTTTCGTCGTGATTTTTTCCTTAAAAAAGAGTCCAAAAACAATAAAAGTAAACAGAACCTCGGTTTGAAGCAAAATCGCTGTGTTCACACCTGACGTCATACTCGTCCCAATGAAAATAAGAATCGAAGGAATAATAACAACAAGCACCGTAACTCCTAAAATATAGGGAAGCGCTTTCTTGTTAAAAATTTTGCGAAAATTTCCCGTATAAATCAGGAAAATAAAGAACAAAACAGATGAAAGCAAAACACTCATTCCCGCAAAAAACACAGGCGGAAGATAATTAACGCCGGTATTAGCAAGCAGAGGGAAAAATCCATGCAACGCGGCCGATATCATCATAAAAATCTCTCCGGTTGTCTCTTTGCTTCTAACGCGCATGATTTAGGTTAAATTTCGATCAACATAATAGCCTACTTATACCCATGAACAAAATTTGACTTTCAAGGGTTCGTCAGTATAATGCCAATCTTGAACTAACATTTTAATTATGAGCACAGTAGACAACGAACCCACACAAATTCCTGAATATTTACAGGCTATCCTGGAAAATTATAGTCGAGACGATCGTTTTTGGATATGTGAATCACTAGTTGAATTCGCGCGATTAGTTCTTGAGGAAGAAAGTGTGAAACTAGATTCGGCTTTTCAGGTTGTCGCACTTAACTTTCAAACTAACGAAGATTTGCTTCAACTTATTGAGTGGGTAGGTTTAGAAACAACCGATGAATGCCAAAAGCTTAGGCGAAAAGATGATTATATGGGAGTCGGCAAAAAGGTTGAAGCACTCATGCAATATGTGAAAACTCTTCCAGAAAGACCTGTCTCAGATTTTTTAGATGAAAGGACCGATCCAGCCGTTCTAGATGCACGTTTTAAGGCAGCTTTATCAGGAAAACGTGTTGATGACATTATTTTCGAAGACTTAGATGTCCCTCAAGCTTTGCGTGGAAAATACATAGAAATCGAAGAAGGAGATGTATTAACTAGTGGCAGAATAATAGCTCATTTAGGGCACAATGCACTTCTTACCTATGACGGACACATTTGGATCAGCGACAAACTGTTTGGAAGAAAAAACATCAATGCAGCTTACACAGTTTATAAAACTGAAGACGGCGTAAAGGTAACAATAGGAATGCGGCACTAGTCGCCTAATTATCGCATTCAAACTTCTCAACCAGAAGTTGGAGTTCAGTGAACGGCTCATCTGAATCTGGACGTTTTGACGTCCCTTCAATCTCAATAATTTCTCCTGTCAAAATAATGTCATCTTTATTACAACTTACGAGCTCGTTTGCGTAAAAAACAATTTGATCACCATCGTTAAAATCAAAATAATCCACATGCTCATATCCATCCGGGATATTAATCATATGCTGAGATGGAATTCGTGAAAGTTGACCTTTTATTCTTACCGTGTTGCCTTTAACAATGTCGTCTGAAGTGGAAAGCTCCTGGGAAAGGCAGCCAGAAAGGAGAAGGAAAGATAGAGCGAGTGTTATTGTTGCGATTTTTTTCATGATAAAAGTAGATTACAAATTTGCTTTCCCCACTAGTATACGATTAAATGTAAGCAAGCACTAATCATTCTCCCATGAACAGCAATATAGATCCGCACAGATATTCAGGTCCACTTGAAGATATTGAGAAGAAAAAGCCAACTGGAAAGAATTTTAAAATAAAAATAATCATTGGAATATTAGTCTTCACTTTAGGAGTTGGAATAATGGTATACATGATTTTTGGCGACAAGCCCGGCTTTGACGGTATAGGCAGCGACACATCATTCATTCCATTTATAGCTATTTGGCCAGCTTTAATAATCCCAATAATTGCTTCCCAGAAAAAGAAAAAACTAAATCAAGCTGGGCAAAAAATGAACGCGGATCAAAAAAGGGTAATAGTGTTTTTAGCTGCTGGAGGAGCTTTGTTCGTTATACTTGGTGTCGGAGTTATGCTTTATGTGGCTAGTGCTTAGAATCCATACTCCCCCTGAATAGGAACAAACATAAATTCGCCGTGTTCATCTTTTTTAATTTTGCCACCCGACTTACGAAGTCGGATCATTATCTGGATAAATATATCTCCGACAGGCGCAAGGATAATTCCGTTATCATTTAAGTTGTCTATCAGTACATCCGGGATCTCCTTTATGGCCGCTGTTAAAACGACCTTATCAAAAGGCCCTTTTTCCTTTGCAACTTTAAATCCATCATCCGAAATTACTTCAATATTTTTATAGTCGCGAAGATTCGATGTCGCTTTTTCAGTTAGAGACTCGAAAATATCACATGTTGTAACCTGGCCTTTTTTTGCGATAACGGACATGAGCGCCGCATTATATCCGCTTCCACAACCTATTTCCAGGATTCGATCATCGGGTTGAATTTCAAGAAGATCAAGCATCATCATCACCGTGCTCGGCTGTGAAATAGTCTGCCCCTCGGCAGTCGGAAGAGGCACATCGGCATATGCAAGATCCTTCTCACCTTCCCCAACAAAATCCTCCCTGGGAACCTTTTTAAATGCCGCAAGAATCCTCTCGGAAAAGTTAAAAGTCTCTTTCCAAAAGTCGAGAAGTTGCGACTTGGTAGGGTGAATGTTGTTCATTGGTTTGATTATAGCAAAAAAGGCTGGAGGGGCGATACAAGACCGCCCCTGAAAAGGTGAGAAGGTTAGTAATTTTGTGAGCCAGAAAGGAAGGAAGCAGGCAGGAGGAAGCGGAAGTAGCTAGGCGCAGGGATTGCCGTTGATGGCCTCCGGGTTAGGGATCCATTCCCCGTCATACATCTGCCCGCAGAGGGGGTGGGTGTCATCCGCGTTATTGCGGACATCACGGTCGTGGTTCAGGTCCCCGTCGCAGTTCTCGCCAGGCGTCCCACCGAACGAGCAGGGTTCGCACGGGTTCGTACCACCCTCATACTCGTGATTGTCCGATATGCCGTCACCGTCGGAGTCGTGCGTTTTGCTGAACGGCTGGAGTTGCTCGACGCACTCATAGGCGACGTAGGGAAGCTGGATGAGACAGTCCTCCCAGGCATCCGTGGCAATAGCCCTCATCTCGTCCCTGTCAGCCCCACACTGACCGCCACTGACCGGCGGATCATCCATGCAGTCCTCGTAATCATCGCCGATGTCGTTCTCCCACACCCAATGGTAGACATTACAGGTCTGGATGTGGAAGAGCACCGGAATGGTACTCTTGGGCATGGGCTGATAGTTGTCCTCGCAGCCGGTGAGCGAGAGCAGCATGACGCACGAAAGGAAAAGGTTGATGCGTTTCATGGAAATTGCCTCCTTTTGGCATTGTTCTGAATTGGTGTTGCAAGCGTTTGCCCTGATATCAATTTTTAATACCAAAACACACGCTTACAACTTAAAATTACTAACTTTCAAATTACATTACCTAAATAATTATTACCGGACAAGCCGGCGATCCTTACCAAAAAGAGATAAGACCGAATTATTCAAGCAGAGGATTATTGTACTATAAATACAAGAAATGTCAAGTGGGCATTTTAAACACCCTTAATCGCTAAATCCCTTAAATAACCTGACACCGAAGAATAACCTTTTTTAACCGCTTTTTGTTCAATCAGCTTCTTATCATCCGGACTCACTCTAAATCTGATCAGCTCCGATTGCTGTTTTTTATACTTCTTTTCCGCCAATATTAAATCTGGCAAATCAATAAGTAATTCAGGTATGTCTTCGTTTAAAAACTCCTGTTTTATATTAGCAGCTTCGCATTCAACGAAAGTAATGTTCTTTTTTGCAGGTTTTAAGGTATAGCAATATTTTTTATTGTTGATAGTGATGTAGTGGTTGATATTTTTCATCTGATAAGCTTTTTAACAATTTTTGTAGCCTGAATTTTATAGAAGTCTTTACAGTCGTTATTATGAACAGGAATTACTAAATCAGTTGCCAGGGAAGAGCGTGTTTAAACTTTTTGTGACTGCCTTTTGCCATAATCATCTCAAATCCAAAGTATTTAAGCACTTTCTCAATTTCACCATAGCGCAGCGATGTAGGGCGATTAATGAATTGTTGTACGGTCTTTTCAATTTTAGTCATGAATAAATCAGACTGTAGCTACATTATATTAAAATATAGCTACAAAGTCAATATGTTAAAAATTTAGACTTGAAACATATCAAGCCTATGTAAAATTTGAGTAAAGTTTTTGTTAAAAAATTTATTTATGGCAAATTCGCCATAATAGACTCCACCGCCTCATCAACCGTGCCAGAAATATCCACATTCACCCCGTAATCAAATTTCGAAACCAGATTATAGACCGCACGAGCCGCACCTTCGCCATATGAATGTGCGCGATTCTTATCACGCGTGATGCATACATCTATTGGTGCCTTTAAAGTAAATATGTAATGAGAGAAGGGAAGACTGTCTGTTAGATGCTCTATGGCCTCCTTATGATAGAAACACGCATCAAAAATCACAATCTTGCCCAAATCTAATGCTTCTTTCACTTCAGGCAGCACGATTTCCTGTGCTTTCACAAAATTTTCAGGAGGAATACACCCAATTGTCTCACTGACGCGATCGAGATCATGTTCCTTAAGCACATCATCAATATGGACGACAATAGCATTGCCGAGTTTCTTGCTCAGTTTCTGCGCGATTGTTGTTTTACCGCAGCCGAGAGGTCCGCGGAGGATTATGTAGTGGGGCATGGGGGGAGTGTAAGTAGATACGGAGTAAACTTTACGTAGGCTTTATTACCTAGCAGATGGAAAGATTTCTAAAATCTCTTCCAATTCAACAGTGGTACTAGTTTGATTATATGGGAAAATATCAGCAAGAGACTTTTTGAATATTTTATATAACCCCTTTTCAAGTCCATTTTCTTGAATTTTATCCAACTGATTTTTTGGTGAAGGTGAAATTAAACAAAATTTAAGTCCATATTTGTTTATGGCTTCAGAAAATATGTTATTGATGTGTGGATCATTGAAACTATAGCCTATAATTAGCATTTCCACATCATCCCTAAACATTATTTCTTTGAACATATCGTTATACCATTTCAATAAAGGTTCTTTTTCTATATCTTTCTCTTTCTCTTCTCCTAAGACCATGAGATCACTCTCGTCTGAAGATAGCCAACCATATGAACCATGCAACTTAAAAAGGAAAAAATCGCCATCTGTATGAAAAAAATCATCAATATATTTTTCTATTTTTTCTTTTAATTCATCATGTTTTGGCATTATTTCAAAGTCTGTGTTTTGTAATTCTGCTGCATCTTGATGCAATTTTGCGGAAAATTGCCCTTGCATTGGGGATTTGTACCCACAAAATCTTTCAAAAAAAAGATCTTGATTTAGCGTAAGAAGAACGCCACGTTGTCCATTATTGCTGCCTGCAAAAGAACCTGCAAAGCGTATTAGTTCTGGAACAGAGATGTTATGTTTTTTGTATCCTCCAACAAAATTTTCACAAACGATCTTATCCAATTTTCGATAGGCATTTTTAATGGATTTTTTGAAGGCTTCCTTTTCATTGTCTTTGAAATCCTGTAAATTTTTCCGGAGAACATGATTATAAACACGCTCATAATTAGGATGATTCTTGAGTAGTATCTCTCTAATTTTTGGATAATCGGACATTTCATTAAAAATTTCTTGCCACATATCTTCTACAAGGAAACCGCCAAAATTTTTTGTGAAACCAGCACCAGTAAATAAAACCTGTTTTTTGAATTGAAATTTCATAATTATGATTCATTTTTTGATGAAAATTCCCCTCCAGTTTCTAATAGGAATTACTGATTTCAATTTAACATTAAAGATATTGGGGAGCAAGCTAGGGAGACAGGATCTCCTTTTTTGTTTTTAAAGAGGGATTATGCTATAAATTTAAAGGGTTTTAATACATATTTATGACAGACAAAAGCAAAGAAATTGTTCAAGATTATATTCAAGAAATTAATGAAGTCCTTAAATCCGGTGATGCTCGTGAACATGCATACCGCCCCGCTTTTCAAAAACTTATCGAAAATTTAAAGCCTGATGTTCAAGTTATCAATGAACCGGCATATACAGGTGGGAATGCACCGGATTTTTTGTTTAAGAAAGGAGATACACCTATTGCTTACGCTGAATGTAAGGATGTTACTGTGGATATTTCTCATAAGGATGTTCAAAAACAAGCCAAGCGTTATGTTGATGCTTTTGGTCGTATTTTGCTTACAAATTATTTTGATTTCGAGATACTTAATGAAGAAGGCGAGTTAGTTAGCATTTCCATAGCAGAGAAAATTGATCGTGATATCAATCCTATTGAAAAGAATTTCGAAAGATTTGCGAATCTTATTTGTGATTACATTACACCTTCTCATCGGACGATTCGTTCAGCTAAAAAATTAGCAAAAATCATGGCAAATAAGGGGCAAATTTTGAGAGATAATGCCTTGGCCTCGTTAACCGAGAATCCTGATTCTGACATCCATAAACAATACGAAACTTTTAAGGAAGTTTTAATTCATGATCTTTCAGAAAGTGATTTTGCTGATATGTATGCTCAAACTTTGGTTTATGGGCTTTTCGTTGCTCGTTATTTTGATTCTACTTTGCCTACTTTTTCAAGACATGAGGCGCAAGATTTGCTTCCAAAGTCGAATCCTTTGCTTAAAAAGTTTTTTGGTCATGTCGCAGGAACCGATTATGATCCTAAAATTGCATGGTTGGTAGATAGCTTGGTTGATGCATATTTAAGTACAAATGTTTATGAATTAATGCATAAGGAATTTGTGAAAAAGCAAAAAGATCCTGTTTTGCATTTTTATGAAACTTTTCTAGCGGAATATGATAAAGGACTTCGTAAAAGTCGAGGAGTTTACTATACACCTGAGCCTGTTGTGTCTTTTATTGTTCGTTCTGTAGATCAGCTTTTAAAGACCAAGTTTAATTTACCAAAAGGACTTGCTGATACAAGCAAAATTGATCATAAATTTAAAATTCAGGCTGAGGATGGGCGTACAAAAGATGGTATAAAGAGAACTAGCGACCAAATTCACAAAGTGCAGGTGCTTGATCCTGCTGCGGGTACAGGAACTTTTCTTAATGATGTGATTTTAGAAATTCATAAGTCTTTTAAAGGGCAAGAAGGAATGTGGCCAAAGTATGTTGAAAATCATTTATTGCCACGCTTGCATGGGTTTGAGCTAATGATGGCAAGTTACACCATGGCGCATTTAAAGCTGGGAGTGACACTTAAAGAGCTAGGATACGAAGGTGATGAAAGGCTTTCGGTTTGGCTGACTAATAGTTTGGAAGAAAGTGTGCATGAGGTTCCTAATTTATTTATGAGCCAGTGGTTAACTGAGGAGTCTCATAAAGCTTCTCACATTAAATCAGAGCTGCCGATAATGGTTGTGCTGGGGAATCCGCCGTATTCGGTAAGTTCATCGAATAAAGGTGAGAGTATTCAGAATTTGATAAAAGTTTATAAAGAAAATTTGAATGAGAGGAAGATTAATTTAGATGATGATTATATTAAATTTATTCGTTTTGCAGAGAATCAGATAGAAAAAACAGGTTTTGGAATAGTGGCGATGATTACTAATAATTCTTTTATTGATGGAGTTACGCACAGGCAAATGCGAAAGCATTTAATAGAAACTTTTGATGAGATTTATGTGATGGACTTACATGGAAATGTAAAGAAAAAGGAAACTGCCCCAGACGGAGGAAAAGATGAGAATGTATTTAATATTATGCAAGGTGTTTCTATTAATTTGTTTGTAAAAACGGGAGAGGGTAAAGGTTTGGCGAAGGTGTATCATTCAGAATTATTCGGGAAGCAGAAAGAAAAGTATGAGAAGCTTGATGAAAAGTCTTTTGAAACTGTTAAGTGGGAGAAGGTGAAAGCACCTGAACCTTATTATTTCTTTGTGCCAAAGGACTTTGGGGGACAGAAAGAGTACGAGGAGGGGTTTGGCGTGAATGAAATATTTGGTATTTATTCATCTGGGGTTGAAACAGCAAAAGATGCAACTGTCATTCAATTTAATCGAAATAAAATTAAAAGGGTGTTATCAGATTTTCAAGAAAAAGAAAATGAGGAATTGTCGAATGAATATAATTTAAAATCAGAAAAAGTAACTCAAGTAGTTGATGACTTAAAAAGAAAAAATTATCAAATTACAAAGATTAACTATCGTCCATTTGATAGTCGATACACGATTTATACTGATATGTCACAAGGAGTTTTGTGGCGACCTCGACACAAAGTTATGCAACATCTTGTAGAAAAAGAAAATATTGGTTTTGTTGCTAAACGTGGTATGTCTGAGCTGAATTCGGCAATGTGCTTTCTTTCTGATGCGATAATTGATAGACGTTTTTGGTCTTGTCCAGGTATGCAAGGAGCAGAACAATTATTTCCACTCTATCTTTACCACGAAGACGGGACTAAAACGCCAAACTTAAATGATGAGGTTATTAGAAAGATTGAAGATAGTCTTCATTTAACTTTTTCTTTAAGCATATTAGAAAATTCAGTTAAAGAATTAGGAGATTTAGAAACTCCGCCAAGGGTACAAACAAAAGATACCCATTTTGAGCCCGAAGACATCCTCGACTATATTTATGCTGTCCTTCATAGCCCGGGTTATCGTGAGAAGTATAAGGAGTTTTTGAAGATTGATTTCCCGCGCGTGCCTTATCCGAAAGATAAAAAGGTTTTTAGAAAGTTGGTTAAACTGGGACGAAAGCTTCGTGAGCTACACCTCTTGGAATCACCAAAAGTGAATAATTTCATTACAACTTTCCCGGAAAGCGGCACTAATAAAGTAGAAAAGAAGTATCCAAAGTATGAAAACAGCAAAGTTTACATCAATGAGACTCAGTATTTTGGCAAAGCTCCTGAGGCAGCATGGAATTTCTACATCGGCGGCTATCAACCTACGCAAAAATGGCTAAAAGATCGTCGTGACCGAGAGCTGTCCGTTGAAGATATTGAGCATTATCAGCAGATGATAGTGGCTTTGAGTGAGACGGAAAGGATTATGGAGGAAATTGATGAGGTAATTTAATTTTTAATGATGATAATGTTTCAACCAAATTTTGATTTAACTAGTTTTGTTGTTGGAGAAGATTCCTTTAAAGATATAGAAATAGGAACAAAAGAATCTAGTGGATTTTGGTATTTTAAAAATACAAAAAAAACATTAATAAAGAATTTTATACTAAAAAGTGGGAAATTAACAAAAAAATCATGCAAAATAACATTAATTAA
>JBHPIO010000019.1:0-5241 GCA_042568575.1 Patescibacteria group bacterium | reverse complement strand
CTTTCCACATTAAAAAGTAAAAAAAGTTTTGTTTACCACAATGCCTTTTGCAAGCCAAGAAGGGCGTTTTTGGCTTGCGATTCAGTAACACATATTTGACTTTTTGTAAAAAAAGGCTTGCAATATTTTTTAAATGTTGCTACAATCCGTACCTTGCTTAGAAAAATCTTGTAATGGTGTGCCAAGTATGTCGTTATAAGAAGCGTATAATCAAACCATTTAATATATATTTACCAAACCATTAATCATCATTTATATGAACAACACAACATCTCTTACACTCAAACGCATGGGGACTACAGCGATAGCCCTAATGCTTTCGTGTGTTCTATTCCTCGCTAATGTGGCACCAGCGTATGCAGCTGCTGGTATCATTTCAAGCCATGAAGTTAAAGGAAGTCCATTTAATCCGTACACTGAATTTGCACAGATTCACTTCTATCTAGAAGAGGATGCAACTGTGGATGTTCACATGCACGATGCAAGTGGAACTTTAGTTGATTTCATCGTACAAGGCGGAAATGCAGCTGCTGGTCCTAATTATGTAACCTGGTATGGAAACTATGATAATAGTTCTGAAAAAGTGCCAGAAGGACGTTATATGTATGTGATCACAGCAAGAGGTAACTCAACACATACCGTTTATGGTTATGTTGAAGTTGAACTTGAAGACGGAGGAAATAACGGAGGAGATCCACCTGCTGGAACAGCTCCAGAAATTACTTCTGACTATGCTTCTCCATCATCGTTTGATCCAACTCAAAACGAGACTTCAACAATTAATTATACGCTAAATACAACAGCAACTGTTGTTATCCAAATTTTGGATGGTAATACTGTAATTGAAACTCTATCTCAGAAAACTTGGGATGGGAAAGATTCACATGGAAACGCATTTGCTGAAGATACTTATACTTATAAGATCGTAGCTACAAATAGTTACGGAACAGATACTGAAACTGGAAAAGTAACTGTTGATTACGATGAGCAGCCACCAGTAGGTGATGCTCCAGAAATCACTAATGCTTATGCAACACCAGTTACTTTTGATCCAAGTGAAGGTGAAGATACTGTTTTACATTACCAATTAAACACATGTGCTGACGTAACTGTAAAAGTTTATGAAGACGGTACTGATGATTTTGTTAGAACACTTAAAACAAGTGTAGAAGAATGTAATTCTGACGACCTAACTTGGAACGGACGCAATTCTAGCAATAACGTTGTAGATGAAGGAGATTATTACTTCAAAATCTCAGCTGTTAACGCAGAAGGAACTGACGTTGAATACGTAAACGTTGATGTTGAAGATGACGGTGGTTCTTCTACAAGCGAACCAGAAATTACTGACGCTTTTGTATCGCCAAGTACTTTTGATCCATCAGACGGTGAAGATACAACTGTTCACTATGATCTAAACACATGTGCTTACGTTACTATTAAAGTATACGAAGAAGGCAGTGAAGATTACGTAGATACACTTGTATCAAGTGATTACCAATGTGGTGATGATCAGTCTGAAGATTGGAACGGACGTGATTCAGATAACGATATCGTAGATGAAGGTGATTACTTCCTTCGTATTACAGCTGTAAACGATGATGGTAATGATACTGAAGAACTTGATGTTGAAGTAGAAGAAGATGGTGGTAGTAATAACGATGGTCCAGAAATTCAAGATATGGATGTAGATCCATACAGATTTAATCCAGACGATAACGAAGATACTGAGCTTTCATTCGAAATCTCAGAAGACGCTGACGTTACTGTAAGAGTATACGACGACGATGATGATCTTGTTGTAGAACTATGGGACGACAAAGCAAAAGATGAAGGAGATACTCTCGAAGTATCTTGGGACGGTGAAGACGATGACAACGATGTTGTAAGCGATGGAGTATACTACTTCGAAGTTCGTGCTGAAAACTCAGACGGTTCTGACGAAGAAACTATCAACGTTCGTGTAGATACTGATGAAGACGACGACGATGACGACAGAGATTTCAATGATCTTTGTGCAGACTTCTTCGATGTCGACGAAGATGATATCTACTGTATCGCAATTATCTATGTTACAGATCAAGGAATCTTCGATGGATATCCTGATATGTATTTTAGACCAGAACAAGGAATTAACCGTGCTGAAACTGCAAAAGTAATACTTGAAGGTTTCGATATTCCAGTTGATTCATATACTAGCGGATACTCAGACTTCTGGGATGTAGATCCTAGTCAATGGTACATGGAGTACATTGAAGAAGGAGTAGAAAGAAACATTATTGATGGATATCCTGATGGATCATTCCAACCTGCTCGAACTGTTAATAGAGTAGAGTTACTAAAACTCTTCCTAGAAACTTCAAATGTATACGTACCAAACTGTTCATACCAACCATATCCAGATACACCTGTTCAATACGATACTGACTGGTATATGGACTACGTATGCTTCTCAAAACAACATGACCTAATGGATGCTGACCGATATGGAAACTTCAATCCAAATGCACCAATGAGTCGTGGAGACGTTGCAGAACTATTCTACAGATTCGATAGATTAGATTTGGATAATTACAACTACAACTACAATAATAACTACGATGATGATCCAAGACTAACTAACGTTGAATTATCTGATGACGTTGTGGATGAAGGTGAAAGCTTCCGAATTGAGTACAGACTTAATACAGGAGCTGACATTACTGTCGAAATCCTTGATGATGACAACGATGTAGTTAGAGAACTACTTGATGATAAATATCGAGGTTCAGGAAACCACTCATTATACTTTGATGGCGAAGATGACGACGGTGATGACCTTGATGAAGGTGATTACGAAGTACGAATCAAAGCTCGAAATGATGAAGGTTCTGATACTGAAACTGTTGACTTCGAAGTTGATCAAGATGCAAATGACGACGAGGAACCTGAACTAACTAGAGTTGATCTTTCAGACGACACTATACAAGAAGGTGATACTTTCCAGGTTGAATTCAGACTTAACGTTGACGCTGATATAACTGTAGAAATCCTAGACGATGATAACGATGTAGTTCGTACTCTTGTAGACGACAAACTACGATCTGATGGAGATCACACAGTATACTTCAACGGAAACGATGACGATGGAGACGATCTAGAAGAAGGTGATTATGAAGTACGAATCAAAGCTAAGAATGATGAAGGTTCTGATTCAGAAACTGTAGAATTCGAAGTTGATAATGATTTCGGAGACAGTGTTGAAATCACTGAGCTTACAATCAATAAAAACACTTTCGATCCGGGTAATGAAAGCCTAAACATTACATTCCGTATAGACGAAGAAGCGGAAGTTTCAATCAATGTTTACGATGATGATGGTGACCTTGAAAGAGAACTATGGGATCGAATTGACCGTAACGCAGGTAGATATACACTACTTTGGGACGGTGAAGATGACGATGGAGATCGTCTAAAAGATGGAGATTATACAATTAGAGTTGAAGCTGAAAATGACGATGGAGACGATGAACGTGAAATTGATGTTGAAATAGAGAACTAAGATCTCCTTGACAAAACATATTGTTGTTTAAGAGCCCCTTGATTAGGGGCTCTTTTTGATGGTAAAATATACTAAAATAAAACAAAAAAACTATGTTCAACAAAAATGGTCATCACGGACTTATAACTGGTCTTCTTATTGGAGCGGTATTTGCTCTGATTTTCGCACCACAAAAAGGTAAAATGGTGCGTGAAAAGATACACAATGCTCACAAATCAGGCGAGGATGTGCTTGAACCGCTAAAACACAGCTTTTTCTCACTATTTAGTGAGGTTGTGAGAATCGCTAAAACAGCAAATACAGAAAAGGGCGAACGAAATCCATTTACTATTACTAATATTCGCAATTATGCACGGAAATAAGCCTAAAAAGGGTGGGTGTAAGCTTTTTAAAAGAATTAAGCTTGGAATTGGACTTGTTACAGGCGTGATTCTTGGTCTTCTTTTTGCACCAAAAAGAGGTAAAGAAATTAGAGATTATTGTACTTCGGAAGAATGCCAGACAAAGCTACACAATGCCGAAAATAAGATAAGTGGTTTGCAACACAAATTACGTCAGGCTATGAAGAAAATTAAGGATAGATTCGGTTCTAGATAGGCGCTTTAAACTTGCGTATTATTGTAAAGAGCTTATAATAATATTTGCTATTAACTTTTTCATTATGAGTAAACGTGGTTCAGGTCTCTTTTGGGGCTTACTTGCAGGTACTGCTTTAGGTATTCTTTTCGCTCCTAAGAAAGGAAAAAAGCTTAGGGAAGCCATTAAGCGTGAACGGGACGAAGGTGGAATGGGTCTTGATTCTGTAAAGGAAGGCTTTGTTAGTATGGGGCGCGAGATCGCTGATACAGCTCGCACTGCTTATGAATCTGAAGAAGTTCAGGAAAAAATAAGTCAGGCACGAGAAAAAGCCACAGATTTGGCTGAGCAAGGTACAAGAGAAGTAAAGAAAAGGGCTAGAACTGTAAGGAAGCGCGCTACAACAGCTGCGAAGAAAACAGCCAAGAAGGCAACGAAAAAGGTGAGAGGTAAAGCCAAATCAGCTGCACGAAAAGTTAAGAAATTTACCCGAAAAAAGATTGCCTAATAAGAAAAGTACAAAGGTTTTAATAGGCGCTTTAGGTCCAGAGAAAACCTTTAGTGACCTTGCCTGCGACTGGTATATACAAAAAGAGCCAAAAAACAACTTCCAAAAGAAGCTTTACGCTTCTATATGGGAGGTTTTTGATGCTTTGAAGAAAGGAGGAATTGAAAAAGGAATAGTTCCAATCGAAAACAACATTTATGGTACTGTTCGCGAGACTTTTGATTCTTTGTTTCAATCCAAGCTGTCTATTGTAATGCAGTTCTCTTTGCCAGTTTATCATTGTTTGGCAGTAAAAAAGGGGACTAAGAAGTCTGAGATCACTAAGATTATTTCTCATCAACAGGCGCTTAATCAGTGTCAGGCATATTTACGGAAGAATTATCCAAAAGCACAAGGAATCTCTTTCCAATCGACTGTTGCTGCGATAAAAAAAGTCACAAGCGCAAGAAATCTTCATAGAGCAGTTATTTGTTCACTTAAGGCTGCAAAAGACTACGATTTAAAGGTTTTGGATCAAAATATTGAGGATCAGAAGAAGAATCGTACATTGTTTGCAGTGCTTTCTAAAGATCCTAAAGCCAGCGCAGAAGGCAAAAACATGCGAACATCAGTGGCC
>JBHPIO010000018.1:0-5768 GCA_042568575.1 Patescibacteria group bacterium | reverse complement strand
CTGTACGCGGTGGACTTAAATACAATCATTCTTACGTTGGAACAGAACATCTTTTATATGCTGTTGTGTCTCAAGAAAACACAGCTGCTACAGTTATTCTGGAAAACATGAAAGTAAACCCCCAGGATGTTAAAGATCAAATAGTTCAAACATTTGAAAAAGGGAAAGAAATTCAAAACCAGCAATCTCAGGGGAAATCGCAACAAGCAATGAATCCTATTGAATTCTTTTTGAATGGGTTGCAGGGAGTTTTGGTAGGAAATATGGAAAAAGATAAATTTAAAGAAGGATATAAGAAAAATAAGAAGGAAGATGGGAAAAAGACAAAAACCCCAGCACTTGATTACTTTACTTCCGATCTGGTTCTCGAAGCTGCACAAGATAAACTTGACCCAGTTATTGGACGTAAAAAAGAAATCGAACGTATGGTAAGTATTCTTTGTCGTAAATCAAAAAATAACCCAGTATTAATTGGTGAACCCGGTGTAGGTAAAACTGCTGTAGCAGAAGGACTTGCGCAGGCTATTGCCAGAGAAGATGTACCTGAATCATTAATGAACAAACGTATCTTGTCTCTTTCGATGACTGCAGTAATTGCAGGGACAAAGTATCGTGGAGAATTTGAAGAACGTGTAAAACAGATTTTGGATGAATTAAAAACTGTTAAAAATGCAATTCTGTTTATTGATGAAATACATACGGTTGTTGGTGCTGGATCTGCAGAAGGAAGCCTTGATGCAGCTAATATCTTAAAACCGGCACTCTCACGAGGATCAATTCAAGTAATTGGTGCAACTACAACTTCTGAATATCGCAAACATATTGAAACTGACGCGGCTCTTGAAAGAAGATTTCAACAAGTACTCGTTGATGAACCAACAACAGAAGAAACTCATCAAATGCTTGAAGGTCTGCGAAAATCTTACGAAGACCATCACAACCTATCTATCACTCCACAAGCAATGGAGGCAGCTGTCTCAATGTCAAAAAGATATATAAACGACAGATTCCTGCCTGATAAAGCCATCGATTTGATCGATGAGGCGGCTTCTCTTAAAAGAGTAAATATTAAAGAAGATACTGATGATGCTAAAAAATATCAGAAAGAATTGAGCAAAGTTATTAAGCAGAAAGAGGACTCTGTTTCACAGCAAAACTATGAAAAAGCTGCAGAACTAAGGAATAAAGAGCTTGAACTTTTCAAGAAAATTGAAGAAGCTAGAAGCATTAAAACTCCACGTCAGAAAAGGAAGAAAGTTACTGAAGAAGATATTGCAAAAGTGGTTTCAAACATGACAGGAGTACCTGTTACAAAGCTTGTTAAATCAGATAAACAACGTTTGATGGATCTTGAAAAACGCTTAAAGAAAAGGATTATTGGTCAGGACGAAGCAGTTGAAACTGTTTGCAAAGCAATTAGACGTTCACGTGCCGGTTTCGCTGATTTCAAACGCCCAATTGGATCATTTATCTTTATGGGACCTACTGGTGTTGGTAAAACTGAGCTTGTTAGAGCTCTTGCAGAAGAAGTTTATAACGATAAAGACGCACTTGTTAAAATCGACATGAGTGAATTTATGGAACGACATGCAACTTCAAGGCTTGTAGGTGCTACTGCTGGTTATGTTGGATACGAAGAAGGTGGTCAGCTTACAGAGCAAATCCGAAGAAAGCCTTATAGTATTGTACTTTTCGATGAGATCGAAAAAGCTCATCCAGAGGTATTCAACTTACTTCTTCAAATTCTTGAAGATGGTGTGTTAACAGATGCTAAAGGCCGAAAAGTTGATTTCACAAATACAATCATCATTTTGACTTCAAATATTGGTGCTGAAAAACTTACAAAGAAGGCTGCACCAATTGGATTTGAAATGCAGGGAAATGCACTTGAACAAGCCGAAGAGGATTACGAAAGGACTAAGTTGGAAATCCTAAAAGAGCTTAAAGAGAACTTTAAACCTGAGTTCTTAAATCGTATTGATAAAACAATAGTGTTTAGAGCTCTTACACACGAAAGCATTAAAGAGATTGTAAAACTGCATCTTGCACAATTACAGGAAAGATTAAAACCTAAGAAATTAAGTATTGACCTTGGGGTAACAGCGTTGGATTTCCTTGCTAAGGAAAGTTACGACCCTGAATATGGTGCAAGACCTGTTCGAAGAAAGACTCAAGATCTTATAGAAGATCCTTTGACTGAATTATTCCTTGAAGGAAAATTCAAAGAGGGTGATGCTATAAAAATCGTTAAACAAGATAAGGAACTTGCGTTTGAGAAGAAATAAATCACGTGAGATTTGCATTACGCATCTTTTTTCATATCTAGCCAGTCTTTATAATTGACTCTTTTTAAGAATAATATTAAAAATGCTGTAGATCTTAGTTAACTATCTTAAACGGTTGACAATATAGAGAAGCCCTTGCCTCACAGCGGGGCTTTTCTTTTTTCAAAATTCTCTTGCAAAACACAGCAATTTCTCGTATTCTTTATGGGCTCTTTTCGACTGCTGACCTTTAAGGTAGTAGAGCCGTCCTTTCGAAAGAGCCATAGTAATATTAAAAAGGCTCTATTACGAGGTTATATTATGAACACTCAAATGACCAAAGTTTTTGGTGATGAAAGTGAAGTTATGGAAAAACTTCTGCAGAATTCGCCATCTATTATTTATCCTCAGCCAGGAACAATGACTGAAGGAGCTATTACCGATATTTCAAAAAACAAGATTCTTGTTGATTTAGGCGGTATTCATACTGGAATTATTGCAGGTAAAGAAGTACATGATAGTGGTGGAACGGCCGAAGAATTAAAAGTTGGAGATGAAATTTCAGCTTATATTATTGATCCTGAAAACGCAGACGGATTAGTTGTACTTTCTCTAAGAAAAGCTAGTCAGGAGAAAAGTTGGCGTAAATTCGTTGAAGCACATGAAAATGATGAAGTTATCCAAGCTACAGCTAACGAAGCAAATAAAGGTGGACTTCTTCTTGAAGTTGATGGAATTAAAGGATTTATCCCTGTTTCACAGCTTGCTCCTATGCACTATCCACGTGTAAATGGTGCCGATTCAAACCTTATCCTAAAACGATTGCAGGAATTAATTGGTCAGTCATTTAACGTGAAAGTTATTAATGTTGATCATGAAAACGGAAAATTGATTCTGTCTGAAAAAGCTGCAATGCACGAACAAAGGAAAACATCTCTTGGAAAACTTAAAGTTGGTCAAAAAGTTAAAGGTAAGATTAGCGGAATTGTTAAATTTGGTATCTTCGTTGCATTTGATGGTCTTGAAGGACTTGTTCATATATCGGAAATTGCTTGGGGCCACGTAAAAGATCCTTCTGAATATGGAAAAATCAACGATGAGGTTGAAGTTCTTGTTATTGGTATGGAAGGTGAAAAGATTTCACTGAGTATGAAACGACTAGTCCCAGATCCATGGGTAGAAGCAGCAAAGACATTTAAAGTAGGTAAAACAGTTGAAGGAGAAATCAATAAGATCACTCAATTTGGTGCTTTCATGAAGCTAAACGAAGAGATTAACGGCTTAATTCACCTTTCTGAAATTACTGAGGAGCCTGTTGAAGATGCTAACACAGTACTTAAACCAGGTGAGAAGGTTAAAGCAAAAATTATTACTGTAGATCCAAAAGAACATCGTATTGGACTTAGTATTAAAGCTCTAACGGCAAAACCTGAAAAAGCTGAAAAGAAGGAAGCTAAGAAGGATGACAAAGAGGAAAAAGCTTCAAAAAAAGATGCTGAAAAAGCTGATTCAGACAAAGAGGAGAAAGCTAAAGAATAATCTAAGACCTATTATTACTTGAATTTTCCCACGCTTCCGGAAGGAAGTAGCTTGGATGTCTTCCATGACTTACTCCCCAAGCAGTACTTTCACGAACAACAACATAAGGGTATTCTGGATTTATATACACCCATCCTTTTCCAGTTGGATGCTTATGCTTCTTTAGTTTGAAATATCTAATCACTACTTTAGACTGACTAGCAGTGCTTGTTCCACGTCTAAAGCTCACAAGCCATGGGATTCTACTTTGCTTAACTAATTGGCATGTTTTATATGTACGCCAGTAAGTGCTGTCAGAATTGAATATCATATCTAATTTAAGATCTATCGCACCCTCTTTTATATATCTGGTAATTCTTTCTATCGGAAGACCTCCCATACTTGTCCCAGCAAGTCTAATTCCCCTTTCAGGTTCCTTATTTACCAATCGGGCAACGCCATCTCTTATTGTGCTGAAAATTGCTGATACGCGTTGGTGTACAACTTCTGGTGCTTCCCTTCTATGTCTGCCTCGTTTATCTTTCCCAAGATATCTACGTTTAAAATCGTGATACCACATACTTCCTGGATTTGTCCTACCTGTATGGATTTCTGACAAAAATGCTATTACCACATAAGTATCTTTTTTAGACATTTCTTTTTGCCAAGCCAATATTGCTCTTTTATCTTTATCAAGCAAATACTTCTTTGCAACTAATTCCGCAATATGTGCCGGTGGCTTCATTGTGCCTCTTCTCTCCCTAAATCTTGTATAACCATTTGATCTAAATTTACCTGAAAAGAAAGGCATTATAACAACTTTCTGGCCCGGCCTTGGCCCTACTTTTGGTTTAATTAAAGTGCAATACAATCGATGACTAGGAAGTTCAAGCGCTTGAGTTTCAAGTGAATTAGGCCATTCTTCAGGTGCTTTTTCTTTTATTTCAGGACGCTTAGGAATGTTAACTGGTGCTGCCTTTTTTGTAAGTCGTTTCCTAGGATGACGTATTCCGGCCTGCGGAGGAATTTTATATATACCTTTACCAACATCTTTATGCCAAAGCTCACTTGAGATCTCTGTTTTTTTAGTATAGATATCTCTCATTCCTGTTTTTTCAAATAAGTAAATAGCGGCTCTAACCGATTTCCTATTGTGACTATTTAGTTGAGAATAAGCTACTTTATCTCCTGCTATAGCTTTCCTGACAAGAGCAGGAGTTTGGTTTTTACCATAGTTTATCCTAAACGTATAATTAGTTAGACTTCTTTTCCTCTTTCGTTGCTTTCCTTTTATTGTTACAAGGTATTCTTCGCTAACCGATATATCCAATGCCCCACCTGTTAAGTGATTTGACTTTGTAGCTTTTGCAGCCAGATAACTTGTTCTTCTTAAAGCTTCCCGCCTTATAGCATTTTTTATTTTAGGTTTATTTAATTCCTTTTTAATTTCGTCAGCATTCATACCCTTCTTTTCAAATTTCTTCTTATACTCCGCAGTAACATCAATCATCTGTGCTTTTTCTGTTCTTCTCCTTATATCTCTTTGCTTTTTAATAGTTCTAAGCGAACTCCAAAGATTAACCCTTATATTTGAACCGGTTTGCTCATTAAGAAGTTTGATGCTTTGTACAAAGCATGCATAAACTAAAAGAGTATTTCTTCTGGCCATAATAACTCGTCCATATAGATCTCTTTTATTCGGATAAACTACAATCGCTTCGGAGTTGCTTGTGCTTTCTCTGTATTTTTTTGCAATTTCAACCAATTTTCCACGATCATTTGTTGCCTGAATTTCTTTTAATCTTTGCTCAAATTCTCTTTGTTTTTCCGGAGTTGCTCTATAGCCTTCCGGAGTCGATTTTGCGGCCATTCTTAGACGTCTTTGCGTTCTTCTTTTCTTAGTTGCCGCAACCATATCCTTTGTTGCTTCAGCTTGTTTTTTAGGATCCATCGTCTTAACAACTTCAACGTAACCTTTAAAAATTT
>JBHPIO010000017.1:0-6882 GCA_042568575.1 Patescibacteria group bacterium | reverse complement strand
TAATTCTGTAATTATTACTGATGCAAATAAAGTATCATATATTAAGAAAATTATTGAAGCTGGTTTTGATGAAGATATATGGAATTATTTTGCAGAATCAAACCCTACGTTGGTAACTAAATTATCTTATGCAAGAATACTTGATGCTAAACAAAAAATCATTGATGAACTTGCATTAAGATTAAATACAGGTGGTTTTGCTGAAACTTCAGGAGATGACTCATGGCAAAAATGGATTCATAAAAACAATTGGTTGTTTGGTGTGAATTATAAGAAACCTATTGAAAAAGTTAAGATTAATATTACAGGAATAATGCCTGATTATTTATTTCCAACATTAGATGGATTTGTTGATATATTAGAAATTAAATTACCAGAAGATGATGTTATTTCAAAAGACACAAACCATCGTGGTTCTTGGAAATGGACAGCGAAAACAAATGAGGCAATTGGACAGGTGGTGAATTATCTTGGAGAAATAGACAGATTAAGATTTGAGATTGAGAAAGATGTAAAGGATCAGTATAAATATGAAATTAGTTTGTTGAAACCAAGGACATATATTTTGATAGGTGACAATACTTCGTGGAATGTTAACAAAAAAGATGGCTTAAGAAAAATGAATCATGCTCTACATGGAATAGAAATTATAACTTATAATGATTTGTTGGATAGAGGAAATCAAGCAGTGAATAATATCAAAGAAGAAATTTAAATAAAATATGCACCTTACTCCATCAAAACTTTATAACTATATCCAGTGTCCTCACCGTGTGTGGCGGGATAAATATGGTCCGCAGGAGGAAAAGTCGCAGGAAACGAACCCTTTTGTTGAGATGCTTTGGAATAAGGGTATCCAGCATGAGGAGAATGTTGTTAGTAAACTTGGTGAGCTTACGGATATTTCCGAAGGTTCTTATGATGAACGTTTTGAAAAGACTGTTGAGGCTATGAAAAACGGTGATCCGCTGATCTATCAGGGTGTTATTAAACATGGTGATCTTTTTGGTATTCCGGATCTTCTTAAAAAAATGCCAGACGGCGAGTATATCCCTGTTGATATTAAATCGGGCATGGCGCTTGAAGGTGCGGATGAGGAAAAAGGCGACGAAGGCAAGCCGAAAAAACATTATGCTGTTCAGCTTTGTTTGTATTCCGATGTTCTTAATAATCTTGGCTTTGCTAAGCAAAAACGTGGCAAGATTATTGATGCTCATTTAAGCGAAGTTGAATATGACCTTGTTGCTCCGCAGGGCCCTCGAACACCCGAAACATTCTGGCAATTTTATGAAAAAATTAAGAATAATGTGTCGATTTTGATAGCTAATCAGGATAAAAATACGCCTGCCATGAAAGGTATATGTAAATTGTGTCCTTGGTATGAAAGTTGTAAGAAATGGGTTGATGAAACGCGCGATCTTTCTGGTCTATTTTATGTTGGAAGAAACGTGCGAGATACCCTTAACGACGATCTTCATATCCACAAAATAGAAGAAGTTTTAGATATAGATATTGAAAGCGCCTTGAAAGAGAAAAAACAAGACAAGAGCAAGCTATTCTTAAAAGGCCTGGCGGAATCTTCTTTAAATAAAATATTAAGACGCGCAACAGTGTTTTCTAAAACCAAAAAACCGGTTTTATACGAACCAATTAGCTTTCCCGATGTAACTTATGAACTATATTTCGATATTGAGAACGATCCTACCCAAGAATTTGTATACTTGCACGGCGTTTACGAACGAAAAAGTGACGGCGGTGAGCGATTTCTGGACTTTACCGCAAAAGAAATATCTCCCGAAGCCGAAAAAGAAGCATGGAGCAAATTCTGGGAATACATCGATTCATTACCTGCCGATAATTACGCCGTTTACTACTACTCCGCCCACGAAAAAACAACATACAAGAAAATGCAAAAAATATACCCTGACGTCATTTCAGCCGAAAAAGTCGAAGAATTTTTTGAAAATCCAAATGTAATCGACCTTTATAAGATTGTACAAAAACAAACCGACTGGCCGCTAGGAAGCTACGGAATAAAACCAATCGCCCAATATCTCGGGTTTAATTGGCGCGACGAAAACCCATCAGGCGCTGCATCAATCGAATGGTTTAATCACTATATCGAAACAAAAGATCAAAAAGACTTAGAACGCATTTTGATTTACAACGAAGACGACTGCAAAGCGACGATGGTTTTGAAGGATGCGTTAGTAGAACTATCTACCTCCCCCTAGAACCTCCAAACCCTCTCCTCCTTCTATTCCTTCGCGCATTACTCGAATTCCCACGTCTAGCACCACCTCCACCATAGCGACCACCCCCTTGCGCCTTCGCAACTACAGGCGGCGGCGTATCTCCAAGCGGATAAGGATGTTCCGCAATAACGGGGATTGAAGTTTTAATCAGCTTTTCTACGTCTTTTACATACGCTTTTTCCTCCCATTCACAGAATGAAAGGGCAGTTCCATTTGCTCCGGCGCGCCCAGTTCTCCCGATACGGTGAACGTAAGTTTCCGGTACATTTGGAATTTCGTAATTGATGACGTGTGAAAGATCGTCGATATCTATTCCTCTTGCTGCAATGTCTGTAGCAACAAGGACTCTGGTCTGTTTCTCCTTAAAATTCTTCAAAGCTGCCTGCCTCGCGTTTTGGCTTTTATTGCCGTGAATAGCCTGCGTGTTAATTCCAGATCTATTCATTAATTTTGCAACTTTGTCGGCTCCATGTTTCGTTCTAGTAAATACAAGAGCGGATTTGATGTCCTTTTCCTGCATAACATGTATTAAAAGATTTATTTTCTTTTTCTTCTCTACATGATAAATCCTTTGTTGAACAGTTTCCGCAGCGGAAGAAGTAGGTGCCACCGCCACTTTTACCGGATTCACCAAAAGACTATTCGTTAGATTTACGATAGTCGGAGGCATTGTCGCAGAGAAAAACAGGGATTGTTTCTTCTGTGGCAATTTAGCAATAATTCTCTTTATATCGTGGATGAAACCCATGTCTAACATTCGATCTGCCTCGTCCAAAGTGAAAATCTTGATGTCTTTTAAATCAATATACTTTTGATTCATAAGGTCCAGCAATCTTCCCGGTGTAGCTATTAAAATATCGACACCTCTTTGAAGTTTTTTGGTCTGAAAGTGCTGCTTTACTCCTCCAAAAATCACAGCATGCCTTAGATGTAGATATTTCCCATAAGCTTCAAAGCTTTCTCCAATCTGGATTGCGAGTTCTCTTGTGGGCGTTACAATCAGGCACTTAACTTTCTTCGGTCCATTTTCAAATTTCTGTTCCTTATTTAGAATTTGAAGTATTGGAATGGCAAAAGCCGCAGTTTTTCCGGTTCCAGTTTGGGCACAGCCCAGTATATCCCTTCTTTGCATTATTGCAGGGATTGATTGAACCTGGACAGGAGTCGGCTCCTTATATCCTTCTTCTTGTAATGCCCTAAGAATAGGGGATTTTAGGTTTAATTCGGTAAAATTCATGTTATTCGTTATAAATATTCGTCTCGAAAAGAAACTATACGTGGATTATTAGCAAATGTCAAGGGTCATAAAATGACTATATTGCTCAAATTTGGAATAATTTTGAAACAACCCTGCAACTGAACAAGTGTTGAAGGATGTATATCTAATCCAGCTTCTCTGAATGCTTCAAGAATCTCATTTCTTAATTCTTCATTATCACTTGGCGATATAGATAAACGCATCATTTCACTTGCATATTTACTGGAGAGATCTAATGTTACATAATCATTTTCTTTTCTCCATTTTTTTCTTCTAAAGTGATACTCCGATTTATAATTCCATGGTTTCTTAAATCCAATTTCCTTTAAAATTTCGGTAATTCTTGGTAAATAAAGTGCCTGTATTCTTTCTGCAGTTTCTTCAACACCAGGAAGTCCGCATTTTACTATTCTGTAGTACTTTGCTGGACTTTTCGGTTTGCTGACACTATAGGTTTGAATATGAATATCTCTAACTTCAAACATTTGAACAACATAATATTTCCCGTCAACGGCAACCGTCTCCCAAACAGGCTTATCGCTAAAGATAGAACTGGTTTCATCACGCTCAACATCCCAAATTAAACCATCGTATTCGTTACAAAGTTCCATTAATAATTGAGCCGTCAATCTTGGATCACCTTCCGATGCTTGCAATCTTTGCCTTACTACTTGCTTTGCTTCAGCAAGGCTTCTAAATTTAAGTCTTTCTGGGTGTGACACCTCTTGCGCCACTTCAATCTGACTTGCATCTTGTGCCCTCTTTGCCCTCTTCTCAAACAAAGCAGCAAAAGCAGCGTCATCTTCATGTGATCCAATTTCATTTGGATCTATCGGTCGATTCGTTGATTCAGGTTCGGAATCTAGCTCTTCAAAACGCTTTGTCATAAATAATTATTCTAAATTCAAATAAGGATGAGATGATACGTAGGATAGCGCGATTTGTCAAGCCCTCCATGAACTCATCTTTCTTATCAAGCAAGACTTAAGTATATTTTACATATGAAAATCGCAATAATCGGAGGAGGTGCAGCAGGAATGATGGCAGCAGCTTCATCTATAGAGGCAAATCCTTCAAATCAAATCACGATATACGACAAAAACGCCAAGCTTGGACGTAAACTTGTTGCTACCGGAGGAGGAAGATGCAACATAACCACTGCAATTACCGACATCAATGAGTTACTTAAGAATTATCCGCGTGGCTCTCGCTGGCTTAAATTTGCAATGCACGAGTTCGGACCAAAGCAGACTTTTGAGTGGTTCGAAAATCACGGAATCAAATTAAAAACAGAGGGTTTAAGGGTTTTTCCCGCTTCCGAAAATGGCGAAGACGTTGTTTCGATGTTTTTGAAAATCATAAAAAATGCCGGCGCCACTATCAAATATGGAACTGAAATTAAAAATCTAAAAGAGCTCGATGCAGACAAAATAATTATCACGACCGGCGGCAAAGATGGTAACGGATGCAAGCTTGCAGAGTCTGCAGGACACAAAATAACACCTCTGGCTCCAACTTTAACTTCGTTCACTGCGCAGCTACCAAAATTAAGCGGCGTAACCATCGAAAACGCAAAATTAAAACTATTCGGACACGAATTCGAAGGCCCATTTCTGTTTACACACAAAGGATTAACAGGTCCTGCAGTTTTCGCTATTTCCGCATTCACCGCATATGAAAATTTGGAAAAAGGAGCCCAGCTTTCAGTCGATTTTGTCCCGAATTTAAATGAAGAGCAACTTAAAGATATAATCCAAAAAAATCCAAAACAAAAATTAACAAAAATATTTCAATCCTATATCCCAAAATCATTAGCCAAAATTCTGGCCCCAGATACAAACGTTAACGAACTAAGCAAAAAGGAGATCTTTAATAAAATCCAACATCTTAAAAATCACAAATTCCATATAACCGGCAGAACCCCCGGACGAGAAATAGTCACAGCCGGCGGAGTGGACCTAAACGAAGTTGATTCGCAAACAATGCAGTCCAAAATAGACCCCAAACTTTATTTCGCAGGCGAAGTCTTAGACGTCGATGGCCTAACAGGCGGCTTTAACCTTCAAAACGCCTGGGTTACCGGCAGGCTTGCAGGGATGAGTGCTGCTATTTAGCATCCTCAAACCTCTCCCAATAAAGCTTCTCCACTTTTTCGGGCTTCAAAATCCCCTCGTTCGTTACGACTTTATAAAACAGGTCAGCCGGAACTCGATCGTGAGAGTACTTGGTACGTTCGTAGATTATTGGCTTACTTAAGTGCTCACGCGTATGTCTGTGTATGAAGATTTCACCGCGAACTTCTGATTTCCAAAGACTAAATTTTTCTATACCCAGGAACATATAAACTGGAATGTCCTCCATAGTAAACTCGGTAACGATGCTCAAGGCACCCGGATTCATCACGAAATGCATGGTGTCTTTTAACGTAAGTGCGCCAAAGAAAACCATATCTATTTCCTTGTGGAGATGAGAAAGCATGTAAGCAGGAACGACCATGAATGGAATCTTTGCTGCATGAAGGCGCTCGATGTTGTCGTGAGTTTTTTCGTAGTCCTGCTCGGCAATTATCACATCAAATTTTCGCCCTTTCTTTTTTAAATGTACAAGCGCATCTTGAACCGTGTGGCTGTGGTCGTGGATTAATATCGTTTTTCCATCAACTTTGATTTTTTCTGAATATTCCAAAATACGACGCTTCTCTTTTCGCGCCTCTCTCATTACCTTTTTAATCTTATTTATTGCGGTCTTCTTCCATTTATCGTCCATTTTTCGTTTGCATACTCCTCCAAAAATATCTTCCTTTAGTCGCCCAAAATAATATCGGAAAATTCCAAATTTTGGCTCGGTATTACAAATCATTTCAACAAATTCATCATACTGCTCACAAAAATTATTGAGCTTCGAACGTTTAAACGCTTTTATTGCATCTATTAGCGAAAGCATGACCATTTCTGTAAGGTCGCGCGAACCTATTTCAACCTCAAGGTCTCTCATTAAATCCGAAAATAGCTCGTTTTTTGATTTCATTTTTATCCGACTCTAAAGAATAAATATACGCTACAAATAAGCAAAATTCCTATTGTTAACGGAAGGCTGAATTTCATGTAACCCATAAACGAAATATTTACGCCCTCCTTCTTTGCAAGATCCGCCGATATTACATTCGCCGACGCTCCAATTAAAGTTCCGTTTCCTCCAAGACACGCTCCAAGCGACAACGCCCACCATAAAATCGTCATATCCGTTTCCGGGAATTGAAGCTGTATTCCGACAATCACAGGAATCATCACAGTTACAAAAGGGATGTTGTCCAAAATCATCGACACAAATCCAGACACCCACAAAACAATTAACGCCAGGTAGAAAACG
>JBHPIO010000016.1:0-10387 GCA_042568575.1 Patescibacteria group bacterium | reverse complement strand
AATTTACATGTGCGTTTTACTTCCATTATTTATATAGCAATCTTACTAGTTGTTAGTTTTATGTGGACAAGTTTAGGCGCTATTGAAACCAACAATTGGATCTTTAATAATCCAGGAAATTACGCATATGACACAGCAAAAATCGAGGTTATTGGAGGAGAAGCAATTTTAAATGATCCCGAGATACAAATTAATGATAATACTCAAGCTGAATTTGATTTAGGCACATACAACAATACGAGTTTTAAAACGGATCATGTGGAATTAGACATCAACAGAACCTCTCCTACAGCCAACACTTTGGTTATGTACTATCTGGATGGTACTAGTGGAGCAGTGATTGATAGTTCCGGAAATGGAAATAATGCAAATCTTTATGGCGCTACTCAAGGTGTCTCTGGAAAAATTGAAAATGCAATCGCTTTAGATGGACTTGATGACTACCTCGAAATCCCAGCTGATTTAGGCGACCCAAGCGCCATGACCATAGAGCTTTGGTTTAAAAAACCAAATATCAATGCAGGTGCTGATTATCTTTTAGATGGACGAAATAATGGTAACTGGTGGTTTTTACAAGATTATGCAACAGGAGCAAATTGTACAGATACGAATGGTAATATTTGTTTTAATGGGTTAGTAGAGATCCCATCTTCAATGCTTTCAAATGATACATGGTATCATGTTGCGCTTACTGCAGATACAACAGAAACAAAAATCTATCTTGATGGAAATCTTATAGACACTGGTTCTGCTTTTAACCCTAATCTTGGAGCAGATGTTCATATTGGAACAAGATATACAAATTCAGGTTACTTTCAAGGAACTATTGATGAACTTTCAATATGGGACAGTGCCCTGGATGCCAGCACAATCTCGCAACATGCTCAAACAGGTTATAAAACTTCAGGGAATTTCACTTCTACAATTTTTGACGCAGGACAAAATGCAGCTTGGACCCAAATTTATTGGAGCGAGGACTTAAAAATTCTTACAGACTGGTTAAATACCAATTGGTCAAATAGGAAAAAGATTACAGTCAACAATTCTGGCAATGCAACTACATTAACCGATTACCAGGTTAAACTGGACGTTACATATGACGCAAATATGAATTCGGATTTTTCGGATTTGAGATTCACGACTTCTAACGGGACAACGGAAATTGATTTTTGGTTACAAGATTATACAGCATCAACCGACGCAACAGTTTGGGTTGAAGTTCCTTTAATCCCCGCTTCCGGAACAACCGAAATCTATATGTATTATGGAAATCCAAGTGCTACGAATACTAGTAATGGAGAAGACACATTTTTATTATTCGATGATTTTGATGATGACTCTATTGACGCAACCAAATGGCTAGAAGTTGATATCCCAGATGATGAAATAATTGAAACAGGTGGAGAACTTGGTTTCACTAGAACTACAAATGGAAACTGGGATAAAGCGATTATTGCTCAAAATACATTTAGTAGAGAAGACTTAAGTTTTGAAGTTGATTATGAATGGACTGTAAATAATCCGGACTATGACGCCCTTATGTATGGATGGCATGATAGCGGTACTGCTCCGTCTTATTCAAATTTGGTTTATGCATATTATAATCCTGGTAGTGGCGCAAGTTCTACTGTAGGAGTATCAGTTTATGAAGATGGAAATAGTAGATCGGGTGAAACCGGATCATGGACTGTAAATACTGATTATGATATCAGAGTACGAATGAGAGCTTCTGGAGGTGCTTACTATGAACAAAGTATCGACAATGGTGATACATGGACAACCAATTACACTTCAACTTATTCGACAGAAAGTGATTTGAAGCCAGCATGGTCATTTTACTCCGGTACACATCGTTATGATAACGCACGTGTTAGGAAATGGACTAGTCCGGAACCTAGCTCGACATATGGCAGCGAGGAAGGTCAAGTCCCAACTAATCTTCGGTTTCAAACACAGTCATGTGATGATCCGGCCTGCTTGGGTGAATCTTTTGTTGGACCAGATGGCACTGGAACCACTTACTTCACTAATCCCGCCGGAGAATCTTTGAATGTTTCAAACAACAGATATTTTCAATATAAGGCTTACTTATCAAACACAAATGTCAACTTTTCACCGGATGTCTCGTCAGTAACAATCGATTATAGCGCTTATCCTACCGACATTCCTTCAATACAACCCATTTCTTCCTTAAACCCATCAATAGTTAATGGGTGGTCTAGTTTTATTGAGGATTCAACAAAACCCGCAGGTACAGAAATCTACTATCAACTCTCCGACGATAATGGAGCTACGTGGCAATATTGGGATGGAGCTGCTTGGTCTATTGCAGGCGGAAGCGATTACAATACTAACAATGTAGTAAATACGAATATATCTTCTTTTTCTTATGCTAACAAACGAATCTTATTTAAAGCATTCCTTGAGGGAAATGGAGCAGAGACACCTAGATTGAATAATATCCGCATAGATTATCAAGGAGACGCAAATACCGTAAACTGCGCAAATGACTGGACATTTGATAATTCGGGAAATTATACATATAACAGTTCTTACATAGATGTTTCAGGAAGCAAAGCAGAACTAATCACAGCTGGATCAAACTTTGTAGATGACGATGAGGCAAAATTTGATACAGGAATATATACTCAAACAACTTATGATACTGATCACGTTGAACTCGAGACTGGCCAAACATCAGGGCTGTATTCGTCATCAGTCAAAAATGCCGGATCTGACGTAGACTGGCAAACCTTTAGTTGGACTCCGTTAAGGCCTTATGGCAAAGAACTTCCGGATAATCAGCAAACCGAAATAGCTTACACTCTGGGAAATATTGATATGACAAACAATCTATTACTTATGCATCTGAATGAAACTTCTGGAAGCATTAGTGATAGCTCTGGAAATGGCAACAATGCTACAAATAACGATGCAACAAGCGCAAACGGGA
Source organism: Patescibacteria group bacterium (assembly GCA_042568575.1). GTDB lineage: Bacteria > Patescibacteriota > Gracilibacteria > UBA1369 > PNNO01 > JAJRYP01. The sequence continues at coordinate 7,434 of JBHPIO010000016.1, read as the reverse complement.
AATTTAGTAATTCACTATATTTTGGGGGCGATGGAGATGCTGTTGAAAGCAGCGCATATACCTACAATTTCTCAGATGAATTAACACTTTCTTCATGGTTTAAATATGACGGTGCAGGGACAGGCTCTCCAAGAATTTTAGAAATCTCCGCAAACGGTGATGCCAATAGTCATGCACTTGCTCCTGATGGAGATGGCTCATTACGTGCCTGGGCTGAATGTAATAATGGAACTAGAGTAGCAGCTGTTGATGATTCAACAAATTACAATGACGGAAACTGGCATCATATGGTTTATACATATGATAGTCCAAATGGTATTCTTTATGTAGATGGTATTCAAACGGATACCGGTTCTGGCTCATGTACAGATCTAGATGACGGTTCAGAGCTTATACTTGGAGCAATTTCCGATGTAAGTGGTACTTATGCCCACTCTGACCATGCATTTGAAGGATGGGTAGATGAAGCATCAGTGTGGGATAGAACTTTATCCCCTACTGAAGTTGAAAATCATTATTTGCGTGGAGCAATGAACTTAAGTTATCAAGTGAAATCTTGTGACGATTTTGCTTGTATAGGTGAAACATATGTCGGACCAGACGGAACCAATTCTACTTATTATTCAGAAATCGATAATACAGGTATTGGTTTACCTCAATTAACATTAACAAGCCTGGCTCAAAAAAGATATTTTCAATATCAAGCCAATTTTTCTACGGATGATGTAACATATTTACCTGAATTGTATGATGTCTCAATAGTTACAAATGGCAGCAATTACTCAACCGATGCTCCATCAATTCAACCTACAGCATCTTTCACTCAGACTTTTTTGCACTCTTTAACAGGATTCGAAGAAACATCTACAAAAGGAGCTAGTGCGGAAATCTATTATCAATTATCCAATAATGATGGGACAACTTGGCTTTGGTGGGACGGCTCATCCTGGGCAGACATTGCAAACGGGATAGTTTCAGATTCAAATACACTCGCATTGTGGCACTTAAATGGTACAACTGACGCTGTCATTGATTCTTCTTCAAATGCTAATGATGGATCAAACAACGGAGCTACAAGAGGTGTATCCGGCCAAAGGGATAATGCTTTCGATTTTGATGGAACAGATGATTATATTGATATACCATATGTTGCTCCTTTAGGTCTTGTAGGCACCGACTTTACAATAGATTTTTGGATTAATACTACCGATACTGATGGACTTTTAATGAAAAAGTATACTGGAAGCATTGGTGGAGACGCATGGGGTTTACGACTTTCAAGCGGAATTATTGAATTTTATGATGGCTCTTCATGGATTTCCAGTGGTATTCAGGCAGATACAGGAATATGGGAACACATTGCAATCACCGGGGATGATTCTTCCAATGATCTTGAATTTTTTGAAAATGGTATAAGTTCTGGAACCGCGTCTTTTAATGATATAACTGCAAATGCGCAAAACCTGTTTATAGGAAGCGACCTTGCTACAAGTCATTTCGATGGTTTCCTAGATGAAATCCGAATTTCAGATACTATTAGATCTGATACAGAAATATATATTTCAACTAAGTTGTTTAATACTGCCGCAAATATAGCTGCAAATATTGAGGCATTTAATATTACAGGCACAAATATAATGTTTAAGGCGTTTTTAAAAAGTGATGGCACAGCTCAGGCATCCTTAGATAATTTAAGATTGTTATGTACATATTCTACTAATGATTCTCCGACAACTACAGTCCCTGCAAATATAACTCAAGCTACAGATGGATCCGGTCACATCACCTTTGAAACCACTGTCTCGGACATAAATAGTGATGACACAAGAGTAAAAGTTGAATATTCAGATGACGGCGGGGTCAGTTGGTATGATGCGGAAATTAATGCTGTTTCAGCAGACAACGGTAGTGCCGATTTCAATAATTCGGCTGCATATCAACTTGGTGATTCAGATTTAATAGATACTTCCAGTGGGTTGGTTAATCTTACAATTACATGGGATACACAATCTGCTTCGAATGGAAATGGTTCTTTGGACAATACAGATTTGAATGATATTCAAGTAAGAATTACTCCAAACGACTTTAATGCAGATGGAACCGAAAGTGTTTCTGGATCTTTTGAAGTTGATAATCTTGACCCATCCGGACTTGCAAACTTCATTTTGTCAGTAAAAACAGTACACAGTTTATCTTTCTCTTTCACATCAGCTAATATAGAAAATAATTTTAATCATTACGAAATATGGTACGGTACAAATCTAACTGAAGTTGAAAATAGAACAGGAGCACAAGAATGGGATGACAATGATGATGCCGGGCTAGCTGTAATTACAGCTAATTCTGCAACGATCACCGGTCTTGTCGATTCAACCAGCTATCGGGCTAAAATATGGGCTGTTGATGATTTTGGAAATGAAATCTCCCTTGCATCTATTTCTGGAACCACTTCTTCAAACAGTAGTAGCGGAAGCAGCGGAAGTGGAGGTAGCAGTGGTTCTGGAACCAGAAGTACCAGTACAAGCCAAACCGTTCAAACCACAAATCAAGATGCATGTCTGACTTACGATGAATTTCGAAACAGAACTTTCATTGATTTACCAACAGATCACTGGGGATATGAATATTTAGAATTTTTAAAAAAAATTAAAATTACAAAAGAAAGCCAATACATTATTAGTGGTTATGGATCCAATGAAAACAGCAATGAAGCCGAAGTTGGTCCAGATAATAATGTGATGCGTTACGAACTCGTTAAAATGGCCTTAAGTGCTAACTGTATCCCAATACGTGAAGATATTAGTTCAGGTACAGAAGATTTTTCGGATATTTCACGCGAATTGGAGGAAACAACCGATGAAAATGTTGATGCTGCAAACTATGTTAAAAGAGTAATGTACACAGCTCTGGATCTTGGAATCATCAGTGGTTACGGTGAAGATTTTAGTGCACGCCCGTGGAATGATGTTAACAGAGCAGAAGCACTTAAGATAATTTTAAATGCTGGAAAAATAAATGTCATAAACCAAAATTTGTCTGAATCTGAATTTTCAGACATTTCAATAGATGAATGGTTTTTTGATTATGTAGCATATGCGTTTAGTCAAGGACTTATAAGCGGATATGCCGATGACCCAGGTTATTTTCATCCGGCAGATACAATGACACGAGCACAGGCTGCCAAAATAATCTCATTAACTATGCCTCTTATAGAAACTATTGAGATTGCTAATTATGAATTTAGTCCGCTAACGTTCGAGGAGACAAGTGAGGAGACAATCAGTGATCTACCATAAGTATCCTACATACTCTCCCTTTTCAAAGAGTTAATTTTCACTTATAGTTGAGAAGAACTAATTTTTTGTCATGAATGAAAATCAACAACACCCAGTCCAAATAAAACCAAAACCCTGGGGACGTGAAATCTGGTTTGCTCAAAATGACTCGTATGCGGGGAAAATCCTTGAAGTAACCAAAGGACACAGGTATTCACTACAATATCACGAACGTAAAAAGGAAACTCAATATATATATTCCGGACAGATTAAAATGACATACGGAGATAATGAGGAGAATTTGCAAGAGATAGTGCTAAATCCAGGTGACAAATTCGATGTTCTTCCTTATACTATCCATCGTGCAGAGGCACTTGAGGATTCTGAAATTTTTGAAGTTTCGACACCCGAGCTTGATGACGTTGTAAAGCTTCATGATGACTACGGTCGGAGTGGAAAAGGCAATAATGAAGAGCTCGATTCAAAGCTTCACGAAGAAAAATCCAAATAATTATAAATTTAACTATTAATCCACTGTTTCATGAAAGGAAAACTACTTGGCAAGGTTGGTCTCATTATACTTGTCGCAATTGTTCTGGCTGTCATTGATCTTCCACCACAAACTAAAGCCCCTTATTTATCTTGGGCTCCTGATTACATTAAAAATCAACAAATTCACTTAGGTCTTGATCTTCAAGGCGGATCTGAACTTGATTATAAAATCGATCTCCGAAAAGTACCTATTGAAGACCAACAAAGCATTATTGATGGTGTAAGAGAAGTAATTAATAGACGTGTAAACGGACTTGGAGTTTCGGAACCTAATATTTTTGTGTCACAAATTGCAGGTGAAAGCCATATAGTTGTTGATCTTGCCGGAGTAGATATTGATGAAGCCAAATCGACTATTGGAAAAACAATTCAATTAGAGTTTAAAGAACGGAAAGATGAAATTGATCCAAATGAAAAACAGGAAATTGAAACCCGTGCAAACGAAGTTCTTCAGCGTGTAAAAGGTGGTGAAGACTTTGAACTAGTTGGTCAGGAAGAAGAACAAGCTGACCCTACTCTTGTTACCTACACATCTGCAGATTGGAAATTCAGAGATGAAATTCATGATGATCTCGCTGCAAAGCTATTTGCAATGCAACCAGGACAAATTTATGAAGGAACAGTTGAAACAGGCGGAGAATACACAATTACTGAAGCAGGTGAACTAATTGAATTAACAGGAATTAATATTTTCAAACTTATTGAAACAGAAGAAACAGAGCGAATTACTACTGAAGAAAGAGGCGTACTTGTAAGACACATCCTTGTTGCATACGAAGGTACTACTGATGGCGTAACAAGAACCAAAGAAGAAGCAGAGACTTTTGCTAACGAGTTATTGGAAAAAATCAACAACGGTGAAGATTTCGGTGAACTAGCAAAAGCAAATTCTGACGATGCAGGATCGGCGGAAATGAACGGAGTACTCGGTAAGCCTGCGGGTCGCTCGGCATATGTTGCGGAATTCGAAAGTGCCGCACTAGCTTTAACAGAGAAAGATCAGGTGACTGATTTAGTTGAAACTGAATATGGATTTCACATCATCAAAGCAGACGACATAATCGAGGCAATGGAATCGACTACAACAGAAAAACACGTTAAATACGCAAAAATCTTCTACTCAACTATACCGAGTGATTGGCAAGAAACTGGCCTAACAGGAGAACATTTCGTACATGCTGACGTACAATTCAACCAAGTTTATCAACCATATGTTTCAATTCAGTTTAACACTGAAGGAGCAGATCTTTTCGCAACTATCACTGAAAGAAATGTTGGAAAACCGTTAGCTATATTTGTTGGTGGAGATCTTATCTCAGCACCAAATGTTAACGCAAAAATAAATGGTGGTTCAGCACAAATTTCGGGGAACTTCAGTCTTGAAGAAGCAACCGAACTTGCTCGTGATTTGAATACAGGTGCAATTCCTGCGCCAATTATACTTGCAGGACAATATACAATTGGTGCATCACTAGGACAGGATGCTCTTGCTAAGAGTTTATGGGCAGGAATCATAGGTCTGTTTATCCTTGCAGTCTACATGGTGCTATATTATCGACTAAAAGGTTTATTCGCAGTAGCTGCACTTGCGATTTATGCAATTATCCTACTGTTCTTAATTCAAAGTAAACTCGACACGATCATAGCTGTAGTAATAGCTGTCACGATGTTCGTACTGCTAATGATTAAGATATTAAACTCCAAAGATAACGGATGGGAAAAATTACTGACGTCTATTTTGGCCGTATTCGCCCTATTCTTTATCGTATATCTACTTGCAAATCCGATCGTACTAACACTTGCAGGTGTTGCCGGTGTAATCCTTTCGATTGGTATGGCTGTAGATGCTAACGTACTTATTTTCGAACGTATTAAAGAAGAAATCCGTGATGGAAGACCTCTTGGATCCGCGATTGATATTGGATTCAATAGAGCATGGTCAAGTATCCGTGATTCGAATTTCTCATCACTCATTACTTGCGCAATCCTATTTTATTTTGGAAGTTCTATTATCCAAGGATTTGCATTCAACCTTGCTGCGGGTATTTTAGTTTCAATGTTCACAGCAATCACAATTACAAAAACATTCCTAAAGACTCTTGTTGGAACATCATTTGCAAAAAACTATTTCCTACTTGGAGCTAAACCAGAAAAGAAAGAACGAAAACCACTCAGAATCATTCAGAATACAAAGCTGTGGTTTACATTTTCGGGAGTTGTTATAGCGATTTGTGTTGTAGCCGTACTATCTTTCGGACTTAAACTTGGAATCGATTTTACTGGAGGAACATTAATGCAGGTTAAATTCACAGAGGAAGTAACTCAGGAAGAATTGAAAGAAGCTCTAGAAGAAATCGGTGCTGATATTTCAGGAAAAAATGATGACTCTGAAATGGAAGCAGGAATTATTCAAACAGCGCAGGCACAAGAACTCGAAGCAACAATGGAAACTGCAACAACTCAGACTGAACTCATCCCTGCAGTTGAAGAAATAGATTTAAGCTCCGCTCAAATTATATGGTCAAATGATGGATTTATCATCAAGACAAAATATATGAGCAATGAAACTCATGATGAAATACTTAGTCAACTTACAGAAAAGTTCGGAGAACTTGAGGAACCAAGATTTACAACAGTTGGACCAACTGTAGGAGAAACAATGAAATATAAAGCCACAATTGCTCTTATAATCGCATTGGTTGTAATCGTGCTTTATATTGCCTTTGCATTTAGAAAGATCCCAAGAAACGTAAGTCCATGGAGATTTGGTATTAGCGCAATCATTGCGTTAACACACGACATTCTCTTCGTGGTAGGTATATACGCAATTCTAGGAGTAGTAATGGGAGTTGAAATTGACGCTCTCTTTATTACAGCACTCCTAACGATACTTGGATTCTCTGTACATGACACAATCGTTGTATTTGATCGTGTTCGTGAAAATCTTAAAAACATGGGAAGAGACGCAACATTTGCTGATGTGGCTAATAAGGCATTAAATCAAACAATGGCAAGATCAATGAATACATCGATTTCTACATTATTCACACTTCTAGCATTACTACTGCTTGGAAGTATCTCCATATTCTATTTTGTACTGGCACTAGTACTTGGAACAATAGTAGGTACATATTCATCAATCTTTATCGCAAGTCCTGTACTTGTTTGGTGGAACACAAGAGCACAAAAGCGAAAAGAACGTTGATATCAGTGACGCGAAATGTTAAGATTGCGCAGCGCAAATGTCTGTTGCGCAATCTCTTAAGCGCCCGTAGCTCAACTGGATAGAGCATCGGTCTTCGGAACCGAGGGTTGGGGGTTCGAATCCCTCCGGGCGTACCATCTCTTGACATACATAATATAGTATCCTAGTATACTCCCCTTTTATCTTAAAAAATGCTAGATCAACAATCTGAATTTCAACAAATAGAGCAACCAAATCCTTATACAGATGATCCACGAATCCAAAAATATTATGATAGATTGATGGAATATCATGTAAAATCTCCTGTAGAAGATGAAGATGCAGTAAAAGTGATGGCAGCAATAGATGATCTTTATACAGAATTTCCTGATCAAAAAGAAAGGGATCTTTTTCTTTCAGCAC
>JBHPIO010000015.1:0-26960 GCA_042568575.1 Patescibacteria group bacterium | reverse complement strand
GATGAAAGAAAATACAATCCTCATTCCACATGGATCTTTTGTAACATATATCGGCCCAGAAAGAATGAAAGAGCTTGAAATCATGCATTATGGAACGAAAGGTATTCTGGAATTCGAATCTGATCGAGGTAAAGAAAGAGAATGGTTACTTGATGCGGGATGCAAATTGCCTCGTATTTTTGCAACACCGGAAGATATTGATTGTCCAGTGATCGTAAAGTTTCACGGAGCACAGGGCGGAAAAGGTTACTTCATCGCAAATTCAACAGAAGACTTTTACAGAGGAATAAAAGATTATCCAGGTGACGAGAAATATGTACTTCAGGAATATATCGTTGGAGTTCCAATGTATACGCACTATTTTTATTCTCCGTTAACAGAAGAACTCGAGATAATGAGTTTTGATAAACGTTACGAATCAAATGCAGATTCAATTGGACGAATCGCCGCGCAGGATCAGTTAGATGCGGACATTAGAACAAGCTACACAATCACAGGAAACATTCCGATGGTAATAAGGGAGTCAATCCTTCCACAGGTATTTGAAATGGGAGAAAACGTTGTAGAAAAATCAAAGAAACTTGTTGGGAAAGGTTTATACGGTCCTTTCTGCCTGGAAGCAATCATCGATCCAAACTTAAACTTTTATGTTTTCGAAATCAGCGCGAGGATAGTAGCCGGAACAAACCCGTTTGTTCACGGATCTCCTTATACATGGCTTCGATACGACGAACCGATGAGCACAGGTCGAAGACTTTGCCGCGATATTAAACAGGCAATTGAGAGTGATCAGCTAGAAAAAGTTTTAGGATAGCAATTGCAGTGTTATAATGCCGGCAAGAATTAATAATTGATTATATGAAAGATCAAATTTTAGACGTACTTAAGGGCTACGACACCTCACAAATTACAATCGGTGTGCTTGGTGGACACAGCGCTTTGGACGTTTGCGCTGGAGCTAAAAAGCTCGGATTTAAAACCCTTGCGGTTTGCCAAAAAGGCCGCGAACAGACATATGCCAAATATTACAAAAGCCGCGATGGCAAAGGCTGCATCGATGATGTGATTGTTGTAGATAAGTTCGCGGACATCGTAAACGAAGACATTCAAGAAGAACTTCGCAAAAGAAACACCGTCTTCATTCACAACAGATACTTTTGGGTGTACTTCAAGGACTTTGACCTTATTGAAAAGCAATTCAACGTTCCGATTTATGGAAACAGAGTGCTAGTTAGACTTGAAGAACGTGATCAGCCAAACAATCAATATGAATTATTGGTTAAGGCTGGGATTAGAATTCCGGGAATCATTCGTCCGGGAGATAGCGGAATGAATGACGAAGAGGCTCAAAAAGCAATGGACAAACATTTTGATAACAATGGCGGACCACTATTAATCAAAGTAAATGAGGCAATTCGTGGTTACGAAAGAGCTTTCTTCACAATAACTAAAACAACAGAGTTTAAAGAAATTAGCTCGGATATGATCGAAAAAGGTCTAATCACAAAAGAAGACCTCGACAACGCGGTAATTGAAGAATTTATTATTGGAGCACAAGTAAATTTCAACTATTTTTATTCGCCACTCACCAAAGAACTCGAATTGCTAGGAACTGACACACGAAGACAGACGTCACTAGACGGATTTTTAAGACTCGACGCAGTTGTCCAGACAAAACTAATAGAAAGCGGATATAAGCCAAAAATGATCGAGACAGGACATATCTCGTGCACTGTGAAGGAATCTATCGTAGAAAAGGCATTTGAAGCCGGTGAAAAGTTCGTTGCAACAATGGACAAAGAAGTCGCGCCTGGAATGGTTGGACCTTTTGCATTACAAGGAGCTATCTCAGCAGATCATGGAAAAGAAGAAATCGTGATATTTGACGTAAGTATGCGAATTCCGGGATCGCCTGGGACACCATTCACACCTTACTCAGGATATTTGTATGGCAAAAGCGTAAGTTACGGCGAAAGAATTGCAATGGAAATCAAAGATGCGGTAGAATCAGATCGCCTCTCTGATATCGTAACTTAACTTAAACATGCAAGTATTACTTTTGGCTGCTGGAAGAAGTAAAAGAATGCAGCCGATTCCAGATAAAAACTTCCTTCGATTTTTGGGAAAGCCTTTAATCGTCCATCAAATTGAGTCGCTTATCGATTCTGGTTTCACGAACTTTATTGTGGTCGGCGGCGCTCATAACATGGATAAGCTCAAAACAGTACCAAAAGAGCACGCTCTAGATGGAGCTACTTTTCAGTTTGTAGAACAGAAAGATCTCGACGATGGAATGGCCGGTGCAATGCTTAGTTGTAAGGAAATTCTTGATGACGAACCGGTTTGCATAGTTAGCAGCAATGATGTTGTTGATCCTGCTGCGTTTGAACTAATCAAAGAAGCACACGACAAAGACGGATATGACAGTTACATTGTTGGGAAAAAAGTAACTGAGTATTTTCCAGGAGGATATTTGGAAACAAAGGAGGATCATTTAATAACAGGAATCATAGAAAAACCGGGAAAAGGAAGCGAACCGAGCGATCTTGTGAATATCGTAATACACTGTCATCAACATCCGAAAAAACTATTAATGGCTTTGGAGGAAGTTTCGAGCGATCGTGACGATAGATATGAAGTTGCATTAAACAAATTAATAAAGGATGGGGCAAGAATAAAAGCTCTCGAATTTGATGGCTTTTGGCAGCCAATAAAATACCCGTGGCACGTATTTGAAGTGATGAAATATTTCCTTGGAAACATAGAAAGGTACATCGACGACGGCGCGCACATCGCAGAATCAGCGGTAATAAAAGGTGATGTCTACATAGAAGATGACGTAAAGATCTACGACAACGCAGTAATAATCGGACCATCATACATCGGAAAAGGCAGCGTTATAGCTACAAACGCCCTTGTTCGAGATTCAATGGTAAACGAAGGATGCGTGGCAGGATACAGCACAGAAGTAGCGCGATCATATTTAGGAAAAGATGTGTGGATGCATACAAACTACATCGGCGACAGCGTAATCTGCGACAATTGCTCATTCGGATCAGGAACCGTAACTGGAAATTTAAGGCTAGATGAGAAGGATATTGCGGTAAACGTGAAAGACGAAAAAATGTCTACCGGAAGCAACAAATTCGGACTAATTTGCGGAGAACACATCCGATGCGGAATAAATACTTCTTTCATGCCAGGCGTAAAAATCGGAAGCAATTCCATGATCGGCGCTGGATTAGTAATCCCACAAGACATTCCTGAGAATAGCTTTGTTAAAGGAAAAGTTGAGTTGGATATTCGAGAAAATAAGGCTTCGTTAGACCCAAATGCGCGAGATGAGATGAAGGGGAAATTGTAGGATTGAATAACTTCATAAACGTAACTTCATAACATATTCTCCTTTTGCTATTTTTCTAATCACTTCTGGATATAGTCTCTTTTCGCATGCCTGCACTTTATCTTTAAGTGTACCTACTGTGTCATTTGGTAAAATTTCAACTTCCTCACTATCAATTGGAGGACCAGCATCAACTTCTTTTGTCACATAATGAATTGTACATCCAGTTTCCTTTTCACCAGCCTCAAGCACTGCTTTATGAACATTTCCCCCAAAAAAACCTTCTCCTCCGTACTTTTCCATGTCTATTGCCGGATGGACATTTATGATTTTCATATCAAATTCGTCTATAAACCAATCACTTAATATTCTCATATATCCAATCAAACAGACTAGATCCACGCCTTTCTCCTTGAGAATATTCTTAGCAGCTATCTCAAACTTCTCTCTGCTATCAAATTTTGAACCAAGAACTCTTGCATCATACCCTGCTTCCTTTGCCCTTTCTATTGCCTTGCATTCTTTATAGCTAAGAACACAAGTAAGTTCAATCCCTTCCATTTTGCCGGCTTTCATTTCGTCGATGATGGCTTGGAGGTCTGTGCCGTTTGTTGATGCGAGTACCGCGATTTTGAACATATTATTTTTTGCGTGATAGGAATTTTCTAAAGGCATTATTATACATACCGTAGAATAAGTCCGATTTCAAGCGGATAAAGTGTCTTCGCAGTTTTTTGTTTGTGAATTTGACTGGTGCGCCGCGTACTATTGCGAATGGCATCTTGTTGTTTGTCTCGCCCATTACGATTATTGCGGCTGTTGCTAGGCTGTCGGCCATTGCTCGTCTTGTTATGTTGATTTTCTTCCCATAGATGTCTTTTGTTCCGCGGCAGTCCTCTACTGCTTCAAATCCGTGTGATCCGAGTGATATTCCATGTACGCCCGACCGTAGTGGCGCTGTTGTTGAGTCTGATATTACTACGCCTAAGTTGCGGAGTTTGTATTCTTTGCGTAATTTTTCCTGGATTTCTCGTGCTTCCTTTATTATGTTTTTTGGCCAGAGAATTACTTTGCCTTCTTCTACGTTTGACTTGTCTACGCCTGCGTTTGGGATTAAGTGTCCATCTTTAAAGGTTAACCAGCAATAGTTTGTTTCGAATAGCATGCCGCCTTCCTTTTGAATTATCTCTTTTAAATGACCTTTCTTGTAGTCGAGGTCTTTTACCGGCACGACTCTGCCTTGAGTAACGGCTAAAACCTTTGATGCGATCACTAAAACATCCTTCTCTTTGAGCTTAATTTTGCTCTTTTTTAGAGATTCTTTTAAGACTTCGAAAAGGTCGTCTTTCTCCTTTATTATGCGGGTTTTTACTCCTTTTATTTCCAACGTACAATGGTTTTAAAGAATGTGTCTAGGCGTATACTTTGACTCGCGTGGGCTAATTTTATATACTGACATGAAACGCTCGATAAAAGATACAGATTATATGATGCCCTTGTCGAGCCTAGTATCAGACCTTTGAAAATCAGACCGCGATAAGCATAGCAGAAAGTGTGCACTAATTGAAGTTTTCAATTGGTTTCATTTTTTGCTCTGTGATGGCCCTTTCCTGACCAACTGGACCGCTCACTTTTGTCTGGTGCATCCTTGTAGCTTCGGTTACTTGAGATCGCACACTAAACAGACGGTCGGTGGCACGACTAAAAACTATGCCAAAGCAAAGCAAAAACAAAAATATGGACTGGTCACCGTAAAACAAAAACAAAATTCGCATGATTCTCAGTCGTTTTTCTAATAAACTCGATTGATAGAATTGAATTTTTTCCCCTCATCTTAGATGAGGGTTTTTCTTTATATCTCTAAAAATACCGGGCAACAAACTAGCACCACGATGGACTTTTATCAACCAAAAAGTTGTAATATGTGATAAAATTAGTGTAATTCCAACGAGCATTGACATCTTTCGTATTTTATGTTAAAAATAATATGTGCATATAGGAGGTGCCAATGAACAAAATCGCTTTTGTCCCCGTTTGAGCGCATCAAATGAGGAACTGACTTTCACTACGAAAGGAGGGCAAGCATGAATTATCATGATTTGCACCCCAATTAGGTACCGTCAGTTATGCCTCACAGCGTTATGTCATAGAGTCGGGAAGCCGGCACCAATAGTGAGGTAATCACCGGCAACGATGCTTCGCCTACTCGGGGACAGGAGCACTGCCAACAAAAAAAGGGGGACGTTCGTCAAGTAGGCCGGTCTTATAGACCGCGATTCCGAACACTAGTCCCCAACCTCTACCGTTAAAAACGGTACTGATGAGTCCTTATGAAAGTAACGAGAGGACGAAAGGTTAAGATTCTTTTTTATCTTCTGGATTTCCAATTAGGAAGGCTGAACCCGGCTGATCTTTTGAAGGTTTTGTTACTGCCTGCGGTATAACTGCCGGTGCAGCTGGCGCTACTGGGACTGCTTGACCTTGAACTGGTGCCTGAGCTGCTGGCGCTACTTGAGGCTCTGCTGGGACTGGAACTGCTTCCAGTTTTGGTTCCTGCGCAACCCATGCTGGCTTTGCTGCTTTTTCCGCCTTAGCATCTTTATCATAAACAATTGTACGGATTGGGAATGGAATGCCAATACCAACTTTATCAAATTCTGTTTTGATGCTTACAGCAAGGTCACTCTTTATTTGAAGCCATCCGCTTCGTGATTCTACCCACGCTCGAACGATTAGACTGATCGAGCTATCCGAGAATTCATCTACAAGAACCGCTGGTTTTGGCTCTATTAGAACGCCATTTGTTCCTTTAATTGCTGCGTAACATGTCTCAACTGCTTGGTTGAGGTTTGTATCGTATTCAACACCAACCACTACTTCGATTCGTCTGAATGCGTTGCTTGTGTAGCTGGTAACTTGTTTTAAGAATAGTTCCGAGTTTGGCACGACTACTTTTGTTCCATCAAGAGCTTGAAGGATAGTCGCACGAGTTTGGATCTCTACGATTTTTCCGATTGTGCCCTCTACGTTAATAAAGTCTCCAATTGTGAACTGCTTCTGCGCAAGGATCATTATTCCAGCAAAAAAGTTTATTATGATGTCTTTTAAAGCGAAACCTACACCGAAACCGGCTGCAGCGATTATCACTGTCAGGTCGATTCCCGCGATGTTTAACGCTACTGTCGCACCGATGATAACGGTTGTTGTTGCTGCTGTTCGTCCTGCAAGTATCTGAACTTCCTTATTTTCTTCCAATGATTGCGAAAGTCTTGATTCCACAATCCCCTTTATGGCCTTTGAAAGCAGGTAAAAGAGTGCGAAAACAATGATTGCTGCAATAAAGGAAGGAATTTTTATGAGGAAAAATTCTAATAGCCCTGAAAGCTGCGTTTCTGTTTCGCCGGTTACAGATCCTGTAGTGACCTGAGCAAATGCGGTTTGTATGTTTAGTAAGAAATCGAGCATATTTTTGTTTTTTAATCTGTTAATTATAGCAAAAAATGAGGTTTTTTTCAACCTGGGTTATCCGGTACCTCCCACTTACCGGATACATCGTACTTATCCGGTACCCTCGACTTACTGGATACCAAATCGCGCTAAACGACTATAGAATAGGAAATTTGACGTACCCATTTTTCGACTTCCCGGGAAGCCCACTTTCACCTAAAATGAACGCATGGATATTTACGGAATTCTTGCACATCCGACCAAACACTCACTTTCTCCTGCAATGCATAACGCAGGGTTTAAAGCGCTGAACTTAGGCGCTGAGTATCAACGTTTTGATATTCCACCCGAGGATCTAAAGCAGTTTATTCAACGAGTGCGAGACGAAGGCATTAAAGGCCTAAATGTCTCAACACCGCATAAAGAAAACGTCATGCCGCTACTGGACATCATCGATGATGTAGCAACAACAATAGGGGCTGTTAATACTATTGTTAATAAAGACGGCGAGCTACATGGGACGAATGTGGATTGGCAGGGGGTTCAAGGGGCTATTGAGGAAGTTACTTCGATTGAAGGGAAGCGAGCCGTAATTTTGGGTGCTGGAGGAGCTGCGCGCGCTGCTGTTTTTGCGCTTCAAAGGAGTAATGCTGCTGAAGTTGTGATACTGAACCGCACCATGGAACATGCGAAAGAGCTTGCTAAGGAATTCAACTGCAAGGCAGATGCACTTTCATCCTTCAATAAATATAATTCACAAATCGTTGTTCAAGCGACATCTGCGGGAATGAACAAGCCGGAAGGAGTCGAGATTGTCCCACGAGAAAGCCTCACATCAGAAATGACTGTGATGGAAATGATTTATTCGCCGCTAGAGACTCGAATTCTAAAAGATGCGAAAGATGCCGGGGCTAAGACGATTACCGGTGATCGAATGTTGCTTAATCAGGGGTTTGCGTGTTTTCAAATTTGGACTGGCGAAGAGGCACCTCGAAAAGAAATGGAGGATGCGATCCGAGAACATCTCAATTAAGCTTGTGGCGGAATTTGTTCTTCTTCAGGAGCCTGCGGAGTTTCTGGAGTTTCCGGAGCGTCGTCTTTTCGTAAAAAGTCTACGCCTTCTGTATCTTCTGGTGCCGGGATATCTACAAGTGTTTCTACTGCTTCTTCGGCTACGCCGTAATCCTTTGAGTATTCCTGAGTCGTGGAGAGGTAATCTGTTCCCCATGTGCTAACAACCCATTGGTATAGCATTGTGAAAATACCGTATAGGAATCCTGCGCCTCCCCATAAAATTGGAAGGGCTACGAACAGAAGTACTGTCGCTGTTCCTGTTGCCTGAAATAGAATTATATTGAAAACAAGTCCTGCGAGTACTGCGAAAATTGTGCTGTAAACTCCCAGTAAAGCGTATTTGTAATTTGAGATTATTTCGAAGATCATTGCGCTTGCTAGTACGCTGAATGCGATGTGAAGACCTGCCGCAAATGATGTGAATTCCGCGCTAATTCCAGTTGCAAAAAGGTAAATTGGAACAAGGATAACAAAAACTACAACGTTACTGATGAAAATCTGGAACATTGATGTTGTTACTCTCGCGTATCGTCCTTTTTGTGTAAATGAAATGAATAATGGAGCGAGTAAGTTTGAAACTAGTGTTGAAGCAAAAACCATTCCCATTAATGCGAAAATGAATAGTGGGCTAGCATCAAGAGAATCTTCTGCTGCGCTTAAAACTGGCACTAAAACAGAGCTCGCTAGTATATAAATGATCAATAAAGCGATTGTTCCCGCAACTCCGCCTCCAAAAGCGGCTATTGTTCGTGTAATTAATTGAAGAAATGTGAATTTTGGTTGTTCATTTGTTTCTGGTGCAGGTTGTGCTGCAACTGGCTGATTTTGTTCCATATTTTGGGTTTTAAACTTTCTTTATTTTACCATAAAAAACGACAAGAAGGAAGATCCCCACAGTAATAAACGCGTCTGCGATGTTGAAAACTGGATAGATACTAACTGCAATATAATCGACCACATGTTGATAAATAACGCGATCGATAAAGTTGCTTAAAGCTGCTCCAGCAATACATCCTGAGATAATTTGAACCGAAAGTTTGTTGAAATCCAGCTGAGTTGTGACAACGTAAAATCCGAAGATCAGTAGAATCGGGAATAGGACGAGCTGAAGTACATAAGGAAGTTGGATACCAAAAGCTACTCCGGTGTTTTGCTGAGACGTGATTTTGAAGAAATTCGGGATTATTTCGATATCGCTCGTGAAGTATTGCAAAATTAATTCTTTGACAGTTCTATCAAGAAATAAAATGACAATTGCTGCGAGAAGAAAAAATCCAACGGTCTTTAATGTGAGCACTTTTTTCATAGTGGGTTTAGTATAACAAGGCATTGCCGCAAGAACAACAATCATGTAAAATTTTGACCCGACTAAAGACTATTTATGCAGAAAGCGAAATCAGACAAAGTTCTTTTAATTGTAACGTTTGCATTGCTCCTTTTTGGGATTGTGATGATAACGAGTATTGGTGTCCCGAAATCGATCCAGCTTTCGGCGCCTGACATTTTGTATCCGAACTGTGAGCAGGAAGGCGTTGATTGCTATCTTCTGTTTAAGAAACATATTACGAGGGTATTTATCGGAATTGTGGCTTTGCTTGTTGTGGCAAAAATTCCTTATAGATTTTGGAGAAGAGTGGCACCGCATCTTTTTGCGGGGATGGTTTTGCTGCTTTTGTTCGCGCTTATTTTTGGTTCGAGTCATAATACGATCGCAAAAAGTTGGCTTGTGGTATTTAATACTTCGCTGCAGCCGGCTGAGTACGCCAAGCTGGCCCTGATTTTTTATATGGCCAGATGGATGGATGAAAAGAGTAAGGATGTGGGAAGTTTTCAGTACGGATTTATTCCGTTTTGTATTATTAGCACGATTATGCTGCTGCCGATTGTGTTGCAGCCGGATCTTGGTTCTACTTTAGTTATAGCTCTCGTTTCTGTTGCGATTTATTTTGTGGCGGGAGCGCGTTACAGACATTTATTGCTTGGAGGATTTGCGGCTATTTTAATTTCCATGATGGTCGTCGCTAATGTTACTCACGTAAGAGAGCGTTTTGTCGCCTTTATGTCGATGGATAAGGAGTGTGTAGAGGATTATTGTTGGCAGTCTGAGCAAGCAAATATTGCCGTTGGTAGTGGAGGGCTTTGGGGAAAAGGTTTAACTCAGGGTGTACAGAAATCGTACTGGCTTCCACAGGCTTCGGATGACTTTATTTTTGCAGCGTCAGCTGAGGAGCTGGGCTTTTTGAAAATATTTTTGGTTGTAATAGCATATGTTGTTATTGCATATCGTGGCTTTATGATCGCAAATAGAGCCCCCGACAGGTTTGCCATGTTGCTGGCCGCCGGAATTACAACTTGGATTATTGTTCAGGCATTTATTAATATTGCCGTAAATACTGGCTTGTTCCCGGTTACTGGAATCACACTGCCGTTAGTGAGTTACGGTGGATCGTCAATCTTATCAACATTAGTTGGAATCGGAATTCTTTTAAATATCTCAAAACACGCAACTACTTATGCAACGCATCGTTTTCACAGGAGGGGGCACGGGGGGACATATTATCCCGAACGTCGCTATACTAAACAAACTTAAAAAAGAGCTTCCTGAAATTGAAGTTTTGTACATCGGATCCAAGAAGGGTCCCGAAGCTACAATGATTCCTGCTTTGGGGTTTGATTATAAATCTGTTCCGACTGGAAAGTTACGTCGCTATTTTTCTCTTTGGAATTTTATTGATCTTTTTAAAGTGCCATTTGGAATTTTGAGTGCTTATTTTATTTTGCGAAAATTTAAACCCGCCGTTGTTTTTAGCAAAGGTGGATACGTCAGTTTGCCGGTTATTTACGCGTCTCATTGGCTTAAGATTCCTATAGTTCTTCATGAGTCGGATGCGAGTCCTGGCTTGGCAAATAAGCTTTCAGCGAAAAAGGCGAGTTTATTATGTCTGGCATATGAGGAAAGTGCCGAGCATTTTCCGGCTAATGTTGAAAAAATTGTGACAGGAAATCCTGTTCGTGAAGATATTTTAAAAGGTGATGCTTCTAGTGGACATTCGATTTTAGGATTTGATGAAGTTCTTCCGACTGTTTTGGTGATGGGTGGAAGTCAGGGAGCGCAAAAGGTTAACGAGGCTGTTTTTAGCGTGATTGGAGATTTGGTGCCGCATTATCAGGTGATTCACATTTGCGGGAAAGGAAAGCTGCCTAAGGCAGTTAAATTGGATGATAAGTTGCGCGACAGATACAAGACATTTGAATATGTTGATAAAGAGCTCGCAGATTACTACGCAATTACCGACTTGGTTGTTTCGCGAAGTGGTGCGAATTCGATTGCGGAAATCGAAGCGCTTGGAATTCCTACAATTTTAGTACCAATTGGAAGTGCAGCGAGTCGCGGAGAGCAAATGTTAAATGCGATGGCTTATAAAAAAGTTCGAGATAATACTGAAATTATCCCAAATGACGAGTTTGATGGTAAGCGTTTAAAAGATGCGATTGCAAAAATCCTTCCTTTTGAGGGATTTGTTAAAGGAAAGCATCATGTTGAAGAAGAGAGTGCGGGGACTAATAAGGTTGTGGAGGTTTTGAAGGGGTATTTTTAAATTTGTTCATTAAACATCTTCTTTTTTCCTACTTTCAACTAACCCGGGAGATATAACATGGCATAGTCCACTATCGATAGTATGTGAATCCCTTGTAGGCCCGAGAGCTTTAAATCTAGCAAATTTAGGATCTTCCCAATCTATTTTATCAATAATTGCCGGCTTAAGCATTTTGTAATCAAGTGGTTCATTAATATCAAAATCATCTTCGCCATTTGTTCCTTCAAAGTATTTGCTTACCTCTACTATATGTCTTGTTGAAAACGGATTATAAAAAACCAACATTCTGCCGGATGGGAGAATAAGGTGTCCGAAATAGTAGCCAGGGTGTATTGGGAACTCTACTGGGAATTTTTCATAAAGCAAATTTGTAAAATTTAGTTGGTAATGTTTATTTGGACTTTCAAGAATATTTCTTTTCTCTCTTCCTTCGACTCCTTGTAAGTCTGGATCACTTTCAATTTGAGCCTGAATTTCGGCATATACTTCCTCGTATGCATCCATAAGTATCTTTGTATACTTAGCTTCCTCTTCTGCTAGTTCTGCAGCTTCCGACTGCGCACCTTTAACCTCTCTTTCAGGATTGACGTCTATTAAGCCTTTTTCGTAGATATCGTCTTTAAAAGGTTGGTTTCTGAAATCTTCAACTTTGCAATAGGCAGGTTTAACTAGCTTAGAGTTTGCTGCAAGGTTATAAAGTTCATCATCGCTGTTAATCAATTCATAGGATTGATATGGACCGGTCTTCTGCCAAATAGCATCATATGCCGGGCTTGTAATCATAAAGATATAATCTCCCGATCTGATGTTGGCATTTATAATGTGGCTTCCAATAAGTTCATATTCATCGCCTAATTCTTCTAATACCTTGTTGATCATTTCATTCGCATGATTATTCATTGCTTCCTCTTCCATACCTTGCACGGACATATCATTTTCTTGTCTTACTTTATTCCAGGCGTCAGCGATTGGTTTCCCTAATCTTTCGATTTTTGCTTCTTCGGATTCTGGGGCTGCTTCTACTGGAGCTTCCCTACTTGCACCCTTCACCTCCACCCACTCTTTAACAAGCTCTTCTTCCCCGCTTGTATCTGGGTTCATTCCAAAACGTTTATAAGCTGATCGTCTTATTAGCAAGGTTGGAACTGCTTGTAATACGTCTTTTAATTGTTCGGCTTTATCTACGCCTACTTTTTTCAAATGCTTAATATATTTTCCTCCAAATTCATCATCTTTAGCTTTTTCATTATATGCTTTCCGTGCAGCATCTCTATCTTCTCCCTCATAATATGCCTTCCATTCGCCGCCTACTTTTCTTACGCCGGTATATGATGCTTCACGACAATGAGCAATATCCGCGTTATATCTGGAACCTTCATCATAAAGTCCAGTACCAAAAGTTATTTTGCTTGCAATTGATAGAGGAACGCACAAAAGTGCATAGTATAACTTTTGCAAGAATTCTTTTTCGCTCATATCTGGATCCGCTAGTTGTATTGGTTTTCCTGAAACAATATGTGCAACCAAATCCTGAACATATTCATCAAACCAACCTTCCGGAAGTTTTGTATCTGCAAATGGAACTTCAATCTCGATAGGCGACATTTCCCAATTCTTATCATCGTCCTGGAGAATTGGCGTTGTGCTTAACACTTCTGCAAGTTTTGGAATAGCAGCAATTGACCACTCTTCTGCCGGAATTGCTATATAGTGTTGCTCATGATAATTTCTTCCACGTCCACTGTCGCCACCTTCTGAACGCATTTTATATCTTTGACAAACAATATATTTTTGCCCATCTTGTTCCATTTCCTTTACAAGAATTTGGCCGCCTTCATCTTCCCATGGGTAATTGGAACTGTAGCCTTGAACCCCTGGGAAAACAGCTCGCCATTCTTCACGTTTAAATGGAAAGTCTTTTGATGCCCCAGTAGGGTCGTGATCATAACCCTTTACAATAGGGCCACCCGAATATTGAACTTTTTTCCCATATTTTAATTGCTGGAATACTAGCTTTTTTGGTTCTTCTGCGGTTTCTGCTGATTCTTCAGATTTTGGGGCTGCTTCAGACTCATAGTCAGATTTTATTCTCAAATAAACCTTGAGCAAGGCTAATATCGCCTTTGAGCACTCAGGGGATTCATCATTAATTTTCCTTAAGTGATCTACTAAACCACCGAAGTCATCTCTGTCACAAGTATGAACACGATGCTTAAAAGCCATTTTGGACAATTCCAATAGCCTCTCTAATTCTAATTTTTTTTCGGATAATTCAATTATATTATTCATTAAAGAAATCAATATTTTGCCCACATCTTCTTCACTGTGATCAACTTGAAAATTTCTTAAAACAGTCCACATTTTTTCAGAAGTAACAGACTCCATTGCTTCTTCAAATTCTTTCCTTGCATCAAAATCATCCGGAATTTCATTCCCTTCTAATTCCCGTATAAATTCTAAAACAACCCGTTTTAATTCTGCCTCAGGATTTTTGTTATCAATAAGTCCTTTTACAAATTCGCTATTTTCACCTTTGTAATCTTTGGTTTCACAATATGCAAGTTTTAACAATTCGTGATCGTCTTGCAACCAGCTATGATCTCCTAAGTCTATAATGTCATAATTAGAATAAGTAAGATCTTGAATTCCTATCGAACGAGGATTTGGCAATAAAAACGAATAACCATCTTTTTGAATAACGGCATAATGGAACAGATAATCAGTTATAAATTCATATTCTTCACCAAGAACAGATCTAATCTCATCAAACAACGTACGTGGGAGAATTGTGATACGTTTAAACTTTTCCCTTACCTTTTCGCATGCAGCTATTATTGGTCTAGATAATCTTTCGATCTTTGCTTCTTCGGATTCTTCTGCACCTGTATCTGCTGCACGTGGCGCTTCACCTTTTGCATCACGAACTTGTTGAACTGCGGTAAGGAAGCCATTTACAATATCTAGAACGTCGTCGAATTCTGCTAGCTTTTCTGTTGCTTCTTGTCTGATTGGATTTAAATCTTGAGGTAATGCTTCAGCGTTTTCTGCAAGCAATTGGCTAATTTGGTCTGAATCCAGGCCTTCAAAGGCTTGTAGTTTTTCCAGAACATCATCTAATTGTCCTTGTGGTTCTTCAGTCATTTAAGATTCGTTATCTGGATCAGATTTTGAAATTGCATCTCGCGCTGCCTGGATTCGTTTAAAATCCAAGCCTCCAAGTTTTTCTTCAAATGATGGCTCTACTTCCGGCGTTTCAGCTTTTTTTTTTGAACCAGGCGCTTTGCCTTTTGCCTCAAGTGCTTTGATTAGTTTGAAAAGTGCTAATAATGCAGTTGAAGATGTTTTATCAACTCCTTTCAAAATTTCAAGATCTTCTAGGAATTTCGTTTCGTTTGCGTCATTAGCCCATATTCCTGCCAATCGAGTATCAATATCCGACAAAAGCTCTTCACTCCATTTTTCTCGATCTAATTCATATAATTTATTAAGTGACTTAATAAGAGAAGATAGTAGGTGTTTTAATTGAAATGCATGCTCATGAGTTTGACCTTTTTCTAGTAAGCTACCTATCCTTTTAAGAACAAACGGCTCAATAGTCTTCATTGCTGCTTCAAGTTCCTGCGTTGCTTCAAGAACATCGTACTCTCTCAATACACCAGCGACGTCTGTTGTGCCGGCTCTTTTGAATTCTGCTTCTGGAGAGCCTTCTGGAGCAGCTGTGAAATCTTCGTCTAAATCAGCTGTAGCGGCTTCTTTTTTTAGACCTTCCCTTCGGATTGCTTTGATTGCCTCTAAATATTTACCGATTGCATCGTTTACTGCTGGAATAGATTTTCCATAAAGAGCTTTTGCTTCTGCCTCAACAGTTTCTAAATTTTCAGGGAGGTCGATTGCTTGTTGATCAAGATATTCTTCAAATTCACTCTGATCTTGTTTTGAGAAACCTTTTATAGAGTCAAAGATTTTTACTAAAGTTGCGATTGTTTCTAAACGATCAATATCTCTAAGCCCTTTTTTCTCCCCTTTTAGTAATTTCCCTGCCTCTCTTAATTGATTTGCTTTAAGACCTTTAAGTGTAGCAATTAATACTTTTACTGCTTCTCGTTCTTCACTAACTTCCGCATCTCTTTTCATTTCTCCTAAGCCTTCCGGGCCTTGTCCTCTTACGTCAGATTCTGGTTCAACATCTGCAGGTTTTCCTGCTGTTTTGCCTTCCGGTTCCGGTGCTTTTCCGCCTCCTGGTTTTAGAGGAGATGCTGGTGGAGCTTTTGGTCCCAGCCCTGGTTCTTCTTCTGGTTGTTCAGGTTGAGTTGGTGGTTCTTCTTCTGCGCCATCTACGATTTGTGCTTTAGGAGCTGGCGACGGGCCTTCACCTGCGACTTCTGCTGCCGGTGGAGGTGTCGGTGCTGGCTCGGGTTCAGGAGTTGGAGCCGGCGCTGGAATTGGCGCTGCTGGCGGAATTGGTTGCCCACCTATTGGAGGTGGCGTACCGATAATTGTTGGGCCAACCGGAGGCTGAGGTGTTGGTTGAACTTCACCTGCCGGCGGAACTGGACTAGGTTGAGGGGCTGGGGCTGGTTCGGGTTGCGGTTCTGGAGCTGGCGCAGGTTCTGGTTCAGGCTGCGGCTGTGGTGCCGGAGCAGGCTCTGGTTTCGGTGCAGGAGCTGGAGCTGGCTGTGGTGTAGGAGCCGGTTCTGGTTCTGGCGTTCCCCCACCTGTATCAATTCCATCATCTACTGGTTCTTCTTCTGGATATAATCTTCCTGCCTCCCAGTCTGCCTGAGTAATTCCCCATAAATTAATACAGCTTTCCATTGTACGGTAATTCCAATCTCTTCCTGAATTTCTTGGTGTCTCAATACATTTCTTACTAAAGTCTCTATCATCTAATAAAGCTTCATGTTGTGCTTTTAAAGCTGCTATTTCATCATCAGTTACTTCAATATCTTCATATTTTGCATTCAATTCTTCCAAGTCATTTCCTACATAATTACGCAAATTCGAATCAAATTTGGTAAGTCTCACCTCTGCTGGATCAGGATTTTCTATCCAGTCTTTAAATAGAATCCATCTTTCTTTTATCGGTTCTAATAATACCGGTCTCAAGAATTCTCTTTCATTTTCTCTACTAAAATTCGGTACCATTTCCGCCGGAAAGCCTATTATTTTCAAAGTACCTTTAATATTTCTAACTATTCTTTCCCGCTCATCATTTGGGATTGTCTCCCCTTTTAAATAACGCCCATTCCAATTTTCCATCCAGTAAATAGTAATACTTTGAGATATAAGTTCGGTTACTTTTTTTTCCAAGTCGGCTAAAGATTCCCCTTTTCTTATTTCAATTTCGTTTATTTTTTTTCTAAGTTCAGGCCAAGTTGCAGGTATTTTGTCTAAAATTTCCTTGAGAACTTGATTCGGTGTTTTTGGTGGCTCTGTTTCTCCTGCCGCATCCATAATCTCTCTGAGTGGAGTTTTGTCAGTTGTAGTTTCTGGCGCCACTGCAGTTGTTGCTCCTTTAACATCCACCTCTGGCGGTGGAGTTGGTTCTTCACCTTCTATATCTGTCACTGTTGGGCCTGGCGCTGGTTTTGGCTCAGGCTCAGGTGCCGGAGCAGGCTGTGGAGAAACTGGTGGAGGTGTTGGTTGAATCGGTCCAGTTGCTGCCGGTGGTGGAGTTGGTTTTGCACCTCCTGTTGGCGCTGGAGCTGGTGCTCCTCCGCCTGTATCACCGCCATCATCACCCGATTCCTCTTCCAGTTCTTCTGGCAATTCAGATCCAATCCCATCCCATGCATCCTCATTTAATCCCCATATTCGAATACAATCTTCTTTTGTGCGTCCAAACCAATCTTTCCCAGTATACTCAATACAACTTTTGCAAAATGCAAAATCACCTTTTAAAGCGTTATATTCTTTTTGTAATTGACCAAGTTCCGATTCATCTAATTTGGCACCCACGCGTTCTAAATCAGCAGTGATTGCTCTTACAAATCTACCAGGCTGTTTATCACTTCCCCAATCAGACAAAAATCGTTGTAATTCTTCTGCTTTGTAATCTTTTTCTTTAATTGTTCGGCTAAATTCCGACCACATTTTCACGTAGTCAGCTTTTAAATATTCTTTTATTTCATCTGATCCTTTTATTCTCACTCCTAGTACTTTGAGCACTCCATCTACCTTGTCCGCAAAATCATTTCTCTCACTTGGTTGAAATTCTTCGGTACTTGATAATTCGTCATTAATTCTTTGCTTCATTTCTTCAAGAATTATTGCTTTCACTTGTGCGCTTATTTCTGCACTTGATAATCCTTCTGATTTTTCTCGAGCAAACTCTCCTAGTTTCTCTCGCAAACTTTTAGGAAACTCTGTTCGATATTTATCCATGAAGTCGAAAATCTTATCCTTGTTCTCAGGTCGCTTATTTGATTCAAAATAATTATCAACTGGCACCTTTATAACACCTTCTACCAATTCAATATGTGGACCTAAATCTAATCCTGTTGTTGTTTCTGGAGCAGCTTCTGCGGGTCCTGTTCCTTTAATACCTGCAGATGGTTTTGGTGCTGGAGTTGGAGTTGCCGCACCTGGTTCTGGCTCAGTTCCACCTGATGGTTTCGCTACACCCGGCTTTAGTGTCGGTCCTGCCGGCTTTGGAGCTGGTTCAGGTGCTTCACCACCTTCTGGCTCTGGCGCTGGTTTTGGTTCTGGAGCAGGAGTTGCTACTCCCGGCTTTGGCTTGGGCGCCGGAGGCTTTGGATGTGGCGGTAGAATTGGATCTGGTTCAGGCGCTCCTCCACCCGTGTCAGGACCATGTTCTGGTTCTGGTTCTGGTTCTGGTTCCGGCCTTGGCTTTGGCTTTGGCACCGGAGGCTTTGGATGTGGCGGTAGAAGTGGATCTGGTTCAGGCGCTCCTCCACCCGTGTCAGGACCATGTTCTGGTTCTGGAGTTGGAACAGGAGTAGGTGTTCCTCCACCCTTACCCGCTATTTCTCTTTCTCGTCTATCTAATTCTGCGCTTCTCGCATCTAATCTCGCCGATTGCTCAGCAAGCATTGTCTTCTTATCTTCTAGTAATCTTTCCATTTCTTGTACTGTACTTTCTCTTGCGTCAAGCTCAGCACCTTTACCATCTAATTGAACCTGAAGAGCTGACAATTCTCGCTCTTTTCTTTGTAATTCTTCTCTTAGTTTCGCTAAATCAGCATCTGGCTCAGGTGTTGGAACTGGTGTCGGTGTTTCACCACCTTCTCCAGCTATTGCTGCTTCACGTCGAGTTAATTCCGCATCCAAATCTTGAAGCCTTTGATCTTCTGCAGCTAATCTACCTGCCTCTACCCTTAATGCTTCACTTTTTGCATCAAGTTCGCTTGCTCGCTGAGCAAGTTGTGCTTCTTTTTCTCCTAATTCTTTCCTGTCATTAACTAATTCATCCATCGTCTGTCTTGCCTTTTGTTCCCGTGCAGCTACTTCCTGCTCTTTTGCTGCCAAGGCACGTTCTTTTGCAAGGGCTTCGTCCCCTTTTGTAATTAATACTTGTTCTTTATCACCTATATCTTGCTCTCGTTGATTTAGGTCTGCTTCTTGCTGACCGATATTCTGTTCACGTTGATTCAAGCCAGCCTCAAGTTGTGAAGCATCGGTCTCACGTTGATTTAAATCACTACCTCTTTGTGCAAATCCTGCCTCTTGTTGATTCAGTGCATCTTCACGTTGATTTTGAGCTTGATCTCGTTGTGCCAATTGCTGTAAACCTGCCGCAAGTTGTGCTTCTCTAGCAACCAAATCTTGCTCTTTTGCTTCTACTTCTTGTTTCTTTTGTTCAGCCTCTTGATCTTTTTGCTCTGCTTCCTGTGTTAATTGTTTTGCATCCACTGTTGCTTGTTCGGCATCTAATACTTTTTGAGCCGCATCTTGTTCTGCAGCAACCACATTCTGCTCCCTATCATAAAGATCCCTTTGCATCTGTCTCAATTCTACATAAGTTGGAATTGTAGCCGGATCTGCACCGAAAGGTACGCTCGGACTTAATGCACTAATAAAATTACCATGTGAATCTAGTTTACTTTGACGCCAAGTCTGAAAATCATGATTTCCTCTAACAACATCAAATGAAACTTTTGATGCAACATTAAGTGCCTCATTAAAATATCTTCTTGCAGAATTAATCAAACTAGTCCTTATAGGATCCTTATCAAAGTCAACCCTTCTAGCATTAAAGTGATTTTCTAAATCGCCTCGGGATTTAAATTGAGTTCCTCTGTCTATTGCATCTCTCATTTCTTCTGCTAACTGACGATAACTGTCACTTGATGCGAGTAAATCTTGTTTGTCAGCATCATTTTGAATCCTCTGAGCCTCTGCACTATTAGACTCATAACAATACTCCGCATATTCAGCCAAAGTGTGAACATCCTCTGGTTGCAGATTATCTCTAAGCTTTCTGTTTCTTTGTGCTGCCATATGTAAATCCTTAATTACATTGTTCTATTTTAACACAAATTTGACACTTTATCAATTGCATCGCATGCATAGCTATAACCCATTGACTTTTCCCCCATCTGTTATATGATAAAGGCGGCTAGGGAACTTTATTACAAATCTGGAAACGAAGCGTGAAGGGAGACGTGTTTTTTAACAACTCTTACATATGTCGCTCGTTTGGCTAACTGCAATAATAGGGATTATCTCAGTTACTTTTTGTTTCATTAGTGTGAAGCTTCTTTACAGGTATATTAATCGATATAAGTTCGATGAGTCCAAATACACTCTATTATTTGGATTTCTTCGTCTTAGGTATATAAAAGTTGCATACATTAGCTTAGTGGTCTGCTTGGCAGTGATATCAACAATATTTTCTTTCTATATTTCATTATGAGTTATGTGGATAATACAAATCGTCATTTTAAAGGTCAGCTTGCAACTGAAAAAGTGCAATGCTTTTGTCGCAAACATTGGATTGTCCTACTAAAAGACTTTATTGGATTTTTTATTTTCCTAAGTCTTATCACCGTTACCGCAATTTATTTCAAAGGGATCTTCAACTTCTTATCACAAGATTCCTTTTTTAGTACCCTACTGGCATTTGGAATTTTTGCGGTTTTCACTGTATATCTCCATCGTTTCTTTCTTCGAATGATTCGATATTTTCTTGAAATCATGATTGTTACCAATTATCGAATTGTACTTCTTGAAAAATCTCTTTATCTAAAAGATTCTAAAGATGCAGTTGATCTTCCAAAAATTCAGGACATTCGTAAGGAGCAGCATGGAATTATAAAAAGTGTCCTCCGCTTTGGAACACTTGTGATTACGCTATCTTCAACATCAACAACAAAAGTTATTCCTTTTGTACCAAATCCCGACTACCACTTTAGAAAGATCAACAGTCTTAAACGTGACTATATAAAAGGTAGACTGGGGAAACGCGATAAGGGTGAATTAAAGCAGGAAAAACAGGAAGTGAGTGAAAATCAGGGAGTGCATCCAGTTCAGCCAATTTCAGCATTGGCGGATAAATAAAAAAATTGGTAGAATGCAGGTATGGATAATTCTATTTTTATTGGTTTCGGTATTCTTGTAGTTCTTCTCTTCTTTGCGAGTGTCGCAATCATTCATATGCGTACGATTCGCGATGATGTTAATTTGAGGTGGTATAACCTCGCAGATAAGCTTCAATATCGTCAGGATCTTGTGCCGAATTTAATTGAGACTGTGCGGCTATTTGTGCCGGAAGCAGATTTGCCTAAACATAAGGGGTTGATTGATAAGACAATCGAGATTCGCGCTCATGCGGAAAAAGATATAGAAGCCAGTGCGAGTAAAATGATTGTTGAACATGATTTGAGCAGTCATATTAAGCAGTTGATTCAGCTTGGACTAACTTATGAAGAACTTAAGAAAAGCACAAATTTTATGGAGCTTAAAAAGGAAACTACTGATATTGCTCTTGAGATTGTTGCGCTTGCATCTGATTATAACAAGAAGGTTCGACATCATAATAGCGTGATTAAAAGTCCGTTTAATCTCTTGCCAGCTGTTATTATGAGGTATAAGAAGAAGTTCATTTTCGAATTCGAGTAGAAATGTTTTCGTCGATCTCTCACGACAACTATATGATCAAGATTTTAAATATCTTCCTCCTCGCGTTTCCTCCTGTGCTTTTTTGGGGATACTTTTATTATGTTAAAGATTCCAGGGAGCCGGAGCCGTTAAAGCTTTTAATTAAAGCATTTGTTTTCGGAATGATTGTTGCTGGTTTATTTGTCGCGGTTGCGTATATTTTTGAAAGGTACGAAGGAATCTTTGTTTTGAACGCGGCGTGGATGTTTATTGTTCTCGCTTTTTTCGAAGAATTTGCGAAACTCGGTGTCTTGATGAAGCTGACGAAATATCGGGCTATTGATGTGGATCAAATTGTTGACGGCGTAATTTACGCTGTTTGTATCGCTCTCGGTTTTGCGTTTGTCGAAAACGTTTACTACTTTGCGCAGTATATTGCTTTTGCAGAAAAAGGTGCTGAGCTTTATGGGACTTATCTTGTTAGAGGTTTCGGAACAATGCTTGCGCACACAATATTTTCAGGCATAGCAGGTTATTATTATGTACTCGGAAAAGTGAAAAAGAAACCATTATGGATACGCGGACTTATCTACGCGGCTGTTATGCATGTTTTATTTAATTATTTCATGTCTGCAAGCATTTGGGATTTCAATTTGGCATATTTGAATGTTGTGTTATTAGGTGGATCGCTATGGTTCCTTTTGTGGCTTATTAGAAATAAAAAAGCCGAAAAGATCAGAAACATAAAATAGTCTTGACGGTGAGTGTTTCCTCACCTACAATGTGAGCGTACACTCACTCACTTTTACTTATGGAAGTTTTAACAGAAAAACAGGAGGCAGTGCTTAAATTTATTGAAAAATATCAATTGAAGCATGGATCTTCTCCAACTCTCCGCGAGATGCGAGAACATTTTCAGGTTAGTTCCGACAATAGTATTCTAAAGCATTTAAAAGCTTTAAAAGAAAAAGGGTACATTTCTAAAGATGACACTCCTCGTGGAATTAAGATTCTTGATAGCGTTAAAAAGCGTCTTGAATCTGTGACGATCAAATTACCTCTTCTTGGATTCGTTCCTGCAGGTGGCCCTGTTCTAACGGAGGAATACATTGAATCTTGGTATGAAGTTGGTCAGGACATCGTTAAAAAAGAAGAAGGTCACTTTCTATTAAAAGTTACTGGTGAAAGCATGATTGATGTCGGTATTTTTGATGGAGACATTGTTGTTGTTAATTCGAAAAAACAACCACGTACCGGAGATATTGTTGTTGCACTTGTTGATAATCAAAATACTGTTAAACGTTATATGAATGATGGAGGCAAAGTTTTCTTGAAAGCCGAAAACCCTGCCTATGAAGATATATATCCTGAACACGATCTTTCTATTCAGGGAGTCGTAGCAGGACTGATACGGTACTATTAACTACCGTCAGACACGAAGTGAAGCTGAGTGTCCCGCTGAGCTAAGGCGAAGCGCAAGCGTGAGCAAAGCGAACTCCTCTCTAAAAATTAGTGGCCCAACCACCTTATCGTTCTTTCAGAGACGAACGTTAGTGAGTCTCTCGCTGAGTTAAGACGAAGCGCAAACGTGAGCCCGACTAGGGCGAACTCTTTATTTACCCGACGAATAATATTTGTTAACCCTAAAATCATGAATATCAAACTATCAAAAGCTCCTAGACTTTGGTTCGTTAAAGCCTTCCCTACAAATTTAAAGAAACGTACTTTGGTGCAACGAATGCGTACATGGAGGAAATCGCTCAAAAAGAGTTGTTATAAAATGGATGGGCAGATTGCCATGTGGTAAAATCGATATATGCAATTTAAATACGCAAAAATCGCTGTCTTTGCTCCGAGCACTCATGCTGACGAAATCCGCAAGGTGCTCGCGGAAAGTGGGGCGGGACATATAGGAAATTATGACTGTTGTTCGTTCTCTACAAAAGGCACTGGGAAATTTAGAGGACTTGAAGGAACAAAACCGTTTGTTGGTAAAGCTGGATCTGTAGAGCAAGTTGAAGAGGAAAAAATCGAGACGATTTGCCCTATTGATAAGGTTAAAAGCGTTGTTGAAGCGATTAAGAAAGTTCATCCATATGAAGAGCCTGCAATTGACGTTTTCCCGCTACTTAATGATGTTGACGTCTAAAGCGTGCGTCGCTATAGTTGAAACCTGTTAAGGCTTTTAACTTGTTCAGTGCGCATGGCGACCCCGATGATGGCTCAATACGAAGAGATAAAGAAGCAATACTCAGATTGTATTTTGCTTTTCCGTTTGGGTGATTTTTACGAGATGTTTGGTGATGATGCTGTGAAGGCAGCAAAAATTCTCGATATCACTTTAACTTCGCGTAGCAAAGGTGATTCGAAGATACCTTTGTGTGGGGTTCCTTATCATGCGATTGAAAATTACCTGGCAAAACTTACGAAACACGGTGAGAAGGTTGCGATTTGTGATCAAGTTAGTGATCCGAAACTTCCGGGGATTGTTCAGCGTGAGGTTACTCGTGTTGTAACGCCAGGAACTACTTTTAGCGAGTCTATTTTAGATGGGAAACAGAATAATTACGTAGCAAGTATTGTTCGCAAGGGTGAGACTTTTGGCCTTTCTTATGCGGATATTACAACTGGAGGTTTCGCGACTACTGAAATCAATACTCAAAATGATATTTATACTGAACTTGCGAAAGTTAATCCAACTGAGTGCATTTTGCCTCCCGAAATTTACGAAAGCGATCTTGGAACTATCCTCAAAGATTCATTCGAGCACACATATTTCTTCTCTTTTGAAACATTTAAAGATGCCGAGGGGACTTTGAAAGATCACATGAAAGTTAAATCGTTAATGGGATTTGGACTGGATAATCATGAAGCTGCTGTGGATGCAGCAGGATTCTTGCTTAACTATCTTTATGAGACTCAAAAGAACGACCTAAAGCATATCCAGAAAGTTAGATATTTCTTTTCGGGTGAGTACATGCCGATGGACGAAGCGACGCTCAGAAATCTTGAACTTTTATTCACACTTCGCGATCAACAAAAGGAAGGATCTTTGCTTTCTGTTATTGATTCGACATTAACTTCGATGGGTGGACGTTTGTTGAAATCTTGGCTTACACATCCACTTCTCGACAAAAAAGATATCCAAGGACGTTTAGATTCAATTGAAGAATTTACTCAAAATTCTGGATTACTTTCAGACCTCCGAACTCTTCTAAAAGACGTCCTTGATATTGAACGTGTGATGGCTCGACTGAGTTTGGGATCAGGAAGTGCGAGAGATCTTGTGGCGCTCAAATTGTCGCTTCAAAAAATCCCGGAAATTAAAGCGTTATTGAAACAGGTTAAATCTCCGTTTCTTGTTCATCTTAAAAATTCATTTAATGAACTTGAGGGACTTATTGCGCTTGTTGACAAGGCAATTGAGGATGAGCCGCCACTTATTGTTCGTGATGGTGGAATGATTAAGGACGGATACAATAATGAACTTGATGAGCTTAAAACTATTAGTCGTGAGGGCAAAAATTTCATTAAGGATTTGCAGGAGAAGGAAATTAAGCGGACTGGAATTTCGTCTATGAAGGTGAAATATAATAAGGTTTTTGGATATTATATCGAGATTAGTAAGGCGAATTTGCAGCATGTGCCTGAGGATTACATCCGTAAGCAGACACTTGTTAATGCGGAACGTTATATCACGCCCGAGCTTAAAGAATACGAAGAAAAAATTCTAAATGCCGAGGAGAAAATCAACGACATTGAGTATGAACTCTTCATGCAAGTGCGCGAAGAAATCTTGAAACATATAAGTGAAATTCAAAAAAATGCTCAGGTTTTTGCAACGCTCGATGTTCTTTCTGGGCTTGCCTATATGGCAATGCTCAATAATTACGTTAAGCCGGAAATTCACGAAGAAGGAAGTATTGAGATAAAAGCAGGCCGTCATCCGGTTGTCGAGAAGATGAGTTTTTCGTCTGACTTTATTCCGAACGATACCGATCTTGATCAAAAAGAGAATCGACTTCTTCTGATTACCGGTCCAAATATGGGTGGGAAATCTACCATCTTAAGGCAGACTGCTCTTATTGTTTTAATGGCTCATATTGGAAGTTTTGTACCGGCAGATAAGGCGAAAATCAGCCTTGTGGATCGCATTTTCACTCGTGTTGGTGCATCAGATAATTTGGTGAAAGGTCAAAGTACTTTCATGGTTGAGATGCAGGAGGCAGCAAATATTCTTAACAATGCAACTTCGAAAAGTTTAATCATTTTGGACGAGATTGGACGTGGGACTTCAACATACGACGGTGTGAGCATTGCGTGGGCGATCACTGAATATATTCACAATAATATTCAGGCGAAGACTTTGTTTGCGACCCACTACCACGAACTTATTTCGGTTGTAGAAAGCCTTCAGCATGCGCAAAACTACTGTGTTTCGGTTAAGGAAAAAGACGGCCGTGTAATGTTCTTATATAAACTTGAAAAAGGTGGAATTAATAGAAGTTATGGAATTGAAGTGGCAAGACTTGCGGGTCTTCCAAAGGAAGTTGTAGAGCAATCGAAACATATTTTGAAGGATCTCGAAGAGGATGTTGTGGATCAGAATGTTCAAAAAACAGCGCGTGATCATAAGAAGCGTACAAACGAAGATCAGATGGATTTGTTTGGAAACGCTGCTTTAATTGAAGAATTCGAACGTAAGACAAAAGGCTTGAACAAGATGAAAGAGGAGCTTGAAGCAATTGATGTTAATAGCTTGACGCCTCTTGAAGCTTTGCAGAAACTTGATGAATTGAAGAAGAAATCTAACTAACTTGCCGATGTCTCTCATAAAAATATTACCGGAAAATCTAGTAAACCAAATAGCCGCTGGTGAGGTGGTGGAAAGACCTGCGTCTGTTGTTAAGGAGCTTTTGGAAAACTCGATTGATGCTGGCGCGGACAGAATTACTCTCGAAGTTATTGGTGCCGGTGATGAAATGATCAAGATTACAGACAACGGAAAAGGTATGGATTTTGATGATGCGCGCCTTGCTTTTGAGCGTCACGCAACCAGCAAAATTACTGAGACAGATGACCTTTTTAACATTTCGTCGATGGGTTTCCGTGGAGAAGCGATTGCGAGTATTGCTTCGGTTTCTCATGTTACTTTACAGACAAAAACGAATGATACAGATATTGGAACAAAAGTTGTTTGCAATGGCGGGAAGATTGAAAATCATGATGAGTATTCTTGTACTGACGGAACAAGTATTGAGGTGCGAAATCTTTTCTACAACACTCCTGCGAGGAAGAAATATCTAAAGACACCTTCAACTGAATATCAGCATGTGTTAAAGGTTTTTCAAGCTATGGCATTAGCATATCCTAATATTCATTTTAAACTCGTTCACGATGAGAAGGCTTCGTTTGAATATCCAAAAGCAAACGAAATG
>JBHPIO010000014.1:0-28551 GCA_042568575.1 Patescibacteria group bacterium | reverse complement strand
AGGGCAATAGCTACAAAAAAAATTACTACTGTTTTTTTTATTTTTTTCACTGCCATAGCTTGATAGTTTTTACATCTTTAACATCCAAACTCAGTTCTTTATTCGCAAATTCTTTGAATCTATCAGGACAATCGGTCGTAACATAATTTCGCGCTCCACCTTTTGTAAGCTTTGTTTCAATTTCTGGATGACGCTTCAAATAATCCTCCAAGCTCTCCGCAACAATTTCTCCCGAATCAAGTACATTCACATTCTTCCCCATAATCTTTGCAAATTTCTTATATATCAGAGGATAGTGTGTGCATCCCAAAATCATCACATCTGTGTTTTTTGATTTAAGAGAGCGCAAATATTTCTTCAGAATCATCATTGTTTCCGGCTTATCATGCCAGTGCTCTTCTATTAAAGGTACCAACAAGGGACAGCTCTCCGAATAAACTTTAATCTCTGGATCGAGATGTTCTATCTCGGTTTCATAAACCCTAGATTGAATTGTTCCGCGCGTTCCAACAACGCTCACACGTTTTGATTTTGTTGCTTTTGCCGCATGTTCAACAAGTGGACGTATCACTCCGAGAATCTTTTTGTCTCTTACATTTTGATCACGCAAATACTTTTGCTGTACATGCCGTAATCCAAGTGCGGAAACTGTATTGCAAGCAGTAATAATTAAAGTAGCACCCTGAGAAAATAAATATTCAACAGCTTGTTCTGTATATTTTTTAACAGTATCTTCACTACGAGTTCCGTAAGGGGTCCTAGCGTTATCGCCTAGATAAAGGTAATCGTACTCTGGTAGTTTTTCAAGAAGAGGTTTTAGAACAGTTAATCCTCCATAGCCTGAATCAAATACACCAATCATAAATGCATAAGTAAAAATATCTCTCCTCTATTTAACCCTTTCTAACCAAATTGTGGAAGGGAAATTACAAGATCTGGTTTTTTCCCACCTTGCATTACTTGTTCAACCCTATCGTTTGTTTGGGTTTGGAAGGTTTTTGCTTCATCTATTTTCGTCCTTATGCCCTTTAATTTATTTTTAATTTCGGATTCTCTTTCACTTAAAGCTGCTATCCTGGCATTTATCCTTGCGATCTCATCTTCATCCTTTGCAGTTTCTAATTGCGCATAAAGCTCAATCTGAGCATTACTCGCCATAGCAACAGGTCCTGCTTCACTACGTGCATGTAGTTGGCAAGCATTTCCATATTCTTCCAGGCGTGTGATATTTCTATCTAGCACATTCAGACTTTGCGATAAACGTCTCAATTCGCCTGGTGTGGCGCTATCAGGATCTATACCTTTGCATCCATAAATAATAGCATCAACAACCTTAGAAACTTCTTCAACTTCAGCCATGCACTCTTTATAAGTCATTTCTTGTGTTGGATCCGGTGTGCTTGATACACTTTGAACTTCTCCTTGCTCAGCAAGCGATTTGAAACGCTGACCACGCAAAGTAGACTTGATATGCTCCCCTGTAATTACTCCTATGGGTCGTTTTGAAACCATAAAGTTTAGTTTTTTGCTCCATCTCTGTTAGTTATAATCACACAACTATAATACGATTACACAAATCTCCCCAGCAAACAATGGTGTGAAGGGATTTCTTATAAAAACTTTAGAATTATTTTTCTGCCTGGACTAGCCTTTCGAGCTCTCTTTTAAGCTCTTTAATGACCCTTTTATGTGCTTCGACGTTTACATTTTCAGCTTGTAGACCTTTGAGTCTTATTTCATCGGTATCCCTTAATTTAGGAAGCGCAGCCATCCTTTCTCTTTCTCTCTCAATGTAGCTTTCTGGAACCTCTATATCCTTTTTTAATTTGGCAATTTTACGACGCAGCTCTTCTTTGGAAAGTCCTTGAGTTCCTCTTTTCAACGACTCCATTCTGTCTTCTACTCTATCAATATCTACGAGATCAATTTTATCGTTAACTTTTTTCGCAACTTCTGAGATTAAACCCATCGAGATACGCAAACTCCCGAGACTTTCATCCCTTCTTCTTTTTACCTCAGGTTCATCACCGGTTTTTTCGGGCACACGACCAACACGGGTTGGCGCTCCATCACCCTCAGAAAATCTACGCATTTTGTAATCGATTTATAGTTAATTTACACCGAGTTCTCATTATGGGCATCGAATTAAATTTTGTCAACCCCAAAGATGGACTTTTTTTCATATTTTACAATTCTACCCACTTTTAGTATGATTGCCGTGCTTATAACAAGCTTATTATGAGCAATACGATAAAAATCATGTCTATTGTTACCGGAATTCTTGTGGGCATTTTAGTGACCGCCCAATTTAGAACGGTGACACCCTTGAGTAGTTCTTATCCTCTTGATCAATTGCAGGCGCAAAAAGATCTTGTTAAGACATATATTGACGAAGAAGCTCTTCTTAAGAGTCGAATCGTATCTGTTCGTGAAAAAATCGACACAAGTCTTGAGCAAAATCAATCGGTTAGTCAAACGGCAAACCTGGAAACACTTAATAATTTGAAAGAGCGCATTGGCCTTACTGATTTGAGCGGAGATGGCTTCATTATTGCTCTTGATGATAGTGAGTTTATTGATCGTGAGACAATTACTAATGAAGAAGGTGGAATAATTTATGCTGCCGACATTAGAGATTTGGTGAATCTGTTAAGGGCATTAAGTGTAGAAGGAATCTCAATTAACGATCAACGTGTTATTGCT
This sequence comes from Patescibacteria group bacterium, assembly GCA_042568575.1. Taxonomy (GTDB): domain Bacteria; phylum Patescibacteriota; class Gracilibacteria; order UBA1369; family PNNO01; genus JAJRYP01. Next base: position 25,848 of record JBHPIO010000014.1, on the reverse strand, counting down.
ACTTCATCAATCAACTCTGTTGGGAACACTCTTTTAGTAAATAATTCGCATTTAGCACCGCCATTTTCGATTTCTGCAATTGGAGATTATAATTCACTGTTGCGCCGTCTTGAGGAGCCAGGTGTTTTGAGCGACCTTCAAAAACGTGTGAAAGAGAATGGAATTCAATTCGAAGTACGACAGTCCCCTCATGTTGTGTTGCCAATTTATAATGGTCAATTTCGTTTAAAGTACATTAATCAAACAGATAACTCTTCAACTTAATATATGTCTATAAGTCACAAAAAAACACCGTTCGGGCAACTGGCAATCCTGCTAACTACAGGGCTAGTTCTTGGTTTGCTTGTAATGACTCAGGCGCGCTATTACACATCTTATGTTTCGTCTGATGGACGTGATAGCAGCGAAAATGTTTTCCGAAAGATCCAGATTTTAAAAACAAGTAACGACGAATTAGAAGATGAAATCATTGATCTTGAAGCGCAGCTTGAAGACCTTTCAAATCAGGCACTCGCACTTGAATCAATTGATAAGGACATCAAAAAAAATGAAATTATTGCGGGTGAGGTTTCTATACACGGACCTGGAATTAAACTTGAATTTGGAACTGAGATTAGCGATATATGGCTTACCGACTTAACAAATGAACTTCTTGCTTCGGGGGCTGAGGCAATTAGTGTGAACAATATTCGTCTAACTGATTCGACAGTAGGATTCGACACTCTTCCAAATGGTCAAATTATGTTAAACAGCGTTATTTTAACTCCTCCATATACCTTTAGCGCAATTGGTGACAAGGCGACCTTGAAACAAGCGATCGAAGCACCTCGAGGAATTTTGGACAGAATAACCGGAGCGTTTAATGAATTTGAATATACGCTCGAAGAAAAAGACCGCATCGAAATGGAGCAGATCTAGTTGAGCTTAAAGAAAGCTTAAAATAATCCAAACAGGTTGAACTGCAAGAAGAACCCCAAGTAATATATAAAGAATTCTTTTGTTGTATCGTTCTTTTTTATGTCCAGTGAGTAGTTTCTGATGATCTAGTAATGGCACCGAAGCTTTAAGTTCAGACTCAAGTTGTCCAACACGATAGTTTGCTCCTTCAAGTCTTTGCTGAAATGATTTCACATCACTGCGAATTTCTTCATAAAGTTTTTTGTATACTCGATCTTCAACCGAGGACACAATGTCACCTTGTTCTACTGGGATTGTATATACATCATCATCCTCGTACTCTTGAACCCTTTTAGGTTGCTTTGCTTTTGCTGGCCTGGAAGCTTTCCTGGGAGCAGATCTTTTAATCGATTTATGTGATCTTGTTTGCTTCGAAAAATTGGTAAGCTCTTCGCTGTTTAGGAAAATTCTACCGGCAATACTCTTTGTAGACAGTTTTTTGTTGGTAATATACCTGTCTAGTGTTCGTGTCGACACTTTGAGTATTTCTGCCGCTTCTTTTCGGCTTGTATCAAAAGATTTTGTAGCTTGGGTAGACATATAAAGTAGACATAATTTAAAAACTCGTCGTGCATATAATACGTAAGTTGTCCATATTTGTCAACGGGTGTTTTTTATGTGTTTTATGGTGACAATTTCGCATTCATTAATTACAGTGGTGACATGCAATATCGAAAACTCACACCAGAGGAAATTTTAAAGACAAAGAAGCTCGCAAAAGAAGTGCGAAAGCTTCCACGAACTCCAATATACGGAGTACTTGATAACATTAGGAGCTTATATAATGTTGGAGCAATGTTTCGAACTGCTGATGGAATTATGGCCGAGAAGCTATATCTTTGTGGAATGACTGGAATGCCGCCAAGACGTGAAATCGACAAAACTTCTCTTGGTGCATGCGATACGGTTCCATGGGAGTATAAAAAAACTTCGCTTGAAGCAATTAAAGAATTAAAGGAAAAAGGAGTACAAATTGTTGCGCTTGAACTTACAGAACCTTCGGTTCATTTCACCGAACTTTCCTGCGACTTTCCTGCAGCACTTGTTGTTGGGCACGAAATCGATGGCGTGTCTGACGAAGCAATGAAGTATATTGATACAGCAATTTCAATCCCGATGCTTGGACGTGCAAACTCATTAAACGTTGCAACTGCTTTCGGAATTGCTGTATACCAAATGTTGGACGTCTACATGAAAAAACAACCACGCAAATGATAAATCTTGAATATTACAACGAGACTACAACGCCACTTTCAGGAGCTCTGTTTGAAGAAATTCTTGAACTTATTAATATTGAGTTTAGGGAAATTTTTCCGAAAGAAATTGATAACAGAAAGAATTATTTTATTACCTGCACTCTTGTTAATGATAAAATTATTCAGGAAATCAACAGGACTCAAAGAGCACAAGACAAGCCTACCGATGTAATTTCGTTATGTTATTTGGGTGATGAATTCCCAGGAGAAGATATGATTGGAGAAATCTTTATCTCAATTGATACTGCCTCAAAACAAGCCAAGAAATTGGATCACGACTTGCTAACCGAGCTTAAATTTTTGTTTGTTCATGGAGTGTTGCATATTCTTGGACATGAACATTCGAGCGAAGAAGATTTTCAAACTATGATGGATCTGACTAATCAAATTCTTGGGGCTGCGTAATTCCAATCCCAACATATCTAAAGCCTTCCTGCTTCGCTGCTTTTTGATCATACATATTTCGACCATCAAGAATGAGGTTTCCCTTCATAGCAGTTTTTAATTTTTTCAAATCAACACCTTTGAATTCTTCCCACTCTGTAAGTATTAATAGAGCGTCGGCATCTTTGGCTGCCTCTAAAGAATTAGCGGAATGAACGACATCCGGGAGATCCTTTTGAATTGGATCGTACACATGAATGTCAGCATTATGCATTTTTAATTGCTCAATAATTTGCAGAGATGGGGCATCACGCATGTCGTCAGTTTTTGGTTTGAATGTAAGTCCCCAAAGAGCTATTTTTTTGTTTTCAAGAGTAGGAATGTTTGAAAGCAACTTATCAATCAGGACTGTCTTCTGTCTTTCATTGATGTCTTCAACCGCTTGCAGAAGCTTAAATTCGTGATTGTGCTTTTTTGCATGATGAATCAACGCCTGGACATCTTTCTTTAAACAACTGCCACCGTAACCAATTCCGGCATTTAAAAATTGATGACCAATTCGCGGATCAAGACCAATTCCTTGAGCAACATCCTTAATATTCCCACCTGTCTTTTCACAAAGATGGGCCAATTCATTAATAAAAGAAATTTTAGTTGAAAGAAATGCGTTCGCTGCATATTTTGTAACTTCCGCCGAACAAAGGTCAGTAAACATCAAAGGTTTGCCAGTTCGAAGAATTGGATAATACAGCTTTGAAAGAAGCTTAACGGGTTCTTCATTGTCTATTCCAAGAATAATTCTGTTTGGATTGATAGTGTCGTTTAAGGCTTCGCCCTGACGCAAGAATTCAGGATTGAAAGCAACATCAAACTCATGATCGACGTTCCTTTCTGAGAGTTCTTTTTGAATAATCGCCTTACATTTTTTGGTTGTTCCTATCGGCACAGTCGACTTTATTACAAAAACTTTATAACCATTCATATACTTGCCCACATCTTTTGCAACTTGTTCAACTTGCTCTGTATCGGGCTGATAATCTTTTTTTGGAGGAGTTCCTACAGCACAAAAAATCACCTCAGCTTCTTCAATTGCTTTCTTGGAATCCGTCGTAAATGAAAGACGACCTACCTTGAGATTACGTTTAATAAAATCCTCCAATCCCGGTTCGTAAAGAGGGATTTGACCTTTACTAAGTTTCTCTATTTTATTATTGTCGATGTCAACGCACGAGACTTTATTGCCCATTTCCGCAAAACAACTTGCGGTAGAAAGTCCAACGTAGCCAGCTCCAAAAACTACTATATTCATGAGTCAATAGTAGCTGTGTGGTCTGTAGTGCGTCAATGGTATGTGATATAATCCTGGATGCAAAAATTATTAACTTTTGAAAATGAAAAAACTAATCCCCCTCGTGATCCTTCTAGCATTTGCTGGATGCACGCCAACAATTACACCGGAACAGGAGCAGGAACCCCAAGAAGAAGTTGCTCCAGTTGAAGAGACTGTTGTTGAAGAAGCTCGCGAAATTACCGACGCCGATTTGGGAGTATCAGAAAAATCTATCGAAGAAGAAACTGAGCATTATACAATTTACGTTGTATATCCAGAAACAATCGGAGCGACAAAATTAAATCAAGTGATTGAAGATCATGTTCAAGAGACTATTGATTTTTTTAAGGCGGAAGTTGAGGAAACTTTGCCATATCTTGAAGATTTGGAAGATATTGGGAAAAGTAGCCTTTATATAACGTATGAAATTCACACGCTTAGCACAAAACTTGCGAGTATTCAGTTTGGAAATTCGCATTATAGTGCCGGAGCAGCTCATCCAAATTTCTACACGAGTGTTCTAAATTACGACATGCAAGAAAATAAAGAAATCGAGCTTGTGGATCTTTTTGTTGAAGATAGCGAGTACTTGGTGACTCTTTCTGACTATGTGATTCCAGAACTTGCAGATCAAATGATGATTGATTTTGAATACACTGATCTTGAATGGATCACGCAGGGTGCAGCACCAGAAGAGGTTAATTATTCGGCTTTCGTTTTCAACACTGATGGACTTTGGTTCACTTTTGATCCTTATATTGTGGGACCATATGCAATCGGGCCGCAATATATTACTGTGCCATACACTTTAGTCGACGATATTCTGAATGATTATGCTAACGGACTTTTATAAAGCCCTCCTTACCAAGGGGGGATGCGTCCTAGAAGTTACGCCGTGAAACTTCTAGGAGCGATATGTGGGGGTTTGCGTGGTGTATGACGGCGGTTTGTTATCGAAGCTCAAGCATGGACATTCGCTTTTTGCTCGACGAAGGCATGAGCAGGAGTCCGGGGGGGGAGGCGACTCAGGGTGCGCCTGGTTTCGCGAAGTTGATGCTGCAACTCTTGCAGCTTTTTCTTCTCTTTCTGGCGAGCAGCACGACCCTCTGCGGCAGATACAGCTCCCTGCGTATAGGGAATATCGTCGTCCTGAAGCTTCTTCAGCTTCTTGAAGGCCACGATAGCCCGCTTGGCGATCTTGAGCCTCCCTTCGGCGATGACGAGCATCGCGTAGGCCGCACGGATCTTCTTTTTGATGTAGCCCTGGCTGTACATATCGTATCTGCTAAACTTGAAGGGGCGTTCTCCTCGCTTCTTGCGGATAGTCACGCAAAGTTTGTAGAACACCTCGCTTTCTCCATCTACTTTTTGAGATAGGGGAAAGCATTTCCGCCTATAGTACCGCTTTGCAATCAGCATGGAGCTCCAATGAGAAACCTCCGTGCTGTAATACTTCCTGAGGGCCGTCCAATAGTCCAGCTTGGACTCGAAGGGACGTTTGCACAGACGCGTATTCTTGCGCGCACTGCAAATCATATCTGTTTTCGCAGCGATTACCTCCTTTCTGTACTTGTCTCTCAGGTCGACAATGCATTTCTTCACTGTCTTCACGTCATCTATAAGGACAGCTATACCGGCCTGAAACTTTTTGCAACCCTTGGGGCGGTCGAGTTTGAAGCTATTCGACGCCATGGTGAAAACGCAGGCGTCAAGCGCTTTCTCCGACTTCTCCATCTTCAACTTGGCCTTGCGCAGCTTGGGATACTGTGCGAGCAGCTCCTTCAGGGGCGTCGCCATCTTGAACGTCGGCTTCTTAGTCACCGGAGCCTTCTTCACCGCTCGTGGCCGCCTCACCGGCGTCTCCATGAAAGGTTCGCACGCCGTCAGGCCCATTAGAGCTGCCGTCACCACTACCATCAAAGTCGTTCGGTTCATGATCCCATCCTCCTCGGTTGATATATCGTTGTTCCGTTCTTGGTTGTTTTTACACCACATCCCACAAAGAGTAGTCCTACCGACTATCATCTCTAGGTGTTATGTGAACTTCTATGAAAATAGTCAAAAAGCAGGACGCTCCTTGTGAACATGCAAATTAATTGTTAAATGGCACCATTTATCATTTAAAAACAAACGGGCAGTAATAATACCACCAACCTCCCCCCTGTCAAGCTTGTTGGGCTAAACTTTTCGCTAATTTCTGCTATCGTAACGCAGACACTTTTAAGTACGAGAATTTATGTCCACAGCTCGAAAAATCCTATCCAATACAGCCTTTCAAATCGCAGGCCGTGCCGGAACAGCCCTGCTTAGTCTTGTGGTAATCAAAATTATCACTTCTTATTTGGATGTAGGTAAATATGGTGAATATACGAACGTTTACGAGTTCCTTGCACTATTTGCAATTATCGCAGATTTCGGACTTTACACGATTGCCGTTAGAGAGATGTCGAAAGATGAAAATCGAATTCCGAAAATTCTTGGAAATATTTTGACTATACGAGTTACTATTGGATTTCTGGTTCTAATTGGAGTAATTACTGGTGGATTTCTGGTTCCTTCTCATCAGGGCACACAAATCCCATGGGCAATTATGATCGCTACAACAGCTACATTTGTTGCGCTTTCCAATGGAACAATCACTAGTGTCTTGCAGGAAAAATATAAGATGCAGTATCAAGCAAAAGGAGTGATTTTCGGAAAAATTATGCAGGTTTCATATATGGCTCTTGTGGCATTTGTTCTTTTTAAACACGATACATTCCAAGGTTTTTATCATCTCTTTTGGGCAGGTGCGATTGGAAATACCGCAATGCTTCTCTATACGATTCACATTGTAAAAAGATACACACCAATCAGGCTCAGGTTCGACAAAGACTACATGAAATATATTTTGAAGCAGGCAATGCCTTACGGACTCGCACTCTTTTTAAGCAACATTTATTTTAGAGCGGATGCGATTTTGCTCTTCAACATGCGAGGAAGAGAAGAAGCCGGATTATATGGAGTTGCAGCAAGAATGCTTGAAGCGCTTGTTCTCCTTCCAATCTATTTTATGAACGCCGTGTTACCAACGTTAACAAAACACATAAAAGAAAAAACTGAAACTTATAAAAAAATAATTCAATTAACATTTGATTTCCAATTAATGCTGAGCATCCCTCTACTCATTGGAGGGATAATACTCGCTATGCCTTTAATCAACGTCATTAGTACGCCAGATTTTGTAAGTAACGCCGCCGAAGGATTCTTTGGGTCCGACGCTGCATTGCAAATCGTCCTATTCTCATTTGTTTTGATTTCAGTAAATGTGATTTTCAATTTCACATTAATAGCGATTGGAAAACAAGCTCATCTTATCTGGATAAACGGTTCATGCGCGATCTTTAATGTAGTTGCGAATATACTTATAATTCCTTGGCTTGGATTTAGAGGCGCAGCATTAACAACTGTTGCTTCAGAAATTCTTGTCTTCATTTTGGTATTTGTAACTGTGAAAAAATTCTTGCCATTTAAAATACATCTCGGACGCACATCCAAAACAGTTTTGTCCGCATTGATAATGGGAGCAGTGGTTTATCTATTGCGAGATCCAGCTCATGACCTCGTTGGAAACTATAATGTACTACTTCTAGTTCCTGTTGGTGCTGCCGTTTATGCAGCTTCATTATTTGGAACAAAGGCGGTTACAAAAGATTTGCTGGTGATGCTGAAGAAATAACAGCCCGTATTGACAAATCCTCCATATATGTATAGTCTTTCATCTGACTAAATTTTAACCTAAATTAATTATGGCAGAAGATATTAGAACAGTAGAAGATAAAGCATTAACAGAAGAAGAAAGAGTTGCAGCAACAAAGAAAGTAGCTGAAGAAGTTATTAGTTTATTGGATAAAGATGAATTGACAATTGAAGGCCTTGTTGAATTTTTAGACGGAAATGAATTAACAATTGAAGGCTTTGTTGAATTTTTAGGTGGAAATGAATTAACAATTGAAGATATAGAAACTACATTTACAACCCTTGCCCAAAGATTAAAAAGCATTGCAGGGATATTTGCTCGCTGTTCAAATACAGATAATCGTGATTACATTCAACAAGATAGAGATAATAAAGCCGAACAAGAAGAAAAAGAGAAATTAGTTTTACAGCTAGCTAGAAAAGCATTTTCAGAATTTCCAAATGAAAGAGAAAGGATTGCTGCTCTTTTGAAAAGAGAGCTTGGTGAAACAGAATATTCAAACCTGATATCAACACTATATTTTGAAAAATTGAACGAAGCTGATCAAGTAGGAACAGAAACGACGGTTGCTGCTGTTGAAGGTGTTGCTGATCAAGCCGCACAAGCTGCAGAAGCTATAAAGGCATAAAGCTATTTATGAAACTTCTCATGAATTTCGCGTAATCGTTTATTCGTCACATGCGTATAAATCTGTGTAGTCGTGATTGAAGCATGCCCAAGCATTTCCTGAACACTGCGAATATCAGCGCCGTTTAATAGTAGCTCTGTAGCAAAGGAATGTCTTAAAACATGAGGCGTGACTTTTTTGATTATTCCCGCTTTTAAAGCAGTATTTCGTGCGATATTTTCAACTGACACAGTCGTCAAACGCTTCTTTTCGCTTTCAGTGATATCGTCCCCTTTTCGCGACCGACCATGATTAATGAAAACAGGTTCAAAGTTGTCGTCACGCATGCTTAGATATGACTTTATGTGCTTCACGCATCTATCAGATAGAAATACTATTCGCGGCTTTTTGCCTTTTCCACGAACCATGAATTCTTTTCGTTTAAGATCGATTTGTTGCCTGTTAAGCGATACAAGCTCACTCACACGAAGGCCAGTTGAGTAAAGAGTTTCAAGTATTGCTCGATTGCGAAGCGCCATTAAAGTTCCGGTTCCAACTGCTCCAAACAAACGCTCTAACTCTTCACGCGTTAGATATTCAACTGTTCTTTCCGGGATTTTTTGAAGATCAATTTTTTCCGGCGGCAAAGTTGGAATATCATTTTTTGTAAGATATTTGAGAAAAGCACGAAGCGCAATAACGTGATAGTTCTGCGTTTTTACGCCTAATGTTCGCCCTCTATCATCCTGATAACGATTCAAAAAAAGTCGATATTTATGGATATCATTAAGTTTTATTAGGTGCGGTTTTTTGTCACCATACCAATTGAGAAATCGATTTAAATAGTGCTCGTAATTTTCGATTGTCTTTTTTGACTGGTTTTTTCCAACCTCAACATGCTCGAGGAATTGGCGAATTAAACCGGATATTGATTTTGATGATTTGCTCATATTCACAGGATATAACTTTACAGAATTTTGCACAATATTACTGGACTAGCGTTCACACGAAAACTTATGGCATAATTGAACCCCTCACAGCAAAAGCAATGCTTCTAACAAAACAACAACTCGAAGAAAATGAAGCAAAGAGACTTATCTCTTATGCCATGCTAAGCAAAAATTCGGCTGGCAGGAAGCATCAAGAAAATAAGTCGGGAGATAACAGGCTTTGTTTTCAAAAAGATCGAGATAGAATAATTCATTCAAAGGCATTCCGCCGTTTAGAAACAAAAACTCAAGTTTTTGTGGCTCATTTTGGCGATCATTTCCGAAACAGACTCACTCACACGCTTGAAGTTTCGCAAATTTCGCGTGATATTTGTCGTACTTTAGGGCTAAATGAGGATCTTGCTGAAAGTATTGCGCTGGCACATGATCTTGGGCATACACCTTTTGGTCACATCGGAGAAAGTGTTCTGGATGAAATTATGCAAAGATACGGACTGCATTTTGAGCATAACGAACAAAGCCGTCGTATAGTTGAAAAACTCGAAAAAAGGTATCCGGATTTTGATGGCCTGAATTTAAGCGTCGAAGTACTTGATGGCTTAATTAAGCATAAAACGTCATGGGATAATCCACATGGCGATTACGAGCATTCTCCACATTTGGAGGCTCAGGTTGTAAATCTCGCGGATGAAATTGCATACACAAACCATGATTTGGACGATGGCCTGCGATCTAAATTAATTACTCTTGAAGATCTAAAAGGCATTGAACTGTGGGAGGCAGCGGCAGAAAAAGTCGAAAAAAAGTATGGAAAACTCGAAAAAGATGAATCGTATGTGCAGCGATGTATAAGCAATCTTATTGACTATATGGTCCAAGACCTGTATCAAGAAAGTGAAAAAGGGCTTGAAAAGCAGGGCATAGTTACGATTGAGGATGTAAGGAATTTTCCTGAACCACTTATTCGTCATAGTTCTGCAACAATTAATAATCTCGAGAAACTACGCCGCCTTTTAACTGACAAATTTTATTTCAGTAAGAAGGTAGCGGCACAGCTAAATCTCGGAAAACAAATCGTTAGTGATCTTTTTGAAGCTCTTTATGGCAATGCGGAGCTTCTCCCACAAAAGCATCAGGAAGAAATAAAAAACGGAGAACCTAAAGAAATTGTAGTTAGAGATTATATTGCCGGAATGACTGATAAATTCGCAGAATCAACTTGGACAAGGCTTAATCAATAATATATGAAATGCCCAAACTGTAATGGAAAACACACACGTGTACTTGACTCGCGAGAAACTAACGAGGGAAATGCGATTCGAAGACGTCGTGCATGCCAAAAATGCATGTATCGTTACACTACTTTTGAAAGAGTTGAGCATAAACACATGATTGTTTGTAAGAGAAATGATGTGCGTGAGCCATACAGTCGTGAAAAAGTAGAGAAAGGTTTATGGAGAGCTTGTGAGAAAAGACCCGTTACTCAAGCGCAAGTCGATGATCTTATTAGAATTTTAGAGGAAAAATGGCAGAATTATGGCAAGGAAATACCTAGTGAGATGATTGGAGAAAACATTATGGATGCGCTTAAAAAGCTTGATGAAGTGGCTTATATCCGCTTTGCATCTGTTTATAGACACTTTAAAGATGTGGAATCATTCCAGAAGGAGCTGGAAAAACTGAAAGAATGATTGAATTCTTCCTCGGAATAAGGTAAAATATAAATGGGAGTTTTGTCAACGATGAAACAAATAACAAAAAAGGCTATGAAAAAATTACTATCATATTTAGGAATTTTACAGGCATTAAGCGGCGGACTACTCTCGTCTACCGTTATGGCGGAAACTGTTTTTGCTCAAAGTTTTGAAACCATGCAAGCCTCTCATTGTGAATACACATATCCAGAAGGAACGGTTCCTTCTTATTCATATGAATTTTTGGGAACGCGAAAAATGCAGGTTACACAGCCTGGAGAGTTAAGCAAAGTTATTATTTATGTTAAGAATACTGGAACAGCTCCTATGTTTTCTGATAATAGCGGATGTGCTTTGAGGCCTATCGCAAGGCTTGGGACTACGCGTTTTCATGATCGTGAAAGCACCTTACATACAAACTTGAGTGACGGAGATAGCGGATGGCAATCTCCAAGTAGAATTAAACTAGACCAGGCACGACTTAATCCCGGAGAAGAAGGGTCTTTTACATTTTGGATAAAGACTCCACCTGAAAACGGGATTTATTATGAATATTTTGATGTAGTGATTGAAGGAAAGAAATGGCTAAACAACGATTTTGCCGTTCCATTTGATGTTGGTGAGTTTGCTCATGAGAATAGAGACTATCTTTCATTTGTTCTAGAATCACGACGTGTAACTCAAGATGAATTAATGGGAGACAAAAGCATAGAAGTAGATATTTCTCAACAAAAGATGTACTTAAAAATTGGTGAGATTATTGTACGAACTTTCCCTGTAAGTACAGGAAAATACAGCACTCCTACACCATATGGATATACAAATGTTTTCCAAAAACAGGAAGTCCGCGTAAGCGCTGCATGGCCTCACTACATTATGCCGAAATGGATGCAATTTAGATCTGGTGGTTATGGAATTCATGCGCTACCAAGCATCCGATATGGAAATGGCTCGTATTGGAGAGAAGCGTTAAACCACATTGGCACACGAAGAAGTCACGGATGTATTCGTCTTCTACCTGCCGATGCTGAGTTCGCATACGATTTTACAACGATTGGAACTGCCGTTTGGGTACATGAGTAAAACAAAAAATTAATATTTTAATATGAACAATACAAACAAAACAATCGAATGGGAGATAAAAGGGGAAGCTGGTAATTCAACAGCGGAAAGTGTTCCTGAAGCCGGAGTATGGCCTGAAATAGCTGAAATAAGAGGTGGCGCATCCAATGCAATTAATACTAGGCTTTATATCACTTATGCAGAACCCGCTATCTATGCCAACGTTTTAGATGCAGATAATGATAATTTGGTTGATCAAGATAGGACACGACAACTTTGGGATGATGTTCATGAAAGAATTTTAAAAGAAACTCAAGGTAACGATGACATGCAAAGGTTATTATTGCTCAATTTTCATTTTGGTAGAGTGAATCGCGTTCAACGACTCCCTATAGTAAAAGAAGTAAATGGTCAGACACTTAGTCTCTATCCTGTTGGGAAAGGTCCAATTGGGAGCGTTATTTACTTAGGAATTCTTAATGGCAAACATTATCGCTATACTCTCAGCATTGAAAATCCTCGCGATGATGAATCTGTAGAAGAAATAACTTCTGAGCTTTTTAGTGAAGAAATTAATTATTATGCTTACGATAGGATGACAGGTTCTGCTTCACCAGCAGACAAAGGTTTGATTTATAGAGAAGAAGAAGAGGCAGCCTAACAACTCGCAATCTAAAACTCATTCTGATATAATCTGTATCCGAGTCTTTTTACAAATCCGCAAATTATGCCAGACGAAATCTTGAAAAACCTTAACGACAAGCAAAAAGAAGCGGTTACCCATTTTACGGGACCTCTGGTTATTATTGCAGGTGCGGGTTCTGGAAAAACGCGTGCGCTTACTCAAAGAGTGGCATATTTAATTTCGAAACATAATATTAAACCGTGGAATATTTTGGCGGTGACTTTCACAAATAAAGCTGCAAGCGAGATGAAAGAGCGCATCAAAAAGCTTCTTCAGAAAAGCGGCGAGACAAGTGAGCCTACCGTTGGGACCTTTCATTCAACGTGTGTGAGAATTTTAAGAAAGCATATTCATCTTCTTGATTATGAAGATAATTTTACGATTTACGACACTGCGGATCAGCAGATTCTCATGAAGAGACTTATGGGAGAAATGCATATTGATCCGAAACAGTTCAATCCAAAGGCTTTGCTTAATCATATTTCTAATGCGAAAAATGAGCTTATTGATCACGAGACGTTTAAAGGAATGACCGGAAATTATTTTACAGAACGAGTTGCAGAGGTTTACGGGCCTTATCAAAATGCCTTAAAGAAAAATAACGCTTTGGACTTCGACGATTTGATTATGAAAACAGTTGAATTGTTTAAAAAACATCCGGATGTGCTTGATTATTATCAGGAAAAATTCAAATTTATTTGTATAGACGAGTATCAGGACACGAACCATGCTCAGTATCTACTTATAAATTTGCTTGCTGAAAAGTATCGGAATATTTGTGTAATTGGCGATTCTGATCAGAGCATTTATAGTTGGCGCGGAGCGGATATCAGAAACATTCTTGAGTTCGAGAAAGACTATAAGGATGCGAAAATCGTTAAGATGGAGCAAAACTATAGGTCAACTCATATCATTCTGGATGCAGCTCACGAAATAATTGTGAGAAACAAAAAACGAGTAGACAAAAAACTTTGGACGGAACGTAAAGATGGTGAAAATATCCAACTAATGACGGCGAATAACGAACGTCATGAAGGAGAATTTATTGCGGAAAAAATTAGAGATGCAACTCGTGGATACGAAAATCCTCAGTATAGTAATTTTGTAGTTTTGTATCGAACGAATGCGCAATCTCGTGTAGTGGAAGAAGTATTTTTACGATATGGAATCCCATATCGAATCGTTGGTGGAATTAAGTTTTACGAACGAAAAGAGGTAAAAGATATGGTTTCGTATTTGCGGGCACTTCAAAATCCACACGACACGGTGAGTTTGCTCCGGATAATAAATACGCCGCCTCGAAAAATTGGCACCAAGACGATCGAAACAATTCAGGCGTTTGCGAACAAACATGCTTTTTCTTTATATGAAGCCATGGAGAACGTTTTTGATATTGAAGAATTGAATGACGGACAAATGAGAAATATCGACAAATTTGTGAAAATGATAAAGAAATTGAAAGCGGTTAATGAAAAATTTCCTGCTTCGGGAGTTATCAAACATGTTTTGAGTGACAGTGGATATAAAGAATTTTTGATGGATGGAACTGTGGAAGGAGAAGCACGTCTCGAAAATATTGCCGAGCTTATTTCTGTTGCTTCTAAGTATGATTTGCTAGACCCTGGCATTTCGCTTTCAGTGTTTTTAGAAGAAATTTCGCTTATTGCGGACGTTGATAGCCTCGACGAAAAAGACAACGCAGTGATTTTAATGACAGTTCATTCCGCAAAAGGTCTTGAGTTTGATACTGTTTTTATTGCCGGTCTTGAGGAAGGAATTTTCCCACATTCAAGAAGTATGCTTGAACCGGAGCAAATGGAAGAAGAACGCAGACTGATGTATGTGGCTGTAACAAGAGCACGAGAGCAGTTATATTTATTGCACGCAAGACAAAGAATGCTTTACGGAGAAACTCAAAGCAACCCACCTTCACCATTTATCTCTGATATTCCTGAAAAAATGATTACGATTTATGGACAGGAAAATCGTCGACATGTTTCACTTAGCGATCTTGGCGACAAGCCAATCCCAGTCGAAGAAATTTCACCTCATGCTGACTTGAAAGACGGCGACAAGGTTATGCACAACACATTTGGACAAGGTGTTGTTGTGAGTGTTCAGGGAGACGTTGCAACCATTGCCTTTAAAGATGCAGCAGTTGGAATTAAACGGCTTGCGCTCTCAATTGCACCTTTAGTAAAGATAGAATCATAGAAAAAGCGGACCTGACAATTGCCAAATCCGCTTCAATAGATTTCCTCCTTTTTTACGAAACAAACACAGCCCTTCAAGAAGCGTTAGAGCTTCCTGAGGACAATCGCATCTGCGATTACGTATTTGTTCGTGGTTGTGCCTTTAACCTTGATGGAGTAATTTTTGTATTTACTCAAGTATTTGACCTTGAGGTAACGATAGAAAGAATTCCCTTGTGCTTGGTTGATAGTTTTCAGGTACGTGCTCCCGAAATAGTATTTCGCCGCGGGATCATTGGATGACGAAGACGGGAAAGTGACGTAGATTGCGTAATACCCAGAGGTTTTCACACTAAAACGCCACTTAAAATAGTGATAGCTAGAGCTGACCTTGTGCCTGTAGTAGTTCTTTCCGACGTACCCATCCACGCCAGTCATGGTCTGCCAGTATCCGTAGTCGTAGGTGTAGGCAGTCGTGAAGTCGTTGCTAAGCGAAACCTCGTCGTTGTTGTCCACGACCGAAACACGACGGATAAGCTTAGACCGAATCCACTCATACGAATAGAGCTTACCTTCCACGAAAGTGAATGGTTTCGAACTGCCCATACTCGTTTTCATGATCTGCATATGCAGATGTGGATTGGTGGAATAGCCAGTCTGTCCGACCCGCCCAATATACTCACCCTGATCCACCCAATCACCGACGTTCAGATGATCGACTGACCCATACTTGAGGTGTGCAAGCCGGACGTAGTAGATCCCTTTCTCATCCTTGATCACGATAGTATTGCCCCACCCCCAATTGTTTGAAGCGTTGGAGGCAGAATTGTTCGTGAAGTCGTGGACTCCGTCGCGAATTTCAACAACCTGCCCATCAATCGGGGAATATAGATTTTTCCCGAAAGCAGGATTCGCTGACGAATTCTGCCACGAATCCAGGTTGAAATCGAAACCGTAGTACTGGTTTCCCTGGTGGGAGAAACTTCCTCCCTGCCCCTGGGTGCAGTACCACATTTCGCCGTATTTGAACGGTAGGTAGACGAGCGGGTCAGCCTTAGCCTTCCCCTCGACCAAAATGGTAAACAAAAGTGCGAACGCAATCAGTCCAAGCCTTCTCATGGCTTCCTCCTCGCGCAGTACTGCGCATCATTTTGATGATTTCTTCCTTAAAAGCACCATGCTCCTTGGAATAGTCATCTTTCAAAAAAAACGCCTTCAGCAAAAAACCCTGTTTTGGAATCACTTCAATTGTATCAACTGGATATATTGAATTATCATTGCCACTTGTCCAATTAATGTCGACATCAGAACTGTCGACACCTTCAATATAAATGTCTACTCCGTTTCCATTCGTGTCTACTATACTAAGGACTCCATTTTCCTCCCAAGTATTTATAACTTCAAAACCACTTGGTAGCTCATATGCACCCTGATTTGTAAAAACTGAACCAATAAAATAAATAATAAATAAAATTTGTTTCATTTCAAAGAACGTTAAAGACAACTTCGACTATACACAACGAATGTAAAATATTTTTAAAAAAACTATTAAATGTGATATTGTAGCTTCCGCATGAAAATACTATTTATTGGAGACATCATAGGCAGACCTGGAAGAGACACTGTTAAAAAAATACTTCCATCTCTTAAAGAAAAGTATTTCCCTGATTTGACTATCGCAAATGGCGAAAATCTTACTCATGGAAGAGGTATTTCTGAAGAGACTGTAAATGACATGATAAGAGCGGGTGTAGATTTTTTCACAACCGGTAATCATGTGTACGCAAACAAACAAGGTGCAGCAAAACTCGACGACCGGAAATTCCCAGTAATTAGACCTGCGAATTTTCCTCCTGGAAATCCTGGAAGGGGATTCCAACTTTTTGAAACTGCAAAAATGCAAAAAGTTCTTGTAGTAAATTTAATGGGGCGAGTATTTATGAAGCATAATTACGACTGTCCTTTTAGGACTATCGATGCAATTTTGGATGAACACAAACTAGATAATCCAGAAGCGATTATTGTAGATATACATGCTGATGCAACGTCAGAAAAAACAGCACTGGCACATTATCTGGATGGACGCGTAACTGCAGTTATTGGAACACATACACATGTTCCAACAGCAGACTCGAGAATTTTGGAAGAAGGTACTGCTTATATTACTGATGTAGGAATGGTCGGCTTAAGTGATTCAATTATCGGTGTAGACAAAGAACCTATTATTAGAAATTTCCTTACGCAAATGCCAGTAAAACACGAGTTTGGGGACGGACCTACAACCTTCAACGCTGTGCTGATTGAAACTGAAGGCAACACAAAAAAAGCCGAAAGTATCGAATTAATAATTGAACAATCGGACAATTCCTAATACTATTAATATATGTACGCAAAAAGAAACCTGATATATACAATTATTATTATAATCTTTGTCTTCCTAATTGGTTGGCAGGGATCTTATTATTACTATTTTGCAGAACAACATTCTTCAAGGATTACTGGTGCAACAACACCTGATTCAAAACTAACTATGGACAATCCAAAATCTGTGGATATGGCTGTTTTTTGGGCTGTTTGGCAAGAAATAGATTCTAAATATGTTGATGGAGATCAAGTGTTGAATGATCAAAATTTTATTTATGGATCAATTAAAGGGCTTGTTGATTCACTAGATGATCCTTATACGGTCTTCATGACTCCTGAGGAAACAAAGGAATTTGAAGAAAATCTACAAGGATCTCTTCAAGGTATTGGTGCAGAATTGAACATCGAAGACGGCTTCCTAGTAGTTATTTCTCCTTTGAAAGATTCGCCAGCAGAACGTGCCGGTCTTCTTCCAGGAGACATAATTTTCTTAATAGAAGATGAAACAGCGAATGAAATGACTTTGTTTGAAGCAATCATGAAAATTCGAGGAGAAAAGGGAACGGAAATAACTCTAACTATTCTTAGAGAAGATGTGGACGAGCCTTTCGAAGTAACAATCGTCCGAGATGAAATAACTATTGAAAGCGTTACATATGAGCTTTTAGAAGGCGACATCGAATATGTGAGCATAAATCAGTTTAGCGACAATACTGGCGAAGAGTTTGATGAAGCAGTTCAAGATATTCTTGTAAATAATCCCGAAGGTATAATTCTTGACCTAAGATATAACGGTGGAGGTTACCTTGATATAGCTGTAGACATTACTTCTGAATTTGTTTCTGGAAACAAACCGGTTGTTCTTTTGAAGACAAGAAGTGAAGATGATGATGAAATATTCTATGTTAACGACAATGCGAGACTTCCTGATATCCCGCTTGTAGTCCTTGTTAATGAAGGGTCGGCTTCCGCTTCTGAAATTCTTGCTGGAGCGATCCAGGATCATAAAAGAGGCCTCATTATGGGTGAGCAAACATATGGAAAAGGAAGTGTTCAGGAGATTGATGTGTTGGAAGATGGATCAAGTCTGCGGCTTACAATCGCTAAGTGGCTAACTCCTTCTGGCCGAGATATTGAAGAAGTTGGAATTTTGCCAGACAGAATCATCGAGCTATCGCTTGAAGATCTGGAGAACGATATTGATTCACAGCTTGAGGAGGCACGAACATATTTGTTAGAGCTCTAGTCTATAGCCAACTCCATGAACTGTTTTTATTAGTTGTTTGTCCTTTGTTTTGAGCTTCCTTCTTAAGGCGGCTATATGGACATCAACAGTATTTGTGAATGGATTGCAATTGTGACCCCACACATTTTCTAGAAGCGTATTTCTATTAATAATCTGATTTTTGTTAGTAATAAAAAACTGCAAAAGCTCGTATTCTTTTTTTCGCAGCTTTATTAATTCGCCTTTGTTGCTAACGTTATAATTTTCGGGATCAAGAGTTAAATCGGAAACCTTAATCGCTTTGAGCTTAGGGATTTTTTGAGGATACAAATGAAAGCACTCCTTTACCCTTTCCAAAGAGGTCTTCGGAGATTTTAAAATTTCGCAATCTACACCTTCTTTTGTTAGTTTTTGTTTGATGAGTTTGAGGATTTTGTAATGCGCTTGCTCTGAAAGTAAAAAAACTTCTGCCATAAAAATGTTGTTAAAAATAAAGGAGTATTATTACAACAAGAGGCAGTAAAAAAGGTGTAAAAATTTCTTTAATTTTTTGTGAACTTTGCGTAGACTTTTGTGAACTCAGCGCCGATAAGGAAAATTTGAGCGCAGTAATAAAGCCAAAAAAGTATGATAATGATTGATCCGGCAGCACCATACACCGATTCAATACTCAAATTACGCATATAAAGTCCTATAAGCATGTTTCCGAGCATGAAAAGGGTTGTAGTGAATGCAGCGCCTACCCAAACTTCTTTCCACGTTATACGTACATCCGGAACGAATCTGTAAACCATTGCGAAAATAAGAGTGATCAATAAAAACGATACACTTAGTTGTAAAACTTGAAAAACATAAAGCTTCAAAGGCAACAAACTTGCTAGGAGCACTCCAAGAGTTGCAAATGTTGCGTTTAGTATAAGGAAAAGTACAAAAAGAACCGCAAGTCCCAAAACAAATAATACGGATACAAATCGTGACTTTACGATTCTATGTATTTTTTTAGGAGGTTTATGATCAACAGCCCAAATTGTATTCAGCGCATATTTAAGATGTGAAAAGACCCTTGTGGCACCAAACAAGAACACACCGATACTTATCAAAGTAAACAGTAGGCTTGTTGAAGCAAGATGAGCATTCTCAATAATAATTTGAATAGCTGAAGCAACTTCTCTTCCAACAAGTGATTGAATCTGTGCAACTATTTCGCCCTGGGTTGCCTGCTCGCCAAAAAAGATTCCGGTAATCGCAATAATGATAACTAGAACTGGCGCTAAAGAAAAAAGCATATAAAACGCCAAAGAGGCCGCCATGAAAGACGTTTTTTCCTTGCGCCATTCTGTGTAAGTTTCTTTTAAGAGCCCTTTCATTTATTCTTGGTCTTGTGGTACTTCGCAACAATCAGCTGCGTAATCTCCTGATCCACAAGCACACATTTTTTCCATTGGAGCACCACAATGTTCGCCTGCTTCTCCAGACGTATGCCCGCAAGAGTCGCATTTATACATCTCGCTTTTTTGCATTGGAGCATCACAATGTTCGCCTGCCTCTTCAGACGTATGTCCACAACTAGCACATTTATACATATGGAAGTTGGTTAATTAAGTACTGACGATGATTATATGAAAAATAGAGTCTTTATACAAGTTTATTCAGGCCTAACTACTTGAATATATCCTTGATTAATCAGTTTGCCGAATTGCTGTGTCATAATAGCCTCAACGACAAGTTGAATATTGAGAGCCTCAACCAAAATATCTGGCTCTTCAACAAACTTCCCTTCAAATCTTTGACAAACCTTATCACGCACATCTTGCAGAAGCGCCAAAATTACCTCATTAAACTTCCCAAGATAAGTATTAACTTCACGATCAAATGCAGCTTGAATTTTGCCCTGCAGTTCATTTTCTTGGAATGCAGATTCAATCTGCTCAGGAGGAAGTATTTCCGTAATCCTATCGTGTATTGGGATAGAACCACTCACAACTGCATCTGCCAATTGCTGAGTAGTTAGTTCATGAATTTGTTCATCAATAGGAATTCCCTCTCGCGCTGGATCATTAGAAATAGGCGGTAAAGCAGCAACCTCTTCATCCTCAATTATCTGTACATCTGCTGATGTTAATTCTTCAGGGATACTATCAATCGCTGTCGCTCCATCACCCATTCGTTCATCTGGAACGCATCCTCGCGTTTCTTGCACTAGTAATGCCTGCTCATCAACATCATGTTCCCCCGTCACGATTTCACCCTGTATTGCCGAAAACGCCTCTTCTGGATATGGATTCGTTGTTGCTAATCTTATTTCATCTTCAGGTATTTCTGATCTATCTCCTTCTGATTCCGGCATGTCTAAAAAGTTGTTAATTGATTTAATAAATTGTTTTTTTAAGCTGCATCTGGTTCTGCTTCCTCTGACTTGAGGTCTATCTTGAAATCTTTTATTCTGGTAGCTGCTTCAAGAACTTCTTCAATAGTTACTGTCCCTCCATTAATTACATCATCCTTCCCATTCCCTTTTAATACTTTCAACTTCTCTGTATTTATCTGTACCAGTCCTTTTAAAAGCGTAAGAGGATCAGCTTTAACGTCTTTAGTAACTTGAATTGTAACCATCGCTACAGATAACGTTTGCTCATAATCACCACCATTACCAAACCTTAGTTTTCTCATTTCTTCCAAAAGAGTTTCTCTACAAATCCTCTCAACATCTGCATTAGGAGTTGTAGGAATTCCTGCAACATATTCATCTCCACCAAATCTTGCAACTTTATCTGTATTCTCACGCTTAAATGCTTTCTTTTGTAAAATATCAGCACCACTTCGCAATACTTTATCTGCGCCAAGATAACCCAATTCATCATTAGCACCTCTAAAGTTATCAAAATCGATTAGCACTAGTGTTAACCGTCTTGGTTTTGTATTTATTCTCCTCAACATATCTACAAGCTGAGGGAAAGCTTCTAGTATAAAATATCTTCTTACCGGAAGCCCTGTTACGTCATCTTCAAGATATGTATTAACTCTTTCTTCTAACGCACCAACTCTCCCTTGCAAACCATCTATTGCTGCATTCAGACTTACGTTAGTTTCCGCCAAAGCTGCGCGCTCCGCACTCATTCTTGCATATGCTTTTGCTTGATCTTCACGAGATAATTCAAAAAAGCTGCGCATAGTTTCCGCATCGCCTAATGCTCTGGTCCGTATTGCATCAACATTAACCACCGAAGAATCAACGTGCTCCGAAACTTCACTCACAGCTTCTTCCAATACTAATTCAGCTTGTTCTATCGTGGGAACTCCGTCGGTTTCTGGCAGAGCTCCATCTGCGCTAACCATACCTAATAAAATTACAGATTATCAGTTTCAGTATGTAACCAAATTGAAAGCCCTTTGTCAATTTATTTTAAGAAGTTTGATCTAACAAATATTCAACTGTTCTTTCAACTCTTTCTACATCACCTTCAACAACTTGAGCTGCTCTTAATTTTTCAGATGAATCTTCCAATAGACTCATAGCATCTTTCGGAACACCCGCTTCTTCTACAGCAGGAGTTACTTCTTCACCGTCAATTTCTAATGCTTCACCAGCCATAATGAATGTATTAAAGGTTACAATTAATTATAATATCAGGACTTTATATAAAGTCAAACGATACGAAAGAGGATTATGTTACACATAGCTTTTCCCTTTGTCAAACGAAAGAAACATTGTACAATTCTATTTGCTTAAGATAGCTTCTAAATATGAATGAAGAAAAACACATGCAGCAGTGCATTTCTCTGGCTGAAAAAGGCAAAGGTCATGTTTCACCAAATCCTCTTGTTGGCTGTGTTATTGTGAAAAATGACGAAGTGATCGCGGAAGGATATCATCATGCTTTTGGAGAAAAACACGCTGAGATTGATGCGCTGGATAAAGTCACCGGCGGGGCAAAAGGCGCGACTCTTTACGTAAATTTAGAGCCATGCTGCTTTCATGGAAAGACACCTCCGTGTACTGAACGGATAATTAAAGAGGGAATTGCTGAGGTAGTTATTGGCGTGCGAGACCCAAATCCTGGAGTTGCAGGAAAGGGAATTTCCGAACTGAAAAATAGTGAAATTAAAGTTCGAGAGGGAATTTTAGAAGATGAATGCCGAGTATTGAATCAGTTCTTTTTTAAATGGATCGCTACCGGTCTGCCTTACGTAACTTTGAAAATCGCGCAAACTTCTGATGGATTTGTTGCCAAGGAAAAATGCGAAAAAACGATAATCACAAATCTGGAAAGCCGTACAGAAGTTCACAGACTGCGCGCTTGGTATGACGCGGTTTTAATTGGAAAAGGAACAGCAATTGCTGATAAACCTTTACTTAATGTTAGGCATGTTGAAGGTCGTGATCCTAAGAAAATCATTTTAGATGTCGAAGGAGAACTCGCAAAAAAAGTCCCTATTAAAAACAACCGCTTCGACCTTAAAGAACTTTTAAAAGAACTCGCAAAACAAAATATTTCGTCGGTTTTGGTTGAAGGAGGACCGACTGTTTGGCAAAGTTTTTTAAATGAAAATCTTGCCGATCAAGTTATCATTTTCACTTCTTCAAAGGAATTTGGCAAAGGAGTGCCGGTATTGCCGGAAGGCGATCTAAAAAAACTAACATACAAAAAATCCCTGCGCAAACGCTTTGACGACGACGTTATGCTACAGGGATTTCTTAAATTTTATTAGAATCTTCGAGTCTTGGTTTGAATTTTTGGTAGTACTTTAAACATGAAGTACACAGCGATTATTAGCGTTTGATGATCGGACTTGGATTATTTATTTTGTATCTCTACTTTATTTTCCCATTAATAATTAAAAGGAAGTAGACAGTAGATATGCATTATCGCGCAACCACTTTCTGTTTTTTTTGTATCCAGGATCTATTTCTTCAACAAGTTTCCAGAAAGACTTTTGATGATGTCTGTGTTTTGTGTGAGCAAGTTCATGGACAACCAAGTAGTCGACAACTTCCGGAGGAGCAAACATGATTATCCAATTGAAGTTCAGGTTGTTTGTAGGGCCGCATGAACCCCATCTTGTTTTTGCACTCGAAAGCCGAATGCTTTTATATGGGAGGTTGTGTTTCTCTGAAAAGTGATCAGCGCGTTCTGTAATAATTTGCCTGGCACGTTTTTTATATTGAGGTATTTTTGTGCCGTCGATTTTTTGAGAAAAATCTTCTGACTGCTTCTGGCGCTCTTTAACTTTTTCAATATGCTTAATAATCCACTTCTTTTTTTCTTTAAGAAAATTGTCGATATGAGCCTGACTGATTCTTTTAGGCGCACGAATCGTCACAGTCCCGTCCTGCTCTATTGTAAGGGAAAGTGTTCTTCTATTTGATTTGATGAGTTTGCAGTAATACATAGTGAAGACATTATAATACAGAATTGTGATTTGCCTAATTTTACTTGACCTACACATAATGTTTACTTACAGTTAACGTAGTGTGCGCAGTTTTGTGCATATGATCATTTACATGAAGACTGAAGGAAGAAATTTTATATATTTTATTTTCCCGGCATTATTCGGCTGAGTATTATTTGGTTTTACTCGATCGAGTTATGCCGGAGAAAGATTACTAAATGTAATATATATTGAGTTTGTACAAGTCCGCACTCTGCGGACACTCACCTCGGGACGTCCGCGGCTCATGAGGAGCTTCGGACCATTTTCTGTGTAGCCCAAAAGGCTGGCACATGTGCCCCAAAGGCACGAGGAGGATTGGCATGGCAAAGATTGTGAAACGGTTCGTGTTGTTGACGCTTGCGGCCTGGAAGACGACGGTGGAAGAGTGGAAGATGAGGTTGCTCACGGAGATTGAGTACCTCGCGATCGACCTCACCAACGGCGAGATCGTGCTGCGCGGCCCCACCATCGACACTGGGACCGACATCACCTCCGTGGAGAAGATCGCCGAGAAGAACACCCTGGTTGTGGTGGGCTTCAAGTACACCGGCACGAAGATGGTCTGGTACACCGACGCCGCACCGACCGAGATCGTGCAGGAGATGCTCACGGAGATGACAGCTGCACTGGAACCGAACCTCGTGACCATCGAGCCCACCGAGAAGACCTGGGCCGACACGGACGCTATGGAAGCTGCGTTCCAATTCGAGGTCCCGATCAAGACGATTCCCGCGACGGCGACGACGGCTACCGCCAGAATCACATGCGGATCGCCGTCCACCTAGAAGAAGCTGCCCCAAGAAGCCGACCCGACCGAGACACCCTTCAGACCCTTCAACTCCGACCCGAATCAGGGTCCCCCGGCCGGCGCACTTCATTTTCTTTGAATGCAAAGGCCGGTCATACTATAATAAGATCACTTAAAATATTTCTAACCATCCAAAACATGAAATTTAAAGACCCTTTCTTTCAAATGGTTGTCCAGGCTCTGTTTGGTGCACTATTAGGATTATTGGCAGGTTTTATATTTGGGTGGATCATGTACGGCCTAAGCACTCTGTTCTACGACATGGACATGAGAATGGGCATGTACTATTCTGCTCCATTCCTAGGAATGGCATTTGGGACACTTGTTGGCGCAATCATGGGCGCACTTGTTGGTCTAAAAAAGATTAAATAAAAAAAGCGCACACTTTTTGAGCATGCGCCTTTCTTGATTGATTCTTTTAGAGTGCTAGAACCATTCCAGTACAATTTTCTTCTACCCACTCACAATAAGCTGCTTTTTCTGCACCACCTTCACCAATTAAAGGTTCGCAATCAACAGTTGCTCCCTCTTCAGGGCATTCGAATGCTGCAATGTCATCGTCGTCTTCATCGTCCATGTGTTCTTCACCTTTAAAATACTCAGCTACTTCAGTTTGAAGTTCTAAGCATTTCTGGAAATCTTTATAATCAGGTGCATCTTCAGATGGCGCTGGACCACCCGATGTACACATGCTATGTCCCCATAAAAGATAATCATCGTATGCTTTTAACGGATCATTTGTACCAAGTTCGCTACAAGCACCATCGCTAATAACTTTTTTGAAAGCTTCTGTATCAACCTTGTCTGGATTTGCAGTTAAATACAATGTCATTCTGTAATTTGTAGTATCCATTAATTTGAGTTCTTTTATCCCATCCTCTGTAGCTCCAGCAATAAACTCCAACGCTTCTTCTGAAGTAGGTGCACATTCAAGTAAAGGATCGACATCTGATTCAACATAAGAATCAAAATCTTCAATCATCTCAGCAACAGTCATATCTTCTTCCATTACTTCAGGTTCATCTACTACTGCAGGTTCATCGGTCATAGTTGTTGCATCATCCTGAACAACCTCTTCTTGAGGTACTCCAAGACAACCAGTCAGCCCTATTGCTAGCACTCCAAATAGCGCCAATAAGAGCAGGTGTTTTTTCATTTCACG
>JBHPIO010000013.1:0-30112 GCA_042568575.1 Patescibacteria group bacterium | reverse complement strand
TGTTTTTAGGAGTCCTGGTATTCACGTGGATTATCCGGAACTGCAAAAAGCGCGTGAAAAGGGTTCAAACATTACTAGTGCGACTAAGTTATTTTTTGATATTTGCCCGTGTCCGATTATTGGAGTAACTGGGACAAAAGGAAAAGGAACTACATCAACCTTGATTTATAAAATTCTAAAAAATGCCGGGAAGAATGTTTATTTGGGAGGAAACATCGGAGAATCACCTTTTGGTTTTATCGATCAATTAAACAAAAACTCGCTTGTTGTCCTGGAACTTTCAAGTTTCCAACTTCAAGATCTTGAGAAAAGTCCACATATTGCTGTGGTTTTAAATACTGTTTCGGAGCACCTTGATTACCATAAAGATGTCGAAGAATATCAGGCGGCCAAAGAAAGCATTGTTAAATATCAAACAAAAGAGGATGTGGTAGTTGCAAATTTTGATTACCCGTATCATTTACGATATCTGACTCTTACGCCTGCCGAGAAATTTCTTGTTAGCGTAAAAAAAGAGGTTGGAGATGGGACATATGTTGAGAAAGATAAAATCATTTCAACCAGGCAATGGAAAAAAGAAACTATATGCAGCACAAAAGAAGTCGGTCTTATCGGCCCTCATAACCTTGAAAATATTATGCCGGCAGTGACCGTCGCAAGGTATTTGGAAATACCGACTGATGTTGTTAAGAAAACAATTTTAGAGTTTAGAGGTCTGCCTCATCGTCTCGAATTTATTCGTGAAATCGACAAAATTAGCTATTACAATGACTCTTTTTCTACTACTCCTGAAACGTGTATCGCTGCTATTCAATCATTCACAGAGCCTGTTGTTTTAATTGCTGGTGGAAGCGATAAGCACTCTGATTATAGTGGACTAGCAAAAGCAATCGTTCGCCAGGCCAATCTAAAAACAATTGTGTTGATGGGAGAAACAGCGGATAAGATTGAAGAATCTATTAATATTGCAAACGATAAAGCTACAGAAAAAGCCGATAAGTTGAACATAGATCAAAATCGTGATGTCCCTTTAAACATCGTTCGCGCAAAAAACTACGGCGAAGCATTTTTCGCAGCACGTCTTAATGCAGAGAAAAACGGCATCGTTGTGCTATCTCCAGCGTCAGCGAGCTTTGATATGTTTGAGAATTACAAAAAAAGAGGTGACGCATTCAGAAAATGGGTTGAATCATTATAGGTAAAAACTTATAGTGAAGGCGCACTTTACGAATCACGAAAATTTATGATTATATTTGATCAGGTTACAAAACAGTATGGCGATAGAGCGGTTCTAGACAACGTTTCTCTTGTTGTTGAGCCACAAGAATTTGTATCCCTTGTTGGACCTTCTGGGGCAGGCAAGTCTACGTTGATTTATTCGCTTATTGGAGCCGAAAAAGTGCATAGCGGAGAGATCATGGTTGATGATTATAAAGTGCATGTAATGTCGGAAAAGGCGCTTCAAATGTATCGTCGAAAACTTGGAATTATCTTTCAGGATTATAAACTTCTTTCAAAAAAGAATGTTTTTGAAAATGTAGCGTTTGCGCTTGAAGCATGTGGATATTCAAAGGAATTTATTGCAAAACGTGTAAAGGAGGTATTGGAAATTGTGGGACTTCAAAATTATCACAGGCATTTCCCTCATCAACTTTCTGGTGGTGAGCAGCAGCGAACGGCTATTGCTCGTGCTCTTGTCCATGATCCAAAATTGGTGATTGCAGATGAGCCGACAGGAAATCTTGATCCAGAATCAGCTGAAGGCATTCTTGATCTACTTGAAAAAATCAACAAAAATGGAGCTACGGTTCTACTTGCTAGTCACAATAAGAGTCTTGTGGATCGCTTACAAAAAAGAGTTGTGAGGATTGATGGAGGCAAAATTGTGAGTGATCGAGCTCAAAGCGGATACGATTCTTAACAAAAATTTTAAATGGCAACATATAAAGAAGCGGGTGTTGATATCGAAATGGGAGACGAATGCTCTCGTATCGCATATGAAGCCGCAAAAGCGACCTTCCCTGTACGTGAAGGAATGATCGGTGCTCCTGTTATTATGGAAGGTGGATTTTCGGGTGCTATGGATTTTGGTGATTTCTATTTAGTGCAAAATGATGACGGGATTGGAACAAAAATGGTGATTGCACAGCAAATTGGCAAATTCGATACTATGGGATATGACCTCCTTGGAACAGTTGCTGATGATGCTATTTGTGTTGGAGCTGAAGTTGTATCGATGTCTAATACTATGGATGTTGAAAAAGTCGATAAAGAAACAATAGGTGAACTAATGGAAGGTCTTAAAAACGCTTGTATTGAACAAAAAATCGTTATCCCCGGTGGAGAAATTGCAGAGCTTGGAACAATGGTTAAAGGGAATGTATGGAATTCAACTGCGATTGGAATTGTAGAAAAGGAGAAATTTATTACTGGTAATGATGTGCAAGCCGGCGATGAACTTATAGGTCTTGGTTCGAATGTTTTTAGATCAAATGGATTTACTCTTGTAAGACATATTCTTCACGAAAAATTTGGCGACAACTGGTTTAACGAGCCGTTTGGAGATGGTCAATCTTGGGGAGAAGTTGTTCTTGCCCCAACAAAGATCTATCACAATTGTGTGCTGGATATGGTTGGCCGATATAAACAACCAAGAGCTGTTGATATCAAAGCTATTGCGCATATTACCGGTGGCGGACTTCCTGGAAATGTCGTTCGAATTTTAAAAGGTAAAAATCTTGGAGCTAGAATGGAGAACCTTCCTGAGCCTCATGAAGCTGTTTTGAAGGTTAAGGAATTTGGAAATGTTTCTGATGAAGAAGCTTACAAAACATGGAACATGGGAATTGGAATGGTTATTGTTTCAAACGAGTTCGGCAAGATTAAAGAAATTGCAGACAAGCACGGTGTTGAAGCTTACAAAATTGGAAACATTACTGACGAACCTGGAATTTCAGTTGAAGGTCTTCGATTTTAAATAATTTTTAAAGGTTTTTTACAAGTGCCTGATATTGTGCACTCATGAAACCTTATTTTCACGCATGGAATTTAGTATTCGAGGGCATGCCAAAGCCTTTCTGGGCTGTGCTTAATACGTACCAGAATTTAAAGCTGGCCTGGGACAAAGCGTCTGAATCACGCTTGTTTGAAATTGGTGTGCGCTCAATTTATCTTAAAAAACTTCGTGAGCTCCGCAAAACTCTTGATCCTTCCCAGGAATTTTCCAAGATAATTCATCAAGATATCAAAGTTCTAGTTTGTCGTGACGATGACGAATATCCTCCACAGTTAAAAAATCTTAACAATCATTTGCCACCTGCAATTTTGTACGTTAAGGGCAAAATTCCCTCTTCTTCCAAGGCTTTTGTTAGCATTGTTGGAACTCGTCAGATGACTGGATATGGTGAATCTGTTACTAAACAAATTGTTAGAACTTTGCAGGGATACAACCTTGTCATTACAAGTGGGATGGCATATGGAATAGATTCGACTGCTCATAAAGCAGCTCTTGAAAACAAAATGCAAACTGTTGCTGTTTTGGGATTTGGGCTGAATCGAATCCCTCATTATTTGAGACAATTTGCGTATAAAATCTCCAGAAATGGAGCTCTTGTTTCCGAGTATCCGCCTGATCTGGAAGCACAAAAATGGCATTTCCCTTTGAGGAACAGAATTATCTCCGGTTTATCGAAAGCGACTATTGTTGTTGAGGCCGGAGAAAGGTCAGGAGCGAGTATTACGGCTCAATATGCACTGGATCAGGGGAGAGAAGTGTTCGCTGTTCCCGGCAACATTTATAATGAAAAAAGCAAAGGAACGAATCGTTTAATCAAAACTTCTTCGGCAACTCTTTTAAAGGAGCCTGAAGATATTTTAGAGACTCTTTCGATTCCTCGTCATAAAGATAACTTGATACTTCATCTGTCTCAAAATCAAAAAATTGTGGCTAAAGCGCTTATTCAAAAACCGCTGTCTTTAAACGAACTTGAACGTTTTACTAATTTGATTCCTCAAAGCCTCAATGTTGCGCTAACAGAGCTTGAACTAAATGGCCTGATTCAAAAAAACAGGGGTGGAAGGTATTTTATTATCTAGCCACACTTGTAACTCTGAAGACTTCTTCAATGGTTGTAAGGCCTTTTAGAACTTTTAGAATCCCGTCTTCACGCATTGAGATTAGACCTTTTCGTCGTGCAGCCAAAAGAATACTGTTTGAACTTTGCTCTTTAAGGATCATATCTCTAATTTCATAGTCGAGCGTAATCATTTCTGTAACCAGGATTCGCCCTTTGTAACCTGTATGACTACATTGATCACATCCAACTGGAAATGGGAGTTTTTTAGGGATTTCTGCTGCCAAATCAGGCTTAACTTTTTTAATTGATTCTACTGTTCTTTCAATATCTTTAAGCATTGCTGCTGGAATAGTCTTTTGAACTTTACAGTGATCACAAACTCGTCTTACGAGCCTCTGAGCAATAATTGTATTAAGCGCCGGAGCCACCATAAATGGCGGAAGTCCCATATTAATAAGTCGCGGAATAGTTTCCACTGCGCTGTTTGTATGCAGCGTACTGAGCACCACATGACCAGTAAGTGCAGCTTGAGACGAAGTTTCCGCTGTATCGATATCACGAATTTCCCCAATCATCACGATATCCGGATCTTGCCTTAAAACAGACTTCAATCCACTTGCAAAAGTAAAGCCACGCTTTTCATTTATCTGACTTTGCGCAACTCCTTTTAGGTTATATTCGATTGGATCTTCAAGTGTAATAATTTTAGATTCAGACGAATTTAGCTGATCCAGAATTGCATAAAGTGTAGATGTTTTACCCGAACCAGTTGGTCCAGTACATAAAATCATTCCATTATTAATAGATTTTAGCCTCTCCATCTTCGTCAGGTATTCGTTCTCAAATCCCATTTCATCGTATCTTAAAACGCCTTTTGCTGAATCCAGCAGTCTAAGTACAAACGATTCTCCAAACTGGGTTGGGATATCAGATACACGAACATCAATCTTTCTTTCATTTAGAATAAAGCTAAATCTTCCGTCCTGAGGGACATTCGATACATTCAACTTCATCTTTGAAATGTACTTAAGTTGATTAGCCAAATTCTTATAAATTTTATGATCAAGCCTCATAACTGTATGCAAAACTCCATCAATACGATACCTAACTCTTATTTCTTTCTCTTCAGGTTCAAAGTGAATATCCGAAGCACCCGTTTTCATTGCTCCGACATTGATGTATTGCAATCCTTCTTCAGATGTCCCAGATTCGATTTTTTCCTTCAAATCAGTCATTTCTGCAAGTTCCTTTTCGTACGCTTTCACATCTTTTTCTTCATACTGTGCTTCTACTTTTTTCTTAACTTTATATTGCTCTGAGTCATAATTCTTTAGCGCTTCCTGAAAACCGGGTTCAGATGCTAAATTCACATTCAACAAGAATTTTTGATTCTCAAGATCCTCAATAACCTTTTTTGTTTCAGGATTATCAGGATTCACGACGGCTACCCTAATTCGTCTTCCAATTCTAAAAAACGGCATAATTTGCGCCTTCTTCGCCACTTCCGGCTCAAGAATTCTGAGGAGATCAGGATTAATAGGAGTCTGAGAAAGATTTACATATGAAATTCCAAGCTCTTTTGCCCTTTCAAGTGCTTCACGCTCTTTGTAATCACGATCTATCGACTCAAGCCCCTTTTTAATTTTCTTTGGAGGAGCTGCAGCAGGATCTGCCTGAGTTTTTTGATCTTCGTCCTGTTTTGTCTTTGCATCGTCAGCCATGGTACGATCTCAATTTATAATCTATAAAGTATAACAGAAAACAGGGCTTAAATAAAGCATATATGGATTAAGTTGGTTTGGTTCCAGGTGCTTGTGGTGGTCGTTGTTTCCTTTTAGCACGAGCAATACGTTTTGCTTTTGGGATAATTCTTGAGCGAATATATCCCTCTACTAATGCCTCAAATGATCCAGTAATATGCATAAGCGGCACTACTTTATGGTTTTTGTCTGTTAATTTCGTGGTTTTCAAAAATCCGTTCACTCTGGCAACAACTTCTTTGATGAACGCCTTTCGTTCTACTGGACTTCTTAAATAATCATATGCTCCCCGTTTTGCAATTTCCCGCTGCTTTTCATAACCGTATGTAAGAATAATACCCTTAATTGCACCAGATATTTTCGCATATTCATACTTAAGTCCTTTGTTTAAATAAACCATTCTAATCATCATGAGTATGTATTTTTGGAGATGCGTTGATACGTAAAAAAGACTGTCGTAGTTCGTTTTTAATCTTCGAGATTTTTCCACTGCAGTAAAAGAAATTTGTTTTTGAGCTCTTGAACTTACTTTAAGAGATCTAGTTCCGTAAAGAAGACCTTTAATTACTGGCTCTAGTTTTTTGAAGGCTGCCTCAGTTGTTGTCTCCACTAGAAGCGCAACTAAATGCTGCATTTTTTTTATTTCCGCTCGAATAGCTTGAATCTTTTTCATTACTCCATAATCAAGCTTTCCTTTTTTAAATGCCCTATCCCTTTGTGCCTTGTAAGCTTTTTCCTGTCCCAATAAATCTTTTCTTATGTTTTGTACCCTACCCATCATCGCTTTTACAACTGGAGGATGTTTCAAACTATGAATTTTTTCAAATCTAGAAAGTGCAGCTTTTACACTTTGCTTTTCAGCAATTGTTTTTAAAAAGAACACTATTTGTTCCGGCTTTTTTAATACAAAAGCGAAGCCAGGAGCTTTAATAGTCAATGCTCGCATACCCTCTTTTCCTAAGATTTTTTTCATAGTAGCAAATCCTTGTACAAATTCAGCAATCCTCTTTTTTGCCTTTAAAACATTTCTTTCTGTTGCAAGAGATGTATAAATAATGACTAACCGATGAGCAATAGTTGTCATCGCAAGATATTTTGCATGATTTTTATTTTTCATCGCATCCACGCCAAGATTTTCGAATAGGATTCTTCTCATGAACGCAACGCCATCTTTATATACAGTTGTTTGTTTTTCTCTTACAGTAAGTGTTCTAGAAGGCAATAATAGCTTTAGAATAGATTCAATTTCAGTAATTGATAACTGGCTAAAACTTTTTCCAAAATATGCTTTACTTAGTTTATTAGCTTCTGGATTAAACTTAAGTACTGCAACGAGGAGCGGTTTAACTTTATCAATAATGCTAAGCAATTCATTATCGTCTTTAATACTATCTAATACCATAGAATAGAACTCATATTCCCCTTTACTACCTTCCGGTGCACTTTTGTATTGAGCATAAACAAAGTCCCAAATTCGATTAAGAAATACTCTGTTTGTTGGACTATTTCTGTACATTTTCCTTCGCTTCAATTGCGTCAAGACCATTGGTGCGTATTGCGAGATTCTTTTTATAGATTTTGCCTCAGCTAGTACTGCTTTTCTTAAACTTGATTCTGCTTTACCTCGAATATTAGTAAGTAACTTTCTAAGTTTTTTTATTTTACTTGGTGTGATTCCTGGAATTTTAAGAAACCATGGAGCGGGAACGTCTATCTTGTATGGAAGAGATGGAAGTGATAATGCTTTAACCCTTGCTCTATAAATGCTTTCAAGCTCATTAACCTTTGTGATAGGCATTTTTTTTACAGTCTCAGCAATCCATGCACCAAAATCATGAATTGCTTTGTATAGTTTTTTCTTCAAATATCTGAGCTTATGAAAAGCAAATAGTGGTGCAAGTTTTTTTGGAAGTGTTGTTGCCAACTTATTGTATCCTCTCACAAGCCTTTTATATAGAATTAGCTGGAGAGGATCTAAAGTTTTTGGATCCAATATTTCATTTCCGCCAAGAACTGGTGTAATTGGTTCAAGTAGCCCATATTCTTCAACAGGCTGCTCCCCTCCTCTCGCGGCGTTTCCTTCTTTGCCAAACAAAGGATCGCCGGGCCTTTGCAGTGGACCTTTTATTCCTCCTGATGTGAGAAGTTCATTAATCATTCGGTCTTTATAACGCCCAGGAGGTAGGTCTTTCACGAGCTGAATAAGTTCTTTAATATGTTTTACTAAAAGTGGCTTGAGTCTGCCTGTCTCAGCAACTATGAGATTCATAAAGGGCTTCAAACCAGGCGATCTTCCTTTATATTTTAATCTTCTCATAAGCACGCCAATAAACAGCCTTCTAACTAGTGGATGCTCTTTATCAAGTTTGTCTTTAATTCCATTGTAAAAATCCACCAGAATTTGCCCTGGCACTGAATAACGCCTGTATTTTCTAAGCTTCTTTAGCTTTGCAATAAGCGGATTCGTTTTATCTCCTGTAAAAGGAACATTATAAAGCTGTATATATTGCGTGCTTTTGTATAACTTAACTAGAGCCGCTTTTTCAGGGTCATTTAAGTTTGCAGATTTTGTTTCAGGCCTACGCCGATTTGTTTCTCCCATTTTTCATTTTTATTTTTCCTTATATTTTAGCACTTTTTTGACCTTTTTTCAATCCTTCATATATAAAAAAGCCACGGCGTGCGAACACACCGTGGTTTTATAAACTGCTACGAAACTAGTTGTTGAACGGAGGTGGTTGGTTTGCTACGGTTGGCGGTCTCCTTTCCCCGCCTCGCAGAGCTTGACGCTCTTGAGTTCGGTTTGGGGGAGCTGCATTCGCAGCCATTCGCTCATGCGAACTTCTTCCCTGGTTGATTTGATTGTGACGCACGTGATCTGCACCGTTTTGTCGACCGACCTGCCCACACGGAAATCCGAGGGCATGCTGATCAAATTCCAGTCGTCCGTATCCTCGGACTTAGTGGTGCTGGAACACGCAGTCAAACTCGCGGCCATAATGGCCAGAACCATAAGCAAGTACCTCATTGGGCACCTCCTTTCAATTTTTCAATTAGCAGCCCGTACAATCGGGGCTGCCATTCAGACAAGAAAACAGACCCAAAATGCAAAGGAATACATAATGCACTATTTTGGGTCTTTTGTCAAGCCCTCTGGGGACTTATTTACTTAACACCTTTAATCGCCGCAACAATCCCTTCAGCCGATTTTTCTCCAATTCCTTCGACAGAGGTAAGGTCCTTTACACTCAGTCCTTTTAGCTGCTCTATCGAAGTAAGATTTGCTGCTCTTAATTTATCTAAAATAGTCTTCTTGATATCTAAATCATCTATTGTCAAAGCTTCTTTCTTTTCCGCTTTTTCTTTTGCCGCAGCATCCTTCTCATTAAGGTCTCCAATATCCAAAATATCAATTTCCCAATTAGTTAACTCTGAAGCCAGACGTACATTTTGCCCGTTCTTTCCAATCGCTAGTGGACGTTGATCTGGGTTCACATAACAAGCAGCTCGTTTAGCTTTTTCATCAAGTTTAATATGTGCAACTTTTGCAGGAGCAAGTGCAATCTTAATGTAGTCCTGTTGCTCTTCGATCCATGGGATAATATCTATTTTTTCGCCATTAAGCTCATCCATAATGTTCTGAACACGAACACCCTTTTGCCCAACACAAGATCCAATTGGATCAATCTTTTCATCATTAGAAGAAACTGCAACTTTACATCGAACACCAGCCTCACGCGCAATTCCTTTTATCTCAACAACACCTGATTTAATTTCAGGAATTTCAAGTTCTAGAAGTTTTCGAACAAGGTTTGGGTGCGTCCTTGAAATAACAAGTTGAGGACCCTTGGTGGTCTTGATTACCTTATCAAGATAAAGCTTAATACGTTGTCCGCCATAATACTGCTCACCAGGAATCTGATGATCTGGGGGAAGCATTGTTGTAATTTTATTATCAAGATTCACATAAACTTGTTGATGTTCTACTCTATGAACAAGCGCGTTAATAAGCTCATTTTCACGGTCTTTGAATGTGTCGTACATTACTTCACGTTCAGCTTCCTGAATACGCTGTATAATCACCTGTTTTGCCGCCTGTGCCGCAATTCTTCCATACTCCATAGGTGTAACATCAATTCGAATCTCATCTCCAACTTTCGCGTTCTTCTTGTATTTATGAGCTTCTTTTACCGAAATTTCAATATCTTCATTTTCCACTTTTTTAACTACTTCTCTAATAAGAAATACTGTCGCAAAATTCGCGCCATCGCTAAGTTCAACATCGACATTCTGTTCACGATTACCGTAATCTTTACGGTATGCCGCTCGAAGCGCGGCCTGGATCGTTTCAAGAACTTTTTCCTTTGGGATATTTTTTTCATCACAGATCTGATTGATCGCTGCCATAAATTGTGATTGCTGCATGTTTATACGTTTAAGATTAATAAAAAAAGAGCAGCCTAGTTTTAAACACTAGCCTGCTTTACTTTCAATGTGATATTAGCACCTCTCTATGATTTTGTAAATAGTTGAAGGATTAAATCCTCGAGATCCCAACAGCGATATTATTTTTTTACGTCTTTTATCCCTGGAAAGGCTGCTTAGAGATTTCTTTTTGCGTTCAAGTAAACGCGATATTAATTCCTCTTCATTTATCTCTGCAGCCTCCAAAGTTTTTTCTATACTTTCCTTTTTAATGCCTTTTCGTCTAAGTTCCCAACTTAACATTCTACTTCCACGCGGACTCAATTCCGACCTAGTTTTAATAAAGTCCTTAGCAAAAATTTCATCATCAATGTAATTGAGTTCCTTAAGTCGACTAATCACCATGTCTTTGTCTTTCTTCGAGCCTTCTTTTTTCCGCTTAAGCTTAGTTAAAAGCTCATGTTCGGTATAACGTTTTTTGGCAATTAAACGTAGTGAATACGTAAGCAGTTTTTGATAAGAGTCATCCATATTATTTTGCAGCTTGAGCCTCTTTAAAGATTGTGTCTCTTACTTCTTTCTCGATTGCTTTTGCAACCTTTTGATTCTTAGCAAGGAAATCCTTAACATTCTCTCTACCCTGACCTAACTTAAGATCTTTATAGCTAAAGAATGCACCCGCTTTTCTAGCGATTTCATACTTTGTTGCCAGATCAAGCAAATCACCAATATGAGAAATTCCTCTGTTGTACATAATATCGAACTCAGCCATTTTGAATGGTGGTGCAATCTTATTTTTAACAACTTTTACACGCACACGATTTCCAGTAATCTGTTTTTGATCACCAACTCCCGTATCAATCTTTCCAATACTTCGAATTTCCATTCGAATTGAAGAGTAGAATTTAAGTGCGTTTCCTCCTGTAGTTGTTTCTGGATTTCCAAACATCACACCAATCTTCATACGAATCTGATTGATAAAGATAACAGTTGTATTCGATTTACTGATAGCACCAGTAAGTTTTCTAAGCGCTTGACTCATTAGTCTCGCCTGTAATCCCATATGCGCATCTCCCATATCTCCTTCTATTTCAGCACGAGGAGTAAGAGCAGCAACAGAGTCCACAACGATAATATCGAGCGCATTTGAGCGTACCAACGTTTCAACTATCTCCAGTGCCTGCTCACCACTGTCCGGCTGTGAAACAAGCAAATTTTCGGTATCAACCCCAATACGTTTTGCGTATTCAGGATCCATCGCATGCTCGGCATCAATAAACGCAGCTTGCCCACCTTTTTTCTGAGCTTCAGCCACTATATGAAGACTTAATGTTGTTTTCCCTGAACTCTCAGGACCATAAATTTCAACTATTCTTCCTCTTGGAACTCCACCTCCAAGTGCAGTATCCAAGGAAATAGATCCAGTAGGAATAGTTTCGATTTGAATCTTTTTCACATCACCCAATTTCATAATTGAGCCTTTTCCAAATGATTTTTCAATTTGGGTTAAAGCAAGATCAATTGCCTTATTCCGTTCTGTACTTTGTTCAGTCATGATATTTTTTGTTATTTGAATAAACTGATTGTCTGACCAGAGTATAGGTGAGTACGCACTCACCGTCAATAGAAAATTTTCCTGCGCCTATTATGACGCATGAATATAAGAAAAATGTAAAAAAAATCTAAAAAACAATTACTCTTTTTTTGCTTCCTCCTTTGGAGCACTCTCCTTCTCTTCAACTGGCTCCTCATCCTCTATATGGAAAAAATTCTTAATACTTTTTTCGGTTCCAAATGCGACATTTTTGGTCTTACAAACTGCACATCTAAAGACGTTCTTTCTTCCAACCTGTTTTGCATCAACAATTTCGTGGCAATCCTTACAGTAAAACTTTATAGCACTACCATAAACATCTTCTTTTTGCTTAATCATAAGTAAGTAATTATAAGTCCATTCGGATTACTGTATTTGGATTCACGCTATCTTTTGTCTCAGCTTTAGGTTGAGTCATAGGACGCGAAGATCTGTCACCAAATCCCTGAGCTCCATCTTGAGCTTCACGTTCCTTGCGTAATTGGTTAACATCAGGATAAGGCTCCATTCTAACCTTTGTATTATCTTCTTGTACGTCTGGTTTTGCCTTATATTCACGAACACCTGATGGCTTTCTTTCAACAACTGGAGTCCGACTGTGCTCTATTGTTTCTCTCATCAAATCATCACCCTTTTGATGTTCAATCTGCTGCTCTTTCTGGAAATTATTTAATTCAAGCACCGGATCAAGCTGTTCTTCCTCCTGCGCTTCTTCTTGAAATTCTTTAATAAACCTTGAAGTTCCGCTTTCACGATGTTGCAAAACTCCACCAATAGTTATCGCCAAAGATCCAACAAATGCCAGCATCATACCAATTTGATACTCTTTCGACATAATATTGATTCCAAATTTTGGGTGGAAATAAACAGAATTTGCAACAACCAACAAAAATAATGAGATCGCTCCACTTAAAATGTAAACTATTGATTCTTTCATTGGTAACGGCGGAAGTTTTCTTCCAAGTGCATAAAATCCTGTGAGAATAATTGAAAAAAGACTTAACGCGATAATGATATAACCAACCAGGTAAAGTGGTCCTGTTATACCAAGAAATCTATCTCCTGTATTAAAAGCATCAATGTCCTGATACCATGGGAGAAAAGAGCTCGCAAGAGCGAGAAAAGCTCCAATTCCTATTACTTTCTGAGGAAGAGGCAGCTTCAAAATTTTATCTTTTAAATTAGGTGCTGGCACGATGTATTTGATTAAGTATAAATCACCTAAAAAGATAACACAGCGAGTCGAAATGTAAAGAAACATTTGACATTTGATAATTGACATTTGACAATTGTCATAGGATAAAGAATTTTGGAATTATTAAGCAATAAACATGAAAATCGCCATAGACATACGCGAAACAGCAATCGGAAAAGCCGGGAAAGGGTATTATACGTTCCATTTGGTTCAAAATCTTTTGAATCTGGACACTCAAAATACATATATTTTATATACAGACAATCCATCGGCTGTTTTTGAAGAAAACGACCGTGTGAAAATTAAAGTTGTTTCCTCTTTCCTATCAATCTTGTGGCATAAATCTGTTTTGAAAGACGCCTACAAGGAGAACGTTGATATATTTTTTGCACCAACAAGTTACATCATTCCAGCAATTCATAATCCAAAGAAAATCAAGGTTGTGATGACTGTCCATGATCTCGTTGCATTTTTACTACCAGACAGACACAACAAAAAAGCTGTAATCACAGAGAAGGCGTTTCTTAAAAGAGCGCTTAATAAAGTGGCAAAAGTCATTACGGTTTCTGATAATACAAAAGAAGATTTGGCAGAATATTTTGAAATTGGTAGAGAGGGAATTGAAGTAATTTATCCTGGAGCTTCATCGGCTTTTAAAAATCTTTTAGGCACTGGGCTAGAAACTGTTGATGATTACAGAAAATCTATGCACTTAACTGAGCCATTTATTCTGGCTGTTGGAACACTAGAGCCACGCAAGAATTTTGTAACACTTATAAGAGCTTTTGCTCAAATTGTAGAAGATTTCCCTAATCACAACTTAATAATTGCAGGAAAAAAAGGATGGTATTACGATGAAATTTTCAAAGCTGCACACAAATTAAAAATCGAAAACAAAGTGAGATTTCTGGGTTATGTAAGCGAAAAAGATCTTGTTAGATTATATAATGGCGCTGAGGTTTTTGTTTATCCTTCCCTGTATGAAGGATTCGGACTTCCACCACTCGATGCAATGCAATGCGGATGTCCTGTAATTACATCAAACATCTCCTCTTTGCCTGAAGTAGTTGGAGATGCTGCAGTTATGGTAAATCCAAATGATATTGATTCTATCGCCACTGAAATGAAAAGGGTTCTTTCGGATGAAAATCTTAGAAAGCAGATGAAAAGCAAAGGACTTGATCAAGCACGTGAGTTTTCCTGGGAGAAAAGCGCAAAAAAACTTTTGGAGCTTTTCAATATCATATAGACATTTCACAACAATATCATTATAATAGCAATCCCATATAATTCTCTTATATGCCGCACGCACAAAAGTCTAAAAAAATCAGGAAAGTTGCAATTATTACTAAGCGTAATATTGTTGCCAAAAAGGATGTTGTTATAGCACTTGTTGATTACCTGAAAAAGAAGAAAAAGACAGTTCTTTTTGATAACAATGTTGCACCATTATTGGGCAACAAACCTGGTTATAAAAAAGAAAAACTACTTCGAGAAGCCGATATGGTAATCTGTCTCGGCGGCGATGGAACTCTTTTAAAAACAGCAAGAAGAATGGGGAAAAAGAAAGTCCCTGTTCTGGGTGTAAACATGGGAACTCTTGGATTTCTCACTGAAACAGTTCCTGAAAAATTGTATTATTGCCTTGATCGTATATTCAAAAATCAATACGTAATAGATAGAAGATATATTTTGCGTACAACAATTTACAGAGATGGACAAAAGATTTACACGACTCTGGCTTTAAACGATGCAGTAATAAATCAAGGGCTTTTTGCGAGACTAATTGAATTAAGACTTGAAGTGAATCAACGAAAAATTATCGACTTTGAAGCAGATGGAATCATTGTAGCAACACCAACAGGTTCTACTGCGCACGCACTTTCAGCTGGAGGACCAATTGTCCATCCATCTGTTCACTCATTCGTTATAGTCCCTGTTTGTCCGGCTTCACTTTCTGTAAGGCCGATCATCATTCCAAATGACAGACAGCTTAAAATTACCGTCCAGACACGTCGAGTTAAAGAGCATGTCGGCCTAACGCTCGATGGTCAGGAAACATTCGATTTAGAATACGGCGACGAGATCAAAATTCGCAAATCTTCAAGATGGTTCGACATGATTCGGATTACGGGAGAAGGATATTATAAAGTATTACGCCAGAA
This sequence comes from Patescibacteria group bacterium, assembly GCA_042568575.1. Classification (GTDB taxonomy): domain Bacteria; phylum Patescibacteriota; class Gracilibacteria; order UBA1369; family PNNO01; genus JAJRYP01. The sequence continues at coordinate 14,897 of JBHPIO010000013.1, read as the reverse complement.
ACTACACTGGGGAGATTAAACTATGGAAGCACACGAACTCGATATATCAAAGAAGGCTGCAAAGCTGCTGTTATCACATAAGGCAGATACGTTTGACATAAGCGATATAAGGCGAATCGCTCAGAAAATTGCGCATACTGATATTGAAGATGGCCTTGTCTATCTTCCACTTGATATAAGCGAAATTGAGAAGTACATTCGAAAACAATGTTCCAATGAGGATTTTGAAGATCTTGATGAATTTGATGTGCTCTTAAACGAAGAACTAAAAGAAATATATTCTCTATTAATTCATTTTTTGAAAAAAATTCAGGCTACAGTTGCAGATATTTATAAAGAAAAAGGAAATATTGTGCACTCTGTGTCTCCAACATACGAAGTTCCTTTCGATAAAGGAACTCTTCCATTTATGTGGGATGAAATGCACTGCAATCCAGATCGTGCAATAAAGAATGTTCCGAAAGATCGATCCGGATTAGAAGAAGAACAAACAAGTCCTACGCATGAGTATTTAGTTACGGAAAGATTCGTTCCGCTTGTTAAGGCAGATAAAACTAGAGGAACTTTAGTATACGCAAAAAATTTATCAGGCTATGCCGACTTAGACTCGACTATAAATACATCTGAAGAAGAAGCCATGGGTTTTCTTATAGATGCAATGAGAGGTTGTGAACACTTACATAATCTTGGATTGGTTCATAGGGATATTAAGCTTCAAAACATCATGATTGTTGAAGATGAAGATGGTGTAGAACGAGGAAAATTATGCGACCATGAATTTGTCGTAAAAGAAGGAGGGAAATGTGAAAGAACAATATCGACCCAGGAATATATAGATATCGCATGGTATCCATATGCAATGCATACTCTCGGAAGGGCATCTAAAGAAATGGACATCTTTGCCTTTGGAATGACGCTTTTATTTTCATACGTTGATTTTGATGACAGGGAAGATTTTGTTGAAGAATTTCATACTGATTTTTCCATAAGATTTAGTATTGCTTTTAATGATGTGCAGAATAAATACGAAGAGTCAGAACTTATGGAAATTTTTGATCAAGCTCATGACATGGTTGCCGAAAGTATTGAAGATGCAATCCATGAAATAAGATTATTAAAAATGCAAAACCCAAGTGATCCTTCTCGCAGGCTCGACTTTGATATCAGAGAACTTATATTAGGTATTATTGAAAAGATTTCTCCATCAACAGTGATTCCAGAAAACGTCTTAGATTTGATTACCCGCATGCTTAGTTACTACAGAGAAGAAAGACCTTCACTTAAGGAAGCTATCTCTGTTTTGGAACAAGAATATCCGGCAAAACTTCGAGCTACTAGAGCTCAGCTTTTATCTTTGCTTGCGCAGCAGACAAAACTGCAATAGGAACTCTAAATGGCGAGCAACTTACATAATCGAGTCCGATATTGTGGCAGAACTCAACTGATTTTGGCTCTCCACCTTGCTCTCCGCAAATCGCAACATCAATATGAGGATTTACTTCTTTTCCTTTCTCAACTGTCATTTTCATTAATTGCCCTACACCTTCTTGATCTATTGTTTCAAATGGATCAGCTTCCAGAATGCATGTATCTAGATAAACTGGAAGGAACTTTCCAATATCGTCACGAGAGAACCCATATGTCATCTGTGTAAGATCGTTTGTTCCGAATGACATAAAGTCAGCAGTTTCCGCAATTTGATCTGCAATTAAGGCAGCACGAGGAGTTTCAATCATTGTTCCAATTTTATATTCAAACTTTATTTGACCTCTGTATTCATCAATCACCTTTTCTAACCTAACTCTTAATCTTTCAAATTCTTTTATTGTTGAAACAAGTGGAATTTCAATTTCCGGAATTGGCACAATTCCATCTTTGCTAACTTCAATACCTGCTTCGATAATCGCCTGTACCTGCATTTCGTAAATTTCTGGATATGTTAATCCAAGACGACATCCTCTGTGCCCAAGCATTGGATTCATTTCGTGAAGAGAAGCAACTTTTGCTTTAAGTTCTTCTGCAGGAACTCCCATTTCATTAGCAAGTTCTTCTATATGTTCTTCCTTTTGAGGAAGGAATTCATGAAGTGGCGGGTCAAGTAATCTTATTGTTACTGGAAGTCCGTCCATAGCTCTATAAATTCCAGCAAAGTCTTCTTTTTGATGAGGTTTAAGCTTTGCAAGAGCAGTTCTTCGTCCTGCTTCGTCTTTTGAAAGAATCATTTCACGCACACTCTTAATTCTCGCTTCATCAAAGAACATGTGTTCAGTTCTACATAATCCGATACCTTCCGCACCAAATTCTCTGGCAACTTTTGAATCGTGAGGAGTGTCCGCATTTGTTCTCACTCCAAGTGTCTTAACATCCTTTGCCCAATTTAGAATCTCCTGGAAATCTCTAGTTAACTCAGGTTTGATTGTTGGAACTTGTCCTAAAATAACTTCTCCAGTTGATCCATCCAAAGTTATAAATTCACTTTCATTCACTGTAACATCTCCTACTGTAAATTTCTTAGCTTGTGCATCTACTATAACTTCTCCACAACCTGCAACACATGAGGTTCCCATTCCACGAGCTACAACAGCTGCGTGGGAAGTCATACCTCCTGTTGAAGTTAAAATTCCCTGAGCCGCATGCATCCCGTGAATATCTTCCGGCGAAGTTTCTTTTCTAACAAGAATTACTTTCTCATCTTTTTCGTTTGCCCACTCATATGCTTCATCAGCTGTGAAAACAACTTTTCCAACTGCAGCTCCTGGCGAAGCTGGCAGACCTTTTGCAATAACATTTTTTTCTGCATCAGGATCAAGCATTGGATGAAGAAGATGATTCAATTGATCAGGATCGATCCTCATTAACGCTTCATCTTTTGTTATTAGACCTTCGTTAAACATATCTACTGCAATCTTTAAAGCCGCAGCAGCTGTACGTTTTCCGTTTCTTGTTTGAAGCATATAAAGCTTCCCCTCTTCAATCGTAAATTCTACATCCTGCATTTCTTTATAATGATCTTCTAAGTTTTTCCTAATGTTAAGAAGTTCATCATAAATTACCGGCATTTGATCTTGTAACATTTTGATTTCATTTGGAGTCCTGATTCCCGCCACTACATCTTCACCCTGTGCGTTCATCAAATACTCTCCATAGAACTCATTTATTCCGGTAGACGGATCACGCGTGAAAGCCACACCTGTTCCCGAATTTTCTCCCATATTTCCAAACACCATTGTTTGAACATTTACAGCAGTTCCACGAAGACCAGTAATATTATTTAGCTTTCTATAAGTAACAGCACGTTGATTGTGCCAAGACTTAAATACTGCTTCTATCGACATATTAAGCTGCTTTTTTGGGTCTTCCGGAAATGATTCTCCAGTTTGCTCTTTAACAATTTCCTTAAATTCATTAACCAATCTTTCAAGGTCTTCTTCTGTTAAATCAACATCGTTGGCTGTGTTCTTTTCCTTCTTGAGGCCCTCAAGTTTATGTTCAAAAAGATCGTGATCGATATCTAAAACTACATTTCCAAACATCTGAATAAATCTGCGATACGCGTCATAGCAGAATCTTTTATTTCCAGTTTTTTCGATTAATCCCTTGATTGTGTCATCATTTATTCCAAGATTCAAAACTGTATCCATCATTCCTGGCATCGAGATTGCAGCTCCTGATCGCACTGAAACAAGCAGCGGATTTTCTTTATCACCAAATTGTTTTCCTGTTTCTTCTTCAAGTCCTCCTACATATTTTTCAAGTGAATCGTTATATCCTCCCGGATAACCATCTTCTTTAAAATATAAATCACAAACATCTGTTGTGATCGTAAACCCTTGTGGAACTGGAATACCTAACTTGGTCATCTCAGCTAAATTTGCTCCTTTTCCGCCTAGCGTGTCCTTCATCGAGCGGTCTCCTTCTTTGAATGCGTATATGTACTGCATGGAAAAGTGGGTAATATATATTAAGAGTTGTTTGAAAATTTCGTGGTTATTATATCAATGATTATTTTTGATTCAAGAAAATAAATTGAATATTAATAAAGGGTATTATTAAAACGCATTTGCGCTCTTTTGTCAACCCTCAGTGTGTATAAATTTTCTTGCTCATAGAGGCTCTTGCCATTAAGATATCTGGGTAAAGGCTTTTCAACTCTTAATGTAAATTCCCATGTCTACTTTCGCAAAACTCCCACAGGATTGCACCTTTATCTACAATCCTTCTTTCGAAGAACTCGATGAAATGATTTCGCGAATGCCAAACGCTAAGAAAACAAAATATGGCAATTGGAATGTTTCAACGAAGGTTGTTTCTAGATCAGGTCCATCTACATATATGGTTTCTGACACCCCGGAAGCTCACACAATCCAAACTATTTCAAAAGAAGAAGGAGATAAAATGGCTCAGCTTCAAAATGAATATATGAACGATAAAGAGATGATTGTGATTGATGGATATATTGGAAACGATCCCGAGTTTAGAGTGAAAGCAAGACTAATTGTTGAGCCTAGCAGTGCGAATATTGCGGCGATGCAAAAGACTATGTACTACCCTTTAGAAAACTATGAGAACGAGAATTATGAGCCAGAAGTAACTATAATTTATACTCCAAATTTAGAAGCGAAAGGATACGCAAATGATCGTTTAATTGCATCTTGTGTTGATTGTAATGTGACTCGAATTTTTAATTCTGATTACTTTGGAGAGAGCAAAAAGAGTGGGCTTAGGATGTGGAATAAAATGGTTTATGACAGAGGTGGAATTCCTTTACACGCTGGAGCAAAAATCGTTCCAACTGATGATGGCGAAAAAACACTGCTTATTATTGGATTGAGCGGAACCGGTAAAACTACAACAACTTTTACCAGTCAAAATAATTCACGGCCAGTTCAAGATGACTTTTTAGCACTAATGGCTGACGGGAAAGTATTTGCTACTGAAGCTGGATGTTTTGCAAAGACTTTCGGATTAAATCCTGAGACTGAAGAAGCAATTTTTAACGCAACTATCGACAACAAGGCTTATCTTGAAAATGTTTCTATGAACGAAGAAGGTGAACTCGATTTTTTCGATACGTCTTACACAAAAAACGGACGTGCGGTGTTTAGTTTAAATGCTATTCCAAATGCTGGTAAAGCTAGTGAAATTGAAAAAGCTTCTGCATTGATTATCTTAAATAGAAATGAAAATATCATCCCATCTGTTGCAAAACTAAATGCTGAACAAGCAGCTGCATACTTTATGCTTGGTGAAACTACTGGTACTTCTGCTGGTGGTGCAGCAGAAGCAGGGAAGGCACTTAGAATCCCTGGAACAAACCCATTTTTCCCGTTACTAGACGACCAACAAGGCAACAGAGTTGAAGAATTACTTGGCAAAGTTGATATGGAAGTTTACCTAATGAACACAGGAAGAGTTGGTGGACAAGAATCAATTGAAGAATCTAAAAAAGTTAAAATTCCTCACTCTTCTGCATGTGTAAAAGGTATTGCGGAAAATACAATTGAGTGGGAAGAAGATCCAGATTTTGGATACATGGTTGCAACCAAAGTGCCTGGAATCGAAGATGAAGAAATCATTCAGCCTAAGAAACTTTACGAACGAACAGGTCGAATTGATGAATACAATTCAATGGTTGAAAAGCTAAAAGCGGAGCGACTTGAATACTTTAAAAAGTATCCTAAATTAGATTCAAAAATCACATCTGTATTTAACTAATTAAATATGTTTTCTGAAAGAATCCTTCAAATGGCTCCTTCTGCAACACTTGCCCTTAATGCCAAAGCGCAAGAGCTTAAAAAGCAGGGAGTTGATGTTGTAAACATGGCTGTTGGTCAGCCTGATTTCCCAATTCCTGAAAATATTAAACAGGCAGCAATTAAGGCAGTCGAAGAAGGGAACTCTAAATATACCCCCGCTTCTGGAACACCTGAACTTAAACAAGCAATCGTTGATAAGTTTGCTCGTGAAAACAATCTACAATATGAGGTCGCGGATATAGTTGTTGCATCGGGGGCTAAGCCAATCCTGTATGCTGCTATGCTTGCCCTATGTGATCCAGGAGATGAAGTTTTAGTACCTTCACCTTATTGGGTAACTTACCCAGACGACATTAAATTAGCTGGATTAAAGCCAGTTATTGTAGAAGCAAAAGAAGAGGATGGTTTTGAAATTAAAGCAGAAAAGATCGCAGAAAAAATTACCGATAGAACAAAAATTCTAATTCTAAATGATCCATCAAATCCGACAGGAGGAATTATTTCTGAGGAAGAAAAACGAAAGATCGCAGAGCTTTGTTTGAAACATGACATCTGGATTATGGCAGACGAAATGTACGAACGTCTTGTGTTTGATGGAGAATATTTTAGTATTGCAAGTATCGATAAAGATGTTTGGAATAAGACGATCACAGTAAATGGATTATCAAAAACATATGCAATGCCCGGATGGAGAATTGGATATGCGGGTATGCCGCCGGAAGTAGCAAAGAAAATTGGTGGGGCTTTATCGCACATAACAGGGAACCCGAATGCAATTGCTCAAGTGGCAAGTATTGAGGCGTTAAACGGCCCACAGGACGAAGTTGGGAAGATGAGGGAGATATACCACAAAAGACGAGATATGTTCGTAGATGGGCTTAATAAGATCAATGGAATCAAATGTGTAAAACCGGGTGGAGCTTTCTATTTATATCCTAATCTATCTGGAAACTATAATGATGAAATTTCAGATTCAACTAAAATGGCAGCTAAATTATTAGAAGAAGCTCACATTGCTGCTGTCCCAGGTGCCGCATTTGGAACAGACGAACATGTTAGATTTTCATTCGCTACATCCGAAGAACGAATTCAGGAATGTTTGAATAGATTAGAGAAATTGTTTGGATAAATAAATTAGAATAAACAAAAGGCCCGCTAATATATAGCAGGCCTTTTTTAATGTTTGTATTAATGACTACTCGAATCCTCTAGATTTGAGCATCTCTTCTAATCGTACCATTGCTGATATAAATGCTGCTTGCCGCAAACTACAGTCATACTTTTTCTGTACCCCCGAAACTCGTGCCCAAGCACTCACCATAATTGGCTTCAATCGTCTTTGAACCTTCTCGGCGGTCCAGTAGTAGTTATTCATATTTTGAACTAATTCGAAATAACTTACTGTTACACCTCCTGCATTAGCAAGGATGTCTGGCACTACAGCAACGCCATTCTTTTCAAGAATTTTGTCTGCTTCTGGAGTGACTGGTCCATTAGCAAGTTCAATAATAATTTTACCTTTAATGCGATCTGCATTTTCTTCTGTAACCTGATTCTCTAAAGCCGCTAGCACAAGGATGTCACAATCTTTTTCAATTAATTCTTCGTTTGTTACCATCTCACAACTACTAGGCAGACTTTCGCATTTTGTAACTGTTCCTTTATCAACTTTGCATTGAATCATATCTGGAGCATCTACACCGTCCTCACAATAAACTCCACCCTTAGAATCTGAAACTCCAACAATCTTGTACCCTTCTTCAGCAAGGATTCGAGCCATATGCGAACCAGCATTTCCAAATCCCTGAACTATTACTCGAGTTTCTTCAGGTTTAATTCCACGCTCTTTTGCTATTTCAGCCAATACGTATGCTCCTCCACGAGATGTTGCTTCGTCACGACCTTTTGATCCCCCAACATGTAAAGGTTTTCCGGTTACAACTCCATTTTTATTAAGATTTCCAAGCTTCATATATTCATCCGCCATCCACGCCATAATTTGAGGGTTTGTATTAACATCAGGTGCTGGAACATCTCTATCCGGCCCAATTAAGAGTTGAACACGATCAATATATTTCCTTGTTAGCTGCTCAAGTTCACGTTTTGAAAGTGTTTTTGGATTAACAATAATTCCACCTTTTCCACCTCCCAAAGGAATACCTACAACTGAACACTTCATAGTCATCCAAGTTGCTAGAGCCTTAACTTCTTCCATATCAACTTGTTCATGATAGCGAATACCACCTTTAAAAGGTCCTGCTACATCGTTATGTTGAACACGAAATCCTTGGAAAACTTTAATTTCCCCGGAATCCATTCGAATAGGAAGACTTACCTGTAATACGCGTTTTGGGTGACTTAAAATAGTCACGATATCCTGATCCAGCTTCATAATTTCGGCTGCTTCTTGGATTTGTTTCAGCGTGCTTTTAAATAGTGACATGACAGTCTGGTTAAATGCTACTTATTTTACGCCCTAAAAAGGTAGCACTTTTTCGTACAGAATCAAGTAAAAATCAAGTCGACTTTTAAAAAACATTGCTTAAGAAAATCCCTAAATCCTGAATTGGATTGGTTAATTGAACTAGATTAAGCCCCAGAAGGTAGGCAAGCATTTGCCCGGCAAATCCTGAAAAAATCGGGACTGTAAGGTTATCATCAAGTTTATATGTGAATAGTTCAACAACACTTGCAACCAAAGCCATCACTAAAACGAGCAAAGGATATTCCCACAAAAATATGGAAGCTACAAGTAAGTTCATTACCAACCCAGCACCAAATCCTTCTAAACTCTTTCCATTATAAATCCTGATTTTCCCCCACCCAATTCCAACAATTGCTGAAACGAGATCTCCAAAGACAGTAATTAAAAGAGCCACAAGCGCAATTTTAAAATCAAAAACTGCAAATACTACGATCGTTGCCAAAACTAGGAATAAAGTCCCCGTCGCAGCCTTTTTTTCATGTGTGCGCATAATCCCAAAAGGATCAGGAATTTTAACCTTCCATTCTAAACGCAAAAATTCATACTCTAATATGATCATCAACAGGATGGCCAATGCAAAAGTTGCGATCCTTTCCGAAAGATAATACCTAAGTCCAATGTATCCGACGATTACAATCAGCTGATACAAATGAAACAGTTTACGCAGGATTTCTTTACGAAATTTTTTCTTCATGAGAAGAGATGACGATTTACTTCCAAATTTGAAACCATTTCTTTTTTGGAGCTTCAAGCAATTTTACCTGATTTTCCAAAGCTACCATCTTATCTTGAAATGTTTGTACAAGCCTAAAGAAGTTCTCTTTATCCTTTTCGTGCTGATCAAGCAAATTCTGAACAGTATCTTTAAAGATACCAAGATCATCATGAGTCAAATACTGTTTCGCAAGCTTTCGTGGAGTTTTTGAAATCTTCTCGCGACCCTTTTTCTTTTCTTTCATTTGTTCATCAAAGATATGCTTCAAATCATATGTCGAAATGAGACTATCTTTATCAATCATGTAGTTGTATCCCTGTGGCGTCTTCTTTTTTCTTGATTTAAGTTTTTTAGATTTAACAGCACGACGAATAGTCTGAATTGATTTTTTTGAAATGTCCGCTGCTTCTTGGATAGTCAAAAATGTTTGTGCCATAGGTGGATTGTATTATTAGTATCATCGCAATTTCTTGCGGGAATCCAATTATAGCAAAATTTTTTGGGTAATCAAGATTATTTTACTATTTTTATTGATCATCCAAAATATATCCTACTCCGTGGATAGTCTCGATATACTTTTTATCGAACCCATCATTAATTTTTTTACGTAGAATTGAGATATGTGAATCAACCGTATTGGAAAAAATCTTTGCATTATAATCCCAAACTTTTTCGATAAGCGCGCCTCGCGTAACAACTTCTTCAGGGTGACGCATAAGGTACTCAAGAAGTGCATATTCTTTAAGTCTGAGCTTGATTGTTTTTTCACCACGCACAACTTTATGTAAACGAGGTATCATCTTCAAATCATCAACCTCTAGAATTTCATCATCAGATTTTTCACCATTTGTCCTTCTAACTACTGCCTTGACTCGCGCAATAAGTTCAACAAAAGAAAAGGGCTTTAACAAATAGTCGTCAGCCCCCGCATTTAAAAGTTTAATTTTTGTCTCTGCATCCTGTATTGCTGTCAAAATAATTATAGGGACTGATTTTTTTTGAGCCCTAACCTGTTTTAACACATCTTCCCCACTCATATGAGGCAACATTAAATCCAGGATGACACAATCGTATGAACCATGTATGATTCGATCTAATCCTTCACGACCATCCAAAGCATGTTCCACCGTGTATCCCTCATATTGTAACCCCCTCATCAAGAAATTAGCGGTAACAACATCATCTTCAACAAATAGGATTTTCATAAATATAGGTGGCTAGAGTTGCAGGATCAACATAATATGTTTAACTTTCGAAGTCAACAAAAAATCCAGAAAACTATAATTTTTATATAAGGAATTCATAACATTTATTTGTAATTTAACAGATAAAAATATTAACAAAGTACGAAACTTTGATAACTCATTTTTTGTACTATTTGAAGAGCTCTTTCTTGATTTGAACAATGTTTCAATCAACCGATCAAGTTTGATCGCTCTTTGAAAAAGGAGGTCTCAATTGACTTCAGAAAAAAATGACCGAACATTCTGGGACCGTTATGCCGGGATCTACGACATACTGCTCGTTCTCAAAGCGTACCGTATGCTGATGGCTGACATGCTTAAAGCTGCGGAAATCGTTCCAGGGATGAGAGTCGCAGATTTCGGATGTGGAACTGGAAATTTTCTGTTAACCCTTTACCAGACTTTTGGAAATGCAATAAGAGGATTTGGATTCGATCGTTCGACTGCCATGTTGGAACATGCCCAGGAAAAGCTCATTGGCTCGAATTATTCCTTCGAGCAACTGGATCTGTCACAAAACGTGGATTTGGAAGAACGATTTCATTGCATCCTATGCTCACAAGTCTTGTACGCTCTTCCAGATCCAGACACGGCTATCAGGATGCTGAAGCGCCACCTGCACCAAGACGGAAAGATGATTCTCGTGAATCCAGACGCTGGACAATTCATGGGGCTCATCCTGATGGCTCAGCTCGATCAATCGCCTAAAGATGTTGAAAGATGGCGCACGAATGATCTTGCAAAGTTGAACCAGTTGTCTCGAGAACTGTTTGGGAATGCTTCTGTTGCGGAAATTGCAATGAGTGTTACCGAACATGAGTATGCGCGAATGCTGCGTGGATTCCAAGATCAGCCTGTAACCGAAATTCTATCCAAACTAGGAGAGATTAACGTAGAGATCGTTCGGAGGGCCCAAGAGGAAAAAACGTATCACTTCACGACTAATCAGCAACTGAAAGAATCACTTATAAAAGCTGGGTGCAGCATCTCGTATGAAGCGCTCACCTATGGGAATCAATGCCACATGATGGTGGCTCAACCCGTGTAAGGAGAGGGAAAGATGGAAAGGACTGAAAGTGTAAACCTGCCGCAAATGTGTCTCCGCTTCGCAAGTGCGGAGGAACGTCCGCGTGTACTCGAAGGTGTAGCGGATGTGTACAGAAAGGAGATCGGACTCAGTACCCGTTTCGAAGTTTTCGACCCCAAACATCTCATCGTGCTCGAGAACATCGACGAAGGCGACCTGATGGGTGCAATCGCTCTGCACGACGATCCCCTCGATACCGCTGAGTACTTCGGGTGGGACAACCTGAAACGAGTCGAGCCAAAGCTCGACAAGGGCAGGACGTTCGAGGTCTGCCGACAGACCGTATTCGATACATATCGTCATCAAGGGCTCATCGTATCCCCGATTCTGATGTTTAGTACGGCCATCTTCTCGACCGCTCTCGGCAAGAAGTGGATCATCGCAAACCAGCAGCCTCGTTTGCGCGACTTCATGATCAGATCCATGGGGATTCAGGTAACAAGTCCCGATCTGCAGATCGTTCGCAGGCCGAAAAGCTATCCCAACCTGACGTTTTGGGATAAGGCCGTGCCGATCATTGTCGCTCTGCAACCGTCACTGCTCACGCAAGCGTGGCGTTTCTTCTTCGAACATGACCTGATCGGCAAGCTGACCGTGCAAGACTGCCAGCCCAGCGATCCGCTCCTCAATCCCTTCTTCCCAAGTACGCAAACCTCTATTCGTCCTACTCCTGCCAGCGTACCAGAACTCCAAGCCGTTCATTAGTTCCTGAAGTCAGGAAAGAGCATCGGCTAAGTCTCACTTTTTTTATTTATTATTTGTGAGACTTAGCCATTTTCTAATATGAAGAATTTCTAAATTTCATTTAACATTTTGGAATAATTGTTATAATATAGTTATCCAAATATTGTGGCCTTTTGTAAAGTATGAATGTAATCTTAATATTATCTGCAACCTTAGCGATAAATGTGCTAGTAGGACTATCGTTTTTCATACGTAATAAAAGTCATAACAAAATACAAAGTTTTACTTTTGGCCTCTTTTATTTAAGTTTAAACGCATGGATCTTGAGTCTGATAATGATCTCAGTCTCAACTCCTATTTTTTGGACAGAAGTATCATTCATTGCAGGCCCTATGCTGATGTTTTCATTGGCTTTGTTTGCGCATCTATTTCCAAAACCTTCAAAAAATTTAAAATGGTGGCATTTATCATATGCAATACCCATAATCGTATACACTTTATTAGTAGCTATTAGAAGTGATTTATTTGTCTATAATGTTGTAAGCGTAAACAATCAAATCGACGCAACTTTAGGACCACTTTACTTCTTTCATGTCTTATTAGTTACAATTTATCCTATCGTAGCTCTAAGCGTATTATTTTATAAGATGTTCAAAGCTACGAATCTTATTATAAAAACACAACTTAAATATGTTTTAGCAGGTATATGTTTCACGATTGGATTTGGAGTTTTTACAAACGTAGTTTTGCCAGCATTTGGCATATTTTATTTTAATTTGATCGCGCCAGTAGTAACAATTCCACTAGTCATTTCAACTACATATGCAATCACTCGTTACAGATTCCTAGACCTACAGTTCGTATTCCAGAAAGTTCTCACTTATTCAACAATTACATTACTGGCGACAGGACTTGTGCTGGTTTTCGTTCGCCAAGACTCACCTCTGTTCTACCTAAGTAACCAAGTACTTTCGAGTATAATCTTCATTATTGCAATTTTATATTTCAATACTATCTTCAATTTCTTCCAGAAACTTTACACAAAGCTTCTGCCAGGTCAGCAGAAGTGCAAAGAAGTTTTGAGTAGTTTAACAAGTAGCATTGTTAACACTTTAAATTTAAACGAAATTGCAGACTTGCTTAATCAAAATGTTCGCACTGCTCTTGCAGTAAATAATGAAGCGACTCTATTTATTCCACAAAATGCTAGCGAAATAACTGCAAATGAAAAACCTTTAATGGAATTTTTTAGTACACATAGCGGCGGCCTTGCCTTTGAAGAAATCGAACTCCATGAAGGCGAAGGACATACATCTCAACAAAATTATGAAGATTTGAAAGACAGCTTCAACTCTTTTGATGCCTCTTTCGTTCTCCCATTAAAAAAAGATGATGATGTAGTTGGACTTTATATAATCAAAAAAACTAAACAAGCAGATGCAACAAAGCACTTAATCTCTGTAGAACGCCTAAAGCATGTAGAAAAGTTTTTGAATCAAATTGCGTCTACTGCAATATCAAACGCAAAAAAATATCAACAATTAAAGCAAACTGTTGATACTGAAGAAAACCAAGATGAAGATCTTATTAAATCTCTCTACCATGAATTCAATACACCTTTGACTGTCATTAAGGGAAACCTGGAGCTATTACAAATGGAGATGGAACCACAAAAAGTCGACGAAATTTCATCACTTGCAGATGAAATCGATAAGGTTACAAAAACAACAAATACGCTTATAGAGCTATCTTCATTACGCAAGAATAAGAATAATCTAACATTTAAAGCATTAAATCTCTCTCATCTTATAGATAGGATTATCGGCGAACTATACAGCAAAAATAAATCATTCAGAAAGATTAAGGTTAAGCACAAGATTAATGATCATATTATTAAAGGTGCATCATCTTTGATTGAAAAATTATTTCACGAAGTCCTTCAAAATGCATTTTTCTACGCAACCAAGAAAGTAGAGATCTCATATAAGACAACTGGAAACGAGTTACAAATCAATATCAGTGACGACGGGCCTGGAATCGACAAAAAGAATCTACCTTATGTATTTGATACTTTTTATAGAGTAGATAAATCACGAACCAAAGCTACCGGTGGAACGGGTCTTGGTTTATCAATAGCAAAAGCTATTGCGGAAAGACACCATGGCGGAATAAGTATCCAAAGCGTAAAAGATGAATCAACATCAGTTTCTATTTCACTCCCTTTCGAAAGTGACACTCAGTCTTAAACTGATTCTCGCTCTCTGACAAATTAACTTTCGCATGTAATTGCGGAGAGAACTTTTTTATAAAGTATAGTCCTTGCCCTTTTCTATTTTTAGCGATCCTATCTAAATCCTTTTCGTTCTGGATAACTAAAGTTGCATGCTTCCTGTCATCAACATTTTTCAGTGTTACGCTTATTTCTGATCCCTCTTTTGCATATTTGCGAATATTGCAGAACAGATTTCCAAGCATGCTATTGAGTAAGTGCATGTTAGTTTTTAAAATTATTGGAGTCTCAGGGATAGAAAACTTCCACGCATATTTTCTTTTCAACATTCCTTTTCTAAGAAGCGAGTCTTTGTGCTTCTCAAGCAACTCACAAAAATCAACTTCATCTACATCCTTCTTCCCTAATAATCCTTTTTGAAAAGAACCACTAAAAACAAAGAGATGGTCTCTCATGTTATCTATTAAAACTCTGTTTTCATCTTGTAAAACTTTTAATTGATTTTGATCGTCTATTCCTTTTTGCATTTCAAAATAATCCTGAAAGATCGTCAGGGTAGTCATGTAATTACCAAGATCGTGCAGAAAATATCTAACAATCAATTTAAAATCTCTATACTTTCGTAAAGAGTAGATAGCAACAAAGCCTAAGATCAGGACAAGAGTTACTGCGACGACGATGTGTAATATAGGGAGC
>JBHPIO010000012.1:0-36604 GCA_042568575.1 Patescibacteria group bacterium | reverse complement strand
ATTTTGATAATTTTCTTGGAGCGCACTACCATATAGGGATTGCGGATGCAGTTAAAGTAAATTATGATTTTTCAATTGAGGATGCTGAAAACGAAGAACAGGTTTTCAAAAAAAGTATAGTTTTACATAATGATCAAGTTATCGAAGATGGATATGTGAATGAAAGTTTTTACGCTCTAGATGGTTATGTATATGAAAGGCAAAATAACTTTGCTACTTCATCAGAACTCCAAATATTAATAACAAGAGAAGAGGCTGCTGATCTTTTCAAAGGTAATGAACAATGTGTTGATCCTGAATATTTCGATGTAACTACTGCTGAGAATGAATTACATCTAAAGGCAGTATTTAATGAAATTTATTGGATTTGGAAAGATAATCTTAGTGAATGTCATATTAATGCACAAACAGGCAATATTGATTATGTAGAACAGATGTTGCCTATGTAGATATTCAGAGTTCGAACAAAGGGTAAACACTCACCTCATTGTAATTGGCTTGTTTGAGCTATATTTGGACTTGTGGTATAGTGATTCAAGAATATTATAGGCCTTAAGCAATGAAAATAATAACCGATCCAGTTAAGCTTGCTAAAAAACTTGTTAGTATATCCTCTGAAAGCGGAAACGAGAAAGAAGTGGCCGAATTCATTTTTAAATATTTGAAGACTCTAGGCCTCGCTGTTCAGAAGCAAAAGATCGAAAAAAACAGATTCAATGTAGTTGTAATTGGAGAAGGAGAAATTTTACTTAATAGTCATATTGATACAGTTCCTATCGGAGAAAAAAAAGATTGGAGCGTAAATCCATATGGTCAAATTAAAAATGGAAGGCTCTATGGTAGAGGTAGCTGTGATACAAAAGGAAACGGAGCTTGTATACTGGCTGCTTTGGCAAAAAATCCCACAAAGAAAATAAGTTGTTCTTTTACTGTAGGAGAAGAAAATACCTTTGCTGGAATTAAAGAGGTTATGAAAATGCGAAGAACAAAGCTAAAACACATAAAATACTGTCTAAATTTTGAACCGACAGAATTAAGATTAGTTACAGCCCATAAAGGACAACAATATTTAATGATTAAAGCTAAAGGAAAGGCAGCCCACGCATCAACACCTGAAGAAGGAGAAAATGCTATTCAAAAATTAAATCATTCTATAAATAAGCTCCAAAAATACATAAAAACATTCATAAAAAAGAAGCATAAGCTTTTAGGAAATCCTACTCTTAATATTGGCGTAATCAAGGGAGGGATTGGATACAATGTGATACCAGATTCAGCTGAAATCGAAATTGATATTAGAACCTTGCCAAACCAGGATAGTAGTAAAATCATTAAGCAGATAAAAAAGGTGGTTGCCCCATCTAAAGTAGAGGTGAGACATACGCATAATCCAGTTGACCTACCTTCTAAAACGCCTTTTATAAAACTCCTACAAGACATTTTAAAAAACGAAGGATTGAAACACCAATCGAGAGGTGTCAACTATACAACAGAATTTAGTGAAATCTACAAATATAGAATACGCGGAGCAGTTCTTGGGGCAGGAAGTGTTAAGCAAGCTCATATAATTGACGAATATGTAAGCGTTAAAGATCTAAAAAAACTTCATAAGATGCTCTGCGCATTATTAGAGTTGGCTTAAGATAGTTCGAACAAAGGGTAAGCACTCACCCCATTAGATTACGACTGCCGATCATAAGTCTCCATCACATTTCCAGTAACGATGGTCATTACTTCCACATCGCGTTCTTTGTCGAATGTCATACTATAAGTAGCATCATATCCTGGGCCAGATTTAATCAAAGAAGGACAACTTGAGCTTGCTATAGTTAATCTTATGCCACCTGCTCCACCTGAAATAACCTCACCAGTGTTAACACAAGTTCCTGTTGAGGTGTAACTTGTTCTATTTAACGTTAAAGTTGCAGGAGTACTACTCACAAGATTCCCATCAGCATAAGTTGCTGTTCTAAGCCATACTCCTTCGTAATCATGAGGGATATCATCTGCAATTGGCAATTCTTCATTTACCATTACACCTTCCTGAGGTGCAGGTTCTTCGATTTCGTTTTGAGGTTGTGGAGCTTGGGAGCATCCATTCAGAAATAAAGTAAATGCAAGAACTAAAGCTGCAAACGTCAAAAATCTGGTTTTCATAATGTCTGGTTAATAATAGAACACTTGTATATTAATTCATTTGAATAATTTTCAAAAGTCTTTAGTATGTTCATGGCTAATTATTAACTTAAAAACCATGAAAAAACTCATCTCTATTTTGCTGGTAAGTGTTGCGACATTAATGCTGTTTTCAGGATGTCAGTCAGATAAAACCGATAATGGCAAAGACGAGCAACCAGCAAGTGTTCAGGAACAAATTGAAGTTAAAAGTAAGCAAATACTTCTTGCGTTTAAAAACAATAGTATAGGATATGTTGCCCAACATGTTCATCCAAACGAAGGTGTGCGATTTTCTCCTTATGGAAACGTTGATACCGATAACGACGTTGTTTTAAGCGCTGACGAACTTAAATCTATTATGGCTGATAGCAGATCATTTTCTTGGGGACATTATGATGGTTCTGGTGAACCTATAGAAAACGGTTTTGGCGCATATTTTGAAGAGTTCGTTTATGACGAAGACTTCTTAAATGCAGAAAAAGTGGCTTATGATGAAATTATTAGTACCGGAAACACAGTTAATAACATTGAAACTGCTTATCCTGATGCGCATTTTGTCGAATATCACTTTTCTGGTTTTGCGCCTGAATATGAAGGCATGGACTGGGCTAGTTTAAGGCTCGTTTTTGAAGAACATAAGGGAGAGTGGTACTTAGTAGGTGTTATTCATGATCAATGGACTATATGATCATTAAAGACAACGGAGACAAGCTTGTAGAATTCGATTCAAACGAATTTGTTTTGGAGCCTGTTTATTTTAAATGGGGACATGTTGATACAGATAAGATGTACTTGCGGGAAGGTGCTATTGAAAAGCTTCGTGTTGCACAGGAGAATTTGCGTAAAATAGAAGGATGCAAAGGATGGAGCTTAAAGATTTGGGACGGTTTTCGCACATTGGAAACTCAAAAGATTCTTTATGATGACTATTACGTAGTATTAAAGCAAAAACATCCTGACTGGACTGACGAAAAGTTACGTGAGAGAGTGGAGGTTTTTGTTTGTTTGCCGAGTTACGATCCCCTATCCCCTTCTTATCATAATACTGGTGGGACTGTTGATTTAACACTTGTTGATGAGAATGGTGACGAAATTCCTATGGGAACGCCTTTTGACGAATTCACGGAACGAGCTTTTGTTGATCATTTAGCGAATAAGGATGATTCAAAATCTGTCGAACTTCACAAAAACCGCATGCTATTGCAGAAAATCATGCAAGATGCTGGTTTTATTAATTATGAAGAGGAATGGTGGCATTTTAGTTATGGAACCAAGGAGTGGGCCATAAAGACTGGAGCAGATGAAGCAATCTACGGAAGTGTTGAGCTTTAGCGTTATTTGTTGTATAATATAACAATGAATAACAAAAAAACTATGAATCAAACAAACACTAATTCAGATGATGATAAAGCAAGACTTCTTAAGAAGCTTGAATTGCTTGAAAAACATCAAAAGATGGAGCAAGTAATCGCTAAAGAAAGCGATAAGTTAGAGGAGGGTGCTGCATCTGAAAAAGACCAAGAAAAAATTACTCAAATAAAACAAAATTTAACAAAATAAAAAATGGATGAATTACAACAACGCACACCTGAAGAAGAAGGTGGAGCTGGAGGTGCTCAATATAATGTTGATGCTATTCGCCAATCTATATTAGATGGACGCGATTACGCAGAGGCTCGCGGCACTGTAGAAAATTTATCACCAGAAGAAAGAAATGCCGTTGAGGATGCTACAGATCAGCGTACTTTGACAATTCATGATCGATATGCAAGCCCGGAAGGAACTGCTGAGCATCCGGATGTTTTGAGTGCAAGAGAAACTGCTGATTATTTACGTGGAGATATCGGAAATCAAGGTCTTGCTGTGGCATCTAAATATGATGAAAGAGCGATAATGAATGCTGAAGCTGAAGCTATTGCGAGAGAACAACGCGAAAATCTTATTGAACTAAAGAAAGAAATTGAAGAGGCTCTCAAACTGGTGAAAGAATCACGAAGCATGAAAATCATCGGTTCAATTATCCCTATTGTAGGGCGGATATGGGGTCCTAAACGGGATGAACGATTAAAGGCTAAATTGGAAAAATTAAATATAGCCGGCAGTGAAGAAGTGACACAAAGAAGCGGTCATAAAAATAATTTTCGTGGTGACGTCTTACATGTAGCAAGCCTGGTGGCATACCCACCTGCAATGATTGCAGGTTTTGCATTTAATGCCGTAGGTATTGTTGATAATTTAAGAAAATTCGGGGAACTTAAAGGTACAAGAGAAAATCTTCAGGAATTTCTAAATCAATTAAATTCAGGAATAGATTCAATTTCAACGGATCTACACCAAAACGAAACTCGAAAAGTCCAATATGGTGAAATATTTACCGATGGAATGGAAAAATTTTCAGGAATTAATTTGAACTAGTCACCCTTCTCAAGTTCCTTTTGAGATTCAACCTGCTTTTTGACCTGCTTCATTACTCCATTTAGAAAAAAGTCGCCGAATTCTTTGAGTTTCTCATAGTCAGTCTCCTGTTTTTTTGATTCAAGGAAATCACGCAAAACAAACGCTGAAAGCTGAATTAGTGGGAGTTTAATGTTTTCATCTGCATCAAAAACGGTTTGAACAAGGCGTTTTGGAGTTTCTAATGCGTATTTCATGATATTCTGCATCCATTTATCAATTTCTAGTTTAATTTCGAGTGGCAAAACCTTCTCTCTATCAAAAATATCAAGCGCCCGATTTTGTGGATCATTAGTTGGCGCAGGTGCTTCAATCTGTTTCTGGTCTTCCGCTTCAAGTTCTTTTATTATTTCGTCGTTTCCGAGCATAACAACGCTTAAAACAAACACAGGTGAAATGTTTTCCTCTAGTAATTTGGCGATTAGAAGCATTATGTCTTTTTTCTGCTGGGTTTTCACAAATTTAAGCAAAATTGCAATAAGTTTGCTTTCTTTTTTCCGCTGTTTCTGTTCCTGGATTTTTGAAGCTTTTATCTGTGCAGACGCTGCTTTAACTCGTTCTTTGAATTTTTCAAACGCTGCTGCATCTACCTGGTCGCCCTGTTCGGGACCGACAAAGTTTTCGAAATCTGCCATTTTTTAAGTTATTTCAATGATTAGTTTGCGCTTCCTGGTGCAAAAAGGTTGTACACCCAACCGATAACAAGTCCTCCAATAAGACCATCTACAAATCCCCATACAAATCCTGCAATACTTCCAAGTGCAGATACTTCATAATATGGATAAATACCAACTAGTAATTCAACAAGATGGCTTGCGTATCCAGTATAAACAGCAAGAAGAGTCATAGCACATAGACCAATCCCCCACAAAATACCGAGGGTTAAACCAAGTGCTTTCGGTGAAAGTTTCATAACGACCGATGTTAAGAATGAAATTATGCCTTTTTAGCAGGCTCTTTAACGATATTTACAAGAATATCTTTGAATTTTCGTCCATCAAATTTAGTTCTTTGCTTTTCTGAGAACTTAACAACACCTGAAATAAGCGAGAATAAAGTGTGATCTCTGCCCATTCCAACGTTTTCTCCAGCATGAAATTTAGTACCTCTTTGACGTACAATAATTCCTCCAGCATTCACATACTGACCTCCAAATACCTTTACACCAAGCCGTTTCGCCTTGGAATCACGACCGTTTCTCGTTGATCCTCCTGCTTTCGTCTTTGACATACTATTAACGTTATTAATTAGAGCAAAATGATTTTAATAGATACTCATTATTAATGCAAGCGATTTTCACCCTTTACCCTTTATAAATGTGTGATTTTTCCGTATAATATAGAGATAAAATAAACAAATAAACAGAATGAACGGAGTTACGAAAAAAATAAGTATTTTGCTGCTCATTTTAATGCTGCAGATTATTCCTGCACACATTACTCTTGCCCAGGAGCCTGAAAAGGAATCAACAGAGAAAGTTCCTGTGATGACTGAGAAAGAAGAAAAAAATGAAATTCTACTCATTCAGATACGAAAACATCTTCAAAATGCTAGAACAGATTATTTTCAAATAGGAAATAATATTGATTCTGCAAAAGAAAAACTTATGCAAGTAACCGAGACTATTACAACTTTGAAGGATCAGGTTGCTAATTTGGAATATCTAATAAATAACACTCAGGCAAAAATCAGAAATGTTGAAAAACAAATAGCTCAAAGGCAAAACCTTTTAGAGGTGCTAGATGAGGAAATCAAAATTAAACAAATAGAATTAGAAAATCAAAAAATCCTACTTAAAGAGTATTTGAAGCTCCTTTATATTCAGGAAAACAGCTTTTATGATAGAAATGGTGATGAAGATATCGCAGCAACAAAGCTTTTACTTGGGGAGTCATCAGTCGGAGAAACCTTCCAAGAAATTCAGTATTTTACGATTCTAGAGCAAACAGGACAGAATATTTTTAGTAATATTGAAGAACTGAAATCTACACTTGAAGATCGTGAAAAAGCAGTGGAAGAAACTAAACTTAAACTTACTCGTCTTAATATCCAGTTAGAAGAAGAAAAAAAGAATCTACAAATTCAGAGAAATGCCAAAGAAAAATTACTTGAACAAACAAAAGGAGAAGAAGAGATTTATCGTCAACTTATAGCGGAATCTAAGCGTGAACAGCTTGCTCTTGTTGCAGAAATTAATGCTCTAAAAGATGGTCTCGCCTTAATTGAACAAAAGATTCTTGAAGAAGGAGATGACTTCAATCCAGACAATTATTCACATCTAATTTCACCAAATGTTCGAGCCATCTACGACTTTGAATTAAGTGGTGAATACGCGACTGGCGAAAAGCTTAACTGGCCTGTAACGCCTTCTCGTGGAATTAGCGCATACTTCCGTGATTCATCATACAAATCCACATTTGGAATACCTCATAATGCGATTGATATCCCGGTAGCACAAGGAACTCCTGTGAGAGCACCATCATCTGGAGTTGTATATAAAGTTAAAGATAACAACGACACAAGTTATAGCTATATAATTCTGGCTCACAAAGGTGGTGTGTTAACAGTCTTCGGACACATGTCAGAAACACTTGTTGAAGAACGTGATGTTGTTCTCCCTGGTGAGATGATTGGACTATCCGGTGGAATTCCTGGGACAACAGGAGCTGGATATTTGACGACCGGTGCGCATCTTCACTTTGAAGTTATTAAGAGTGGTAAACATGTAGATCCTCTGTTCTTGTTGCCAATAGAGCAATTAGATCCGGACTACATCCCTTCTTACATGATTGATCTGCTTCCTGAAGATTTGAAGGCAGAGATTGAGGCAGAAAAAGCTGCCGAAGAGGAAGAGGTGGAGGATTCTGAAGAATCCGAATAATGACTTTTATCAATTTTCGATGTAAATTAGAGATGTTTTTATAACTCTCTAATCGCTTTTAAATATGCATGCTCACACAGAATATCTTCAATTTAATACAAAAAACAGATACGACACTATTCATATAACACCTGAGGTTGAAGAAATTGTGAGGGAAAGCCGTGTGCAGGAAGGAATGGTGCTTGTTTCCGCAATGCATATTACTGCAGGAGTTTATGTGAATGATCATGAAAACGGACTTATTGTTGATATTCAGGAATGGCTTGAGAAGTTAGCGCCTTATGGACAACCGTATAAGCATCATCAGACTGGAGAGGACAATGGAGATGCACATCTTAAGCGCTTACTAATTGGTCATCAGGTTATTTTGCCGATTACGAATGGAAAGCTTGATTTGGGAACATGGGAGCAGGTTTTTTATGCCGAATTTGATGGTCAACGGAAAAAACGTGTTATTGTTAAGGTAATGGGAGAAAAGTAATCAAAAAGTATGAGAGAATCATTTGAAAATAAGAAAAAACGTGCAAATGTGATATTTAAAAGGCTCGGGAAAATATATCCAAAAGCTAAGTGTGCGTTAATCCATTCGAGTGTATGGGAGCTACTTGTTGCAACGGTGCTTTCCGCACAATGCACAGACAAGCGCGTGAATATTGTAACTCCCCCACTATTTAAAGGATTTCCAACTGTTAAGGCTTTTGCTGAATGTGATTTAGCTGATCTTGAAAGGGCAATCCATTCAACTGGATTTTATAGGAATAAGGCAAAAAACATTAAAGGAGCTGCACAAAAAGTGCTTTCCGATTTTGGTGGAAAAGTTCCTGATACGATGGAAGAACTTGTGACTCTGCCAGGGATAGCGAGAAAAAGTGCAAACGTTCTTTTGTACGCATGGTTTGGTAAAAATGAAGGAGTTGTTGTTGATACTCATGTTAAGAGAATTAGTAATAGACTCGGTTTAACTAGTGAAAAAATTCCTGAAAAGATTGAGAAGGACCTCATGAAGTTGTATCCACGTAAGGACTGGGGACAATTTGCATATTATATCGTTGATCACGGAAGAGCTTTATGTAAAGCCCCTACTCCGAAATGTGCCGAATGTGATTTACAAGATATTTGCCCAGCTGCAAAGCTTTATTTGTAACGATTAAATCCAGATTTGGTTATATAAATTGAAAAGGAGCACAGAGCCTTGACTTTTTACTCAAATATCTTATAATAACACCTTCGTAATAACATAAAATGTCAGATAGAGCTGAGAGAAAATTAATCACTACACTTCCTGGAACAGATGTTCCAATAAAATCGAGTGATCCCGACAGTGGGTTTTTCCCAAAAGTAGAACCAGGTGCTATTGATGGACTTGATTTATTTGGTGACGGGACAATCCATACAGATGTTCCTGGGAGACCCGGAGTTGATTTTATAGCTAGTGAAATATTTGAACAAACAGGGCAAGTGACCCAACCAGGAGTTGAAATGCCTATGACTGGTGTCGGGTTTTTAAAAGAAGCAAGAATGATCTCAGGGGATAGGAAGAAAGTTCGTACAGTAGAAGAATCAAGAAGTGCGATTGCTGGGATTGCTAATTCATTCATTCGTCATTTTGGAAATGAAAAACTGAAAATTGATCATCAAAACTGCGACGAAATTTTTCTGGAAATCCTCAGTGATTTAGGACCCCATACGCACTCCCCATATCTTAGACGCACATTAGCAATGCAACTATATTCAATGCATATGAAGTTTAATGGATTGAAGCAGTTTGATCTGGAATCATTAGAGTACATTAACAAAATTATTAACGCCCTATTTCATACACTGAGTTTTGGATTAGAATTGCCAGATGAACTTAAAAGAAGTTTTAATGATCTTCAAGAACAACCAGATGCAGAAGTAGCTCCTGAGGAAAGCATTGAAGAAGATAAGGTTGAATCAATTGGAAGTATTAGAAGAGTTGCAAGAGCTTTTTTTGTAAAATTGGGTATCTCAAAAGAAGATCCACCTAAGGTAGAAGAGAAAACACCTATACCAGAACCGCCTTCAAAAACAATGATAAATTTTGAGCTTTTAGAAATCCCGGAAAGTGCAACTGAAGTAATTAATGCTGAAATGGGAAATATCACCAGACTTCATGACAGATTAAGAGAATTACAAAGCAAACTATTGCAATCACTGATGGTTGCTGTATCTGAAATAGAAGTAAGATTTAGTATCCGGGAACAAACTAGAAACACAGATATTTGGGGAGATTTTGTTTTATTTTGCAGAAATATGAAAGAAAAAATGAGCGATGATGGTACTAAAATCAGAGAAGAAGGAGAGGCTATATATGCGCGTGTTAAAACACATACCTCGGAAGATCTAGCAGAAGAAGTTGATGAATATTTTGCGCATTTACTTAATCCTTGGGATGAAATTTTTATGCCTCAACTTGTACATTATGCGAGAATTGCTTTTGGAGATAAACCAGAACGTCCTACAGGAAAACCGGATCATTTACCCGAAGAGTTGAATGAAGCCATGACCTATCATTTACAAGGTCGATACGCCCACTTGACAGGAGGCTTAAACTGTCGTACAATTCCGCCTAAAGAAAATTTAAAATAATATATGGCACTAGATAAACTAAGACAAGTCGATTACTCATTAGAAGGACGAATAAATACTGTCCTGCATGAGTTAACAGAAACGCTCCACAAAGCGTCAAGTCTTGATGATGCTCTTAAAGGGCAAATTAAAGCACTTTGGGAAAAATTAGCAAAACAAGTTAATCCCGATGGAGAAAATCAAGATGCACAAGATATGGCATGGCAACTTTTTGAAACAATTCTTTATGGAGATATGGATATGTATAAAAACGAGGCAAATAGTTATTCTCCATATAGCTGCGAATGCCCATCTCTACCAGTTGTAGCAGAAAGAGATCAAGGAGGGATGCGAAATCAAATAAGGACATGGATGCAAGCAGAAAATTTTGCTCAAGTAACACGAAGAAGACCACATCTAGTAAATATCATTATTAATAATCCACAATTAAAAAGCAACGTACGCTTGCAGCAAATATTTCTACTCATAATTAGTGAACATAGAAAGAATAGAAGAGCAGACACAACTCGTCGACTTGCTAGTGATGCTGAAATACTTGCACTTGCAGAAGAAGATAATATTGAAGTTTATTTCGAAATCATGAAAGAGTTTTTTACCCACTTATCATCAAAAGTTTTTGGTGAAAGCTCTCATGAGCATGCAAAAGAAATTGCTGCGTTTTTTAGATTTATGTCTTCAAGGTATCTTCCAACAACGCATCAATTCAGCTCTCAATTAAGAGAAATAAGAGGATCACATCCGCATATTGAAGGCCTATGGTTGAAAGCGTTACTCGGCAGGAATGGTGGACGAATAAAAGCACCTGTTCCAGAAGAATTGTTTAAAAGATGGGAAGAGGTTCTAATTTATCTTGAAGATTTCGCCCAATGCAAAGAAAGAGGAATTTTTTCATTTACAGATGCTTTGAAGAAACGTGAAGTAGAAGAAGCTGAAACCGGAGTACAACAAGTTGTAACATCAGGAAAAGCAGCGGCTGTTGTTGAATCGAAACCTGCGCCTGTTACTCCTGCTCCTGCTAAAAAACCAAGTGCTCCAGCACCTAGGCCACCTTCAGAAAAAAAGACAGCTATGGGAGTTGCTGCATATAATCCTCCTTCTAGGTTGCCTAAGAAACCAGTTCCACAAGCGACAACACCTGCACCAGTTCAACCTCCATCTGCTCCTGCCCCTCCTGTGAAGCCGGAAAGTGTAACGCAAACAATAGCATTTGGAGTTCAAGCACTAAATACTCCTAAGCCCGAACCTGCACCTGTGCCAGTTAAACCTCCATCTTCACCTCCTGTTGCTACTCCACCAGTTCAACCTGCAAGGACAGAAAGTGTAACGCAAACAATGGCATTTGGAGTTCAAGCACTCGCTCCACCACCTGCAGCAAATGTAACAGCTGCACCGGTTCAACCCCCAGCAGTAGACGAAGCTAAAGCATTACGACCACCAGCTTCGTCAATAGAAGCTTTGGCATCGGGAACGGCGCAGCCACAGAATATAGGCACAACACCAACTATAGTTGAAGACATGACTCTTGCCCCAACACTTGAACAAGGACTCCCTCAAACAGCAGATGCGGTTAGAGCATTATTCACGCATCAATTTGACTCTAATGATGGCAGACGACACGGATTAAATGAATTATACAAATTTTTACGCCAAGCTAAATCTGAAGGAGGTAAAAGAACTTTAATGAGTGCAATGGTAGAAACTTTAATGGAAAACTTACATGCAGATCCCTCATTCCCTCAAACATCTAGTCTTTGTGAGGCAGTAGGAATTAAAAAGCCAAAAGCAAAAGATGTTACCCCTAGCGCGTTTCTATCACCTTATGGAGAGTTGGATGAATCGGATCTTGATGACGCACCTGAGGAACTGGCAGGACGCTTTAAGCAATTACTTGAGGTTTCAAAGCATTTAAGTCTTATTCACACTAACTTCGGGGCTAGTATACATATGATAGACGTACCGGCGATGGACGATACGGAATTTCAAATGATGTGTCACAGCATTTTTAATCAACTAAAGCGTATAAGAGAAGAAATATATGGAAAATGGAAAAATCCTGGCACATGGGGCAGACCTTTTAAGTATAAAAAGATAAGAAAATTCTACGACAAGTTACATAAAGCAATCACAGCTCAACTTGCTATTAACGAACAACTGATATTCACCAAAGGAAGTGTTTCTTAATCACGCTTTTCCCCCAACCTCAAGACACCATATATAACGAAACCAACCACAGAAAGCGCCACTCCTCCTAGGATTATGGTGGTTGTTAGTTGAGTGATGAAGAATAGACACGACAGAATTCCAAGTAAGGCAAGAATTGGGAATTTGCCTATATTCAAAGGTATTTTGAATGGCCTTTTTTCATTTGGAGCGTTGTATCGCAGAACGATAACAGCGAGGTTGATGATCGCGAATGTGACAAAAAGAGTGAAGTTTGTGAGTTCTGCAATAAATCCGATATCTTCTATTAGTGAGAAAAGAATAGCGAAAATCATTACTGCAAAAATTGCATAATGAGGTGTTCTTGTTTTTGGATGAACTTTTGTAAAAGGTTTTAATAAACGATATCCAGATCCGATTCCATAGAGTGCGCGGGAGCCTGCAATTAAACTAATTAAGACTGTATTTGCAGTTGAGAAAAGAGCGATTACTGAGAGCACAATAAATGCATTGTTTCCAAGAACAGTTGCGGCTACATCGGCCAGTGGTGCCTTTGAAGCACCAAGCGCTTCCCAGTCGAGAATGCTTACGGCTGCGATTGCAACGAGGATATATAGCACTGTTGTTATTAGGAGTGATAGGAGAAGTGCTCGTGGAATGTTTTTAGTTGGATCCTTTACTTCTTCGGATAGTTTTACGATTGATTCGAACCCTAGAAATGCAAAAAACACCAATGCCGAAGCCTTTAAAACTCCATCGAATCCTTGTGGCATTTCTGTGTAAGAAACAGATCCAATATGTGGGATCGCAAGGAAAATAATCACAAAAAGACCAATAACTTCTAATGCTGCGCAAACAACATTTGTTAAAGCTGACCCCTTAATACTTCTAAAATTTATTATTGAAAAGACAACAATCACGAGAATCGAAATAATAATCATGTGATTCATTCCAAAGAGAGCACTAAAATAGCCTGCAAATCCCATTGCAACAGTTGCAGATGAAATTATTGCTGACAAAATCACCTGATAAGCAACAAAAAATGCAAGTCCCTTCTTTTTAAAAGCTTTCTCTGTGTAGTCGTACTCGGCTGCATCTGTTGGATAAATAGAAGATAATTCTGCATAACTAAGACCGGTCAAAAGCGCGACAAGAGCCGCAAGAAAGAAAGAAACCCACACAGAATTACCGGCAATCCCTGCAGCTGCTCCTAAAAGAACATAAATTCCCGCACCTAAAATAATACCAACTCCTACTGCAGTGGCGTGAAATAATCCTAGATCGCGTTTTAAAGTTGGTGAGTTCATAAGAGAGATTTTATATCTCAGTGAATCTTATCACGTTAGTTTTTTTATGTGAAACAAATAGTGTTTTATGGTATAATGTAGAGAAAACTAATACAAAAACATGTCACTTAAACATAAGGAAAAACCAGGACGAAAAAAAGAAGTCCTTAAAAATCTAAAGCTTGCCCCTGTAAAACGTGCTTCTGTTAAAAAGACAGCAAGTAAGCTTAGAAATACTCTTGGCAAGCAGGTTGAGCTTAAACAGCTATCTGAAAAGATTATTGAGAGTCATTTGAAAGATGCTGACAAAGCTACGCTTCACGACATTCAAAGTGGCGGAGCAAAGCGTCTTTATCGTAAAAGGAAAGGTAAGAAGTTAAAAGCCTTCCAGAGTTACAAAGCAATGGCTGCTATGTTCTCACGAAAAATGCGAGACTCAAAAGCTTTGGAACATGAAGGTCAGAAATATTACAAGTATCGAACAGTGGATTACAGAGGTATCGGACGACATAAAATGAGAAACGATTGGGAATTTGGAATTGGACTTGGACACATTATTTCTCCTGAATGGAAAAAAGTACTCGTGGTTTATCCGGATGGGCGAAGGGTTGTTGGAATAAGAAAAGTGCCAGTGGTTGACGGAGTTCACGGAGAAAAAATCGGATATTACACTATTTACGGACAATACATTGCGACTTTCACAACAAAGCCGCCTACTCGTGTTTATTTGCTTCAGAAAGATAAAGCTGACATAGAAAAGGAATATAAGTTTTATAAAAAACAAGAAGAATCAGAACCTCGGGTATCTCCAAGGATGGCATCTTTGCCTTCTGTAGGACGGGCTGGAGTTGCTACTCCAGGGTTATCATCAAGTCCATCAAGGCCTTACAAAAAGCCAAAAAAGAGAGTTCACAAACGAAGACGACTTAGAAGTTATCCTTTTAAAGTGAGTATGAAAGTTGAATCTATTATCAGATCTGCTACGGATCCTGAAAGACTACGAACGTTTCTTGAAACTATAGAAGGATTGTCATTACAAGACAGGATTATTCAAGTTGCAAGACACATCACAACGAACCATATTTACGCCAGACATTGTACGGACTGGGGAAATCGAGTTTATAAATTAGCTGGTGTGAAAAGAAGAGCAACAGTTTATCGCGACTACAGCTATGCATATACATATGTAAACGGCAGAAAGGTTCGCAGACCAAAAGGCGATCCACAACGAAGCAGATGTGGAAATGTTCATTACCCTTTTTACAAATTAGCTACAACACTTCAAAGAGGAGACCGAATCCACGGAAACGGATGGAATAATTATTGGGGTGGAAATCACGATATGATTTTTGAGAGATGGCTCGATAAAAAACGAGGCATCGCACAAGTTATTAGTTGGAAAGGACGAAAACGAGGTCAAAAGGTTCACAGAACAAGACTTAGAAGAAATCCAGTTGTTTATATTGGGAGGCCTAGTTAGAAAAACGGGGAGACGAACGATGTCATCTACCCCGTATAATATTGTCCTGCCTTAGTTTCCCCCTTTATTCAGTTGTAGTGGGGTGCTACCAGTCCGGGGTGAGCACGATGCGCTGCCAGGGAGGGCTTTCGTGTGCCTCCTCGAGCGCTTCGAGGAACTGGCTTACCGGGTGGGTTTGAACGAGGGGGCTGATCTTGACGTAACCGTCCAGCACTCGCTTAAGCGCCTTGGGATAGTGCACGGGGTTGCAGCCCCAGACACCTTCGACCTTTGCCCCGAAGACCATCAGGTTCGAGAGGCGAACCTCAACCTTGTCGGGGGTGAAACCCACGATCATGAGAGTGCCACCCTTCGGAAGCAAACCAAAGGCCAGGCTCTGGCCGGCGGCGGTACCGCTGCACTCGAAGATCTTCCATCCCCAATAGGGATTGAGGCCGTGCTCCTTGCAGTAGGCCTTGAAAGCACCCTTGACCGCTTTGAAACCGCCCTCCATGGTCGAGTCGATGGCATGGGAAAGGCCGAACTCCTTCATCTCATCTCGACGCTCACTCGGATCGAAACCGATGACGTGATTGGCGCCGAGGGCTTTGCAGATTTGCACCATGTGTTTGCCGATACCGCCGGCATGACCCGTCACGATTACGCCATCGCCGGGCATGACATCGGCCTGTATGGCCGCCTGATAAGGGGTGGTCACAGCGTCAGCCACAACAGCCAGATGCTCCAGGGGGATGCCGTTGCAATCATCAATCACACAGAGGTCGTGCACCGGGACCGGCATGTAGTCGGCGAAGCCGCCGTACTGACCCATACTGTTGCCGGGCATCTGCATATTCACGCAGAGGTTTTCGCGTCCTCTGTTGCAGGCCACACAGTCGTGGCACGGAATAACCGCGGGCACGATCACTTGTTTGCCGATCAGGTCTTCAGGTCCAGCGACCATCGTGCCGCTGACCTCATGTCCGAGGACGAGAGGAGAACCTTTGGGCGGACCGTTGACCGTTGGCACTCCCATGTAGGCAAAGCTGATGTCGGTGTGGCACACGCCACAACCGGCCACCTGAACCACGCCCCAGCCTTCTTCGATCTCCGGCATGGGGAGGGTTCCGCGTTCGAACTCCGGAGGGGTACCGTCTCGAGGGTTGCCTGGCTTGGTTAGAAGCCAACAGTTGATTACGTCGGGTAACGACATAGGTTTGTCTCGCTTCCTCCACACTTGTGTGGTTGGTGTTGTCTGAACTACTCCTTGGGCGGATGCGGAAGGATCTTCGCGAACAGCTCTGCATCGACCATCTCGCCGCGCGAAATGGCACCATGTAGGGCTGCCCAGTCGATCTGGTCAACCCTGCCGGTGGCCTTGCGATTGGCAAAGGCCGCGAAACCGGCAGCGCCTTCGAACATCTGATTGGGACCGAGCCACATCGCGTGGAGATGCTTGAGCTGATTCCACGTAGCAGCTTTCTGCGAACGGATCTGCATAAAGGTCTGCCGCTCACAGCCCGGGAACAGATGGGTCAGTTGCCAGACCTTGGCAACTACCGCAGCGTCCAGCCTCGCGAAGTCGATCACGATCTCGTCGTCGTCGGGGTTGCGAGCTTGCTTGATCAGCGCGTAGCCAGCCTTCAGCTCATCGCCGGTCTTGGGCTCACCGAGTACGACCTTGCCCGCCCGAACATACTCCTCGGTGATAACCGTCGGGTTGACAATCCATTCATCGCCTCGTCGCAAGACCGGAAAAGCATCCATGATGAGTCCGAGATGACGCATCTTGTAGGCGCTCCACATCTCGCAAGCGAGGCAGCTTTCCATGGCGAGCTCCGCGGACAGCATGTGCGGGAGGAAGTCACTCGAACCTCCCACTGCTGCAGAACCGTGACGGGGACCGGCCTGACCGATGATGGCCAAGTCGCTGGCGTACGACCAATCGCACGCCATGCCAATCTCCTGACCGCCAGCCACGCGCATACCGTTGATCCGGCAAATGACTGGCTTGTAGCAGTTCAGGATGGAGTCCACCATCATGATGAAGAGTTGCATGTAGGTCATGTACTCCTCGGGCCTGAGGGCGTAGAAAGAAGAGTACTCCTCGGTATTACCGCCGGTACAAAATGCCATGTCACCGGTGCCGGTAAACACCACGGCCTTCACCCGTCGATCCAAACTCGCGTTGGTGATCGCCGAGATCACGCCCTTGACCATCGCGGTCGTGTAGCTGTTGAACTGCCGAGGGTTGTTGAGCGTCACCACGGCGTAGTAGCAGTCCGGCATTTCCTCGCCGGTCTTCGGATTCACCACCGGTTTCAGCTCGTAGTTGACCCCCGGCGCTTCGCCGTTGAGCCATTCATCGCTGAACAACCGATGATCTACCAACTCACCCGTTCTCTTGACCCAAGGGGTCTTTGCAAAAAGTGTGTCTTCGTGCATTGTTTGTTCTCTGCGCTTTCTCCCATTGTTGGGTTGGTATAGCAGGCAGGACATTTGAACCCGATAAGCCGGATCAAAGCCCTAAAACCTGAATGTCTTGGATTTTGCCCGATTTATTCGAATACAAATAATTGCCTGCTAAAAACTAAATATGTCAAAGAACACAATCAGAATTCTATAGTAGAAAATACAGATTTGGCAAATTTAAATTGAAGAAATTCTGTTGTTTGTGTTGGGAGGCTGTATTAATAGAAGAAGCTTGCTCGCCTCTCGCTCTTACGAGCTCGAGATTAGTTCTCTTCCTACTCGATGAGTCCTCAAAAAGGACTCACTCGTAGCAAGTGGAACTGAATGGCTGGGGCGGAGGGACTCGAACCCCCGAATGCCTGGACCAAAACCAGGTGCCTTACCACTTGGCCACGCCCCATCACTGAATGACACTTTAAGTAAAATGTATCCCAAAGTCAATAAAAGTGCACTAGCAATTTACAAACCTTTAACTTGCATTAACACTCGAAATAACGTAAAGTTATCTAGGTGTTTTTTTTCGAAACATCTTATACCTATATATCTTCAAAAACCCTAACCAATTAACATGAGAAAACTAGCAAAACTGCTTTCTCCTGTTGTTGGCGTGATTTTGGTAGCAACGCTTCTTATCTCAAATGGAGCGTCTGTTTTTGCTACACCTGCATCGCCAGCACAAGAAGATCCAACGACGTGTGTTGACTGTCAAACACATCAAGACGATTATGATGCGGCATATGCCGACCTTGGCAGCATCATTACAGATGTTGAGACACAAGTAACTAATATGGAAGGACTACTAGAAGTAGTTGATCCTGTTACTGCAATGGAAGGACTAGCATTTGTTTCTACAGGTACAACCTGTGAAGACAGTGCAACTGTTCTCCCTTACTGGTCATCTTTTAATTACGATGGATCAGTATATTGTTTCGCTGATGAAACCCAGTACAATGACTTCTTTGGATTCTTTTCACCGCTTGATCCACTGACAACTACAGACTGGGAAGACGTAATGAATGTGCTTCTCGACTTGATTACTGATGCGGATACTGATGCGGATGACATTGAAGACTTACTTGATTTACTTGATGCTCTTATTGTATTGATTCTTGAATGTGAAGACACAAACTGTCCTGCAGCTGTAGAGTGTCCTGACTGCGAAACTATCGCTAACGATCTTGATACTGCTTTAGATGATCTTGCTGCTCTTGAACTTGAAGCAGATATTCTTGATGCTGAACTTACAGATCTTGAAACTGAAATCGACGGTATCTACGAACAACTAGCGGACTGGGCTCAACTTAAAGCCGACTTCGAACAAATGGTTGAAGATGCAGGAGGTCAACACGGTGCAGACTGTGAAGATTTCGAGCCTGCTTCCGGTCAAGCTTGGGGAATCGCTCACAACTTTGGAAATGTTGAATGGTGTTTCACAAACGAAGGTCAAATTGAGGATATGATCCAAAATTTGGATGACTACTGGCAAACTCATAGTTCTGAGCAGTTACCTTCTGAAGAAGCATTAAATGCTGAATTAGATACTCTATTGAATGACTATTTTGATGCTCTTACTGAATATTTTGACGTATTAGATCTAATCGAAGATAAAAACTTAGAAATAGATCTTCTTGCTGTTGAACTTGAAGAATGTCTTGCAGAACTACAAGCACTTCAAGATGCGGGAGAATGTCTTGATCAGGATATTGCTGCAATGCAAGCAGTTCTTGACGAAGCAAACGGAGTGACACCTTTCGTTCCAGAACCTGTTCCTGCAGAAGAACCTCCATCTGAAGGTCCTGAAGATGCAGCTGGTCACTGGGCTGAAGACTTCATTGATGAACTATTCAATGCTGACATCGTATCTGGAGATTCTGAAACTGGGATGTTCCGTCCTGATGATGAAATCAAAAGAGGAGAAGCTTCTAAAATCGTTACTTTAGGTAATGGAGACGCTACTCCTGATTGTGATTCTTTCTTTGATGTTTTTGTTGATGTAGACATGGCTGACTGGTTCTGCCCTTACGTAGATGCTGCTCAAGAACTTGGATACTTCAACGGATATCCTGATGGAACTTTTGGTCCTGATCTATCAATCCTACGTGGAGAATCTGCTGCTGTAGTATTACGTGTTCTTGGATTCGAAGTTCCAGAATATGACACATATTCATTCCCGGATATCACTGGTGATGAATGGTATGCTAATGAAGCAGAAAAAGCGTATCAATGTGGAATCTTCTCAGGTAGAGATGTTGAAGGTGAAAAACACTTTGAAGGTGGATCTACTATCACACGTGCTGAGTTTGCAAAGATTGTAGATGTTGCTATTTACAACGACCTTGCAGAATCTGATTGTGCTGATTATGTAGCACCTGAAGCTGTATAATTTAGTTTAAATTGGGAAAGCCGCCTGATATGTTGTCGGGCGGCTTTTAAGTTTGTTTTATATATGGTTTTTCATTAATATAAAACGGCAAACCGCATTAACTGTTTCGAACTTTATGAGCACGTTTTCGTACGATGTCGTGATAATTGGAGGTGGTGCTACGGGATTACGTGCCGCACTTGAAGTTGCAAAGACTAAAAACGTTTCGTGCGCAGTCGTTTCTAAGCTTTTCCCTTTACGTAGTCAGACCTGTATGGCTCAAGGAGGCATGAACGCCGCCCTAAACAATCACCCTGAAGATGGAGAAGATACTATCGAGCATCATTTTCGAGACACAGTTAAAGGTGGTGAATTTTTGAACGATCAAGATGCTGTTGAATACTTTTGTGAACAAGCACCGGAATGTGTTATTGAGCTTGAACACATGGGAATGGTATTTAGCAGAAATGAAGATGGGACAATTGCTCAGCGTCCATTTGGTGGAGGGATGTTCCCACGAACCTGTTTTGCTCGTGATTACACTGGGCACATACTGCTTTCAACTCTATTAACCGAAGTGATGCGTCACGAGATCCCGATTCATAGCGAATGGCATTTCCATTCTTTAATAGTTGAAGAAGGCAAAGTTAAGGGAATTTTGGCTTTAGATATGCATACTGCGGAAGTAATCGAGATTAAGGCTAAGTCAGTCGTTATTGCTACCGGAGGGGCTGGAAACCTATTCCAAGACACCGTGAATGCTACTTCCAGCACCGGTGATGGAGTTGGAATCGCATATAGAGCTGGCGTCCCTCTAAAAGACATCGAATTCATTCAGTTTCATCCTACAAGCCTTGCGTACAAAGGCATACTTGTTACGGAAGCTGCACGGGGCGAAAACGGCTATCTTATAAATAATAAAGGTGAACGCTTTATGAAACGATATGCTCCAGAAAAGATGGAGCTTGCATCCAGAGATGTTGTTGCTCAGGCAATTCAGCAGGAAATAGATTCCGGACATGGTGTGCACGGTGCCGTTTTACTTGATCTCACCCATTTGGGAGCAGAAAGAATTAAGAAGCGACTTCCTCAAGTTTATAAACTTGTTAAAGATTTTGCCGATATTGATTGTACAAAAGAAGCTATCCCTGTTCGTCCCGCGGCACATTACCTAATGGGCGGAATCGACATTAATAAAGATTGCGAAACAAGTGTTAAAGGCCTATATGCTGCCGGCGAGTGTTCATGTATGAATCTTCATGGAGCTAACAGGCTTGGCGGGAATTCTCTTATGGAAACCGTTGTATTTGGAAAAAGAGCCGGAGAAGTTGCATCTTTATATGCACAAAATGAATCAGAATCTAAAATCGAAAAAAGTCCTGTTAAAGAGACTAGCAAAGAAATCGAAACACTATTGAAACGTGAAAAAGGGACTCATTATTCAAAAATCAAACATGAACTAACTAAAACACTTGAGGAGAATGCCGGGATATTTAGAAGTCACACTTCTTTAACAAAAGGGCTGGAAGGTTTATATAAATTACGAGAGGAATATGAAAATGTTACGCTTGGAAGCTCCGAGAATTGCTACAATTATGCGCTTTATGAAGCGCTTGAGCTTCGCAATCTCTTAGATATTTCACGTGCGTTTTTTGTGAGCGCTGAAAAAAGAAAAGAAAGCAGAGGGGCTCATGCACGCAAAGATTTCCCACTTAAAGATAATAAGAAGTTTCATAAGCATTCCCTTACACATTATCAAGGCGACGATGATCCAAAAGTTACATACAAAGACGTTACAATAACCAGTTATCCCCTACCAATTGAGCCAAAAGATTAGATTTAAAATTAGCAGGTTTAATCCTAAAAAAGACAAGGAATCATACGTTGAAGAGTATGAACTTGTTGTGCAACCATGGGAAACGGTACTTGAATCATTATTGTCGATTCGGAACAACGTCGATGCGACTTTGTCTTTCCGCCAATCTTGTAAAGCCGGGATTTGTGGTTCGTGTGCAATTCGTATAAACA
This sequence comes from Patescibacteria group bacterium, assembly GCA_042568575.1. GTDB lineage: Bacteria > Patescibacteriota > Gracilibacteria > UBA1369 > PNNO01 > JAJRYP01. Next base: position 14,714 of record JBHPIO010000012.1, on the reverse strand, counting down.
GCAGAGCAAAGCTTGCATGTAAAGCATCTGTGCACGATGAAGTTCTAAAATTTGGAGAAATCAAGATAGAGCCACTTGGAAATTTGCCCGTGCTTAAAGATCTTGTTGTGGATATGGAGACATTTTACGATGAAATGAAGGGTACAAATCCGTGGATTGAAGCAAAGAAAAATTCAGGAAAACTCGTGGCTGAGAATCGAATTACTCCAGAAGATGCTGATAAAATAGAGAAATCGAGCGAATGTATATGGTGTGCGGCATGTTTTTCTGACTGTCCTTCACGAGAAGCAAACAGAAAATATTTGGGACCGGCTGCGTCTGTTCTTTCCCACAGATATATTTTTGATGTTCGCGACGGCAAAAAGAAAGAGCGGCTTAAAAAACTTGTGGATAAGCAAATTTGGGCATGTGCTCATTGTGAACGTTCAACAGAAAACTGCCCTATGAATATTGAACCACAAGAAGTTATTTCTGAGCTTCGCGAAGAAAGCATTAAAGAAGGGCTGATTCATAATGATGGGGCGCGTCATACACGAACATTTGAGAAATCAGTTAAAAAGTATGGAGAATTATCTGAAGCATGGCTGCCTGTAGGTACTTTTGGATTTATTAGGGTGATGAAAGAACTGCCCACCGCAATCAAATTATTCTTCAAAGGAAAGTTGCCTCCTTTCTTCATGAAAAAAATCAAGAACCATGGAGAGATCGCTGAACTTGGAAGAGATGTTAAAAGAACTCAAAATGAAAAACAAAAAAAGAGAAATAAGGAAAGAGATAACCTCAACAATCTATGAAATACGCTTACTTTCCCGGCTGCGCTTCCAAACAACTTACAAGCGAATACGATAAAGCTACGAGACTTGCATGCGATAAGCTGGGCATAAAATTGGTTGATATCCCGGAGTTCAGCTGTTGCGGTGCTGGAGTTGTCCGTGAGGCCAACAAAGACTTTAATACTGCTCTAAATGCGCGGAATTTCGCTCTAAGTGAAAAGCAAAATCTCGATATAATGACTATTTGCAGTACTTGCGTTGTTAATCTTCGAAAGGATTTAATTGAATTAAAAGAAAACAAAGAGAAGCTTGAAGAATCGAATCAATATCTTAAGCGTTTTCACATGAAGTGCGAGGCCAAATTGGATATTAAGCACTGGCTTTGGGTGCTTACTCAAGATTACGGTCTAGAAAAGATCAAGAAACATGTAAAAGTCCCACTAACAGGCCTAAAAGTGGCCACGTATTATGGCTGCCATATTCTTAGACCTTCAAAAATTGTAGGACAACACCAGGAATCTGAAAATCCTGATAATTTTGAGAGTTTTGTTAAAGCACTTGGTGCAATCCCTGTTGATGTTGATGGAAAACTTGATTGCTGTGGCTTTCACGTCACTCTTACTCATAAGAAAGATGCCGCTAAGATGAGTGGAAAATATCTAAGTAACACTAAAGAGTCAAATGCTGACCTTATTGTTACAAACTGCCCGTTCTGCCACACTCAAATGGACTTGTATCAAAAGAAGTTCAAGATGCCTGTTTTGCATATGAGCCAATTGCTCTGCCTTGCTCTTGGATTTACACCAAAAGAAGTTGGACTGCAAAAGCATATAGTCCAACTTCCTGATAAATTATGGAAACGGTTTTCCTAGATTATTTTTTTCTTCGACGTGTAACTAATACACCTCCAAGTCCAGCTCCAACAAGATAGATTAGAGCAGCTGGTCCACTTTTTGGAACCATTGGTGCTGCTGCGTGCAGTTCTTCAACTTGAACTGGCTCTGTTGTTGGTTCAGGAGCAGAAGTGGGTTGAGTTACTTCAACCTCAGGAATTTCTAGCTCTTCTGTTTCTGGTTCCGGATCACCCTGACTGATTGTAGTTGTAGTAGGAGGATCTTCTGGTGGATCATCAGGTGTATCTGTTGGCGTTGAAGGTCGTTTGATAGTAAACGAATCATGACAGTCCCCTAGTCCAACTAGATTTCCGGCATCATCTTCTCCGCGTGCCCACACAGTTACAATGTATTCATCTCCCGCATCCAAATCAGCTGAGAGTTTAATAGCTGTATTTGTTGTATCTAAAGTCTGTTCACCGTTGAAAGTAATTTTATCGTTATCGTTAACTGAAGTGAATCTGTAATCAACAACTTCTCCTTCATCAACAACTTCGATTAGTAATGTCTCATCATCGTATCCAGCTGCATCAAGGGTAACACTTCCGTCTTGAGCATCAACTGGTTTTGTAATCTTTAATGATTTACAAACTTTAGGTGTTGGTCCTCCATCATCTTTTGGTTTATCTCTGCTTACTGTAAGTCGGTCTGTACATTGTTTCAATTCATTACCAGCTGCATCTATGGCAACAACATCGATAGCAATAGATTGACCTGGAGCAGGCCCACCCTTTAGTCCTTTTTTCAAGTCATCAGACATATCAACAAGCTCAAGATCGTTGTCAGATGTCGAATATTTATATTCTTGAACTGCATCTGCACCACTTACTTGAATCTCTAAAATATCGTCATCTGGATCAAAATCCCCAGTCACAGTCATTGCTGAATTAGTAGTAGGAGAAACGATATCTAAATCTTTACATTCAGGGACCTTTTCTTCTTCACCACACTCAGAATCGTCATACATGCTTTCTATTAATGCCCTTACGTCTTCTGAAAGGCCCGTTGAAACGTTACTGTTGATTCTTGTTTGAGCATAAGCTTCCTCAAATAGAAGTGAGTTTATGTATCTTGTGGTAAATGTGCTACTGGTATCTTTTTCTACCAGATTAATTACTGCGTCCGAAGTATCAGTCGCTTTCTTAGTTATATCTATAGCAGTATTTGTTGTATTTGATGTGCTCTTCTCAAGAGTACTGAAACTTGAAGCGCTGTTTAGCTGTGATGATGAAGCTGCAGATTTGAAACTATCTGTAAGTTCAAGAGTTCCTGCTTTAATTGCTGTATTTCCTGGAACTGCAGTCACATTAAAGTAATCATTTGCATCAAAACTTGGTGAATCGAGTAGAGTTTCAAGTTCAACACACTGACAATTCTTTAAGAATACTTGAAGCAATTTTTCTAATAGTGAAAGATCTGCATTATCCTGAGTACTTAGCTCAAGGGCATACAAAGTAATAAGACCGTAAGTTTTATCACAATCTGTACAACTTCCTTCAAGATATTTAATTATATAGTTTTCGGCTGGACTTGAATTTGCTGTCGCAAACGAAAGAGAGCTTGCTGAATTGCTTAAGAATGCTGGATTTACAATACTGTAAATTGCCATAAAGAAATTCTCATCACATTCTGTAATACAATTATTTTCTATTAATGTCGCAAGCGCAGCAGCATAGGCATCTTTATCTTTCTTCGCATATGCTTCCTGTAGTTCTTTCATCACATCGTCACATGTTTTTGTAGGTCTCTTCTCAATAGTTTTTTCTTCACAAGTATTTGCATACCATGTGCTATAGCTAACTCCGCTACTAGCACTATCAATTATTTGTTTTAATTCGTCTTTCACATCTGGATCTGTTCTATCTGAATTGTATGCATTCTGCAAAACAGAAACCGAATTATAGTATTGTTCTGGAAGATCACACAGTGAATAACACTGGTTTGTTCTGTCTAAGAAAAATTCCATATCTGGACACGGTTTAGCTGGCTGACACGCCGGATTTTTATCTTCCCACGTTTCATATGCACTAACTAATTTTGTTTTTAAAGTTGAAACTAATGATTCCGACACTCCTTGCAAAGTTAACAAGGTTCCATAATCTTCGCCAGCTTTTGCGACCTCTTCTTGTGTCATACCACAAACAAATGGTTCGCATTTGATTGATGTTGCTGTACCACTAAATCCTGTTGTAAGACTTTGCGCACCTGTCGCTCCAGCAGTAATAACCGGGTAGTACATATCTGGACAAATACATAAATTAAGTGCCGCACCAGTAGTTGGATCTGTAGTCGAAGTTAGATCAAGTCCTTCTGGGCATGTAGTAGTAGCAACACTTGAATCAAAAGTTGTAAAAGTACCTGCACTACGAGTGGCATCAACTGACTTTAAATCAGAGCCTACTTGTTGATCAAACGTTACGGGTGCTCTCATAAGGCTCCCTGTAAGTCTGTCAGGACTTTGAGAATAGATGAGAGTACCAACAACGGCACCTACTATTAGGATTCCCCCGAATATTGATAATATTGCGGGTAAACCTAAACCTTTTCGCCTTCGTTTTGTTTTTTTAGAAGGTTTTACTACCGCATCGTCCTGCGGTGGCTTAATGTTGAGTGGATTGTCCATATTGTTTTTTGTTATTTATTTTTGATTTTTATATAAATGGCTTATTTTAGCCAGCTTTTTTTATTGAGCAAGTAGCACTGCCAATGCTGGTGCAAGACTCGTAAGAACTAATGCAATAATCGCAAGTAACCCTACAATTCTAACAACTTTTTTTTGACCTTTGCTTAATGACATATATTTATTAGTTAACTAATTGTCCTGTTACAGTTATAAATTGTGACGAAACATCAACTACGTTTTGTGCATCTGCAACTTCCAGAACTACTTCATAACTTCCTGGAGTTGAATATGTATAAGTTGGTTTTCGTTCAGCTGAAGTTTCTCCATCACCAAAGTCCCATCTGTATTTCGCGATTGTACCGGTAGCACATTGTGGATTGAATGTAGTCAGAAGTGGTGCATCCCCTACTGTCTGAGTTGGTTCAAAACATGATTTAAGAGGTACTTGTCTTACACTAACCAAAATCTCTACCTTCTCTTCTTTACCATCGTTTGTTCGAACTTTTACAGTAGCATTAAAGTTTCCAATTTTTGTATATTTATAAGTTACCTGTCCAACGTCACTTCTTGGTAATGTCCCATCACCAAAATCCCATTCATAACTTACGATTTGCCCATCTGAATATGTTGATCCAGAAGCGTCGAATTCAACAGTTAAAGGAACTACTCCAGAAACCGGATCTGCGACTACTTGTGCTTCAAGCCCCTTAGAAAGAGCTTTCACAAGAAGCACGTCTCTGCTTTCAAATCCAGCTGAATCGATAACAGTTAATTTAACATTATAGCTACCGGCTGTCTGGAAAACCCATGCAGCTGTTTCCCCAGTTGCATCAAATTCATCATCTCCGTCAAAATCCCATTTGTAATCTACGATATCGTCATCAGGATCTGTACTGCCTGTTGCATCGAAATTAACCTCAAAAGGAATCGTTCCTTCGATAAAGATATCATCTGCATTTTCTTTTGCAGGAACCGTTTTCATGCTTGCCTTCGGAGAAGACGCAGCAGTCGTAACATTAAGATCTTTTGTTGATTCCATAGTATTTCCTTTTTCGTCTGTAACAATCAAAACTACTTTATATACACCCTCAGCTGAGAATGAATGTTGAGAAGTTCGTGTTTTCTTCTTAGCAGTACCATCACCAAAATCCCACTCGTATTTAGTAATAGCGCCTGCTGGACTAGTTGAACTAGATGCATCAAACGTATAATTTTGATCAACATAATATTTATCGTTATCTGCATTTAGGATATCAATCACAGCAGAAGGCTGATCACCTTGTGTAACTGAAATCACTTGTTCTGCAATATCATAATCACCTTTAGTATTAGTAACTCTTAGTCGAACTGTATAGTCCCCCACTTGTTCGAATGTGTAAGAATAAGTTGCTTCATCCTCCTGGAATCCACCACCATCTATTTCCCATGCGTATGTTTCTATTGTCCCATCTGGATCTGTTGATTCGCTTCCATCAAATGAAACTGTCAGAGGTGCTGTTCCCGATTCAACGTCAGCCTCAAAGACTGCATTAACTTTTTCGTCGGCAATTGACACTATATGTTCAATTGAGTCAGTAGCTTCTTCACCTGTTGTTTTATGTTTAAATGTTAGTGTTAATTTAACATCATATCTTCCTGAGCCTTTTCTTTCATATTTGTGAGATTCAACATTGCTTCCTGCACCTGCTGACCCATCACCGAAATCCCAGAAATAAGAGATTACATCGTAATTTCTTGAGTCGTAAGGCAATTGAGAAGCGTCGAATGTAATTTCTACCGGCGCTGTTAAGTTAAGAGTTTCAGCCGGTGTTGTTTGAATTGTTGTAAATGTTTGTGGTTGAGATGGTCCCCTTTGTTCATTTAGGTAATACCATGCTCCAATCCACAACATAATAATAACGATAAATACTCCAAATGAAGCACCTGAAAGTACATATCCTTTTTTCTTTGCAATAGAGTCGTCTTTTCGAGCCATTACAGCCTTGAAGATTCCTCCTACAGCCATAATGAATGTGATAAATGCACCTAGTCCAAAGAATAGGTTCACAATCGTTACAAGCGTATTCACTAGTGAAGCTTGATCAAGGCTAAGAGCACCTGCTAGAGCGCTCGATCCTGCTGCACCTTGTCCGACAAATACAAAAATAAGAACAATAAGAAGAATTGATGCACATCCAAATGATCCTCCACATCCCATGATTATCTTTTTATTTCGTGATGATTCTCTTTGCATTATCTCATCCTTTGTTAATACTCTTTTACCTGCCGGTATTTTTTTTGCTGCTTTTACTGCTGCAGCCGGTTTTGCTACTGGGGCTGGCTTTACTGCTGGTGCCTTAGGAGTTTCAATTGCAGGTTTTACTGCAGGAGCCTCTGGCACAACTGGTTCTGGTTTTGGAGCCTCTGGAGCAGGTGCTTCTGGCACTGAAGCTGGTTCCGCTGGAGCCGGTTTAGGCTGAGCAGGAACTTCAGGCTGCTGTGGTGCTGCCGGTTGCTCAGGTGCAGCCTGTGGCTGACTTGGCTGAGCTGGCTGCGTTCCAAAATCTGATACCGATTGGTTTTCAGGAGTTTGTGGCGCATTTGCCGCATCCTCTGGTTTCATATTTTCAGGTGAATTTGTATCCATAAATTTATATGATTATTTTTTACGTTTTTTAGAATTTATACGCACTGGTTCATATCGTAATACATGCATATAAAGACTTAAACTCACTATAGCAAATAACACGATACTTACAACTATTGCAGGAATTGCAGATTGATGTATGCCTCCAAGTACGTTCGCTCCAAGATCGCTTTCGTCTTCATCAAACACAATACGGATTTCCTTTATATCAACACGTCCTTCATCGTCATAAACTGTTAATCGAATTTTGATTCTATCAGTTTCTGAATTAAATGTAGTTGTATAAACTCCAGGTTTTGTTGATACATAATCCTCGTCATCCGCTTTTCTACCGTTATCATTTGAATCAACATAAACATTATCATCGAAAACATATCTGATTACGCTTCCTGTTGATTTAGTGAAATCAAAACTAACTTCATCAAAATCTCCAGATAAATGAATAGAATTATCTTCTGGACTTACTTTTGGAGTACTTACAAAATTTGCTTTCAAGTCTTCTTCTGTTGTTGTTATTGTTCCTGCAGCAGGCTTAACGTTAACAAAATTAATTACCTCACTTGTATTTCCAAAGTTATCTTCAATAGTTAATTTTGCTCTATAGATTCCATCTTCATCGTATGTGAATGTTGGTTCAAAATCAGCTGAGTCAGTATCGTTGTCTCTAACCCCGTCTCCATCGCTATCTGCACTATCAAGTTCAGAACTTACGTCAAAGTCCCAAGTATACTTAGCAAGTACAGCTCCATTTTCGACATCTGCTGCCGAATTATTAATAAAGTGCATAGTATTTTTACCAGTTTGCTCAGTTTTGAATGCAGCTACAGGCGCCTCTGCGTCTGTGTCAACAAATACTTTAACCGGCAATGAAATAGATTCTGCAAAGTTATCATCAACAACTTTTAATCTAACGTTCACTCCATCAATTGCTGGTGTGTCATAAGTATGAGAGATTGTAGAAAGACTTGTTGCTTTGTTGTTTCCAAATCCATCACCTTCAAAATCCCAAATATATTGAACGATCCTTCCATCAGGATCTGAAGAGCTACTTGTAAAGTTGATAGTTTCACCAATCATGATACTTGTTCTATCAACGTTGAATTTTGATACCGGAATATCATTAGGGCCATTAACCACATCTAATGATGGGATCATGCCTTCGTCCAGTACATCCATAACATCTACATCGAAATTCTCCTGGTCAGTCATTTGAAGACCAAATTTATATGTCATTTCTTCGCCTTCAACGCCGCGTGTTCCAATTGTAACGCTCGCAGAAGGTGTTTGTGTGATTGTGTGCCCCATTGTTAATTGAGGGTCTCTTGCATCGTAATACCACCATAAGTATTTAACTATTTGTCCGTCCGGATCACTAGCACCAATGGCTTCGAGCTTAACTTTCACAGGAGTTGTTAAATCAGTTTGCTGAGGTACAGCTGTAAATGCCTGCAAAGTTGGAAGCTCTCCAATTACATTAACGTTAATTGTTGTTGAAGAAGTTCTTGTGAGATCATTCTTATCAACAACCTTTAATGTTGCAGTGTAGTATCCAGGTTCAGTTGGACTTAGATCACTATATTTATGTGTAATTATTTTTTGTGTTGAACGCTGCGTGTCACCAAAATCCCATTGGTAACCAAGTCTTCGACCTGTTCCGTCTCTGTTTAGAGCCTTATCAGCGCTGAATTCGATTACAGACTTTCTATTTACTGTAACTCCTTCAGACAAATCAAATAGTTCTTCACCATCTACTTTAATTGAAATCACAGCAAGAGGGCTATCTGCCTCTCCAATCATAACTCTTCGTTTTACTGTGTTTTCATTGTCTTCTTTATCGAATACAGTTAGACGAACGTCGTATGTTCCAGAAGATGTATATTTGTGAGTAGCAGTTGTTTGTCCTGCAATTATATCTCCTGTTGTTGTTGAAGTGTTGTCACCAAAGTCCCATTCGTATGCAACACCGTTTTCTGAGATTCCTGTTAGCGTCACTTCTGCTTCACTATTGTTATTGAGAATTGCTGAAGTTACATCAGTTTCGTTAAACATGATATCCAGAATACTGTTAACATTTATTGTTTGAGATTCTGGAACTCCAGGGTTTTCCGGTTCATTGAAATCATTCACATCCAAAGTAATTGGATATTCTCCTATTTTATAAAATTTAATGTATGTTCGGTTTTTTAAGTGACCTTGCTCGTCGATTGCTCCGTTTTCATCAACGAAATCGTAATCAGGATCAATAGCTGCCACTGTCCATTTATATGTATATGTACCTTCATTAATATTTCCGTCTGGATCGAAACTCTTTGTTCCGTCTAACTCATATATATGAGGTTTGCTGTCATCAGGAATATTGTAAGTGAACTTCGCCTCAGGCGCTTTTGATTCTATTAGAAGGTTTGTTGTATCTGTTGCTGAGTCACCTACGTTGTCAGTAACTGTAAGGCTTACATTGTAAACACCAGGATTTTCGAATGTTTCATTAAAGCTTTCTTCACTTTGATCAGCTGTGTAATGAAGAGGTGTGTTAATGATCTGCCAGTCGTAACCAACAATCTGACCACCGTCACTTGCTGAATTTCCTGCATCAAATGATATTTGTTCGTTTATTTTTGCTTTAGCACCTGGCTGCACATAGATTCTTGCAGCTGGTGAATCAACTACTACTTCGAATACTTTTCTGTCACGGATACCACGAGAGTCTGTTACTTCAACTACTACAGGATATGTCCCCTGCTCTCCGTAGTAATGTGTTTGAACATCTTCCGCAACCATTTCTCCCATTATTGAATCGGTTCCGTCACCAAAGTCCCAAGCTATTGTTTGGATATATGTTTCTCCAGCTTCTTGCTGTTGTTCTGATTGGAAGCCGCCGCGACTTTCTGATGCATCGAAAATGATACCTATGTCACGCGCTTCTGTTAGGGTTACGTTGAATCTGTTTCTGTCTGTTGTTAGGAAACCGTCTTTGTATTGGCTTAGGTAGCCGAGGTCGCGATCTCCGATATTTACTTTTAGGTTTATTTGGGAAGCAGGCGGCCGCACTACTACATCTTTAAATGCAACACCTGCAGCAATATTATTTGCCGCATCCCCATCAATAGTCATTTTAACTACATATGTTCCTGTCTTTCTATATACATGAGAAACTGCAAATCTTCCTTCTGCAACTGATCCGTCACCAAAATCCCAATAGATATCGTCTTCATTAATTGTTTGATAATCTGGCCTAACTGATCTAAGTGCATCAAAGTTAACAATCAACGGTCCGTTACCGTCATCTACATCTGCTGTAATAATTGCAGCAACGAATTGAATGTTTTGCACTACTGTGTGCAAGTCACTTAATGCTGTAAGCGCATCTACAATAAGAATATTATCCGGAGCACCAATTAATAAAGCATCCAATGACTCAATTGCATCGTCATAGAATAATTCAAAATCAGTTCCTTGTGTATCTACAAATCCTGAGTTCTCCAATTGAATCTTAAGGTCCTCAAGTTCAAACTTGATATCACTAACCGCATCGTGGAAATCAAGAAGGTTAGCATCTTCAAGTCCTACTGTTAGAGACATAATTGCACCCTGGAAGTCTGCAAGTTGTGGATCAGCCTGCCAGAATTTCCAATAATCAACATCACCAATGTCACTTTCTGTTTCTCTTGCTAATTGTGCTTCTGTTGCTCGTAACCAAATATCAACCTGATCTTCAGCCATTTTTGCTTGTTCTGCGCTACGGCTCAAATCACCTGCAGAAGAAACCACATTCCTAAGAGCACGCTTCATGTCATTTAAGAATATTGTTACCTGTTGTTGAGTATCTGCTGGCGGAACACTTGTTAAGTCAGCAAGTGTGTCATCTACATCTATATAATGTGAGTATGTTGTAGCAAGATCTTTAGCAGCTCTCTCCACCTGTGAAGAAGCAAGAAAGAATAATCTTTGTACATTTTGCGTCTGATCTCCTGTTAATTGATCAGGTGCAGACCCAGAAAGTTGTCCTGTTCCCACGCCCGCATCTGTTCCTTTTCCAAGTCCTCCTATTAATGTATTAACTAATGCGAATGAAATTAAAATTATAACTATACCTATAACGGCGTACATAATACTTTTCTTTCCTTTTGTTGTTTGTTCTTCCGCGCCCGCAGCGGTTACATATAAGAAACCACCGTAAATCACAATTACCATTGCTACCAGTCCAAGGAATCCAAGAACAAAGTTCACAATGTTCACTATATAGTCTCGCAGGTTTGTTTCCTGTACTAGGCTTGGATCATATCCTTCCGTACTTGGCGGAGTTAATCCTCCCTGAAATTGTGTGAATGAAGTTTCTCCTTCTCCACACGAGAAGAATCCTCCTGTCTTATCTGCAAGTTGATCACAGAGGTCAGCAGAAGCTGTTTGAGGAACAACAAATACAGACAGCAATAGTGCTGTCACGAAGAGCAGTCCAAAGTGTTTTTTTATTTTTCTTAGTATAGCCATATTTATATTTATTTTATTGATTAATTATATCAGAAAATACGTGTTTTTTCAAGTCTATAAGCCAGGTTCTATCTGGACAACTGTATTTATTATTGCAAATGCACCTAAAGCAATTACTAGTGCAATTATCGCTCCCACAAGCGTTTTTTTTGCTTTCCCTGTCTGCTCCTCGTTTCCAACTGCTGTAACATACAAATATCCACCGTAAATACATGCTATAACAGCTGCTATACTTATAAATGCAGATATAAAATTGGTGAAATCAACGATTAATTGTCTTCCTTTAACATCATCCGGTATCTGAGTTCCGTGTTTTGGGAAAATGAAATCCATAACGGCAAACTCAGCTACCCCAATCACAAAAAGACCTATTACAATCCATGTAATCTGCTTTTTCACCTTTGTTTGAACTTCTTCGTTTCCTCCACTTGTTATTAATCTTATACCCGCGACAATCAGCATAAACACTGCAATAGCACCCGCAAGTATCATTACTACATTGTACATTCCGCGAAGCTGCTGGATTCCTTGTTCGGCTGCCGCTTCAGCTTGCGCCTGAGTATCATAAACCTCTCCTTCAACACCAAAGAAGACGTTTCTAACAGCCACATCCGCAACGAATATAAATATAAGTCCTGTCGCTATCATAATCAAATGTTCTTTTTGTTTGGGCCAAACTTCGTCTATTTTCTTTCTAGCCATCACTAATTTAACCCCGGCAATAATAATCACTACCACCGCAACGGTTCCAATCAAATATTTTGCAAAATCAAGAACAAAGAAAATTGCACTCGTTATATTTGAAGCACCTGGTTGAATGGATGCCTTAGAATGAGTGTTTGTATCAAATGTAGGCAAATCTGTTGCGCTTTGAATTGTCTCTAATGGCTTCTGTAAAGACGATTGAGCAAAAGTCGTCTCTTCATATAGCATTTTCATGCCCAATGCCACAGACACCAAGGTAAACACGATTATTACTGATTTTAATTGTTTTTTGATATTCATAAATTATGATGAAAATTGACCTGAAATAACAGTCCCCACTATTGCAAATGCGCCAAACATAAGGGCTAAACCGGCTACTGCCAGTACGATCATACGTTTTGCTTTTTTAGTTTTTTCTTCGTCTCCACCTGCTGTTGCGTACATCACTCCAGCGATAATAAGTACTAAGATCGCAATTGGTGTTGCAAATGTAACTACCATATTTGTTATACCTGCTATCTCTTCCACTCCTCTTTCTGGGGCAATTGCAGGCTGAACACCCCCTGAAGTCGAATATCTTGTTTTATCAACGACAAAGAAAACTTTTTCGATTGCCACACTTGCTATAACAATCAGGACTAATCCTGCCGAAATAAATGCCAAATTCTTTTTATCTACAGTCACACTTTCTTCGTTTCCATATAGTGCAACAAAACGAATACCATTACGTACTAACATAAGCACTGCAATCCCCCCAATTAGGTATTTAATAAACGTTATAAATATTTTAACTTCGTTGTTGAAAATACTTGACTGTTTAATCATTGCATTTGGATCGGCCAAAAAGCCACCCTTCGAACAGTTTGCCTCCCCTTCCGGACAAGCTACTGAAAGTGTTTGTGCTATTTCATCTGAAAATCCAATTACCGCCAACGCGATAATGGCGTATGTAATGGCTTTCTTCTGCTTGGTTACAACTTCTTCATTATCTCCCGCAACAATTAATTTAACTGCTGCAAGCATCACAAAAAGCACTGCTACCGCACCAAAAATATACTTCGCATTCCTAAAAAATCCATTTTTAAGTTCATTGAGCATACTCACTGGATCCTGACTTTTCAACTTCCATAAGTCATCGTAGCCAGTCGTCTTTATTGGGATGAGGTTGTCTGGAGCACCTGTGTCAGTCGAGTCTCCTGTCACACCTGTATCTGTAGCTCTCGAAGCTGGATCAGTCGTTGGTGAAGTTGCGCCAGTAGTTCCCGCTTTTGGGGCACCTGTGGTTGGCGATGCACCTCCTGTAGATCCTGCATTCGTAGCAGCAATCAAATAACTATTTTGAGTATTTTCAGTTGAATCAGATGCTGCTTGAACCGATGCTGCAAACGACAAAACAATAATCGCTGCCGTCATGACAACTGTGAATTCTTTTGCTAGTTTTAGGAATTTTTGTTTCATGTTTGTTTAAAACTATTCATAAGAAAATACTGTCCCAGGCTTTAAATTAGTACTAACCCTTGCAAACGACACTACTTGAGTTTTTGGTTTTCTTGTATCAACAACACCTTGAGGAGTTCCTCCTATGCTATAGGAAAAAATTGCATACTGTTGAAATATTCCCGGACTATTATTAAGTTTCGCACGTACTTTTTTACCATTTGCTAAAGTAAATGTAAGGGTTTTCCCTTTTTTTGGACCTATTAATTTTTTCATTGCATTAAACAAAGGTTTCCCGTCAATTTTTGTAATAGGTTTGGTTGTATCAATTGTAAGATCTTTAAAATCACTCGTTTTTTTCGGCCCGGATGAATCTCCAGAACTAAGATCAGTAATATAATGAAGCTTGCCTTTTGAATCTTTAAACACAGCCATTTTCACCCCATCCTTTGTAAATGTCACGCCATCACCTTCGCTTAAACTTCTTATTTGAGTAAGAAGTTCAGGGCTTGGCTTTTCTGTCTCTGCACCTTTAGGACGTTTTCCAGGCCGCCTTGATGCACTTGGTGCACCAGGTGAAGCGGTTGTTGCAGCAGGCTTAGTTTTAAGCTTCTTGATACCTTCATTTAGCACTGCTATTTCAGCTCTTAAAATTTTGTTTAATACTTTTAATCCATGTTTTCTTGTAATCTCACTCAAGACGAGTATTCTTTTTTCACCAAACAAAATCAGATTTGAATTATAAGGCTTATATTCTTTTGCAAATTTATTCAGTTTTTTGAGATCTAAATTAGCCAATTTGCCTTTTAATTTCGCAAAGTCTTTTCTCAAACCTTCAAGTTTCTTCATGTTTTCCCCTTGCTCTAATCCATCCGGTGACATAACCTTCCTATCAACAGACGTCCTAGCCTTAAAGTGAGCATCCGTTGGGTTAACCACCTGTATTTGGAATTTGTTTTTATTTTTTTTGGCAAATCCAAGTGGGTTCTTTGTTTGTTTTCCACCTTCCTTATCTAATTCATAAACTGTTTTCTGACCTGGATAATACATTCCAAAACGCTTCTTTCCTTTATCATCAGTGATTGTCACAAGTAATACCTTGGACTGTTTGTTTAATTCAGCAATTCTGAAGAACTGATTGATCTTTACTGTATCAATTAATTTCTTTC
>JBHPIO010000011.1:0-42446 GCA_042568575.1 Patescibacteria group bacterium | reverse complement strand
TCTTCTCATGCTCTTAAGAATCGTGTCGGATCCTGATTGAAGCGAAATATGCAGATGAGGGCAGAATCTTGGATTACTAAACAACTCAAGGAACCTCTTTGAGAAATTCTGAGGTTCAATTGAGCTTAATCGTAACCTCGCAATAGTTGTTTTATCAAGAATATCGCTAATAAGATCCGCAAGATCCTTCTCGTTTTCTTTCCACATTCCGATATTAATACCGGTAAGTACAACCTCTTTGTATCCTTTTTCACATTTTTCGTTTATTTCTTTAATGATTTCTTCTAGTGGTCGACTTTTCTCACGGCCTCGCGCGTAGGGGATTATGCAGTATGAACAAAAATTATTGCATCCGTCTTGGATCTTTATAAGTGTTCTTGTACGATTTTCACCAAAACTTTCAGTTTCACAAGTGTTTTCAAATTGCCCAGAAAGCTCTTCCAATAGGTCGTAAAGCTTTTGTGGCTCTTGAATAACATAATCAACGTTTGGAAGGTCTTTATATCCTTCACGATCAGTATTTGCTCCACATCCAAAGACTATTACTTTTGCTGCTGGATATTGCTTTTTAAGGTTGGAAATGGCCTGACGCGACTTTCTGTCTGCCACATGTGTAACAGTGCAAGTATTTACAATAATAACGTCGGCGTGTTTAGGCTGGTTTGTTTGAATATCAACTACATTAAAGTGATCGCCGAATTTATCCTGAATCTTGTCCGATTCATAGCGATTGGCTTTGCACCCGAGAGTTTTAATAACAATGTTCATATAAAGCTTGGGAAAAAACTTGCCTGCACACTGTACTACATTTATACTTTCGAGTGAATATTATTAACTAAAACACATGAAAAAACTAGCAATCATTGCAATCGTGCCATTAATGTTCCTTGCACTAAACGGATGTGGAGATACACAGCAGGAAGAACAAGTGACCCCTCAAGATACAATGGTGGAAGATACAGCACCTGAAGTTATGCAGCCAGAAGAAACAGATACAGAAGCAGGAATTGACGAGCCTGCAGAAGCAGGGTCTGACGATTCATTAGTTGAACTACAAGCATTTGACCAAATTACAGAAAACGAAGATTTGAAACTTGAAGAATGTGAATTCTTTGCTGATCAAAGAATGCGTGATACGTGTGAAGCTAAAGTATATTTAAACCAGGCAGCGGCAGAACTAGATGAATCTTTATGTGATCCAATAGCAATTGAAAGAGAAAAAGAAGATTGCAAAAACTATGTTCAAAGTAAAATCGTTGAACAAGAGTTTATAGATTCTCAAGAGTTACCTTCTTAAACCCCGTCTGGGTCTAAACATGTAGCATATGCATTTATTGTTCGAGTTGAACCAGTATTATTGGTCGCGTATGCAATACAACTAGTAGTTGTTCCAGCCAAAGGTTGAATGTAATTAAGATTCATGTTTAAACCTGCATTAAAACCACCTCCACAACTGAGACGTATTTCACTTGAATAACAGGATGCAGTAGCTCCTCCGTGTAACCCAGCTAGAATTGATGCTGAACCAGAACGCACTGTTATCTTTCCAATTGAATTAGCCTGCAAATGTCCATTTACATCTAAACCGTCGTTAACAAATGCGGAGAAATGCCAAGTGCTTGTAGGTCCTGTACATTGCCAAAATGGCCATGGACTCCAGCCACATGGCGGCCCAGGAACAGTTAAAGTTTTGGTGTTTTTTATAGAGCCAAATACGTCAAGATCTCCAGATAGGTCTACGTCAGTAAAATTTGGGCTTACATTAGCAGTTGGCGGATTTCCTGGAGGCGCTGCAATAGATGGATTAGGTGCAACGAGAGCGATGCTAATACCAATCACTCCAACGATTGCTAGCGTAAGTAGTTTAAATTTGTGGTCATTCATGTTTATTTGTTTAAAAAGTTATATTTCATTACATAATTCTACCACTAAAAGGGCTTTTTTGCAAAGAGAGCAGCACTTTGTATTTGTATAATCTTTAATATATAATAGCAAGCAGCGATATAAAACTAACCTCTTTCCAATGCTAAAACGCGTATTTATCTTTTCTTCAATTATTGCTTTGCTTTTTGTCGTTTCTGGATGTGGAGGTGATACAGCTCAGGATGAGCAATTGGAAACAGAGAATGTTGATTCCCAAAATGAGCAGGAGCCGATCGTTCCATTAGAAGCAGAGAGTGATGCATTGCTTTTAAGAGAGGTTACATCCGAAAGCCTTAATCTTGTTGATTGTGAAATATTTCCGAATGAAATTTCCAAACAAGAATGTTTAGATAAAATTTATTTCAACAAAGCAAAAGAGGAGTTAGATGCAAATCTTTGTTTAGAGATTTTAGAACCACTTGCTCAAAAACAATGCCTAAGTTATTTAGAAGTTAACTCAGGTAAAGAGCAGGCCTTAAAAGGTGTTATCCAACTCAATTAATCTTACAATGTCTTGCTAAATCCTCCATCAGGAGAGAAGCAAGTAACATCCACAAGTGCGCTTCCAGCATCACCACAACCTATTGTTGTGTTGTTCCCTGCGGCGTCTGTTGCATAAACTGAGCCTCCACCATCATAAACAAATATTTGGCACATAGATCCGTATGTAAATGACCCTAGATATTTGTCTCCCGCTGAATCCGGACACATAAATCCTCCACACTGTACCGCGATATCTCCAGTGTCACAGAATGTTTGGAAAATTTTATTTGTTCCAACAACATCTGCAAATGCATACGTTGTGTCATAGTTTGGATCTCCAAGACTTGAATCCCAATCATAGAATTTACCAATTTCATCTGCTCTAATTGCGTCAGTCACTTCAAGGTCATCATCAATAATTACTGGATCTGAGCTGTTTTCTGGTCCTGCAGAAATAGTTCTTGTTCCTTGAAGGATAATATTTCCTAAAATTGCAAGAGTGTGTGGTTCTATAAAAGAATCATCATCAGGAATAATGTATCCGCCAAGCTTCAAGCCAGAAAATGTTGGGACAACATTTGAAATTGGGGGATCGTCACAAGGAGGTGTTAAACACAGTTCTATGAGATCATCCGGAGCCGTGATGTAGCTTAATGGCTCATCTTGTACGGAAACAAATCCAACCTCTGCATCTGGTGACCAACTCTGTAGAACAGAATATCTGTCCGAAACTAGAGGCATAATGTCGAATACAAATTGTATGTTAAAATTCTGTTGCTGTTGTTCTTCTGCACATGTGCTTGAACATCCATCTCCATTTGCAGTATTACCATCATCACAATCTTCTACGCCTGTTCTAACATATCCGTCACCACAGGATGCATTTAAACAGCTGTTTAAACATGCATCGACATTACTTGTGTTTCCATCATCACACTGTTCTCCGGTTTCGAGTTCTCCGTCACCGCAAACGATTGGATTTACTATTTTTGGTGGCTCGTCTATTTTTACAGGAACAGGTATGCTTGCTGATAAGGCAATTGAGTAAAACACTCCAGAAATTAGTATCACTAAAAGTACACTTATCGGCGATACTGAAAATTGTTTTTTCATTTTTATATTTGTTTAAAATTTAAATTCGATTATATAATTCTATCACGAAAAAGACTTTTTTGCAATGAGGGCAATGCTTTAAAAAGGTCTAATTGCTGTCTGAAATTAGATTTACAATGAGCGTGGCAAAGGATTCATCGGTTGAGCCATCTTTGTCATGTACAAGAAGTCGCACAATGTATTTTCCAGATTTGTAGAAAGTGGCATATGCCTTGTTTGATCTATACCAAGTTGTATTCCACTGAATGTCATTTTTGCCATTGTAGTCAAAATCCCATTTATAACTCAGTTTTTTGTCGTCCAAATCATATGATTCGCTTGCATCCAACTCGTATCGAACAAAATCATCTCCTTGTTTTATTGGTGTGATTTTAAAGTCAGCTTTTGGTTTAGAATTTTCTTTAACAAAAACAAGTTGTGAATAAGTAGATGTTGCGCCTTCTGGATCACGAACTTCCAAAGTTACATTTTTTAATCCTGGTTTATCGAATTTATGATCCCAGGTAGTTTTAGATCTATATTTGGTGTCGTAAACACCATCTCCATCAAAATCAAATCGATAATATAACTGACGACTTGCATACTGGTCGTCTGAAGATAAATTTGTCTTTAAATTAAATCTTGTTCCAGGAGTTCCAATTTCAGGAGAAATAGTGAAATGCGCCTCTGGTCTTGTGTTTTCAACAACATATATTTTTTGAGTAGCCTCAGAAACGTTTCCTTCCAGGTCTAGAACCTCCATTTTAACTGTTTTCCATCCTGGAGTTTCATAAATATGTTTTGCTATTTTTCTACGGGAAAAATACGTATCTACTATCCCGTTATTTTCAAAATCATAACGAACTTCAAGATCGCTTGATGACGTTTCCGTGTCATAAGAGCCGTTTCCATTGAATGTGAAGGTCGTAGCTGTTGTACCAGAAAGCTGATCCTTGTTTCCTGTATTGTTTCGCACTTTAATAATCGCCTTAGGTGGAAGATAAAGCTCATTTTCAGCATTAAGTGTTGATCTAGAAACACTGTAGTCGTTTGGAATCGGCATCATGCTTTGCGCAAATGCATCACTCGAAAGAGAGAAGAAGGCAACAAATAGCATGGTAACCGCGACTAGGAGGTGTTTTTTCATAATAATTTTTACGAGGAGAGTATTGTGCATGAAAAGCGGGTTTTTGTCAACAGGGTATGTAAAAGCCGCGGGTTTGATGTTATCTCCCCCGCGTCAATAGAAGTAAGTCGACTCTGCGAATGCAGGGTGAAGTACTCCAACCGAAAATCGAGTTGTTGTTTGACCTCCTAGATGAACTGTTTCCCGATGCCGATGATCAGGTTGGTGATGCCGTCTGCCACGATGAGCGCCGAGCCGATGATGAAGATCGACGACTTGGTGACCCTTGTGAGGATCAGGACAGCACAGATGAGTCCGCCGGCGAAGAACGCGGTGTTGTAGAAGATCGGCAGGATCAAGGCCAGGCCGATACCGAGTCCGCGCGGAATCAGGTTGAGCAGAGGAAGCTTCTTGGTCTTGTCTTCCTCCATGGTTTTTCCGATCTTCTGGTCAACGTAGTGATCGACGATGCCGAAGATGATGCCGAACATGGCGCCGATGGCCAGAGCGTGGTACGTGTAAGGCGGGAGTGATCCTCCTTTGGTTGCGATTTGGGCTGATCCAGCCCACAGCTTGGCAACAGGAGCATAGAGATTGTTCACCCCGATGATGTCCTTGATCATGTTGAAGGCGTACGCCGAGAGGATCGATACGGACAGGAACGTCACCCCTTGTGCGATCATCTGGGTTTTCGGGGTGACTTTGAACTCATGTCCGATCACTTGATCTTGCAGGAGGAGCGCGCTTGCACCGATGCTTGCTCCTGCCAAAATAGCTGCAGCGAGCGAAATAGCAGGTGCAGGCCCTCCCATAATGCCAGCTGCGATCACAACCAGAATGACTCCAGCTACGCGAACCGGATTGAAGCCGGTCGTCCCGGCTCCGAGGTTGCAGATGAGGTTCAGGATGGTCACACCGAGAGCGATGGTGATGAGCATTGCGTACCAGGCTACACCGAACCAGATGTGAGCGAAGATGGTAATGACCAGGATTAGTGCGCCGATCGCGAATTTGGAAACCTTTTGCGATTCGGCTTGGTCTTCCTGTTGCTCGCCGGTCTTTTCTTTCTCCTTCCATCCGAAGGATACCTGGGCTGCTTCCCACAGGATTTTCCTCTTCATGACCACATCGGTGATGCCGATGGCGATGAGGAAACCGATGCCAGGCCACATGTAGACATGGGGTGGCTTGACCGGGTAGAGCGGGATGTACTGAGTGAAGACGAGCATGATGACAGCGCCAGCGAGGAAGCCCATGCCGGTTCGGAGTCCGATCAGGAGCCCCGCACCGAGCAAAAGAGGAGACAGTGCGATACCGACTCCAAGAGCTGCCATGGGCTTGTAAACGTACGCCCCGATCACGATCTTGGGGAAGAGCGTGTGGAGCACGATGAAGGCCACCGTCAGTCCCATGAATACAGCCATGAGTTTCACGCGTTTCATCGCCTCCTCACCGCTATCGGTGATAGTCTTGATGAACTCGATCGCTGCTTGGCTCATGGGCCAGGGGAGCTTGTGCTTCACCAGGAAGAGTTCTCGGAAGAAGGGCGTTACTGCCAGTCCGAGCACGCTTCCCAGGAACGAAAAACCAGCCATTTGCCAGATTGTGAGCGGCTGACCAATAAACTCGTAGGCGGCGAAGAAGTTCCCCATGAAGGCGAAACTTCCGCCGGCGCTCCCGATGGTTCCCACCATCACGAGATTCTCGGACGTGAAGCGCTTCTTTCCCTCGTCTCGTATATTGCCGGTGATTTTCCCGATGAGCCAGAGGATCATGAACCACGGCATCATGATCATGCAGTACATGAGGGCCGCCGAAACGAAACCCTCCTCCATCACTCCGATCTTGAGCGTGACGTACATGTTCACGACACACAACACATGGGCCATGATGAACCCAATGATGGTGCCGCTCAATGTACGCCTGAAAGGCGCAAGAGCCTCCCTAACTGAACCTGTTCCTTGTGACATTTTACCTTTCTCCCTTCCAGTGTAGATTCCTGTTCTGCAGTTCTGAGGTTTTCAAAGGTCCAAACAATTCCCACTCCAGATTTCTGGGTAGGTTTAATCTCAATTTTAGGCACAATTAAATCACATCTTTTATTGTAGAATCAAGATGGTTTTGCGATTTTAGTCAAATTTGGAGCAGCTTCTACAAATCCTGCACAACCTCAATCTTAATATTATCTGGAACGGATGGGATGTTTGGCGACCACGCAGGCCAGCTGTTTATCTCCACTTTATTGATTGCCGGAAGCTGCTGAATGTAATTTTCAGCTTCTTCAATGCTTTTTCCAACTATGTGATTCTTAATATTTTCGATAAGTCTTCGCCCGTTCTCGCGATCTTCACTTAATTCATATTGTTCAATTCCTTTGATGGTTGCCGTGATCGTTTGCCTTGTTGGATCTGCGCCTTCTTCAATATGAATTAAACGATATGAAATGCTTTCAGTATCAATTTTAAGGAGTTTCTTTTCTGGACTCTTAGAAAGCTTCAATCTATTTCGTAGAATATTTACAAGTTCGTTGTGATTATATGCGATTCCTTTAGCAGAAAGTGTCCCTGATACATCAAATTGCTCGATCATTTGTCCTTCAAGTCCTTCTGGGATAGTTACAGAAGGTTCGCCAAGTTTCATTGATCCATCACCCAGTAGCAGCACAAGTTCCATGTTTTGTTCCTCGTTCATTTTTAGCACTTCCTTTTTGAGTTCTTCTTCTGCGGAGTTAATAATCTCAGCTTCCATTTTGCCCTTTGCTGCATCAAGATCCTCTACGGAAACCATTTTATGAGTGATTGTTTCTCCTCCAGTAAAGCCAGTAGTACTTTCGGCATAAAGCTTTTGCCTGTTATCTTCGGAAAGTCCTGGAAGGAAGAATCCTGTCGACCCAATATTGCCCCTTTCACCAATAATAAGTCCATTTGCATCAAGTTCGTCTGCGACTACAAATACATCTAAAGTGCCGGCTCCACTAAGGCCTCCGGACGGCACGGTTACTCCTTGTTGAATACGATATACGAGCCCTTCATTAGTTTGGAACCGTGTTTGCTCAACCAGTGGCCATTCTCGTCCTGATGAATTAAAGATCGTTAATGTTCCCGTAGCATTTTTGCCTTCAAACTTTTGTCCGCTCGTATAATAAGTCACTGATTTCTGGATGTTTATTTCAACTGGGAAACTTGCGATTACGTCTGTTGGATGCGTATCAAGATATGACTGATTTGTCGTGACATCGGCCAGTGTAATATTTTTAGAAATTGAGATGGTATCTGACTTTGGTGTTAGATAAACTGTTGCTCCTGGTAGCGCGATATACGTAATTAAGATTAGAACTAGAACAGTAATTGTTACCAGAATTGTAAGAGCTTGTCTGTTTGGAGACACAAGCACATAACGGTTTTTTTCTTTCGTTCGTTTTTCTTTCTTTGCTGCTGCAGCACCAGTAAGCCGTTTTTTTGGAACGTCCTGAGTCTTTTTTGTTCTTCGGATTAATTCCGCAATCGATATCTTCTTAGATTTCATTCTTGTTGGAGTTTCATCTTCAAATGTATTAATACTCGCTTCAAGAGGAGTGATTTTAAGTTGATCATCATTCAGCTTTCCTGAAACAAGTGATGGATGCTCACTTCCTTCAAGTTTATCAAAAACGGTGAATCCAGCTCTCTGAGCAAGCTGCATTCCATTATGGTCGTTCGTAATAATATAAACATTCTTATTTAAATCTTCTGATTTTCTTTTTAATATTCGCAAGTTAACAACACTTTGAAAGAGAATCGCTCGTTTTGGAACAACAACATAAATATTTCTCATTTTATATTTCTTGAGCTTGTCATAAATTGATGTTATTTCATCGTCGATCTCACTAAAAAGAACCTTCTTCTTGGATATGATTTTTTCTCTAAGCAGTGCCTCTTTAACAGGATCAACTTCCGGTTTCGTTATACTTCTTTTTTTCATCACTGGAGATGATGCCTTCTTTGCCTTAGGTTTATCATCTTTATCTTTGCTTGTGTTTTTTCTAGGGTTCATAAGCGGTTGTTAAATTTGCATCAAACGAACAATTTTTCTTAGGATTTTCGACAAAACCTTCTCTTCTCCAATATATTCGAGTCCAAGATTTGCGAGTGACATTGGTGTAATATCTTGAGGATCTTTGAGTTGTTTAGTTTCATCCATCATATTACTCACCATCTTAGGTTCGATAAAGCTAATTATCGGTTTTTGAGTGAAAGGAAGCTTTCGGAACCATTCACGTGTTTCTAATACTTCTTTAATTTCAGGAAGATGTGAACCGCCTCCACAAAGCAAAATTCGGGAGGGGAGTACATCAATTCCTTCGAATTCCGCAAGCGTTAGAGCTACTCCAGATAGCCATACTTCGCAATCACTTTTCATTGCCTCACGTACGATTTTATATGATTGTTTTTCTAATTTATCGCCGCTGTATGCAAGCTTGATTTGTTCTGCCTCATCGAAAGAAATATTTAAACTCTGAGCAAGTCTTTTTGTGAAAGTTCTTCCTCCGAGCGTGAACATTCGTGTTCCTTCAACGCCACCGTTTCTAACGATTGCAACGTCGGTTGTGCCTCCTCCAATATCAACAAAAATTCCCGAGAAGTTGCCTCCATCTTCGTTTCCTAGGCATCTTGCAACGGCATAGGGCTCGGCTGTAACTGCCAAAAGGTTCTTATCAAGTTCGGCTGCAATTGTTTGGAGAGCTCCAAAATGAACAAGAGGAGCAAATGCATTGAAAATACTTATATCAACATCTTTTCCCTGAAATCCGATTGGATTTGAAACTTTATAACTATCAATTTGAACGTCAACAATAGCCGCATTCACAAGTTTTACATCAATCTCGTTATATCCTGTTTCAAAAGCAAGATCGCTTCTAACTTTATCAAAAGCTTTCCACTGAATTTTATGGACGATATTTTTGAGTTCTGATAAATCAATTTTTGTATTTGGTTCGCGGCGAGTGTAAGAGAGCGTTGTTGTTGCCCCTTTTACAAGTTCACCTGCGATCCCCATAATCATCTGATCAGCAGAAACTCCCGCCATACGCTCTGCATCTTTAATGGCTTTATGGCAGTTTCTAATGACTCCGCCAATATCTGTCACAGCTCCACTTTGCATATCGCCAAGTTTTTGCTTGTGTTTTCCTACACCTAAAATACGTCCTTTTGTATCTTCAGAAAGGCAAACAAGAGCTTTAACAACTTCTGTCCCGATATCAAGTGCAAGGTAGATGTTTCTACCACCCCGTGTTTTGCGTGTAAAAATAGCCATTAATGAAGAATGAAAATATGCCCTATGTGAAGCCTAACCATTTTATAGAAAGCCTTCACTATGGTCAAGAAAATAGCAATTCTTTGACAAAAATTGAAATTATTTAAACCAATCTCCAGCATCTTCAAACGAAACTTTTTTCTCGTTTTGTTCCTTAAATCGCTCAAATCCAAGTTCGATAATTCTATCAATCAACTTTGGATAAGGTAGGCCAGAAGCTTCCCACATCTTCGGATACATACTAATTGCAGTGAATCCGGGAAGTGTATTAATTTCATTAAGATATATTTCCTTAGTTTTTTTATCGAAGAATGCATCAACTCTTGCAAGTCCGCTACAATCAAGGACTCTATATGCTTTTACAGCCATATCCTGAATTTCTTTTTCAAGACGAGGAGGAATATCTGCAGGAACCTGTGTCTTTGAGATTCCATCAACATATTTATCTTTGTAATCGTAGAATTCCCCACCAACTAAAACTTCTCCGACACGAGCTATTTTAGGATTCTCATTCCCAAGAACCGCACATTCAAGTTCTCTAATATTAAGTCCTTTTTCGATTAATATTCGATGATCAAATTCCGCAGCAAGATCCATTGCCGCAGGAAGTTCTTTTGCTGATTTTACTTTACTAATTCCAACAGACGATCCCATATTCGAAGGCTTCACGAAAATAGGGAATCCAAGTTCGCTTTCAACTCTATTAACTACTTCTTCAGGATCACTTTTCCATGCATTTTTAGTAACTCCAACGTATGGAATAACAGGAAGTCCTGCTTGTTCCCATAATGCTTTTGAAATCAATTTGTCCATTCCAACTGACGACGCAAGACATCCACATCCTGTGTAAGGGACATTAGCCATATCAAAAAGTCCCTGAATCGTCCCATCTTCACCATATGGGCCGTGCAAGATTGGCATGAAAATATCAACATGAATTTTTTCGTAATGACCGTCAGTGAAATGAATAAGCTCATTTGCTCCTGCGGTTGTATTTACAGATACTTCATTAAGTCCACTATAATCACTTTCCTTGAAGGCCTTAATTGCTTTCTCTCCTGTGAGCCATTTTCCTTCTTTCGTGATGCCAACAGGGACAACATCGTACTTTTCCAGATCCATTGCCTCTATAACATTTTTTGCCGAAATAATTGACACTTCATGTTCACCACTTCTACCACCAAAAATGACTGCTACACGTATTTTTTTAGACATAAGTCATGCATTAATGATACAAACTATCGGAACTATAGCACCCATTTACAAAATATGGTAGTTTAGGTAAGCTAGATGCTCTTGGTGGAGTATACCAACACAATTTTTAATCATAAAATACGTAAGTTATGTTAAAGCAAAATCCTTTTTCACAAAGAAGTGATGTTGCCGCTCAAAGGCTCGAAGAATTCACTCCAACTTTTTTTGGAAGAGTTATGTTTTGTTTTGCACTGGCAATTTTAGTTTCGACTGTTGGTGTATGGTTTGGTTTTACTTATCTCCTTGAGGTTTTTATAGCAAATCAGAGTTTGATTTGGGTTGTGTTCATTGCTGAACTTGCACTTATTTTTACATCCAGAAAATGGAGCACGATCCGTCCTCTCAATTATATTCTGTTCTCGCTTTTCGCCTTACTTACAGGGATAACGATTACGCCACTTTTGTTAATGGCGACTGTTATTGGTGGAATTGGAATTGTTATCAAAGCACTTCTTGCAACTTTCTTGATGTTTACAGCTGCGGGTGTAATCGGATATACAACGAAAAAGTCACTTGAAGGAATGCGCGGATTTTTGTTCGTCTCTTTAATTGGGATGATTATTGTTGGTGTGATTGGGATTTTTATTCCATGGGGAAGTACTTTCGAAATGATTTATGCTGGTATTGGAGTGTTGCTGTTTACTGGCTACACAATGTATGATTTTCAACGTATTAAACGTTTTCCACAGGACAGATATATCGAAGCAGCGATGCATTTGTACCTTGATATCTTCAATCTGTTCATCTTTATTCTAAGATTAATTCTAAGTCAACGATCATGAAGCAAACAGGATATATATTTGATATAGGTAGCCTTATTCGTGAGAATCAAGGTACGAAATATAAATTTAAATTTGATGAAGAAAATACAATCAAATTTGAAGATAATATAAAGCCAAAATCCAGAATTACCGCTGATGTAACTTTAATGAAGGTTCAGGAGGGGATACATGTGCTTATAGAAAATATGCAACTTTCTCTTGAGGTTGAATGTAGTAAATGTACTACTGGATTTGTTCAAAAAATAGCTATGGAAAGCACAGAAAGGGTGTATTTCTCCGAGGGTGAAAAGGAAGATTCAGATATGTTTGATCTCTTTTACGTGAATAAGAAAGCATTAACTGTAGATATCGAGGATTTCCTAAGACAGGAAATAATCTTGCATTTTCAAACTATTCCAGTATGCTCTAAGAGCTGTAAAGGCTTGTGTCCAACTTGTGGTGCGAATTTGAATGAGGAAAACTGTTCATGTGATAAGCATCCAACCGAAGAAAAACCTTTAGCTGCTCTAAAAAATCTTTATAAACCTAAATAAGAAATGGCTAAGCATCCAGTTCCTAAAAAGAAAACATCTCCGGCAAGATCCAAAAGACGTTACAGTCAATTCCAGGCTAACGTAAGGAAGAAGCTTGAAAACCGTGTACATTTAATTAAATGTCCTGATTGTTCTGCTCAGAAGATGTTACATCACGCTTGCCCAACATGTGGGAAATACAAAGGTAGACAAGTGCTCGACCTTGAAAAGAAAGTCAAAAAAATTACTACCGTTAAAGCGTAACTTGAAAATATGGCAAGCTATCGTCATCTTGCGAGGATTGCAGTAATGCAAACAATATTTGAATACGAATTCCTTCAGAATTGTGACATTTCTGATTTGAATCCGTCATCTATGCTTGCCTATAATATTCGCCAACTTTCTAAAAAGATTGAAGACAAGACCTTTCCTGAGGCCTTGCTTAAATGTGTCCTTGAAAAGAAGGATAAAATTGCTAAGATTATTCAGGAATATGCTCCACAGTGGCCAATGGATAAAATTGCTCCAGTTGATCGTGCAATTCTGGAAATTGGTGTGTGCGAAATAGCTTTTTCAAGTGATATCCCGCCTGTTGTTGCAATTAACGAAGCGATTGAAATTGCAAAAGTATATGGAGATACTAATTCTCCGAAATTCATTAATGGAGTACTTAGCACCGTAATGACAAATCATACTAACAAAAAGAAATCATGAAAAATCGTTATGAAGGATTAGAAAAAAAACTGGGAATAACATTTGAAAACAGGAAATTACTTGATATGGCTTTCGTTCATAAGTCATACATGAACGAGTATAAAGGAAAAGAAAAAGAAGATAACGAAAGGTTGGAGTTTCTTGGAGATGCGGTTTTGGAACTCATAGTTACTGAATTCCTATACAAAACATATCCTCATAAATCTGAGGGGGATCTTACAAACTGGCGTTCTGCGCTTGTTAAAGGAAAGCATTTAGCTGAGATAGCTACTGATCTTGATTTGGGAAAGTATCTGTTTTTGAGTAAGGGAGAAGAAAAGTCGGGTGGAAGGAAGAAAAATTACATCCTGGCAAATACTCTTGAGGCGATTATAGGAGCTTTGTATTTAGATAAGGGGTATAGAGTTTCACACGAATTTATTGACGAACATATCCTTCAGCGATTAGAGGAGATTCTTGAAGCTGGACTTCATATTGATGCGAAATCTCACTTTCAGGAACTTGCTCAGGAAAAGGCAAATACAACCCCTGAGTATCGGTTGATTACAGAATCGGGGCCGGATCACTCTAAACAGTTTGTGATGGCTGCGTACATTGGGGATAGAAAAGTCGGAGAAGGAAAGGGAACAAGTAAGCAGAAAGCTGAAGAAGATGCAGCAAGAGATGCACTTGTAAAAACTAATTGGGAAAAATTCTAAATAAAATTTGAATGGCTGCCACTATTAAAGAAAAATCGTGCGGAACTGTTGTTTATCATAAAAAAGATGATGGATATGAATTTTTGCTACTTCATTATCCTGAAGGACATTGGGATTTTCCAAAAGGTCATGTAGAAAAAGATGAGACAGAAATTGAAACCGCTTTAAGAGAGTTAGAAGAAGAAACAGACATTAAAGATGGAAAAGTTCACGAAGGTTTTCGTGAAAAAATGCACTATTTTTTCCAACATAAAGAAAAATTGATTTCAAAGGATGTCATATATTTCCTTGTAGAAGCGTCAGATCAAGATGTGGCGCTATCTCATGAACATAAGAATTTCCTGTGGCTTTCATATGAAGAGGCACACGAAAAGATGACTTTCGAGAATGGAAAAGAAATATTAAAAAAAGGCTTTGAATTTTTGGCTCGTTAGAGTTAGTCTAGTAAAGCACATTTATCACAATATTTTTAAATATATCCCAAAAATGAAAATCTCTTACACTCCAGCTCTGAATGCTCAGGCAGATGCACTGATTTGTCCGGTTCTTGAAGACCAAAAAACACTTTCATCATATGATGTTAATCTTCGTAAATATATTAAGAATTTAAAAGAAGCTAAATTGTTTAGCGGGAAAAGTGGTGAAATAGAAACAGTAACAACCGGATCGAAAAAGCTTCCAAAAAAGATTTATTTTGTAGGACTTGGGAAGAAATCAAAATTGGAATCAAATGATGTGCGAGATGGAATTGCAGGTGCTACAAAGAAAATTATGAATAAACTAAATAATAAAGTTGCCTTTTATCTTGTTGAAGATTTGGAGAAGTATGTACAAGAAATCGTGGAAGGCCTTATGCTTGTTAATTACACTCCAGCAAAATACAAAACGGGGAAAGATGCAAAAAAGGCTGAGGAAAACCTTTTTACGGGACTTCAATTTGTTGGAAAAAGTTTCCCAAAGGCAGTTAAAGATAAGATTGAAAATGTTTCAAAAATGGTTGAGTCAGTCAATATGGTGAGAGATCTTGTTAATGGTCCTCCAAATATTGTAACGGTTGAGTATTTTGCAAAAGAAGCTAAAAAGATTGCAAAGCAAAATAAATATTCGGTAACGGTTCTTGAAAAACCCGCTCTTGAAAAGATGGGTATGGGATCTTTTTTAAGTGTAAATAAAGGTTCTGGAGATCAAAGTGCAAAGCTTGTTGTCCTTGATTACAATCCAGAAGGGCTAAAGAAGTCTGATGCAAATGAACCAATTTTGATTATTGGTAAAGGTGTAATTTTTGATAGCGGAGGATATAATTTAAAGCCAACAAAATATATTGAAGATATGCAGCAGGATATGGCCGGTGGTGCTGTTGTGCTTGGTGTGTTTAAAGTTTTGAAGGATCTTGGGATTAAGAAAAGAGTAGTTGGAATGGTGCCTTTAACTGAAAATCTAATTGATTCAAAAGCACAAAAACCTTCGGATATTGTCACAACATATTCGGGCAAAACTGTAGAAGTTCGAAATACTGATGCGGAAGGAAGAATGATTCTTGCAGACGCTCTTTCATATGGAATTGAGAAGTATAAGCCGAAATATACAATTGATTTAGCTACGTTAACCGGCGCCTGTTTGTATGCTCTTGGTACAGATTATGCTGGAGTAATGGGGAATGATGAGAAATTGAAAGATGATTTGATTAATGCCGGTAAAGAAACTGACGAGCTTTTATGGGAGCTACCTTTGCATAAAGATTACAAAAAAACTATTAAAGGAAAACTTGCTGATCTACGGAATATTGATAATGGATCTAACTACCTTGCTGGCACTTCAAAAGCTGCGGCATTCCTGGAGGAATTTGTTGGTAAAGCAAAATGGGCGCATCTTGACATAGCAGGAACAGCGTACGTTGAAAAACCACGAACATTCGATCAGCCAATGGCAACAGGATACGGCGTAAGACTATTAGTGAATTACCTACAGAATTTATAATCTCCATGCTTGAAGAGAGATACATTGAGGAGTATAAGGCGATACTTGCTAAGCTTGGTGAGCGTTGTCACAAAACATACGAGAAGTTATCGTTTCTTCCGTGTAAGGAAAGTTGCAGCGAATGTTGCGAGCAGTTCTTTCCGGTTTCTTTCATTGAAGCTCATTATTTGAGTATGGGACTTAAGGAATTGTCTCGTCAACAGCGTCGTTTGATGCAGAAAGCAGCAAACAAGATTAAGGATAAACTAGATAAGAACCCGTTTTCTGAAGGAAAACGATTTTTTGTTGGAACAAAAGAGGAGATCTACAAAAAACAGCATGAATTTGGCTCACATTTGCGAGGGATGGAATATGACTGCCCCTATTTGAATGATGAGAAATTATGTGAAGTATATGAATCAAGACCGCATGATTGCAGAGTTCACGGATGTAGTATTGATAAATCTACAAAAGAGGTGCTTGGATGTTTTCGTTTCAACGTTATCCCACAGCTTCAAAATCCAGAAGTGCGTGAGGATTTAGTTGATTTTGATTATTTGTATCCAGAAATTAGATCGCTTGATGCAGCGTCTATTCGCTCAATAACGGGACATCCTGTTGGCGTGCACGTTTGGTATTTTGCAAGTCCGATTGATCCAATTTTGAACAACTATGAGGAAAAAGACTGGAGTCAGGTGTTTGATATGGATTGGGATTCAGTGAAAGAAGGGGACTATGTGTTGGTTCTCGATTATTAATATAAAGGTACAAGAAAAAACCAAGGAGCGGTTATAATTCCCATTCCAAGCGCTACGTGTAAACAAATTCCTTCTTCGAGTTTGTGCTTTTTGAGCATGTGATAATTGAAAAGAAAAATTATATATCCAAAAAGTAAAACTACTCCTACATGTACAAAAAGAGAAAGCTTATCATTCCAAATATTAATAGACTCAACAGGAATGAAGAACAAAAGTAAAGCTCCACAAATGTCAGCAAAAAGTCCAAATAACCATGCTTTCAAAATAAACTCCAGTGTCTTTTTGACTTTTACTTTTGCCTTATTTAAAAAAAGTCCAAGTGAAATAACAGCTCCATCAATAATTAAGTTCCCGAGGAGTACTAATATAAATATTTGAGGTATTATAAGCCATATTGCAAATACAGGAAAAATAACATTATATAGTGTTAGACTTTTGCTTTTCATAAGGACATGATTATTAAACCGACCAGATCTTTCGTTCAGGCGGTGCGTCATCTGGGTAAACAATGTTTGGACCTTGTTCGACTATTATGCCTCGATCTTTAAGGATGTTGAAACGGGGGACAACTTCCGGGTAACCTTCTTGGAAGACAACTCTTTTAATGCCTGATTCGGCAATTAAACTGGAGCAGACCCGGCATGGATGTTTTGTGCAGTACATTGTTGAGCCTTCAACGTTTAATCCTTGCTTTGCGGCAAGGGCAAGGCACCATTGTTCTGCACATATACCGTAGCATATTTCGCGGCGAGTACCTGATTCAACTTTCATTTCATTGCGGATGCATCCTATTTCGCTGCAGTTATATTCAGGGTGCCAGTCGTTACAGTGCTTTATGAGGAGTTCTCCATCTTTAACAATTGCTGCTGCTATGTTTGCACGCAGGCAGTTTGCATTAGGTTCTTCTCTATCAATAATTTCGAGGAATTTTTTGTCTTCGTCAGTTATTGCCATGGGAAGTAATGTTAGCCGATTAATGTGTCTTCAAGGGATTTCCCGCTTGGAACCATTGGGAATACGTTTTCCTCAGATTCAGTAATGCATTCACAAATAACAGTTCCTTTAGTTTTCTTTGCTTTCTCAAGAGCAGGAAGAATTTCACCTTTTGTAGTTGCTTTAACGTACTTGTGACCGTATGCATCGCTGAGTTTCTCAATGTTTGGCACAGTCATTGGTGTGCCGATATACTGCTTCTTATAGAAAAGATCCTGCCATTGTCGAACCATGCCAAGGAATCCGTTATTGCTAATGACAATTTTGAGATCGATTTTATCCTGAATAAGGGTTTGAAGTTCCTGAATGTTCATTTGGAATCCTCCGTCACCACAGATAACCCAGACTTCTTTGTTAGGTTTAGCTAACTTCGCTCCCATAGCAGCGGGAAGGGCAAAACCCATTGATCCCAGTCCGCCAGAAGTAACAATAGTATTTGGATGAGAGAAATGGTAATTCTGTGCTGCGAACATTTGGTGCTGTCCGACATCGGTTACGAAAATAGCATCCTTGTCTGCAACTTTGCGGATAGCCTGGACTACTTCCCCAACACGAGGAATATCTGAGTCCTTTCGACTTTTTGTGCGGAGTTTTCTTTCCTGGAAAGCAGCAGTTTTTTCAGTGTATTTAGTAAGTTCGCTCATCCATTTTGAGTATTTGCTTTTGGATGATTTTGTAGTTTCTTTATTGAATGACTTAAGTACTTTTTTGCAGTCACCTACGATGGGAACAGTAACGTGAGTATTCTTGCCGATTTCTGCAGGATCGATGTCGATGTGGATGATGTCAGCACCTTTCGCAAAGGTTTTGAGATCACCGGTGATTCTGTCGTCAAAACGTTCTCCGAGGCCGATAATGAGATCAGCATGATGGGTAGCGTAGTTACAAACAGCGTGACCGTGCATACCAAGCATTCCAAGTGCCAGCGGATGATCTTCTGGGATTGATCCGAGGCCGAGGATTGTGTTAACCACAGGGATTTGATATTTATCAACGAATTCAACGAATTCTTTTGATGCATCGCTTAGAAGTACTCCGTGGCCAGCAATGATAAGTGGCTTTTTTGCCTTTGCAATAGTACTGATTGCTCTTTTAACTTGTTTAGAGGAGCCCTCGGTTTTAGGTCTATATCCGGGAAGGTTAACTGTTTTAGGATACTCGAATTCGGTTTCATGGACTTGAACGTCTTTAGGTAGGTCGATAAGAACCGGGCCGGGTCTTCCGTGAGTTGCAATGTGGAATGCCTCTTTAATTACTCGAGCTAGGTCTTTCACGTCATCAACGAGGTAGTTGTGTTTTGTGATTGGGATGCTGATACCGGCGATGTCGATTTCCTGGAAGGCATCTGTTCCGATAACACTAAGAGGTACTTGGCCTGTGAAGTAGACGACAGGAATGGAGTCCAAGTATGCGTTTGCGATTCCAGTTACGAGGTTTGTTGCACCGGGGCCCGAGGTTGCGAAGCAAACACCGGGTTTGCCTGTGACACGGGCGTAACCCTCTGCTGCGAAGGCGGCGCCTTGCTCGTGCCTTACTAAAATGTGTCTGATTTTTTTGTATTGCGGCATTGTGTCATAAATTGGGAGGACGGCGCCGCCAGGATACCCAAAGACTGTATCCACACCTTCAGCAAGAAGGCATTCAAATAATATTTGCGAACCATTCAGTCGTTTTTTTGCTGCCATAACAATAAAAGTTACTCAAAAATATTTATTGCTAGAAGTATAGCAACATCACCTGCTTAGTGGAAGGTTTGATAGGAATAAAATTGTGCTCCTGGTTGTTAATCTTTCCTACGACCATTACCTGCTCCACACAGGCAATCAGGAAGAAGGCATAATAGACCCATTAAGATAAAGAGTACTGGCCAGTATGGCATTATGCCAAGCTGAATAACCTGTAAGCTTTCAAGCAAATACAGTACGCCAGCAACAATCATAATGATGCCTTTGCAATAGCAAGAACTTCTCATTTTAGTTGTTTAAGAGACTTCTCGACAAATATATCATGTTATTCCTCAATTCTCCACACTTCTTCAGTTACGATTTTACCAGGGATTGTAAAACCAGCAGCTTTTTTGTGTCCTCCTCCTCCAAGTTTCTCACATAAAGAAGCTACATCTACATCATCTTTGACTGTGCGCATAGAACCCTTTACATGCCCTTTCATATCTTCGGAAAGTAGCACACTCAAATTGCTTTGCGAAACAGAATTCAAATAATTAATGACTCCCATCAAATCCCTTGGACTGGAATTTGTTTCATAAAAATCGTTGTTGGTGACCTTGGAAACTAGAGTTCCTTTCTTATTCATTCGCGCATTAGATAGTACTTTTCCCCATAAACGTAATTGCTCAACTGACTGTGTTTTAAACATGTGTTTCACTATGCGAGGCAAAGCTGCACCAGCTTCAAGTAGTTTAGAAGCCATCTTGTAACTTGATGGGCTTGTATTTGAATGCATGAAACTTCCAGTATCATTGTAAAGACCTGCAAGAAGATATGTCGCTGTATTTGGCGCGATTGTCGCTCCTATAAATTCGAAAAAATAATAAAGAATCTCTGTTGCACATGAAACATTTTCATCAACAATATTCAGAGTTCCGAACTTTTTATTAGTAGGATGATGATCGATATTAATTATGTCTTTCCCTGACTTTAGAAGTCTCTCATCTATTTCCGCAAATTTCAGCTGATCAATGCTACTTGCATCAACAGTAATGATAAGGTCGTGTTTATTCGGATCGATTTTGTTTTCAAAAATGTTGCTGTCAGCCAAGAAAAGCAACGAATTTGGCAGGGGATCAACGCAGGCTGAAGTTACATTTTTGCCAAAGTCAGAAATAAGCACTTGCCGCAACGAAAGATTCGATCCAACGGTGTCTCCATCGGGATTCTTGTGAGAAACAATCAAGATGTCATTTGATTTCTTAATTAGTTTAAGCGCTTTTTCGAATTCTTTTTGGAACTTGGACATAAAATGAGGCCTTAAAATAAAGGCCTTCATTATAAAATCTTAAATAACTTCTGCAACTAACTTGGCTTGCGTAAGCTTCTTAGACATTGCCGTATCTATCTATGAGGACTTTACACTCCCCATTTTTCTAGTGCTTTCTTTAGAGCTGGCTTATCCTGAGCATATTCTTCAATTGGGATTCCTTTTACAGCAGCTTCAGTAGCTTGAACAATTCCTTGAGCACCAACAGCAGTTCCATCCGGATGTCCATGACAACCTCCACCCATTTGGCAAACGATATCAATTCCCATTTTCTCAACGACTAACGGGATTTTCCCTGGATGTAATCCGCCTGAAGCAACAGCCAAAACTGGCTTCATTCCGTACCATTCTTGTCCGAGAGATTCTGCTTTTGGATCTTCAGGTACAGAGTCTTTCTCAAGTGCATCAACGATTGTCATTGTCTCAAGAGCTCCACCTTCCATTTTTCCAGCGCCTGCAGTTCCAGTATGAAGTAGATCGACTCCAAGCATTCTATAAACCTTAGAAAGAACAAGCATCGAAACTGTAAATCCAGGTTCCCTTGTAATAGCTCCATGCATTGCCCTATGAGCATGAATAATTTGACCAGTGTTTTTTCGTCTGTAACTTTCAACTGCTGCGAATCCAAGAGTCACAACATCAAGCATACATACATGACCTCCAAGACTTTTAACAAGATCACTTCTTCGCATCATTTCATCAAAATTCGAGTGAGTGATGTTTGCAAGATAAAATTTCTTTTGCCCTGTTTCCTCTTCAACTTTTTTCTTCATTGCTAGTGTAAGCTCCATTCTTTTATCAAAACTATTGAAAGTCTGAGAAGTAAGATTCTCATCGTCTTTAACGATATCAAGACCTTGTCCTTCATTACCTGACCACGCTTGATAACCGACTTCCGCATGCTGTTCGCTAGTTAGTCCAACTTTTGGCTTCACAATCGTTCCTGTAAAAGGACGGTCGTAAACGTTAACGGTTTTTCTGATTCCTTCGATTCCAAGAGCTGGCCCGGGAAATTTCTCGATAACGTCTTTTGGAAATTTGATGTCACAAACTCTCAGTTCTTCCAGAATTTTCATTCCCAGGATATTCCCGCAAATTGAAGAAAGGATCCCAGACATATTTCCAATCTCAAAAAGTCCAATTGGATAAGCAATTTTCACTAATCCTTTCACTTTGTCTAAAGCAAAAATATGAGGTTTAAGGGTGTTTGCAATGTGTTCGTTCATTGTTGAAATCTTTGTCCATGTACCAATTGAAGATTCCGCAGCAATTTGCTCTGCAGCTTCTTCAACACTAGTTCCTGGTTTTGGAACAAAACGATACAAGCAAATCACATCCGAATCTTTCGGAGTATAATTCTCATCTATGTAGTGAAATGAGTCTTGGTATTTCATATTTGTTTTTGTTAGTTTTACATTAGTATATTATACAATAAAAATACACAACGATCAAGCGATCTGGCAGTGAGGAGTCGCATCAAAACAACGCTATCGATTTTGCTATCTTTTTGCTGTACATTTTGATAGCCCCATTAACAACTACTACCATGAAGCAACAACAACTTACAATTCGTATGGATTCCGAACTCTACCAAATGGCTAAAAATAAATGTAAAACACAGTTTGGCATAGGTCTTAGTCCACTTGTTAAAATGTTTTTGAAGTCTTTTGTAACTCAAAAAGGCGTCGGTTTTTATGTTGGTGATGAAGATTTATGCAACTTATTTACAAGATGGCTTAGCAGAAAGAAGATGGAAATAGGTCGAAAGGGCTGCACCCCTCTTTCTGGACCACGTCTAAAAGACTTATATGATCTTTAGCCTTTAGCAACCTTCTCTCTATCTTCAAATTGATTGCCTGTAAATACGATGTAAACCACTGCAAAATATGGAATTGCAACTGGAAGGAAAGTGACTCCTACAAATCCAATACCAAGAAGCAGGCCAATAATAATAATCGTTGAAGTGATTCTTTCTAGCAGACCAAAGGTTAAAAGAAGTCCAAACATCATTCCAAACACACCTGCTTGGAATACGAAAAGACCATGACTGAAAGTCTCCATTCCGATAATGCTTTGCATTATATTCAATAAAGGCTTTTGCTCAACAAATGCTACCGCACCTTCTGGGAGCAAAATATTGTGATGGAAGGCCGCATAAGCAAGACTAAGCCCTGCAATGAATCTTAAAATAGGAAATGCGTATTTCCGTTGAGTATCTAGCATTTCCTTCTTTCCAATTGGGTGAAAGAAAAAGCTGAAACTAAGCGCATCCCTATGAACCAGAAACAGATAAGCAGCAACGCCTGCGTAAATAGAATAATCAAGGACTTTTAAGTAGGGGAAAGCAAAAAATGCAGCAATGAAAAGTGCAATCATGCCTGCAGTCATTAACCTTCTAAAGATTCCAATAACCAGTCCTATCCCAATAATTATTTCCGCATATCTCAGAATCACGTGAAAAGCTGATTCTCCAAGAGCGAGTCCGGGTGCAAACAAGAAATGATAAGCTCCGCTAACAATCAATAGAACTCCAATTGTAATCGATAATATTGTTGGTGAAAGAAAAGAGCCACTTTTTAAAACTTCCTCGAGTTTTTTAATAGCCGCATGTTTTCGTGCCACAAATTCGATGAAAATAGCTGCAATAAAGATAGATATCGCAATTATTGAAGGGACAACATACCATGTGAGTTGGCTTTCTTCGGGCATAATTTGCAGTTAATGTTATGCAGCAGCTTCTTCTTGTTCTTCTTCAGTCCAGCTAATAGCGGTAACAGGGCATGCGTCTATAGATCCCTGAATGCATTGCTGAGAATCGTCGTTTCCATCTCCTGTAGGATTTACTGCTTTTGATTTCCCATCATCCTGCATTGCAAAAACTGCTGGACAAAGTTGAACGCAAAGTCCGCATCCTATACAAGTTACTGGGTCAACATGAGCGCCTTTCATAAGCTAGATTGTTATAATATGTTTCATGTCTAATCATAATTTGTTTTATTGAAAAAGCAAGTGTTTAGCCTTACAATGGGAACGACCATTAATCATTATTGATGCAGCAACGATATTCTCATCAGAGGGAGCTTATATTTGAAGAGCTTAAGAAGGCAGATTCTCACCTTACTGCTGATGAGATATATAAAATCGTAAAGAAGAAAGCTCCAAAGATTAGTTTTGGAACAGTTTATAGAAATCTTGGGGTTCTTGAACATTCTGGGAAAATAAGAAAAGTTGTTATTTCTTCAGAAAGAGCTGTATATGAAGCAGAAGAAAGACCGCATCATCATCTTATTTGCAGCCAATGTGGTGATATACAGAATGTTTTCAAGCCAGCCAGCTTTAAATGTGTTTCCTGTTTAAGCTGGGTAAAAGACTTCAATATCGAAGATGCATATATAAACGCATTCGGTAAATGCGGTAAATGCGGTAAAAAATAAGCCTACTTAGTAATAAATGATCCAAGCATCTCAGCTCTTTGTTCTGTGAGATTTTTGTCATACATTTTCATAAGTTCGCCATCAAACTTTATGTTCAGAAACTCATGAATAGTAAAGAGGTCCTCTTCATCCAGTCCCTGTAGCAAAAGGCGATTTCGAAACCCTGCTGCCTCATCAGTTAGATGTTGTGCATGATATGCCGCAATATGAAAAGCATAGTCACGCAGCTCGTAACTATCTGAGAGTTTTCGAATTACTCTTTTCACATCTCTAGAGATTCCTAAATTAGGGGGAGGCTTGTCGTCTGACGTGGGGTTGTCGTCAGTTGTACTCATATATTGAATTATATGTTATTTGCGGTGTAAATTTAGCATTTGTGTGTTATTTTGTAAATAAATAAATTTGAGCTTGCAAATTGTGCAAAAAAATATTATAAAATAAAATGTGTCACGATGCAACGGTACATTTTTTAAAGCCTCACATGGATCTAAAATATTTACATGTAGTAGTCCCTCAAGGAACAGAAGCTGATCCTAAAAAGGAAGTAAAATTTCTTCAGTTTCTGAATAACCTTTATAAATCCATTAAAGGTCGCACAATTAGTCTTGAAGTATTTGGATATAGGCAATATTCTTATTTCTATATTGTAGCGCCGGCTGATCTTTTTGCGCTTGTTGAAGGGCTTTTATATAGTACTTTTCCGGATTGCGAAATTATTGATAGCAAGGATTATACTAATTTTGCAATAACTCAAAAACTTCCTTTTGCTGGAGCAAAGCTTAAATTAAAAAGGAGCGACATTTATCCAATTCTCGATTATGAAGATTTTGAAGTAGATAGTTTGGCAGGAGCCTTTGCGGTTATTTCAAAAATAGGACAGGATGAACAACTTTGGGTTCAAATTCTTGTTTCACCTAAACATGACAACTGGCTTTATCATTTACAACGGAGATTTCGCATGTTCTTTAACGGAATCAAAAGGGTATTCCGCCTTAAAAACTACACAAGGCTAAAGGGAAGAAAGGAATTCTTTGAAGAAGAGAAGAAGGCATTTATTGAAAAAACGGCAACTCATCCATTCAAGTTCCAGGTACGACTGGCATGTTTTGCTAAAGATCAACAACTTGCCAATGCTCGTTTGGAAGCCATTTCGAAGGCGTTTTATCAGTATAATAAAATTGACTTCAATGAGTTTGTCGCAGGCAGACCAATTCGTGCAAAATCCTTTTTGGAGTCATTCCGAAAGAGAAATATGGATGAAGATCAGATCTTAAGCGCAAAGGAACTGGCGACTTTATATCATTTTCCAAATTCTGACCATGTGCCGCATATCGTCCATGTCTTATCTAAAAAGGCGGAACCGCCTCAGGATCTTCCAAAAACTCGAGGCAAAGATGTGAGTTTCTTTGGTAAAACAAATTATCATAATTCGTTTGATGATTTTGGAATAAAACGTGAAGACAGAAGAAGACATCTTTATACAGTAGGTAAGAGTGGTACAGGGAAAAGTAAACTACTTGAACTTTTTATTAGTGAAGATATTAAAAATGGTGAAGGTGTAGCGGTTTTGGATCCTCATGGAGATCTTGTTGATAATATTATGCAGATGATCCCAGAAGATCGTATTAATGATGTAGTTTATTTTGATCCTGGAGATACAAACTTCCCGATTGCGTTTAATCCACTGGAGAAGGTTGATGAAGCATACAAGATGCAGATGACTGTCGGGTTTATTAATATCTTTAAAAAGCTATTCGGTTCAAACTGGAGTGACAGGCTCGAACACGTTTTAAGATACACAACTCTGGCGCTTCTTGACTCACCAAACACAACTGTTTTGAGTATCTTAAAGATGCTTTCGGACAAGAATTACAGACAAACGATCACAGCCAGAATTAAAGATTCGGTCGTTAAAAACTTCTGGGTGAACGAGTTTGCTGGATGGAGTGAAAAATTTGATGCTGAGGCAATTACACCTCTTTTGAATAAAGTTGGTCAGTTTGTTGCAACGAACATGATTAGAAATATTATTGGTCAACCAACTAACAAATTCAACATTCGAGAAGTAATGGATAAAAAGAAGATCCTATTGATGAAGGTGTCTAAAGGTCTACTTGGAGAAGAAAACTCGAATTTGATCGGAGCTATGATTATTACGAAAATGTATCAGGCAGCAATGAGTCGTGCTGATATGCGAGAAGAGGATCGAACTGATTTCTACTTCTATGTGGATGAGTTCCAGAACTTTGCTACAGATACTTTTGAAGAAATTTTATCTGAGGCACGTAAATATAGATTAAATTTAACGATTGCCCATCAGTTTGTGGGGCAATTAACTGATCAGATGGTAAAGACTGTATTTGGTAATGTTGGCTCAATGATCACATTCCGTGTAGGTGCTGACGATGCCGTAGTTTTGGAAAATGAGTACACTCCGGTATTTAAAGTTCGTGATATTATCAATCTTGCGGTTCGAAATTTCTACACAAAGATGTCCATAAAAGGAGAAGTACGAAGGCCGTTCTCAGGCCGAACTCTCGATGTGGTTAAGCCAAAAGACGATTACACTAAAGAAATTGTAGAACAGTCTCGAAAGAAATACTCAACTCCAGTAGCTAAAGTTGAAGACATGCTTTCCAAGTGGGATGAGTCAGGTGAAATTGAATTGGCGCCTGGTGATCAGCCGGAAGATTTCGAGGAACCGATGATCTAGCCTCTGAATTGAGGACAATTTACATGATCATCACTCATGCAAACTTTTACTGCATGATTAAAATCTATTCTAATTGTATCGCTACAATGGGACATGGCTCTACACTCTGGAGTTTGTAGTTTACTTACACTTACTATCTCACCATCTGCTTTTATAGTAGGTTTTGGATGTAGTTGAAATGGTTCTGTTGTAATAAGTTGTGGACAAGTTGATACTTCTTTAGTCATAATAGTTGTGTTAGTACGAGAATCGATATTAAATAAATATAGTAAATATGTCAATGTCCTCCCGGGAGGAATATAAAAATTTCATAAAATGTCTCAAATAATATATCTAGTTGGGAATCTACTTGTTGAAGAAGATTCAATGCCACTCAAACTTGCATCGCAATTGCGTGAAGCTTTTCCGGAAATCGATTTTAGGGAATTTGATCCAACCGAAAACCTTCCAGAAGACACCGATGAACTAGTTCTAATAGATACAGTTGAGGGTTTAAAAAAGCCTCACGTTTTTACAAAAGTCGAGGATTTCGTTACAGAAAAGCCATATTCCATGCATGACTTTGATCTTGGATGGCAACTTAAACTGTACAAAAAACTAAGAATGATTAACGAGGTGAAAATAATCGGGGTGCCGCCGGAAGGAAATACTAATGATATTCTAAGCCAAATCAGCGTCTTCATTAAAACGGTCTAGAATTTCTGACAATATTTCAATATTTATTTCAGTGGGTCTTGTTAAGAAAGTTATGCACAGAAATGGCATATGATATTCCAAGGTAAGCTTAACTTCTCCAAAAGTTTCCCATCCTACATCTTCTAAAATTGGTTGGTCATTTTCTTGATAGTCCTCAATTAGAATTGTTGTAAATTGCTCTAACGCGCTATAAACACGATTATATGCTTCTTCATCCATTACAAGCAATTCTTTGAGTCTTGATAGTCCTTGATTTATTTTCAATTCATTTAAGTTTGGGAGTTCATTTGGAGTTTGCCTTGCTTCTCTAAGTTCTAAAGCTTCTCTTTTAAGCAATTGAAGCATCATTTTTGCACTTGCAATTTGTTGAAAGTTAGGAGAATCTGGCATTAAGCTATGCCTCATTCTTAGAAGCGCATCTCTTGCGGTATCTGCGTCGAAACCATGTAATTCTGCTTCTATGAAAAGACCTAATTCTTCTTTTTGGCTATTTTGAGCGTCTGCCTGCCCCAAAGATTCTAATGTTCTATCAACCAATTTAGTTACAAGCG
This sequence comes from Patescibacteria group bacterium, assembly GCA_042568575.1. Lineage (GTDB taxonomy): Bacteria > Patescibacteriota > Gracilibacteria > UBA1369 > PNNO01 > JAJRYP01. Next base: position 14,472 of record JBHPIO010000011.1, on the reverse strand, counting down.
AATCCGTAGATTCGTTAGATTCGTTATTTTCACAATGTGCAAGTTCTGCAGTCATAAATTCTGGAATAATGTCTCATCTTATATAGCACAAAAAGATAATTTTGCAAATCATAAGAGTTCCGCCGGAAGAATTTATTTAATTCCTACTTTGTTCAATATCTTGTCCAATTTCATCCTCCATTCGATCACGAATCGTTCCAAGGAGTCTGTAATCTATGTCTGCAGTTGTTGTATTTGGCCTAATAGCCAAAAGTGGCGCATTTTTAGATATGATTTCTTTTGCTTCCCCAAAAGTCATACTATCTTCGATTTCTGGGAATACTGCTTCGTTATCTTCTATATCAGGAGATATTTCAGTGCTAATTATCGTATCGAGGGCTTCACTTACATCGGAAAAGACATTTATATTAACTGTTCGTAATCCTTTAAGTTTTGCGATTGCGTGTTCAGCAATAACTTCATCTCCCTCATCGAGCTCAATAGGTGGCTTTTTTTCATCAAGAATTGCATTAGCTTCCCATCCAAGAAACATAAGCATATGTGCTTCGTTATCAATTTCGCCGGGATTAAGACTGTCTGTCATTCTTAATAAAGCTTCATGTGCAGTTTCTTCATCATATTCACTTAGCTTTTCAACGACTTGTTTTGCTAATTCTTCTCTCTGTTCTTGATTAGCATCTGCTTGTCCAAGGACTTCAAATGTTCTATCGATGAGTTTATTTATAAGTGAATCTTGAGATTCACTAGACTCACCATGTGCTGGTTCAGCATTCATAAATACTTGATTAGTAATTCTTAATAGAATAGCACAAAAAGGCGATTTTGCCAATCTAGATAGGTGTGTATCCTAGATTATTTCAGCTTCTTCCTCAACATAACAACATAACCTTCAAAACCCTCGCGTTCATAGAATCTTAAGGATCCCTCATTATTATAATAAGGTTCTACCTTAATCTGATCTGCGTTTTTGCTTTTTGCCCATTTAGTAAACTCATCAACAAGTTTTGCTCCGATCTTCTTATTTCGATGCTCTTCCTTCACGTAAAGACTCATCAGTTCGGAGTCAATTTTGATCCTTTTATATTTTGTCGCTTCAAAGACTTCGCCATAAACGGCACCAATTATCTCATCTTCATACTCAGCAACAATAATTGCAAAACCAGGGTCTTCTATTTGTTTTTTTAGATCTTCAGCATATTTATCTGTTTTTGCATAATTTGGATCTGTGATATCGCAAAAATTATCGTCTTCATACTTCCAAAGATCGTACTTAAGGGTTTGTAGATCCTTAATATCGCCTAAGCCTGCTGTGCGAAATTTAACTTCCATGAATTTGCCAATTAATCTTCAAAAAGTGAGTTGCACAACTCATACATGGGTCGTATGCGCGAATTAACTTCTCGATTTCAAAGCGAACTAGATCTTTATCCATATTCTCTCCATCCTTATCAAGATGTAGTTGGACTAGTGCGCGAATATCATTTTCAATATTGATTTGATTTTGCGCAGTTGGAACCACAACTTCAGCTTTTGTAATAATTCCTTCAGCGTCAGTAGCAACATAGTGATACAAAGTTCCACGAGGTGCTTCAAGAACTCCCACTCCTTCACCTGCTTTTGGAGTAAGCTTATCCGGTGGAACAGGCGTGATCTTTAGTGTTTCAAGAATCTCAACTGCATGATCTATCGAATGAAGAGTCTCGATAGCCTGTGCAAGGTTGTTATGATAAACGTCAATTGAAGGAAATCTGTCTATATATTTCTTTGCATCTTTTTGAGTATTTGGGTGGAGAGCCTCTCGATTTACATTCATTCGAGCTAGAGCTCCAACCATGTATTCTTCGCCCTGCAAAGTGTATGCCTTAGCTGTTGAGTAGGGGATTACAACTTCTTTTAATTGATCTCTAAAACTCTTTTCTGGAACACAAAAATTTCCTTCACTACATAATGCAGGACCATCCAAGAAACTATAATCTTCAGTTTTAAGACCTACGAATTTAGTTTTTCTTTCAAGACTGAAATCACATTCATCGAAAACCTGAAGTAGGTAGAGAATTTTTTCACGCATTTCTAAAAGCTCTTTGCGTGAAGCTTCCAGCTCTTCTTGAGTTGGATATTTAACGAACCCTCCGGGCATTGGGAAAGGCGCATGTACTGCACGTCCTCCTATGATTGTAGATAAGTTGTTTCCGGCACGTTTTACGTCAAACATGTCGTGGAGCAATTTGTGTTCTCTCTCGTCATTCTCGTCAAAATCAAGAATCGAATCCTTGCCGATAACATCCGGCAATGTGAAGATATAAAGATGAAGTGCGTGATCGCGTATCATCAGTCCATATGTGAGAAGCTTTCTTAATATCATTGTCTGTTCGGATGGCTTGTAATCAAGAGCGTCTTCAACAGCTTCAATTGCACCTAGGAGATGCGCAATACTGCACGTTCCGCAAATACGTGAAAGCAGCTGTGGAACCTGATTGAAAGGCTTCCCAAGAATTGCTTTTTCAAAAAATCTCTTATTCTCCATAATCTTAAATTCAACATCTGTAATCTTGTTATCCTTAATAACAACATCCATATCCAGATGTCCTTCAATTTTAGATAATCCTTCAATCGATATATTAATCTGATGCATTTTTGTGGTTGATTATTGAATCATCTTCGGAGATGACTTTGAACATTTTTAGATATTTGTCGATGGCTACTACGAATTGTGCTTCGATCATTGGGCAGCCTGCTACTTTATCGTCTACTTGGATAAGTTCGTGAAGGGCATATACACGTGCACTTTGATGAAATTGCTTTAGATAAGGCGAAATTTCTTCTTTCATTTCTTCGCTGAAATTGTTTCGATGTCCTGTTGGAAGGCCTGTTACAGCGCAAGATCCAATTGCAACAATATACTTAGAAACGTCTCGGATTTTTAAAAGTTTTTCTTTATCGCGATCAGAAGCGATAGCTCCTTCAACAAAAGCTACATCGATATCAGACATCTCATTTTTACTTTTGAGGATATTTGCATGTCTAAATTCAATAATTTTAGACCACGCAAAAAAATGGTCGTTCAACATTTCTGTGAACATGATTGTTGAATCTTCACAGCACGTAAAGGAAAACCAGCCTATTTTTAATTTTTTTTGTTGTTCAGACATCGATGAATAAGATATATCAAAAAGACATCCTTCGCAACATTTTAGAAATAATTATTCCGGAACAACGAGTCCGACTATCACAATGTTGTCGCCATCGTGTTTATTTGGATATTCATGATCCCCATTGCGACTGTATTTCATTAGATAAATTACATGCTCTTTAAGTTCATCAATTATTTCTGCTAGAGACATGTTTTTTTGTCTCCTTTCATAAACAAACTCAGCGATTTCGTCGTCAGTCATAACATCTGTAACTCCATCCGAACATATTAATAAAACATCCCCACCTTGAGCCTGAAACGTTTCATAGAAAGGTTTGATATTCACATGCTTTATATTAGAATCAGGATCTTCGCCAGGATGCAAATTTTCATCACTCCCAAGCGCTTGTACAAGGTTGTTTTTCATACGAATTGCGAAAGGTCCGAATATACGAAAAGCTTGCTCTTCAGTTATTTCCATATGTCCCATTTTGCTATTTAGCATCGTGTGATCATAAGTTAGGCGATGAGCTTTTTCCCCTCTAATAACTAACGCTCGTGTATTTCCTATACTTGCACACTCAATAACGTTGTTATTATTAAGGCGAGCTACGGTGCTTGTAGTTAAGTTTTTTGGAGGCTCTTTTTCCTTTTTTTGTTTTTGTTTTTTCCATTGATCTCTTATAAATAATCTATGTTTTAAAGCGGCTCCATGCATTATTTCTATTAATTTTCTCATCGGTAGATCAAGGTGCGCTTCCATTAGTGCTGCAAGTGTTGCAACCGAAGCTGCCATACGTCCTTTATCATTTCTTTTTGGGTTCCCACTAACGCCATCTGCAGCACCAATCGTTTTTTGTTCAGGAATCACAAAATATGCATCGTCATTGTGCGGTTTTCGTTCGTCACAGCTTCTTAGCACTCCGTGATCGGTTGTTGCATAAAAAATCACACCTTCATGTTCAACAAGTCCACCAGGGACATCATCTCGGAGGCTTCTGTCTTCATCGCAACTTGCAGCGTACATTCCTTCTGGAATAACACCAAGCGAGTTTAACGGTTGATCAAAGTGGCTATTAGGAATTCCATAAATTGCCTGTATAACCTCACCTGCTTCATTGCCAGTTTCTTCTCCAAATATATTTACTGGATTTCTATCACATTCCTCTGCAATTTCATGCAGCTCAGGGTCATGGCCATTTTTTTCACTACTACTCCTGCTCCCAGGGTCTTTCAAGCTTTCTTCAATCATTTTAGATATTAATTTCCAAGGAGCGAATTTTAGCCACAAAGTTCAAAATTGTCAAATTAGAAGTATAAATCTCTTTCACCTTTTTCAATTAACTTCAGCCTGTTTACAGTTTTTTCACGAACAGAATTTGAAGGAATCTTTTCCACATATTTATCGATTATTTTAAGTCCTTTTGCTTTTGAGCGCTCAGATGCATAATCCTCCAAATACTCTTTTAACGTAAGAATCGCATTTGGCCTGCAGAAATTATGAATTTCTCCAGGTTTTGCAATATCCATAAAGTCCTGGCCAGTCCGTCCTAAACGATAACAGGCCGTGCAAAAACTCGGCATAAATCCATCATCTAGGATTTTCTCAATTACTTCATCGACACTTCTTTCATCAGACGTTGTAAATTGATTCAGCGCTTCTTCTTTTCCATATCCACCCGGTGATGTTTGCGACGCAGCACTTGTTTGAGAAATGCCAAGTTCAAACGCCTTCTCACGAATTTCAGCCCTTTCACGCGTTGAAATAATCATGCCGGTATAAGGTACTGCCATTCGCAAAATAGCTATTATTTTAAGCAGTTCATCCTCAGTAACCTCATAAGGCCAGTCTTCATCAACAGTAGGTGCAGATTGGAGGCGTGGCACAGAAAAAGTATGAGGTCCAACTCCATATTTCTTATCCAAATAAAACGCATGTGAAAGAAGAGCAAGTGTATCGAATTTCCAATCGTAAAGTCCATAAAGCACCCCAAGCCCCACATCATCAATTCCGCCTTCAAACGCTCTATCATGCGCAAAAAGCTGCCTTTCAAAATCTCCTTTTGGACCTTTGTGAAGTCTCTCATAAGTTTCCCGATCATATGTTTCCTGGAAAAGTTGATACGTTCCAATTTCAGCTGCTTTCAGTTTCTTGTAGTCCTCAACTGTAGTCGCAGCAATATTTACATTCAAACGACGAATCTCTCCGCGTCCTTCCTTAACGCTATAAATAGTTTTAATAACATCAATTATATAATCGATTGGTGCTTCAACCGGATGCTCCCCAAATTCAAGAAGCAATCTTTTATGCCCCATGTTGATCAAAATTCGTGTTTGTTCTTCAACCTCCTTTAAAGAAAGCTTAATTCGTTTTTGTTTATTTCTTGCATGAAATCCACAATAATCACAGTCGTTGATGCAGTAATTGGAAATATAAAGAGGAGCGAATAAAACCAGCCGCTCTCCGTAAATTTCGTTTTTAATATATCCCGCCGTTTTAAACATTGCCTCTGTATGAGGGTTGTCTGCGTTTATTAAAGTTGCGGCTTCTTCTAAATTGATGCCCCTCATTTTTTTGGCTTTTTGGAGAATTTTTTCAATAGTATCCTTTGAAGGATTTTTCGTTGAGCTTACCAGATGCGTGATTTGATCCGCATCAAATATATGTGAAGTTTTAGACATTAGTCGATGGTTAATTTTTCTTCAAGCATTTTGTAACTTTCATCAGAATTATACAACCCGTATTTTTCCCACATCTCATTGTCGAGCGCTTGTTTTCGTTTATAGATCTCGTAATGCGGAGCGTATTTCTCGGGAGTAACATTGAGCATTAAAGCATTTGCACCCGCCTGGATTGCTCTTTTTCGACCTTTTTCAGGATCGAGAGTTTCCAAAGCCGTAACAACTGGAATTCGTTTATTGTTTAATTCAAGCCTTAAAGTAGAAATCATTTTAAGATTCATTTCGATGTCGCCGGGCTTTTCATTTGCATAAGGAGTATTTGGGCAAGGCACAAAAGGTCCCATCGAAACCATGTCGTAATCATTATTGCGGATTGTAATAATGTCATTGGCAAGGTCAGAAATAGTTTGACCAGGAATGCCAATAATCCCTCCAGAAGCTATGAAATATTTTAGATCTTTCATGAACTTCAAATGCTCAAAACGTTTTTCGAGACTCTTGCCGTCCGGATGAATCTTCTTAAACAAGTCAGGATTAGACGATTCAAACCTAAATAGAACGCCGCTTGCTCCTGCGTCTTTCATTGCCTTGTATGTTTCAAAATCACGTTCACCAATACTCATGAAGATAAAGACCTTACACTTCTCTTTGATTTTTTGAATAAGTTCAACAAGCATTTCTTTTGTGTAATATGGATCTTCGCCAGACTGAAGAACTAGCAACTTATAGCCCTTTTTATTAACCGCCTCATCAGCTGCATCAACTATTTCATTAATAGGCATTCGATAACGCCGAATAGCAGTATTCTGTTTTTGAAGGCCGCAATAGAGGCAGTCATTTTGGCAGAAATTAGAAAATTCAATAATTCCGTGAATGCAGAAGAAGTCCTTAATGTGCGTTCGACGAATCATCTCAGATTCGCTATAAAGAGCCTCTTTTTCAAGTCCGTCAGTTTCAAGAAGATACTCGATTTCGTCTTTATTAAGCCTTCGCTGTTTCGAATGTTTAATGACTTCAACAAACTTCGGATCAAGTTTTTCAGGATCTGTTTTTTGTACGTGCTCGAGTAGCTCAAGAATTTCCTTTGCGTCTTCTGGCGTAACTTTTTGCACAGCAATATCAGACATATAAAGAACCCAGTCATCTACTTTAAGGTTTTCGATCGTACGAATATCGATTTCCTGGAGCTTGTCATTTTTTTGGATGACAGCCTTTTCTCCTTTAACTTCAACTACTTTTGCGGGGATTGTGAGGCACATAATATTTGGTAGGTTGCGCTCCAACATTTTATAGATATTCATTAAATTGAGAAGAGCTCTGCCTTGACAATCTAAGTAAAAGTGATAACGTTACCATCTTGATGGCAATAACGTTGTGGGATTTTTTCCCCATCACGTGAGTCGTCATGTCGTTTGATAAGCGGGACAGAGCGAATAGAAGGGAGATGCCTATGACATTAGTTGTGTCTGGAATAGCATTCGTGCTAGCAGTCGTTTTCTTCATTCTCGGGACGAGGAAGTTCAACGAAGAAACCGAGAGATATCCCCCTGCCGAAAGCAAGATGAACATGTTCTCAGGCATCGAAGGTATGGCAAGATGGGGAATGGGCGATAAGATATGGCCTATAATCCTCCAACTCATACTTGGTGCCGCCTTCCTGATCGCCGCAATCGTGGCTTTGATCATTCACTTCTACTAACCCCTCGCTCTCTCCCGCTTCCCGCCTAATTTACCACCAGACTTTTTTGATCCTCAAAACGTATCCAAGTACGTTTGTTAGAAGATGGAGAAGGGGAGTTGCAATAACTATTACCAGGATAACTTCCCATGAAGGAACATAAAGAGGAGCCAGAAACAGAAGTGCTCCAACAATAAAATCAAGTTGATCAAAAGGAATCCACGGATCACCAGGTTTAATATTTATTCGTCTTTTAATATACGATTTTACGAGATCGCCGACAATTGCTCCAATTCCAAAAAGGAACGCGTAAAGCCAAAGATTAATCGTACCGTAATCTAGGAGACTGATTTCTGTTAGCGCGAGTTTTTGTTGAATGAATAACGTTAAAAGCGCGCCAAAATAAGCGACATAAATGCCACGATACGTCTTATGCGCACCAAAAAGTTTCTTGCTAATCGGCTTCCCAAAAGGGAATTTAAGTTTGCCAAAAATCACCGGACACATATTTGCGACATATGCCGGAAGAATAAAATAGAGAGAAGAGATGATGAGATCGAGCATTTTTAAACTATTAATGCGCCTCTAAAACTATATCATATTACAATGGTGGAGCATACCGGGCTTGAACCGGTGGCCTCTACGCTGCCAGCGTAGCGCTCTAGCCAACTGAGCTAATGCCCCGCGAGTAGAAAAAATGTAACATATTGGAGATTGTTTTACGACTGTTTTGACAAAAACAAAATAAACAGTTATATTCGTGCCTCTTAAAAGGTTAAGCATGTCAGAACAAGCTGGTGAAAAATTTGAGTTTCCGGAGTTGCAAGAGTTGACGCGACTTTCGGCAGAATTTGGTGAATTACATGCCCAGCAGATGCTAAAAGGAAGGGATCGAATAAGCAATGCTCAGCGAGAAGAAAATCTGACTAGAATGGATGAACTGAAGCAAGCTTATATATATTTAATTAAAGAAGCACTTGTAGATAGCCCAGATCAGGCTAGAGAAATTGTTGAGACGGCATCAGAACTATGGCAATGGGAGCTACTCTATGGTGAAGGAGATTTTAGAAGTGAAATCTTTGGTACTCTATTAAAACAACGAATTGCCGAGGGTCTTTATATGCCACAGGAACACGAAAGTTATATTCATACCGATTATCCGAGAGCTTTAGAGTTTATTGAAAGAAGAATGAGAATAATTGGAAGTTTGATTGAGGCTGGATCCAGTGAATTTGAGCCATATATGGAGTTCTTAAGAGAATCACGATGCAAATTAAAGGTGCGTGACATGACTTTTTGGATTGGAAACGAAAAACATGAAAAACACAATATGGAAACGCTAGGTGGCAGTATGAATAAAAATGAGTTTTGGAATGACTTGGCAGTTTATGTGGCTCAAAAAACACCTGCAGAGATAGGTGGAATTGATAGAGTAGTTGGGGAAAATAGGATAACTAGTTCTTATCCTGGGGATCCTGAAAGAACATATGATTCTATTCGTTCCGGGAATCAGATTGTTCATGAGGTGGAAGCAGAAGCTTACAAATATGATTTATATACAATGCTGTTTATTGCTTCATTAGAGAGGGATTTGGAAATCGGAACTGGTCAATCTCTTCATTATGACCGCTTAGGAATGTTTTCGAGAAGTAGGCGTACAAGGGAAGCACGTGATCATGCTCAACGTACGTATAGACCAAGTATCCAACAACAAAATCAAGCTGTAGCAGAAAAAGTTCGTGAAGTTATTGATACTAATGGTGCAGCTTTAATACCAGAACCAAGTGATGATTTTGCTGAGAGAATTGAAACTATAATGAATCTGTATCCTAAGTATGAATATGGAGATGTTGAGTCAATATTGCCTAAAGAAGCCATAATAGTCGACGATGAAGTTCAATTATGTACCAAAGAAGATTGGCAACCATTTCCAGAATATACAGATGCAGATTATCAAGAATGTGAACTTGGAGATTCCAGTGATATTACGGCTTATGAAGATAGTAGGACTGATTGGGATAGTACTGGGCCTCTCAGCCTTCGGCTTCGAGATTAATCATCATCCTACTTAGTCAGGCACTCCGTCGTATTTATCCATCCGATTCACTTCGTTCATACGCATGTATAAGCATCGCTTTGCTCCTTCTTCGTAGCATGCTTAATTGAATTGGTGGGCCTCAACGACCACGGATAGAACAAACATATAAACATTTATATTCCCCCCTGTGAAATTAATCTTTTGATATCAAATAAATAAGGATATCTTTCTAAGTTTAAATCCACATCATCAATTTGCACTTTTTCTTCAACAGCATCAAATCTACATCCTCCTATTTTGAATAAAAGCAAAGAAGTAGAAGGAATATTATAATACAATTCTCCATATGGTTTTTCACCTTGATAAAAGCCCCATACTTCCGACATAGCATATTCAAGTCCAAACTCTTCATACATTGCCCTCAACGTTTTCTGCATAAAAATGGCTCCCACCAAAGATTTGTAATCTGGATGAACTATTAAATCATGAATCCATGTTATTTTTCCAATATTTTTTAAAACAAAATCTCTTAAGCGTGATTCAACTTTTGCAAGAAAAACAGGATCGAATGCTGAATCAAAGTATATGTTGTCCAGTTCACCATTACCTGGAGGTAATAAAAAATCGGTCGCAGCTATTATCTTTCCTTCACCTTCTAAAACACGTAATTTATAATTTGGGTGAGTTAGATTTCCTTGAAGATCCTCTTCGCTTAAAGGATTAAAAATCCCACCTTTTCGTCTAAATGCAGGTAAATCGTGGATGTCAGCCCTTGAAAGTTTGTATATTTCCTCAATTTCTTCCAAATCATCATGCGAAGCATCTCTAATACTAATATTTTCTGGATCTATTGGAGGATCATTTATTGTATTTAAAGTGCACATAAAGGTTACGTATTCATCCATGGTTTTAAATTCTATAACTGAATCAACTTTCATTCTCCTTAATGCTCGTAGAATATCAAGATTCGTAAAATTCGTTGTATATTCATTGACGATAGTAAGAATATCAACCCCTTGATCTAATGATCGTACCAATGATGAAACTACTTCGATAGGAAGCCATGGCTCCTTTTTTTCCATTTTATATATTTAAATGACATCTAAGTAATTCCTTGTCTGGTGGGCCTGGACGACCACGGATTGAACCGAGTGACAACAAGGTTGTGAGTGGGTTTGTTGAGAGAGTGATTGTGAATATCAAGAGTTATTTAGGAAACACTAGTTTATCACAATGTAAGGAGTTACTGAATTCCCTTGCAACCTAAATTGTCACAAAATGTAAAATTATGCTATAATATTGACGTACTTAATCCTGTATAACATGGACGTTGATGACGATTCGCGTCATATAGATCAGCCACCTGAAGGGCAAGAACACCAGCTCGATCAATTGGTGCAGGTTCTGTCGAGATTGAAAGACAAGCTTGCTGCTTCAGAAGAACTAACCGAACAAGAAAGAGCTCTGCTAAATGGAATTTCTCCATTGCTGAGTGATATTCCAGCTGAAAATGCTTCAATAGATGCAGTTGTATCTGCTACTTTGGCTAATATAAAAACTATGGCTCCGGAAGAGGCTACTGAGGAGAAAGAGAAGGAGCTGGAGCGGATTTGGTACTATCAGTCGAATTTTAGAGGTGGAGATCCTAGGAAACAACCACATATTGGAATGGAGGGCTATCAGGATGGAGAATGGTTGCTAGTAAAGTCCTTTAAAGGAAGTCTTAGATATCGCGGGAAGAAGAATGCAGAAGTTTTTGGTCAGGTTGGATTACTGAGAGATCGTGAATATCGAAACGAAGCAGATAGAACATCAAGAACAGACTACAAATGGCTAATGAATATAACTGGGGACTTTGGAGAAGATCCGGCTAGGTGGCCAAAACTTCCAGCATCAGAATATGGGAAAGATATCGATTTAGAAAGAACAGACGGAAATCCTGATGAGCAACCATACTACCCCTTTGTATTAAGCTTACTCAATAATCTATTGGAAGAATGCAAAGTGGATATGGCTCAGTCTGAACTTGATCCAAATGAGTGTATAGTAAACATAGAATTGGTTTCTCAAGAAGCTGGTCCATACGATGCATTCGTTGAGGCTGTAGTAGAGGAAGCTAAGGAAGCAGGGAATCCGGTTCCTGAAGATCAAATTAGAAAAGTAATTACCCCCAAAGTTTTCAAATCTTTATCAGAAATCGATAAGCCCAAAGCGGTAGTAAAAACCCTGCTTCGTGTATTGAAGAAGTAGTGAATTATTAATCGACGGATAATAGGCGTCTATTTATGATGAGTTCGCTTTATCTCTTTTCTATTAAAAGGTCAGATACCTGTTCAGAGTATTCATGCTCAAATTCTATATGAAAGTTTATGATTTCATACAGCCTTATTATTGAGGTCATAATATTTGCCGATTTGCCCTCATAAATATCAGGCTTATATTCCTCATATGTAGGCACTACATCATCTGGTACTTCGGAGATCATCTTTTTTATACTCTCAGGGAATCCTTTATTATGTTCTAAGCAAGATAAAAAGTTCAGTGGGTTTCCCTTGCTCATAGAATCTATATAACCTAAAAGCAATCTCTCTAGATTTGGGTAATATTTAAATTCTAGGTTTAAAAGTGCCTCGCGAATAGTTGTAAGATTTATTTCAATGCTTTGAAACATTAGCTTAAATGATCTTTCTGGAGCATCAAATACTGAAAGTGCTGGGATATGAAAATTCGCTAAGCGGTTAAATTGAAAATTCTTTGTAATCGTATAGTTTTGTTCTCCATCTTTAGTTGTCATGAAGCTTGCATATTGAAGTACCCTTTTTAACTCTGGTTTTAGGATTTTGTTTAGTCTTCTTATTTGTTTCTTTTCACCGTTTTTTTCTTCCTTATTGCGCTGTGAAGCTACTATTCGTTCAACAAATATTAACGTAATAAGAATCCCTATAGTCTCAGTAAAAGAGCCTCGAATATAATCTGTTAGCCAAAAACTATCCAATATGCAGTAATCTGCTATTCCAAGTGCAATCAGAACAAACAAAAGAACGCAAAGTATTTTAAACAATATATTGTTTCTCATCAAACAGATCATAATTACACCACAATTTTATCAATAAATCTGTGCTTTAAACAGAGAATTTTCGTGAACTCCGTATTTTGTGGAATGGTACTAATATTGCTGGATTGGAACAAGATAAAAGTCAATAACTCCACATAGAATAGACCTTTGCTGTGTTTTTGGTGGAGCTCAACGACCACTATTTAACAGATTTCTTTCATACTAAAGGATATATCTTCACCAACTGCTCTCCAATCACTGTATATCGCTTTTGCATCGGCTTCTATAGGCGAATCGTATAAAGCACCATTTCGAATGGTGCATCCAATATCAAGTATACGAGACATACCTCCTAAAAAAGAAGGTTTTGAATAACAATGTAGAGTTTTTGAGTGTGTTTTTCGCATACTAAAGCGTTTGGTGGGCCTGGCTGGACTTGAACCAGCGACAAATCGGTTATGCATCTCGCTACCATTTTCATGGCCCCTTTCGGGTTTGTGAGCTGGACTATCCCTTCATCCTGTTAGGATGCTTACCGTCTAGTCTCTACACCTTCTCACTTATGTGAGCTTGGCTCGGGATTACCGTATCTTTAATAGATTTAGGCTTCCCCGAATTTGATAAGTTATCACTTGCGAATTACTTCGCAAGCAGCCCTGTGACGCTTAAGCGTATTATGTTATTATACAGTTATGAATAAGGTCATAAACTGTACGATTTGTGGAAAGGAGTTAATTGGCAAACAGAAAATGTTCTGTTCTATTTCTTGTAAGAATAAGGCTCATCAATCTTATGATGCCCAACAAGAGAGGGGATTAAGAAGAAAGAAGAGGATTGTACAAGAATTAGGAGGTAAATGCGGTATATGTGGTTATAAAAAGAATCTTTCTGCGTTAACTTTCCATCATCAAGATCCAAAAAAGAAAGAATTCAAATTAGATTTAAGATCTTTATCTAATCGAAAATATTCAGCAATAGAAAGAGAACTTAAAAAGTGTATTCTTCTTTGCCACAATTGCCACACTGAACTGCATAATCCACAGCATAACTTAGCTTAAGGTCTTCAAGCCGACTGCTCTGACCAACTGAGCTACAGGCCCTGATTGTAAATGAACAAACTAAAGGCATTATACTCAAAATGCATTTTTGGCGAAATAGAAATTCTTTTTCCTATTTCTGAACTTTTACGAATACAAACGTAAGTCCGTACAAAACTAAAAATGTCGCCATGGTTCCAATTAAGCCGGCGAGACCAACAGCAAGCCACTCATTTTCTATCCCTAGGAATGTGTAATCCGGCATAAGTCCATTCCAAAAGCTTATTGCGCTTTCAATAAAACAGTGATTTTCCGCTATGCGCTCAAGTCCATCCGGAGAAGGGGACGCAAAAAACGATAACGCAAGTCCTATAAAAACGGATAAAATAAGTAGTATGATAAGTTTCTTTTTCTGCATATTTCTAAAAAATTACGATCTTAAAAGCCTTGGGAAAAACAGCGCAATGATGAGTATAGTGATTATTCCTTCTCCAATTCCGATAAGCGCGTGAACAAGGTTCATTGAAGTGAGAATTTCGACGCCTCCATGTCCGCTTATAATTAATTCAATCGAACACACAGTTGAGGCTGCTATCACAGAAAGCCATGCTGCAACAAATATTCCAACAAAAAATTTCAACGAGACTTTCTTGGGAAGACTGAAAAGTTTATCAAAAACAAAGTAAGCCACAAAGGACGCCACTATGGCCATATTGATAATATTTGATCCTAAAGCCATAATCCCTCCGTCGCCAAACAGGAAAGCCTGCAAAACCAGAACTGCAGAAATAATTAAAACTCCGGAAAACGGACCAAGCACTATTGTAGCTAGAGCCGCTCCAATTAAATGTC
>JBHPIO010000010.1:0-54701 GCA_042568575.1 Patescibacteria group bacterium | reverse complement strand
TTTGGAGCTTAAAGACGACTCTCCTTACGTTCATCCTTCACGTGTGGCAAGCGTTATAGTGGATGGCGAAGAAGTTGGTAAAATTTTCGAAACGCATCCAATTGTACTCAAAAATTACAGTATCGATGCAAAAGTGGCGATGTTTGAACTGAATTTCACAAAGCTAAGCACATTTGAAGAGTCGGCAGTAAAGTATAAGTCGATTCCGAAATTCCCGGGACTGGATATAGATATTTCTGTGTTGGTTGATCGCAAAAAGGCAGTGGCTGAAATTGAAAAAGCAATCCATCAGGCAAGCGAGAAATTAATAAAAAGAATAAAACTATTTGATATTTATCAGGGCGAGAACATTGACGACGACAAAAAAGCACTTGCGTTTAGAGTTCTATTACAAGCGGAAGATAGAACTTTGACCGATGAAGAAATGGCAAAAGTTCAAAAGAAGATTTTTGCTAATTTAAAGAATCTTGGCGGAGTTGTCCGTGGGGTGTAATTATTTCTCTGGAGGTGGATTTACCCCATACGGGAATTTAACGAATAATGTTTGATTAACAAGGTCTTGTGTATTCCCTACATCCATTCTTAAGTTGGCCTCTACTTCATCCGGAAAAGTAATCCAGAACTCATCTCCGTAGCTACTGCGTAATGTGTCAAGAACTCTAAAATTCATTCTTTCCTTTACCGCACCTACGACTACTCGCGTGTAGCCTTCTGGTGTTGCTTCGCCTGGTTGTCCCATTTTAACTTTCATAATTTTTGATTACACAAGGATTTATTATACGACAATCGAGAAAGAAGTCAACATCTTCTGAGATTTAGAAAAACCCCGAGAATACCACACTTATCCTATCTCGGGGCGAACGTCAGTTCAGGTGCTCCTCTGAGAAGCCCGTCGCCGCCGGATCCAAAAGACCAGACCAATCAAGCAGACGAGGAGGATCAGTCCCTTGTCCGCTGTGGGGGAGGAGGAAATATTGCAGCCGCCGCCACCTTCGTCGCAATCAGGATAGTTGCCGGGGAGGAAACCGGAGGCGTCTCCAATCCCGTCTTCGACGCAGATCACTGCGCCGTTATCACTAATTGCCACCTTGCTGCCTTCTTCGATCGTGAGGAAATCGCTTACACAGCCCGGATTTGAAGCATCCTCTTCGCACGTCATTACATCTGTCTTCCCCCTTTCTGAGTAAATGACGAGAAGGTTAGGCTCCACCCGGAACTGCACGACTTTCTCAGGCACCAACATGTGCCGCAGGTTTGCCAGCTCGTAGTAGGCATACTCGGTGTTGACACGTGCTTCACCGTTCAAAAGAACCCCTTTGGTCTCAGTTACGACCATTTCACCAGAATGGAGATGCACGAATTCTCCATCCGGGGCTACCGAAAATAGGCAGCCAGCCCAGACATCATCTGAGCCAGGAGTGCAGGGATAGGTGAGGCGGAACTTGCCCTCCTCAACCACCTCCACTTGGCACTCACAAGGTCCTTCCTGCGCATCCTCCTTGCAAGAAACGAAGGCGAGAGAGAGAATCATCAGCATCAGCTTCAGTGTGAGCTTCAAGGTCATGCTCCTTCCAAAGTCCCAAGAAGACCGTTTCCCCGGCCGTCAAAAGGGCGTAGCGGGGTAATAAATCAACCTAGATACCCGGAGTGGCATCCGATTGGAGGTCACGTACTCTCTCTTTAAGTCTAGTAAAGTATTAATTCCACCGTGGGTTATGTGGTAAAGGCATTGCACCTCATGTAGGAACACAGTGGTTCTTAACACTTTACTAGTGGTCTGTCTGTTAATGAGCACTTCAAAAATGAAGTTGCAGACATGTATTATACGTATTTTTCGAAATAAATCAACCCCATATGTTTTGGCTTTTTTTAGCAAATTCGCTTGACTTTTTGGCCAGACAGATAAATAATTTAACATACCATAAATGTTTCTAGGCTATGGACGAAAAAGGGAGAAAATTAGGTGATGAAGAACTAGACAAGATACTTGCCGGAACGGCTCCAGAAAGCTGTGAATTGACTGATGGTAAGTTGATGAGATTTGCTAAAAAAGTTGGTGCGCCAATAGCGGTTGCAGCAACAATGATTTTGGGTGGAACTGCTCTTGGATGTGATAATCAACAACAAAATACAGATACGTCAGGTTTAGATGGTGGAGTTCCAGATACTGTGCCTGAAGATTCTAGAACTTATCCATTTGCTTCCTGTTTTGGATATGCAGATCTTGGAACAGGATCTTGGAAGATACTTTATACAATGCCAGAAGATTGGTCTTTTAACGGTACAATAGCACTTGAAACTGAAGACGCAACATATCCAGCTGTGCCTTTTGATTTTGAAGGAGGGACACACATTATTGAAGGTGCTGAAGTAACTGAAACTCTTCCAGACGGAGCTCTTCCCACCCAAGCGGTTATCAAAGTTCGTGTAGGAGATGAGGTACGCGAAATACCTGTAAATATCTTCTAAATTTAGTAAACAACAACACCACAAATCTCACGTTGCATCAATTGCCTCTTGAGGACTTTTCGTATACACTAAGATGGCATTTTTTCGGTAAGGAGTTCGCTCCGCTCACACTCCGCTCGCGATAAGTTTTCGCTCGCGCGAGACTCGCTTTATGCTCGTCTCTAATTGATAAACTCATAATAATGAACGAGATCTCTCGAAAAATTAAGGCTGTACTTGCGAGAAGGCAACGACTTTCTGCATCAAAACAGCCAAACTCCGCAAAGAAAATTTTGCTCTATGTTGTCTTTGGATTCGTAGGGTTATTTCTTGCTGGAATAATTATTCTTACTATATTTATTGCTATTCTCAGCGTTGGACTGCCTGATGTGCACGATATCGATAAGCTGAGTGTTGCTCAATCAACAACAATTTACGATCGAGAAGGAAATGTTCTTTATGTAAAACATGGAGATGAAAACAGGAAATTCGTGTCATATGATGATGTTTCGGAGCACCTTATTAATGCAACAGTAGCTATTGAGGATGGAGAATTTTGGTCTCATAAAGGTTTTGATCTACCGGGAATTGTGAAAGCTGGAATGTACGAAGTGTTTGGAATTGGAACGCCACGTGGAGGATCAACAATTACGCAGCAGTATGTAAAAAATGCATTCCTAACTTCGGAGCATAGTTATACGAGAAAGATAAAAGAGCTTATTCTAGCGGTTCGTTTGGAGCAAGCTTATGATAAACAAAAGATCCTCGAACTCTATTTGAACAAAATCCCTTACGGAAATACAGCCTACGGAATTCAAAAAGGTGCTGAAATCTATTTTGGAAAAGACGCAAGCGAACTTGATCCGGCTGAAAGTGCGATTCTGGCATCGCTTCCAAAAGCGCCAAGTTATTATAATCCTTACGGTACAAATCGAAATATTGAATTAATTACACCTGTTGAGCAACTAGAGAAGCAGGGGATTTGTAATGCAGATCAACTTGAGAGAAATGTTGATTACAAGATGGGACTTATTGGAAAGGGAATTCAGATTAATGAAAATTGCGGATTTTATATTAAAGGTCGTGCCGATCTCATCTTGAAGAAGATGTACGACGATGGATATATCACTGAAGAAGATAAAGATGCGGCATGGGCAAAAATGCAGTCAATCGAATTTAATGAGCATATATCAAGAATGGATGCTCCCCATTTTGTATTCTATGTTATCGAAGAATTAGAAGAAAAGTATGGAAAAGACGTCGTTGAAAAAGGAGGCTTGCAGGTTTATACAACACTAGATCCTGAACTTCAGGAAATTGCTGAACAGGTTGTCGAGGAGGGTGTGGCTGCAAATGCGAGATTCAATGCAACAAATGCATCGCTGGTTTCCATAGACCATAAAACAGGTGAAATTATGGTGATGGTTGGTTCTAAAGATTATTACGATGAAGAAATAGATGGAAATGTAAATGTCGCGACGAGTTACAGGCAGCCTGGATCTTCGTTTAAGCCATATGTTTATGCAATGGCTTTCTATAACCGATATTCGCCTGCCACTACTTTGTATGATGTGCGAACAAAGTTTGGATCTAAGCATCCGAACAACTACGATGGAGGATTCCGAGGGCCAATGAGTATTAGATCAGCACTTGCACAGTCTCGAAATATTCCAGCATTGAAGGCGTATTATTTGGCAGGAGAGCAGGAGCCGATTCTAGACTTAGGAGAAAGAATGGGAATCAATTTCCTTACAAGAGATCGTGATTATGGATGGTCGCTTGCACTTGGAACTGCTGAAATACGGCTTTTAGATCACACTTCTGCATTTGGAGTGTTTGCAAATGGTGGGAAACGATTGGAGCCAGTAGCAATTATGAAAGTGACAAATGCCCAGGGAGATGTGCTTGAAGAGTTAGATGCAAACAGGAGTGGCGAGGAAGTTTTGGATCCTCAAATTGCATATTTAATTACAAGTATTTTATCTGATACGAATGTTAGACTAGGGCCGTCTATGACTGTATCGGGGCAAGTGAATGCTGCAAAAACTGGTACATCAAACAAGAAAGTTAACAATATTAATATACCGAGCAACTTGTTAACAATGGGTTATACAACCTATTTAACTACAGGTGTTTGGGCTGGAAATAGTGACGATAGTAAGAGTGGAAATCTTGCTGCACATGCTAATGGTTATGAAGGTGCTGCGCCAATTTTCAAACAATTTATGACGCAGGCGCATAATCTTAAGGGATATCAGTATGCAGATTTCCCTGTGCCTCCAGGAATTCAAACAAAGAGTGTGAGCTCTGATGAAGATCTAACTCCGGATCAGGCAAAAAGAAGTGAAATTTTCGCGAGTTTTAGCGAACTTGTGGGTGCGAGTAAAAATATAACAACTGCAAAAGTTGATAATAGAAATGGGCTTTTGGCTAACGAATATTGCCCTCCAAGTAGCGTAGAGGAAAAGACGTTCCAGGAGCACCACAGTATTGATCCTGCAGCTTATCCTGAATGGGAGATTGGTGTACAGCTTTGGGCTCAGGGTATGGCTGAAGAAGAGGGTGGAGTGATTGGTGCTGCGCCTAAAGAAACAAGTCCTCTTTGTACAAAAGAGCATTTCAATTCTTCGCGATCTGTAAAAATTACAAATCCTAGCAATTACACCAAAGTTGATTCGGGAAGCCTTCCTATTAGCGTTAAAGCAAAATCTGATTTTGATGTTGATAACGTGACGTTCTACCTTGATGGAACTTTGCAGAACGTAGTAAGAGACGCTCCTTACACTGGAACAATTAGGTTATCGCAATTCTTGCAGCCTGGATCTGTTCACACAGTTCGCGCTGTTATTACAGATGCCCATGGATATACTGCAGAATCTTCAATTGAAATACGATTAAAAGGTGAGCCGGAAGAGGAAGAAGAGCCTATTGTTGATGTAATCCCACCGGAGGACGTAATAATTGACACGGAGCCACCAGTCGAAGATCCGCCACTAGAAGAAACGCCTTCAACATAGGCGATTCGTGATTTTATGAATTTCTTAGAAAACAATATTGACTTACATGCAAACATGTATATAATTTTGGCATGTTATGGCGTATAGGCAAGTGTTCAAGCCGCTGGGATTACCGCTCCCGGAGACACCGGTTCGAATCCGGTTACGCCAAAATGGTTCCGTAGCTCAACGGTAGAGCAGTCACCTCACCTCCTAAGATAAGGTAGAGGGAACGGTCATCGGTTCGAATCCGATCGGGATCGCTTAGTAGCGTTTGACTCAGGTGGGTCACTTGCTCAATCCTTCCGGCGGAGTCTCCATGATTCCGCCTTTTTCTAAACGATTTTGGAATAATATAAACCCGTCCCGATTTTAATTAATTTGCTTTCGAGTTGATCTGAATTGAAGATATAATCTTTATAATTTTTCATTTCCTCTTCATGGGAGAGAGCGTTGTCGGCCACAATGATTCCACCCTTTTTCATGTGAAAAAGGAAGGCTGTTAAATAAGAAAGATGTTCGATTTTCGTGGCATCAAGAAATAAAAGGTCGAACATGTCTGGGATTTCGACGTCAGGGGCATGACCTTTTAATTGAGTAATGTAGTCTTGCAGGCCGGCTCTGTGGAAATTTTCACTGGCTATTTTAAAACGCTCATTATGTGACTCAATCGTGTATAACTTTCCTCCTGTGTGAGTTAAGGCTTCGGCTAACCAAATGCCGGAATAACCAACAGACGTTCCGACTTCCAAGGCACGCTTCATATTATTTTCGCGAATGAGATTGCTTAAAAATTCTCCGGTTTCATGTGAAATAATCCAATATGGATTATTCTTTTCCTTTGCTTCCTGCTCCAGAGTTTCGAGGACTGTTTGAATTTCTTTATTCATTGTATTGGGTATCGTTGTTTCATTTTTGCCTCATCATCCGAGGAAATAAAGCCGTAATTGAGCATTAAAGATGCGCGTATTAAACTGCGCATAGCCCCAGGTGCTCCTTCTGCTATTTCTGCAGCACGTTTCGGGGTTAACAGATCAAGATATCGGTTTGTCTGATTTCCTTCCATAGGCTCCATATGTTAGGGATTGCGATGTTGATAATACGACATTAATTGTCTTATTTCAACTGTTCATTATTAGTTGAAATCGGTATGATGTAAAACAGCTTATCCATACCATTTTGATAGATGCGGATACCCGTTACCCTATTTATTGGCGAAAAAAACTTTGTCCAAAAAGAGGGCGAAAAAACGAAAACTGGTTATAAAAGACATTACGAGTCTGCCTTTTTTAAGCAGCTTGATCCGCATGTGGATTTTAAAATTGAACATCTATATCCGTTGAAGGGAAAAAAATATTCAATAGTGCGGCATTTGGTAAATCACTTTTTGCATCCTTTAAAATTTCGGAAAGAGTTTAATGAAGATCGAATCAAGCACATCATGTTCGCCGAAGAAGCGTTTATGTTGAACTTTCTTCCATGCGAAAAAACAATCGTTAGCTGCCTTGATGTTATCCCATTAGTACTTCCAAATGAAGCGAGCGGGAAATATCTTCATTTCTTGAAATGGGCTTACAAAGGTATGAAAAAGGCAAGTCATATCTTGGCAAATTCTGAGTATACAAAGCAGGATATTGTTAAGCATCTGGGTATATCAGAAGATAAAATTAGCGTGGCGTATCCGCCTATCCAGGAGTTTTTTAAAGAAGACGGAGAGATCCCAAATTCTTTTTATGAGAAATTTTCATTGGAAAAAGATAAAGAATATATACTTTCTGTTGGGGCGCTGGATCTTCCTAGGAAAAACATAAAGAATTCATTAAAAGCTTTCGCAAAGTTTCACAAAAATCATAAGGATGTAGATTTTTTGTTAGTTGGGTACACAACATTAAAAGGAAATTTGGATGATATAAATAATCAAATCGAAAGACTTGGGATAAAATCCTGCGTAAAAATTATTACGAATGTTCCGGACGAAGACCTGCTTGGATTTTATAATCTGGCCTCGGTATTTTTATTTCCTTCTCTATATGAAGGATTCGGCTTGCCGCCCTTAGAGGCTATGGCATGCGGAACACCGGTTGTCTCTTCTCATGTTTCAAGTATTCCGGAAGTTCTTGGTGACGCTGCTGTGTACGCAGATCCTTTAGATCCAGAAGACATCGCAAAAAACATTGAGCTATTAATGAACGATGAAAAATTACGTGAGAAAAAAATTGCTCAGGGCAAAGAACGCGCCGACGTTTATTCATGGAAAAACTACGGAAACGATACCTTAAGAGTTTACGAAAAAGTTTGGAAAGACTTATAAATTGTATTCCCGTTTAATAAAATCTTTCAATTCATGGAAGGCTTTTCCTCTGTGGCTAACCTGGTTTTTTTCCTGTTCGTTTAATGCAGCATAAACTTTATCGTGTCCAACTGGCCTAAAACACGAACTCAAAGGAATCCCTTGTTTTAGGGGCGCTTCAAGAGTGTGAGTAATTAATCCTTCTGTTTGACCACGAAACATAACCGTTTCGCCACCGCCATCGACAAATGCCGCAGCACATATAAATCGAGCAGTGCGTTTTTCTTCAGGAACGTCTTTCATTACCTCCATAAAGTGCTCAATCCACTCTTCGTCCGTTGCTTTAGCTCCGGCTCCCCAGCGCCTTGTTTTAACACCAAGTTCACCTTCAAGCGCATCAACAATAATCCCCGAATCTTCACCAATAGTTGGCAGTCCAATTAACTCATGATAGTGCATGGCTTTTAATTCGGCATTCTCTTCAAAAGTTTCACCATGTTCTTCAAAGTCATCACCAACAAGCTGCTTGTTGAATTCTTCCCCTTTAAGATGATAAAGCTCAAGGTCTAAATCGTTTAGAACTTCTCCGATTTCACCAAATTTTCCGATGTTTGTTGTAGCAATAAGGAGTTTCATGTGACCTATTTTACCACACCATCCAGAATTTCCTTTTCGTATTTTTGAATAGTCCAGCTGCCGTTTACTTTCTCAAATAAATACCATTTTGTGGTCGAATCTCCTTCCAGTGCCATCTCAACAACAACCTTGTTGTCTCCTGTGTAATAAACAGTCATTGAAGACGGAAGGCTTTTCTCTGAGATATTTTTCAAAAGTGATTCATCAAATTCAGGTGATGTTGCAACTGTAGAATCACGGAAATAGTAAACCGGGTAAGCTTCTTCTTTAACTTCCTTCACAAACACTTGCTCTCGTTCGGTGTAAATTCGTTTTAGAGTTTGTTCTTCTTTAGGCAACATGGCCATCATTGAGGACGCCGTGTACTCTTCAGTAATTGTCTTTTCTGCCACTAGTGGAGCATCTTCATCAAACAATTCAGTAGGCTCTTCTCCAGCTGCATCGTCGGCAATAATTTCTGTAGGTTCTTCTGTTGGTTGGGTATCTTCTTCCGGAGCGCTTGCAACATAAGTTTCAGGTTCGCTTACTGGCTCAGAAGGGTTTTCTGCCTGGTTTTCATCTTCAGCTCCAGGTTCGCTTGCTAGCTCGTCTTGTACAACCTCATTCGGCTCATCTTCGACAACTTCTTGAGCTACTTCTGGTTTGTCTTCAAATTCCATTTTAGGTAGAACGAAATTAACGTTTCCAAAATCTAAAATAGTCCCAGAGGAAAGCAATTCTTTGCTACCAGGAACGCTAGGAGTGTTATCGGCAATATAAGTTTCAGGTTCAGCTTGAGGAATCTTATTTAGAGTTCGTATATCAATTTTTCCTAAATCATTAATATTAATAGAAAGCGGCCCTCCACCTGTCTTTGTGACTGCTTGAAGAAGCGCACGATCAGCTTCTGTAGGGTCGATTTCATCTTCTTCAAGATCTGCAACAAGAGTAAATGGTTCATCAATTTCAGTTTGAGCGATTTCGCTGCTACGTTGTATATCAGTGGTGAGGTCGTCTTTTGGGATAGCAAATTGGAGGTTTGATGCCGCAAAAACAACAACCATTATGGCCATTAAAGATGCAGGGACAGCAACAAGTTGGTATCTCCATTTTCTAAAGAATCCAAAAATATCTGGTTTATCTTGCGAAGTATTTCCTGATCCTTTTACCTCGGAAATTTTATATTTGAGCATTTCTCGCACAGCATTTTTTATCTGCGGATTCACCTCTATTTGCTCCTCTTTCTTTGCCTTCAGGAAGAGCTCCGTTATGTCGCTAAAATAGTGTTTGTCGTTCATATTATGATTAATCAAGTTTTTTTAATTCTTTCTTTGAGGGGAGAAGACCTTTGGCTTTCTTTAACGTTCTGAACACCTTTACGCCAACATTTGATACTGATAAGCCCATGATATCCGCAATCTCAACGTTCGATAATTCTTCAAAGAATTTAAGACGAAGGATTTCTTGTTCTTCATCGTCGAGTTTGCTTAGGATTTCCTTAATCTGTTCACCTGCCATTACACTCTCAAGCTGTTGCTTTTGAGTTTGCTCTTTGTTTGATACATGTCGTGCTTCTTCAAGAGGCACATTTCTGACTTTTCCAACTTCACGATACCATCTGATAACGTTGTTGTGAGCAATTTTGTATAGCCAGGATGAAAACGGATAACCTTGCCATTGAAATTTCTTTATATTCGCGAGGGCATCCAGGAAAGTTTGGCTTACCAAGTCATGCGTCACATTTTTGTCACCGCTTGCACGGCGATAAACGTAACGATAAATTTGGTCTACATATTTGTCATAGAGAGCAACAAAGTTATCTGGATCCTCTTTTGCGGATTCGATAAGCCTTTTCTCTTGTTCTAGCTCTCGATTGTCAGGCATTGCTCCTGCAGATTATCAATAAAGGTTCTCTTTATGACAAATTTTCTCCCAATTGTCAAGTGGCGTTCAGTAAGTAAAAGGCAAAAGTAGGGTTTTCATTACAACTTTTTAAGAAAAAAATAGCCATCTTGCGCGTTTTCTGCTTTTTCGTTATAGTTTTCCTGCAAATTTTATAGTTAATAACGATAAATTATGGCTAACCTAACCGAACTTAAACAAGGGCGTGTTGTGAAATATAAAGAAGATCCATATTTAATAACATGGAGTGAATTTAAACGAAAAGAAGCACAAAAACCGGTGATGCGTACAAAATTGAAGAATTTAAAAACCGGAAATGTGCTTGATAAAACCTTTTTGGCGGGCGAAAGCTTTGAATTTGCCGATGTCCGAAATCAAAAAGTGCAATATTTGTATAAAACTGACACAGAAGGTCACTTTATGAACGAATCAACATACGAGCAGTTTGAAATTCCTCTAGATACAATCGAATCTTCACTTCCTTATTTATTGGATGGAACAACAGTAGATGGTGTTTTTTACGAAGGAAATATGATTTCAATTTCGCTACCACCAAAAATGGTGTTTGAAGTTACCGAAACAATGCCTGGAGTCAAAGGCGATACTGTATCAGGTGGGAGCAAGCCTGCAACTTTAGAAACAGGGCTTGTTGTAAATGTTCCATTGTTCATTAATGAAGGCGACAAAATACGTGTGAATACGGAAAAAGGTGATTATGTAGAACGTGCTTAGGTTACCGGGTAACTTCGACTTACTCGGTAACTCTAGAATTTTGGGTTTAGGAAACCCGCTTCCTTAGCTGAAAACTCCACAAAAGTTTACCCACGAATTTTAGAGAGCCGACTTTTTCTTGACTTTTCCTTGTTTTATACTATCATTATACATACCTTGGATGTTTCCTCCTTTTTTCCTGTTTTGTAAGTAAAAAAGCGGGGATTGATATATTCAGCTCGTCCGAGGCGTTCTTTAAAAGGCTGGCAAGTCATTTTAGGCATTAAAAGGTTTAAATTTGCATCGCTGCAAAAACAAACATTTAGACTTCTTTGTGCCTATAATGGCTAAAGAAACAACAAAACACTCATGAGGTGATACAATGAAACAGGTCACGATTCTGATCGCCGCCGCCCTTCTTTTCGGGTTTTTCGCAGGCTGTCTTGACAGAGATGTCGGACAACCGTGTGGGGAACTTACCTCCGAAATCCTTAGCATGGAGGCCGAATGGGATTCGGCCGACGAGGAATTGGAGGGCTGCCTTGCCATGACTCCGCTCAATGCGGCGGAAATGGCCAGGTGTAGGTTTAACCACGCCCAGCGCGTGAACGAACCCTCCCTGCAAGCATGCGGAGAACCGATTTTTCTGATCGTCGGAGATGAGCCTGGCGACCCCAACTTCGCCCTTATCCCCAATGATTTCGATTTCGATGGTGACGGCGTGTCCAGCTATTTTGAGTACAGGACGCGCAAGAACCCCTGCACCGAATTCTCTGTCGCTTGCACAGAAGATGGAAACGGGGACGCCGACGAGGACGGAATTCCAGACAACGAAGATTTCGATCCGACGTGCAACCAGATCCTCTACCCTCAGTGCCTCCTCAATTAACCTGTCAGTCCGTTTCCGCCAGCCGTTTTTCGCGCGGTGCAGCTCCCCAGCTGCACCGCGCAACCTTCCTTCCATCAATTTTTAGAAAAATCTGAATTGCTAAAAAGTAAATTTTATATAGCGATAGGTTTGCCGATACCGGGATGAGACTGTTTTTGCCAAAATTTGTCTATAACAAATCTGCCTCTTATAGAAATTATAATTCATATTGGAAAAACCCCGCGGCTAGGTAGGAAAGGTGCCGCGGGTGTTGAGATTGGTGGAAATGCAGGTATTTTAGCTATTCGTAGCGGGGGTGGTGGATCTTGATGTCGCTTGCGAGCCAGACGATGTCACGGTTGGTTGCCTCTTCGCCGGCATCGTCCGGGGCGTTCGTGGTGTCGAGATAGCCATCTTCGCAGAGGATGTCCATGTATTCGGCGAACCAAGAGCCTGGCGGGATTCTGTAGCAGCCGGTCTCTTCAGGGGAGAAGTTGTCGTCGTTGATCTCCACGCTGACCTTGGCCAGCTCTGCCTCGTTTATCGAACGTTCTGGGCGGAAGTTTCCATCGGGGTCCCCGACGATATAGCCGAGTTCCCACATGCCTTGTGTGATGTGGCAGTTGATGGTGTCTTCCGGGATATCTGCGTGGGGTCCGGAGCACCAGTACGGAGTGAGAATTTCGATCTTTTCAGGGACGAAGACCTTTCCGAGGTGTTCGGCAGCGAAGATTCGTGTGCTTGGCGCGTCGAGGAACTCCTTGATGCGCGACTTGAGGAGATCCCATTCTTCCCATGTGACGTACTCGTCTGCATTGATTTGATCTCCTTCTCGTATGATCCTCTTGGCGCAGAGTCCGCCGAACCACATCCAGGTTGAACTATAGCCATCGCCGCCTGTGATGTCGCTAAAGGTGTCGATGCAGGGATGTTCCGCATCTTGATACCCCAGTTGCGGTCCGACATACTGCAACATCATGTGCCAACCTACATACGTATCTGGGAAGAACTTGTCGTTGAAATTGTGGTCGTACCAGGGGGCATAACCATAGCCCATTGCGCGTCTCTGCAAGACCTCGATGGCTCTGCAGAGGGGCGTGTTGTCATCGATGTCCTCGAAGGGTGTCGAGCACTCCCACTCCTCGTCATAGAGGTCGTAGCCGAGCATGTCGCCGGCCAGGTACATCGCCACTGTGCGCTTAGTGGGGTGCTCGTCGTAGGGTTCGATTCCCGGCTGCTTGCCACACGCCGATAGAACGAGTATGGCCAAGGTTGTTGTCAGCAGCTTCGTGGTTTTCATATCCTTCCAATCCTTTCGCCACCTATTCATGGTAGCCGTGTTGAGTTGAGGGACTCTCCCTGTGTTTGCTAGAATAGCTTTAATAAAATCCTGTACTTCAAAGACCAATAGAGGGGTATGTTACAACTTAACAGGAAAATGTCAAGCATATGTGAGTACTAAGTACTAAAAGTGAATTGGCTTTAGTAAGCGATTCCCGTTCGAGTACTAAGCACTACTTATCATGCATCGTAAATACACCATCCCAATCTTCCGGTGGTGGATAGTTGCTCAAAATATCGCAACGTTGAAGATACAGTTTAGAAGGCCCATCTTCAGGATAAATTTCGAGCGCCTTCTTAAATTCTGTGTAAGCTTCTTTAAAATTCTTGGCTAAATAAAGCCGCATTCCATGATTATATGGAGCAAGCAAACTTTGTCCAACTTCGCTTAATTTGCCCTTATGAGCAAGAAGTTCGTATACCCGAACCGGCTCATTTTTTCCTTTAACTCGAATGATATCAAGTTCGCGAACAACGAAGTCATCCTCAATTTGTTTATATGTCGATTCACTAATCATTATATGTGTGTTGTACTTTTTATTGGCTCCTTCAAGCCGAGAACCCAGATTCACTTCATCACCCATGATTGTGTAATCAAATCGTTTTGACGACCCGACATTACCCACAATCGCCTCTCCAGTATTAATACCAATCCGGAAATCAATAAGAGGTTTGCCTTCCGCCTTCCATTTTTCATGAAGTTTCGGAAGAGTGTCTCGCATCTCAAGCGCCACTCGGCACACTTTTTTTGCATGATCAGGTTGATCAATCGGAGCACCGAAATAAGCCACAATTGCATCACCGACATACTTGTCTAAAGTTCCTTCATGTTTAATAACGATGTCTGTCATGGTCGCCAGATAGTCATTTATAAGTTCAATTAAATCTTCAGGATCAAGCTTTTCAGACACAGTAGTAAAACCAGCAATATCCGAAAAGAACACAGAAATCTCACGTTTCATACCACGTCTGTGAAGCATATGGGGATCCTTCAAAACCTCTTTAAGAACGTTCGGACTGAGGTATCTCGAGAATGCAGTTTGGATGTATTTTTTCGCCTTAAGTTCAGTGAAATATTTGTAAATAATGCTGCCAAAATATGTGAGAATAATCGCAATATATGGATAAACCATGTTGATGATTGTGCCGTTTCTATATGCGATATGCGCATATCCTGTGTAACCAAGAATCAGTAGCAATGCGAGTGCAATTCCGAACCAGATGTTGAGAAAAGCCATTGCTATAGCCGCTACGATCGCAATTCCGGCAATCGTAATCATTTGCGAAACTAGCGTTTGGTTAGTCAAAAATTTGCCTTCAAGAATTGTTTGAATAGCATTTGCGTGGATTTCTACGCCGGGCATTTTGTTGTCTTCTACGGTTGGGGTGGCGAAATGATCTTGAGCTGCTTTGGTGCTCGTAACTCCAATTAAGACGATTTTGTCTTTGAAGTCGCTTGGGTTGAATTCATCGTTATAAATACTTACGAAAGAGATTTGATTGTATGCATTTACGGGGCCAAAGAAATTAATAAACATCCGATTGTTTTCCAAAGGGATTTTGGAAGTATCAATTTGCTTATATTTTTGAGCGATATTTAAAGGGAAAGATTGATATTGATTCTTGTCTGAATCTTTGAATAATAGAGGCATGCTGCGGACTATTGAGTCCTTATCTTGATACAAGGTTACAAAGCCTATCTGTGTGTCTTCGCGAAAAAGCTCTATAGGTGTTTCGGCATGTGTAAAATTTGAGTTGTTATCTGCAAAAGTTAATATTTTTCCAGCCAAAACAATGTTCGATCCAAGAGCTTCAGCCAATTTAATGTCGTCTGGGTTATCAAGAAAATTATGATATTTACTGAATAATTCATATGTCGCATTTGCCTTTTCTAATTCAGAAAGTCCGTCTATTGAAGAGAAAACACTGTTTATTATTTGTTGAGGAATATTTTGCGATTTTTCTGTGAAAAAAAGATCAATTCCTATTGTCTTTGCTCCTGAATTTTGGAGTTTATTGATGACGTCAGCGTAGTAAGTTCTGCGCCAATTATAAAAACGTCCAAGCCCTGTTGGTAAACTTTCGATGCTTTGATCATCAATGGCTACGATAACTATTTCATCGCTTGTGTTTTTTTGTGTGAAAAGTTGATTTGAAAGTTTCAAATGCCATGTGTTAAAAGGATTCCAAAGAGCTAGCAAGCTGCTAATAATTGCAACTATTGCTCCAATGGCTATTCCATATACAAGTTTACTGATGATTTTATTTTTTATTTTTGGCATGTTTTTCGCTATGGTTTTCCTTATATTTTAGCATAAAATGCCCTTTTTTGCATACCAAAAAACCCGACCGTCCATTCTAATAAAAGAACTTCAAGTCGGGTTTGAGGAGTGTTCCGTAATGAAATGAATTCTCAATCACTACGGACACGCTGCTTTATGGATAAGGATTGGCTACGTCAGATACTCCTTTCTTCAAGTGAGTAGCCGATAACAGATCCAGCAGTATATTTACTTCCCCCTTTTGCGCCAGAGGAAAGTGATGATGATGAACATGAACGCGAGCGGCAAGCCGCCCGAGTTCCCACCGGCAGAACAACCCATATTCTCGAGGCAGCCCTTGCCTCCACCTCCGCCTGTGTTCCAGACGGGGGAGTCCAGGGGGCGATTCGTGTAGAACACACCCTGGTTGTTGCCGTCGGCCGAAAGAATGATCTCTTTGTCGCCATAGGCGAACCACATCGCCGATTCTATCATGACGATGATCATTTTTTCGTCCTCAGTTCCCACATTGGTAATTTCGCC
Organism: Patescibacteria group bacterium; assembly: GCA_042568575.1. GTDB lineage: Bacteria > Patescibacteriota > Gracilibacteria > UBA1369 > PNNO01 > JAJRYP01. The sequence continues at coordinate 38,726 of JBHPIO010000010.1, read as the reverse complement.
GTACGGGGCGGTTCCCAAAGTGCCGCCATGCAGCAACGCTGCTTGGCCAAAACTAAACGAGATGGGTTCGCCTTCGTGGTCGAAGACCCATGCCCCACTGTAGGGAGTCCAGTTCTCGGTGTTGTACGGATCAATGATCCACACAGCGGGCACACCCTCTTCGATCTGCCAGAGCTCCAGGACAGCCCAGCCTGTTTGGTTGTGGATATTGTCGACGCGGAAAATGCAGCGGCTGCTCGTTTCGACTCGAACGCCGACTTTTCCCGCGATCTCCACACAACTCAGAGTGCACTCGGTATTGGGGTATTGTGAAACCGCTCCCTCGTGCTTCAGCTGAGAATACTGGTCGAAAGTGAAATCTGTGGGAAGCTCATCCAGGATCTTCACTCTTCCATCCGGATCGCAAACCGGGGCTTCGGTACAGGCGCTTGTATCGAAGCGGCAGTGGTTTGCGCAGGTGAGGTCTCCGCCGGTGAACCCGAGGCCGACGCAAGTCTGGCCGTCGAGGTTGGAACCGTCGCAGTCCTCATCCGTATCTATCTCATCGTTTCCGCAGTCAAGGGATTCGATGTTACAGTTCTCGTCGCAGCCGTCTCCTGCTACGAGATTGTTGTCGTCACACTGCTCACCCGTGTCGGTGACGTTGTCGCCACAGGTTGGGTTGGTGCAGTTGGTGCGGCAGGCATCGGGCTCGGTATTCGAGTTGGCCGCGCCGTTGTCGCACTCTTCCCCGGGGTCCGGGACGCCGTTTCCACAAGTGACCGGGGGGACACATTGTGAGGTATTGAAGCCGCAGCTGTTGCAGCTCAGAGTGCCACTTGCATACCCCAGGCTCACGCAAGTTGCGGTGCCCAAGTTGATGCCGTCACACTCTTCACCCGTGTCGATGACTGCGTCCCCACAGATGGGGTCGCTGCAGTCGGTACGACAGGCGTCGGGTTGGGTATCCGAGTTGGACGTGCCGTCGTCGCACTGCTCGCCGGAGTCGGTGACGTCGTCACCACAGCCGGGGTTGGAGCAGTCTTCGCGGCAGGCGTCCGGGGTGGTGTTCGAGTTGGCGGGACCATCGTCGCAGTCCTCACCAGTCTCCACGGCACTGTTGCCGCACACCGGGCCGGTCTCGATCTGACAGGCAGCGTCACATCCGTCACCGGGAGTCGTGTCACCGAAGTCACACTGCTCGCCGATGTCCACGACGTTGTTGCCACACGTGGGCTTCACGCAGGCGATGCCCCACGAGTTGTCCGTGGTGAGCATGCCGAGCGAGGTACCGGACTTGTTGAACTTTTCGACGCCAGCACCCGAAGCTGCGTACACGTAGTTGCCGCAAATGGCCACGTCGCGAACGCTGCTCACCGGTCTGGTTATAACGTTTCCAAGTGCTACTGGAGTAGCCCCCTTAGGGATAATGTAGATGTTATTAACCGCTTCCACCACGATGTGGGTTGCGTCGGAGGTGATCAGCGTGGGTTTCTCGGCCAGGTCGCTGGCCAAGTAGTCCGTCACGGTGTAGTTCGGGGACCCCGGGGTGATTTTCGCGACATTGTTTGCGATGGTCGCGTAGAGGACCTGATCGTCCTCGTCCCAGATGAGTCCTTCGAATTGATCCGCTGGCAGGTAGCCCGTCATGGCGTAAGGGCCATCCAGCGTGTCTGTGACGTCAATCTCGGTGATGGAGGCCACAGCTGCGTTCATAGTGAACGCGAAATTGTCGTTGGAAGCGATGCTCCAGGGGCCGAAGGCGCCGCCTATGGTGATCTGATTTACAGCACCGGTGTCAGGATTTGCTTTGTAAATATAGCTGGTCCATCCACCGATCCACGCATGTCCATTGAAAACCGTAGTATTAGAGCTGTCGGCGCCGATGGCAGCGATTTGGAAAGTACCGTTTGCTACCTTGTACAGCAGGGCGGTATCGGTCAAGTTTTCATTGACCACCACGAGTCCGTCTTTGGCACAAACATAGGCTTCATCGCCATTTGCGAACGGCACAGAGCCTTTCTCTGCATCAGACAGATCGTAGAACACGACGTGCCCGCTGTTCTTGTAAACAACGGGGCAAAGCTTCGAAGAACATTCATTGATTGCACTCTGAGCAGTATTGCTGCAGAGCAAGAAAGCGATCGTAGCCAGAAGGCTAATGCTGATCCGTTTCATGAGTCACCTCTTGTTTTGTATCCGTGCGCCTCGCTGTCTGCGAGGCGTGTTTTCGAGTTCGGTTTCGTATGTAAAAAAGCTGTTTCTCATCGGAAGGGACGGCTTCCAATGGAGAAACTAAAGTGTTGCCAACATGTCAATGAGCACTAGTTGACAATTCAAGCCTTTCCTTACCTGCAATTTATACCAATTGACGACAAAAAAGACTTGAATTGTAAAAGGAGCTAATTATACTATAAAAACCCTAAATTGTCAACAACATTACTGTTGTATCACAAATCCCGTACTTGCCTTAGGCAAGGCAATACTCTTCTCTAATGTTTCACTGTATCCTCCATCAACCATAACATCCACTCGAACCACCTTTGATGTACTCGAAACGGTTGGTAAACCACCCGTTGGTGCAGGTGCACTAAACTGATATTCAAGATATGGAATTTGGCTTCCGGTAGAATCTCTTAATGTATGTATGACCATAAATGTTAATACTGGCTTATGAACGGTCTTAAACTCAGAGTTGTTTTTTGTATTGTCATTTTGTAAATATTTCCAAATAGAGTCATCCAGCTCATCTTGATCTTTTGTGGGCGAATTCTCAGTCAAAATTGGTGAACTATAGTAGCCATTAATAGTTGGCGTAGTTATATTTGAATTCAAAAAGAAACCTATTCTGTGTGGCCCCAAATAAAAATTATCCTCTCCAGCAGTCCCTTCATTCATTGTTCCGGTAATCTCCCACAAAACTATCGGCGCAAATGTATCTTCGAGCCCCTGATCATCCTCAACATAAACCCCCTGCCTCTCATCATAACTACAAAGCTCGCTCGTATATTGATCCGTCCTCCCATTTCCAGAAATCGCAGGATCGCACGCAGCTCTAATATTTAACGTAAACGACGTTAAGCCCAAATCGACCGGATTCAACACAGTAGAGCCATCCTCCACATACAACGGAATGCTCACGCTTTCGCCTTCTCGGATTTTGTTCCAGTGGCATTGCCATTCAAAAACGTCGGTTTCGCCGGCTAATGGGTGGTCAGGAACATCGATACCAAGTGCAACTTGCGCAGCTTCCAACATTTTCGAACTAACTACAGGCTCCCTCGTAGAGCAATAATCGCCTCCGGCATCACCGCTTCCTGGACCTGGAATAGTATATTTCCCGCTTATCAAATGTGCAGTATCTGTCTCCGGCGTTCCGAAAACCCACCATTTCCCGTAGGCTTTTCCAAAGTCATATTCTTTTTTAAATTCTGCGTCTGTTGTCTCGCCTGTTCCGGCATCTCGTGTTTGCCATAACGCCTCTTCGAACATGCTGTCCGCCACCGCTTTAGCTAAATTAGTTTTCTGATCAGCTGCCGCAGCTCTATAAGATCGAATAATCGGATCTACAAAAGATACCGCGATTGCGAGCAATATTGGCACGATGACCATTGCTATTACCAGCGACATTCCGCGATTTGTCCGGTAACGATCGACACGGGGTCGCTTCAACATAGATCTATTTGTAGTTCGCTTTCCGTGCATATATCAAGTGAATTAGTAGCTTACAACCTCCTGCTTAACTCCAGAATAAATGGTGGTTTGCAGAGTTTTTCGCGGGATTGGGCCGAGGTAACTTTGTGTCTCGGTTACTGATGGTTCAACGGTTAATACCACTGTTACGTGTGGTTGAATCAAAGTTTCTGTTGCTGAGGCTGTCTCCGCGAAGGCCTTATAAGGATCCTCTAGAGGAGTTACGTAGAATTTTAAGTCGACAATATTCGTCCTCAACGGACTTACCGGAATGAAATTTTCGTAAATTTCAGATGGCGGATTTTTGTCGCCTGGATCTATGTCAGCAATTAAGCCTGCATCAGTTATAGGTGCACCGCCGGTTCCAATAAATTCTGGACCAACTGTCCACTCGTCTATTACATCATTCCTGTCGGTATCGCTGCCATATAGCCACACTAATGATAACGTTTTTTCGTCGAAGGTATTACTGTCTATTGTCTTCTCAACTGTCTCAAGTGCAAGCACTGTTTTCTTGTCGCCGGCCTCATTTATTAAGAACAAATTGTCTTGTTTGTTATAAACACTCAAATCAGCTCCGCAGCCTCCTGTTGATGGGCCGCAGAAAGCATTCCCTTTCAGCGGATCATCATCGAACGGATGCTGTCCTCTGTTTGTGTCTAAAGTTGTTTTGTTTATTACGCAACCTGGGTTTAACGCCGGATCAAACGGGGCTGCATTACATTGTGCACCGGGAACTCCATCGCTCCCAAAATCATAAAATAACTTAGAGTAGTCGCCGTATGTGTACGTTGTTCCTTTCGCTAAAAACTCACCACCAATCGCATCACGATAATATTCTTCATAATCGATTGCGTTGTCCCCAACATAATTCACGACATGATTCATGATCGCGCGCATGTCTTGATACACCTGTTCTTCCAAAGTTATTCGTTTTGAAGTTCTGTATAAATCAACCATCAAGGTGACGATTCCTGTTAAGAAAGTCGCGAAAATTGCCAGAGCTATTAGTAGCTCCACGAAGGTAAATCCTTTATTTGTAGCGGCTTTTTTCATTATTTTTTAATGGTAATTGTTTCTGAGTGTTTGTCGCCTTTGTCGTTCATGGTCAATATTTCAACATTCATTTTTTCTTCATCATCCGGATAAGAAATGTTGATTGTTTGATAATATTTCATTTCAGTTTTCATAAATCCACCCAAGGCTTCTCTTACATTATGATGCGGAATTTCAAATGACATGCTTTCGATTTTCTCATCATAAGGACCTTCCAGCCACTTCCTGTCTTCGCTTCCTCGTAGCGCATACTTTCCTTCTACAAGCTTGTTTGATTCATTACATGAGGCGTATGTGTGTTTTTGGTTCCAACAATCATCTTTGTTCTCCGCAAATATATTCTTATTTTTGTTGATTAACATGACAACATTAAAAGCCGAATTACTTGAAATCGAAGTTAGCGAAGGATCTTTGCTTATGTCTCTTATCGTACTTCTTAAAATAAACATAAACACAGCAAAAATTATTATCGCGACCGCGACGGTTATCCAAATGCCTACCCGCCACATCTTTTTGTCTAGTCGAGACATGCGAGTTTTCCGCTTTGCAGCAGGTTTTTTCACTTTCTTCTTTTGTGCTTTCTTTGGCATGCGATGTATAGGCGTTAAGTTTCCAGTAAGTAATTAGTAAGTGTGAATGGCAGAGAAATTTCCTTGGCTTTGCCAGATTCAAGCCAAGCAACTCTAACAACTCCTTCAACGTGATCGGCAGTTGAGGAAGTTATTTCAACCATTCGGTAAAATGGACTTGTTAGCTCTCCGCTGTCGTGTCCAACAAAACGTTCGGTCACATCCAGGTCAGAATCGAGATCCTGATAATATAGTTGATAGTATTCGTCATCTGTACTTATGCCGTCTGAAATATCTAATTTTTTGCCTTCAGTAAGCGTTGGTGCGCCTGTTTGAGCAACGTCGATTCTATAAAAAGTCGTCGTTATTGGACTTGTGCAGTCACTATTTATCATCTTCCAACATGTTGCTTTATCATAACCATTGCGGAGCCAGTTTGTATCACGAAGCCCACGTATGGAATACACGCCTTCTTGAGAAAGCAAACTCGCCTCTAAACTATGTTCGTTAAAGTTAATTGCCTGTTGTCCAAGAATCAGCAAACTAATACCAGTAACGCTGACCATAATCAAAATCGTAATTGAAATCAATGCTTCAACAAGCAGAAAACCTTTGTTTAAGCGATTTTTTGCAAATCCGCCTGGCATCTTTATAATGATTATAAAAAGGTCGTCAAAAAAGCCCTTTTTGTAACGATATTCTACTAAATTACCACGGATTTATCAACATCCAAGAGCGAAAGTTACCTTGCTATTAAAATGAATATCAGTTACTAACAAATTGACACATCTAAAGAAACTTCCACTATATGGTTGATGGAGCACCACAGGCAGAGAGTAGATCCCTACGATTTATAAATTATGAAGTGGCGCTTGCAACTTTTAAAGCAATTTATGATGAAGGGCAGAAAGCGAGGGAGAATAATGATCATGAAGTGGCTCTTGATAGGTTTAGGGAAGCACAAGGAATAATAAAAGCCGCACGAGAACAAGGATTTGATGAATTTGAATTTTTATTTAAGGAAGCTACATTGCACTTCGCTGTTACAGAGTGCTTAACTATTTTGCAGGAGCCTCCTCGAGAAATTATGGGAGAATATCATGAATTTGGTGTTATTTTGGAAAATATGATTTGTTCGCTAGGTGACAATGACCCTGCTTTTCGAAGTATTAGGGGTTTTTTTGAGGAGGGTTTTACATTTACGGACTTAGATTCATTAGACGAATTGTTGGACGAACTTGGTAAATTGCTTGAAAAATTTTCAATAGAGGATCTTTCTGAATCGCAGCGGGCAACGATATCTATGTTCTATTTATTGTTATCAAAATATTTTGAAGCAATTCAGGATTTCTATATTTATTCAACTAAGCATGTAGAAAAGGCAAAGGCATGTTTACGTATGTATAAGGATACAACGGCTGATATGACGCTAGCTTACCTTAAAGGGATTGATGAAGAAGAAGCTCAAAGATCGAAAATCCCTCAATATAAACGGCATGCAGAAACATGGTTTGAAATAACCGGCGATGTTATGGAAGCAAAAATGGCTCTTTATATGCAATATGATGTAGGTGAAACCAAAGTGGCTTTAAGTTCTGAAAATGAAGATAAATTGTGGAAGATTATTAAGAATAATTATCCGAATGCACATTCAGATGAAGTAGCGAGGGGCACAGTGTTGTATGCAATGGAAGTGCTGGTGGAAATGTATGCAACAGATGCTCTTTTGAATATGCAATATTATGAAAAAGCTAAAGAGCGGATCGGATCAATAGTTGAGTGGTGTGAAGAATTGCATAGGAGAGGAGCTCAGATGCCAAAAAAAGTTCTTTTTAATGCTAATTTAAATCTTGCTAAGATTGCACAAAAATATGTTCTTGACTGTATGTACAATCCGAAAGATGTTAGAGCTCAGCTGAAAGAGGCGAGTGATCATGAGAAACTTTTTTGTGCTGCGGAAACAGTGATGAGAATGCCTGAATCAACGTTAGAAGAAGTGGAAGATGCTTCAACATATGTACAGGCACCTGTGAAAGTCAAAATTAATGGAGGCTCAATGATAGGGGCGTTAACGGTGAAAATGCATGCTGCTCTTGATGTTGCCTATGCTGAAGCTGGGAAATATATCCCTGAAGGAAATGAAACACACAGGAATGTTAAGGAGATGGCTTTATTAAAGGCAAGAAGGTTGATGCACGAGTATACTTCGGATCCAGACAAAGCAGCTAATCTTGAAAGTTTGCGGACAATGGTTGGAGAGAAGGTTTACGATATTATGCCTGCTTTTCAAAAGCACCCGTTGGCTTTACGAGCGCCATTAATAAAACTTAAATTTATTGAAGAAACTGTACTCGATGCTGTGCCACCAATGCAAGAACAGGCATTTAATTATTATCGCCATCTAGCTGAAGCTTATACAATAAGAGCTCGTATAAGTATTGAGCGTGCAAAAGTCTTGAGGGATTATGTGTTTGACGACGAGGAGCGATTGGAGGAGCAGTATGCAGCACTTGATGAAGCTCATCAAAATATTTGTATTGCTTTAAATATTTTAGAGGAACTTGATGATGTTGATCACACACTGCGTAGCGAACTAAGTGAAATGCATGATGAGCTCGCAGTTTTGAAATATGGTCGCAAAGATAAAGGAGCGGAATCTCCTCAAGAAGTTGCGAAAAGAGCTGCAAAAAGTTTTCGTACGCGACTATGGAAGAAGAAGTTTTTGGATGCTTTGCGAAAGCCTGCTTTGGGATCAGATGAAGACCTTCTTCCGACTTTAGATGTCGAATTCTTACAATCATTACAGGAATTGGTTCCTCACGTTTCTTATTTGTCAGGTTGCATGTTTGATCCAGACGAAGAGGGGGAGAAAAACTTATATGGATTTGGAGATCAATTTCGCACAGTTGTTCCTCTTAAAAATGAACCCAAATATGCTGTAGAAATTAGAAGTGACGATGCCTTTACAGGAGTGGAGGCAATGCAGTTCAGGTATCTATTGATGTATTATGAAAGTGCGATGCAGGTCTATATTTGGAGAATGAGGTTAAATCAAAAGGGTCCTGAGATAGCTGTTTGGGAGAAAGAGAGAGGTGTTCAGTATATGTATAATCAGACTGAACGAATTGCAGAAAGTGTTATTTCCGAGGAGGCTTTAATGAAATGTTCAGAAGAAGCAAAAATAGCAAGAAAATTACTATTGCTGTTTGACATTGATGGGGTAGACGTTGAAAGGGTGTATCAGGTTATGAAATTGTCGTCCATAGGGCTGGCTTATCAAAATTCTCCAAAGAGTCAAGTTTTGAGAGATGCAGATGAAGCTGATCCAACAAAGCTGAAATACAGAAAGCTTGGCTTAGAAGTTTTGCGTGGTTTGATTGGAGAGGAGAGACTTGGAAATGCTTTCAAAATAGTTGATCCATCTTCGGATAGAGAAGGATTCACTGGTTATGAGGGATTTGCTGCGGACATGGTTAAATTGGCTGATGAATTACTTCAATATATAAAAAAAGTGAAAATTGGTATAGAGAGACCATTCGAAAACAGAAAAGCCTTTGATTCATATCTTCGATCAATCAAAGACATAAATGTGACTTCAATTGATGCAATTAGAATGGCAGTAAAGTTTGGCAAAATGGATGATTTCGACGAGTATCTTTTTGCCGACAAAGAAGATGCTACGTTGGAATAATTTTTCGTATACCGAAAGACCGCAGACGCACATTGTTACATGTGCGCTGCGGTCTGAAAACCACTAATCGCAATACCTCCTTTCGTTGTTGGAGCTCCCACCGACCGGGCGCCAGGCTGACGGCTTGTACCACCGTGCCTTGGTGGGGGGCTTGTAGATGATGGATTGACCTCCGGATAGCAGGTTCACTTCCATGTGAACGCTGATCGTGCTGATCCGGCGCGGACTGATGGTGATTGGAACTACGGGTGAGAACGTCCACTCCTTGGTTGCGCCTTTCACCCTGAAGCACTCTGCGTAGATTAGCTCCGCGTCCCATTCCCTCATCTTCGAGAAGATCTGGATCTGATCGTGAGAGTCGAGGTAGGGCTTGGGGCGGGGCGAAGTCTTCATCCAGTCGGCCAGCAGCATCGCCATGCGGCGTCCGCTCTTGTTCGGCATGCGGATGTAGATATCCTCTTGCGCGAAAATGACATTTCTCAGAGCCAGCTCAGCCTTACGATGGGACATGAAGTCCATCTTGATGAAGCCGAGCGTTCCGGATCCGCCACGCAGTTCTAGGTCGCAGCCACTTGTGAAAGTGGGCAGAAGAGCCACGAAAGCAATCGCGAATCTATTCATCATACACCTCCCAGGTGTTGCGTTGATATTTCAATTAGCAGCCCATACAATTAGGGCTGCCATTCAATAAATGAAGAAAGCCCTATAATGCAAAGGATGGTATTATGACAAAAAAACTTGAAAATGTCAAGGGTTGAGTTTCTCAAGGTTGATCTGGCAGGGCCAAGAGGATTTGAACCCCTACCTACGGTTTTGGAGACCGACGTGCTACCATTAACACCATGGCCCTATATGTGAACTGCGAGAAGCATTATAACACGCTTCCCGCAGAAGGAGTATTAGAGTTTTGGCTCACCTATCATGCTTGGTTGATCTTCAGGTTTGATTAATCCAGTAGGCTGATCCACTTCAGCTTCTTCGCTTTCCTCGGCAGTTTCTTCAGCCTCGGTTGGCTCAGTATCTTCGTCTGCTTCAACTTCCACTTCTTCCATTCGTAAGAATAGCAGACCTTCCGCTACATTTTCCACTTTCTTGTTTGCTCCCACAAGGTATTTTATTGGAGCAAGGTATGCTTTCACTTTCTCGTACGCTTCTTTCTGCTCTTTATCAAAAGGTCCTTCAATCAATTGCATCAATTCTACAAAGCTATCAACATAAAGCATTGTCTCGTCTACAGAGATGAAAGTTAGCTGATACGGATAACCTTTAGTGTACTTTTGCGATTCCACTACATCATCGTTTGCTGAAACTTTTTCTGCATCTTCGAAGTCTGAATCTAGGCCTGATCTTGTTGAAATAACAAAGTAATCGTCGCCTGTAATTCCATAGTAGAATTCGATTGGTTCAGAGAAGATTCCTTCAGGAAGTCCAGCCTCTTCAAGTTGTTCTTCTGTTAAAGAGGTGAAGTCGACCTGAACTCGGTTTACATCTTTTCCGGCTAAATCTACTGTATCTTTTTTAAGAACTTCTTCAATATCGATTTCCGATTCTTCGTCTTCTGCCATTCCTGCTTTCGCTCCTTCAAGCCCTTGAGCTATTGCCGCATCAAGAACATCAATCAATTTCTGCGCTCCATCAAGGTCTGATTTTGCATCAAAATAGAAAGTGATTCCAGGAATTAAACCTTCATTGCGTTGAATTACAACAGCATAACCATTGTCCATCCAACTTAAAATGTCTTCGTATAAATCCAGTCCAACGAATTTTTTCATCATTCTTATTGTATCGTCAAACTCTTCTTTATCTTTTTCATCTGTTAAAAGGAGTTTCATTTCAAGATCAAAAATAGTCTTTAAATCGTTTGCTTCTGCGTACATTATAAGGTCATTCCCAGGAATCTTATTGTGCATATACGGCTCTGTATAAGGGAAATCAGCAAAATTGAACTCTTCTTCCGCATCCGGATTAAACTCAACTTGAACAATCATTTTTATACCGTCAATTTCCGCAATAAATGCAAATGCCTCCGCTTTTAACATGTCTGCAACAGCTGCATTCACTTTCACCGCTTCATCTTCAATTTCACCTAGTTGAGTAAGTAGAGTCTCTATATCAATATATGCAGTTCCAAGGTTTGGATAAGGAAGCGATTGCATTGTCGCCATGTATTTTTCATTTGATCGGATAGAGGCTTCGTTGTTTTTCATTCTCTTAACAGCTGCATGACGTAAATCCTGAGTTGCTGTTATCAAAATAGTATCTTTATAAAGGACCAAGTATGCATCTTCCGACTCGTTATCAAGTGCTGTGAATCCAAATACTTCAGTTTTTTCTATACCTGAGTTTGCTGAAGCGATTTTATCAAAAAGACTTTCAGCTTTTTCCATATCAGCAACAGTGAAGACAACATAAGGTTCCGGCTCCGCTTCTTCAGATTCAAGTTGGCCACTCATTCCCATTAATACTCTAAAAGAATCAGTCATAAGTGGCTCGATATCATCTTTAAACGACAAAGTCAGGTCTTCAAGTTCAAGGCTCATTTCTTCGATAAAAGCCTTAGTTAAGCCATCAAAATCCTTTTTAGGAAAAAGATCTTTTAGGTTGTTGAATTTCTCACGTTGGTTTTTATCTTGAGTGTTGATGCTAAAAGCCATCATTGTTTCTTGAGGAAGAAAATCCTCCATAACAACCCCTTCAGGAGTTATTTCGGTTGCATGAACATCAACTTTTTTAGGCGCAAAACATCCGGTTAATGAAACAGTGAAAACCGCGAAAATACTCACCAAAGCAAGCGTCTTTAAGAAAGAAGTAAGTCTCATAGTATTAATATGTTAAAAAATATAACTATTACGATGACTTTTTAGCGTCTTTTCTCTTTGCCATGTTATGCGAACGACATTTCTTACAATATCTCTTAATTTCCTTAACTATAGCGTCGTTATTTGTTCTGTTGTAAGCAGTTGTTTTTAAGATGGTGTTGCATGTTGTGCATCTCCAAACTGTAAATTGACTTTTTCCGTGAGCCATTATTTTTTTATTACAAAATTTATAGTGCCCTGGGATTATAGGTGAGGTCTGCGAAAAAATCAAATAGAAATGAGTGAAAATTGTGTGAGTTTACGCGATTGTGCCTCCCGGTGTTTTGTTATATAATTATTTCGTTAATTATTTATATTTTAATAAACAAAATATGTCTAAAAAAAGAGTTCTTATCGGGGGTGGTGTCGTTGCTGGAATTGCCGTAGTTATAGCGGTGGTTTGGTATTCTCAAGGAGGTCAATTTATGGGGAATCTTTTTAAAGTAAGTGGTCCGATTGTTACTACTCCTGCTGTTGAAACCGGGGATTTTCAACTTGGAGGTGATCGAGTTATTCCAGGAGGTACACAAGTAGAAAGGGAAGAAGTGAGCAATGTGTTTAAACCTGTATTAACTGGAATCGATAAATTTAATGGAGAATCAATTTATGATTACGAGCACGTTCCAAATCCATTGGATATAGTTTTTGGATTTAATGTGTCGACGGAAGGTCCAGCAACGGGTTATTTTACTCTAAAATCGGTTAAATTGGAGTTTGATGGATGTATTGGGATAGATCCTCATGGTGGAGAAATTGAAACAACAGCTGGGAATTTGGCATATATCAATAGTGACGGAGAAACGAAAAAAATTAACAGTTCTTTTTTCTACTTAGCTAGAGGTGTGATTCAAAACATCCATGCAGATCCAGAAAAAAAACAGTTTGAGTTTAGAGCAGATGATTCAAAAGACTACGCTGTGATGATTCAAACTCATAATATTTGCAACCAGGATGGATCACTTCCAGGGACCCAATTGTCTTGGGGGAAAGTTTCCTTAACTGAATATACTTGGGAGGATGAATCCAGAGAACTTCACACAGAAAGCGCGAGGATTGAAGGGAAAAAGATCGATTACATATTGGAGTAAGGTAGAAAAAACTCCGAAATTTTTTCGTGAATTTTATCTTTTTCAGGCCCAATAGTGCAAATATGAATTGACTCTTTTAGCCAGAACAACTCTTTTTGTTTAGACTGAATTTTGTTATAGATTAAATTGCCGCTTTTTGGGTCAACCAGATCGTCTTTTGGAGATTGAATTATTAGAGTCGGGCACTGTATTTTTGGAAGACTTTTCTTTGCCAACTTCTCAATTTTCAATAAATCGCAAATGCTTTTTAGGGGATATTTGTCGTATCCAACATTATATTTAAGATCATATTTTGGAGCCTCTTCGGGAAACATTTCTTTCACAGAAATTTTGTTTTTATATTTAATGAAATACTTGCCTATAGGGGCAAACATGGCTTTTTTATCTGTCGTGATAAGAGCCGGAGCAATCAAAGCCAGTTTGTCTGGATTAACTTTTGAGGCTAATATCATCGCCAAAAGACCACCCATTGAATAACCAACAACGTAAACTTCCGAGCACTGTTTTGTTAATTCTTCATGTGCACTTTCTATATCTGCGATCCAATCTTTCCATGAAGCTTTCTCCATATTTTCCAGAGAAGTTCCATGCCCACTTAGAAGCGGAGCTTTTACTGTATAGCCACCTTTTTTATTTAGATGTTTGCCAAGAAAACGTAGTACAGGAGGGGATCCTGTAAATCCGTGGATTAATAAAACACCCTTATTTGAACCTTTAAGTTCAAACGGTTTTGCAAGCGGATCAAGAAATTTCATGGTAAGGACGTTTAATTCTATTATAATGATTATACTTTAATAACCGAGAAATTATGAATACATCTCTTAAAGAAAATCAGAAAGCTCCAGATTTTACCTTGCAAGACACGAATGAGGCGAGTTTGAAACTTTCCGATTTTAAGGGTAAATGGATAGTTCTTTATTTTTATCCGCGTGATAACACTCCCGGTTGCACAATTGAGGCTATGGATTTTAGTAGATTGAAAAAGGATTTTGAAAAGCTCAATGCGGTGGTACTTGGGATAAGCAAAGATTCTTGCGTGTCGCATCAAAAGTTTACAGAAAAAAAGGAGCTCACAATAAATTTGTTAAGCGACCCGGAATCTGAAGTCCAAAAATTATATTATGTGTGGAAGCCCAAAAAAATGATGGGGCGAGAATTTTTAGGAACAGTCCGCACAACTTTTTTGATTAATCCAGAAGGGGTTATTGTGAAAATCTGGAATAAAGTTAAGGCAAAAGGGCATGCTGAAGAAACATTAGGTGTGCTTGAAATGATGTAAATTAATTATTTCTTTCTTCTCCTAGTCCGGAGTTTTCTTCGTGATCTTCCTCTTTTTTTGCGAGGCTTAACTAATTCGCTTTCCATACTCTTGAAGCACCCCCATCTATGTGCATCTGGGTAGTCATAATCTTCATCCTTAACCAGATTTCCACAAAATGCAACGCTATCTTTTATTCTTGAAATGCGTCTTCTCGAGGATTCAATTACTCCCTCAAGTGTTCTGATTTGGTTGTCTAGACTTCCAGATGTTGCGTCAGTTTTCACTTTCATGATGCCTTTTAGGTCCCAGGCAAGGCAGTTCCATCTTCCAGAATTGTTATCATAAACTTTAGAACATATTTCTACGCTACTTTTAACTTTTTCGATAATTCTATCTGCTTTTCTCTTGTCATCCTCTGCTTCTTTAGCTTTTCTTCTGGCTATGGCTTTTTCCTTTTGTGCTTTGGCAAGTTTTCCAGATGTTCGATGTTCCTTAACAAGTGCATGCAAGGTACGTGCCCTATCACCTATGCCTACACCCATAGCTATAGTTGCAATGGCCATTGCAACAAATAAAGCAATATTTCTCGTCGAACCAAGATTTCGTATCTCTTCTCTGATGCGGTGATTTGCAGCTTCTCGCAGAATTGCTTGTCGCGAAATTTCCAAAGAAATATCTTCAGAACCTTTTTCTTCAGGAACCAATTCTGTATTTTCTGAATCTTCAGTCATTTATTTACGTTTAGATTTCATATAGGGGCGTCGTTTTACACATCTCCATTTTTTAGCGTCATCAGCTCCTTTCATCCTGGCACATGATCGAATGCCATTTTTTACTAACCGCACGGCTCCTTTTGCTGTACGCGACTTCTTCTTTAAAGCTTTAATTTTATCGAGTTTTGCTTGCTCTCTCTTGTCTTTTACCCTAAATTTTTTAGGCAATTTTTTTGATAGGCAAGTCCATCTGTCATGATTGTTGTTAGATGTTTTTGCACATTCGAGTACTGCTTTTTTAACTTCAGCAACAATTTTATCTCTTTCAGCTTTTCCTTTAAGGGCCTCTCTAGTTCTTTTTTTCGCTGACCTAGTTTCGGCTCTATCATTAACTAATTGTGAATTTATTTGACGATACTTCATATCTTTTGAACCAGCCATAGAATAAGCAGCAAATGCTGTTACAATTGCACTCGCTAAAATTGTATACTTTGCTGCCGTAACTGCTTCTCGATCCTCCTCATATCTCTCTCGAACTTTTTCATCAGCAAATTGTGCAAGTACATCCAAAGGAAGCTTCCCATTCTTAATTTTTCCGGGATGAGGTACCGGTTCACTTCCACCATTCGGTTTTGTGTGATCTTCATTTTCTGGTAAAGACAGCATGTTCTTATTCATATAATTACAAGGTGTATATTATACTGCATTGCGCTTCGTTGTCAAGAGCCGGGAGAGATGTTCTTGCAAGAAAAACCGCAACTTCTGCAAAGTCATGTGTTATTGTAAGTGACGTATAAATTTAACCTCTATAAAATGCGAAAACTAATCGCCCTCATGGCCGTAACAATACTAGGTCTTAGCGGATGTGCATCGCCAGCTGTTGAAGAATTGGCACCAGGAATTCAAGAAGTTTCTGAAATTCAAGAAGAACAAGTAGTTGAATCTCCGGCTGTAGAAGAAGGAATTTATCTTGGTCTTGGAAGAGATGACTACGAGTTGATTAATCTCGCAACAGGGGAATCTCAAGAATTTATTCCCGAAGGCTATTCAATTATTAGCCAACATTCATATGAGCAAAATCCAGAATATTTAATTTTAGAAAAAGAAAAACAAGCTTTCTTGTACGAAGTTACTACTGAAAAAATTACTCAAATCGACCTCAGTAGCTTTAGAGAAAATAGCGAACTTAAAGATAGTGAAGAGTTGTGGGTTCTTCCTTCAATCACAGATACATCAAAATTTTTCATCACAATCGCTGATTTAAAACCTGTTGATGGAATGTTCCCGTATGAAGTCATTGGAACAATTCCTGGTTATTATGACGCCTCTACAAACACTATTGTATTCGGAGGAGATATGGGAGTGCCTGCAGTGCCAGAAATTGGAGGACCATACGGTGGTTGCTGGTTATATGATTCGGAAAACACAAGATTCTTTAACTGGTTATGCGGAGAAGGTCTAGGAAGTGGAACACCACTTAAAACTTGGGATATAAATACTGGAGACGAAGAATTCGTTATAGATTACGAACACTATTTAGTTCAATACGAAAATGGTTATTTTTTCATCGATAGAGGGTTTCCTGAAAATCCAGAAGGTCTTATTTTAATTGATGCGACTCAAAAAAATCTTACTCAAGTTACTTATTCGATAACTGAAGAACAACGAGAAGAAATGACTGATGCTGGAGGATATGGATCTCTTTATGTTGAAGAAAGCGATGTGATCGCTTATGGAGGAGCTAATGCAATTGTACTTATTTATCTTAACGAAGAAGAGAAATCTGTTGAAGATATTGTAGTGCTTGACGACAAAGAAATTTATGCGAATTTCGTTTTCTCAGACGGTGAAAATCTATTCTACGATAACAATAAAAGCGGAATTCAAAGAATTAACTTTGACAATCCAGTGATAGAAAAATATGCTCCAACAACAAAAATTACTGATGAGATAACGTTGTTTAAGCTTACGAAAAAACAAGAAGTCGTGATCGTGAAACCTGAAATAATTTCACCAGTAAATGGTAGCACGGTTGAAGGTCCTATAGTGACAATAAGTGGAAAGGCGACTCCCGGCTATAGAGTTGTCGCACATAATAATCCCACTGAAGAACTAATGGAATGCGTTAGTACTTATGGAATAATGGCTAACGGATTGGCAGATTCAAATGGGGATTTTGAATTTAACCTAACAGGTGTATGTCAAAGAGACATGGAAGTTTTTGTGTCAGCTGTCGATTTAGAAGGAGGCGAATTAGATGATTGTATAGACGAGGATAGCATCAGTGAATTAACAAAATTTGCAGTCTCCGGAGAATTGCATGGGGTTTGTTTCATGTAAAATTAAATGGAGCCATCGATGGGATTTGACACTACGTCGTACTTAATCATCCGATTCATGCTAGATCTAGCACATCCAGTGCAGATATTGTGGTATAGTTTAAAGCAATATTGACAAATATCAATGATTTACATTAGTATTCTTCTCCTAATCATAAATCAAATTTAATATGGATAAACAACACGAACTTTATTATTATGAATTACCTGATGCAGAAAGTGGTCCCAAAGCTAGGCAAGTAGTTTTATGGAAAGGACAAGAAGTTACAATAGATTCCGTTAAAGATGGGCTTGCACAATTTGGTGATTTTAAAGCACCAATTGATGCCTTTTCTCTATCTGAAAATGGTGATCTAGGAAGTGGAGCTGGTGGATGGGAAATTACAGATATTCAAGCAGTACAAAGTAGATTTTATCCAAATGTTGGTGTTGTTAAGATGTTAAGTGAAGGGCAAGCTGAAGAACTAGCTTTGGCTGTATTTCGAAAAAAGGTTTTAGCTATTGGAGAAGCATTTTCAGGTTTATATGGACTTGAACCTGGTGATATCGACCAGTCTAAAGAGCTGGAAGGTATTATTACCCTAATTGGTTCAAGATCTAAAGATAATGGTGATGGCTTAGGTTCAGGTGAGATAAAAGTAGACTTACATGTAGATTTAGGAGAAAGTAGTATGCCTGAAATTAGAGTTAATGGAGAGTTATGGCAATCTGAAAAATTTGTGGAATTCATTCGAATCTATCTTAAAGTAATGGCAGGACAGTACTTATCATTAGATGCAAGAATGATATCGGAAACTGCATGGGGTGCTGCTGCCTATGGTGCTATGGAGGCAGAGTGGAATGCAGGAGTGAATGCACTACCAAATGATCTTAGAGCTGAGATTAGAGATGAAATTGCACCAATGAAAAGTTTTATGTAGCAAGTATTTCTGGAGCCCGTACGACGGAGTGCTAGAGGGGCACACCCAGTGCAGTTATTATAGCATATGATATAATCTCGTTAAGATACTATTGGGCGCAATGTCATTTCCAAAATTTTTTAGGAAGAAGACATACAGTTTAATAAAAAGGAATAGGTATGGCATCAAAGATAGTTAATAAAAATACGTTTCAAAAATTAGGTCCCAAATATTGGGTTGGATTCATAATAACGTATCTCCTTATACCGCCAGTTCTCTTGATAAGCGGATGGGATTTCGGTTGGTGGCAGGGGTGGTTTTATTCAGCACTGATAGTTGTAGCGGGTATAGGCCCACGTATATGGGCAGAAAAAAGGCATCCGGGATTGATGGCAGAACGAGGCAAATTTGGAAAAGCTCAGAATGTGAAATCGTGGGATAAAGTTCTTGCTCCATTAATGGCACTGAGTATATCTTTCCCATTATTTATTGTGGCAGGACTAGATCACCACTTTGGGTGGTCACCTGTATTCCCGACATGGCTCAACATCTTGGGCTTCATCTTGATTGTGATTGGATACACCTTCGCTGGATGGGCTTTGGTAGAGAACCGCTTTTTTTCAAGCGTGGTGCGTATTCAGACGGACCGAGGGCATAAAGTATGTGACAGCGGTCCATATCGGATCGTGAGACATCCTGGTTATGCTGGAAATATTCTAGCGCTGCCGGGCATTGTGTTGGCTTTAGGCTCTGTTTGGACAATCATTCCAGTGATAATAGCGTTGATCATTGCCGTGATAAGGACCGCGCTGGAAGATAAAACTTTACAAGAAGAATTGCCGGGGTATCGGGATTATGCGCGCCGTGTGAGTTATCGGTTGTTTCCAGGCATCTTCTGAGGAGCATAATTTGACTTAAATAAGGCACTCCCTATTTCTCACATCAATTATTGTGCAAAATCAATACTACTCACATCTTCCCGCTCCTCATCAAATGTCGAAAAAACCGTGTTTGAAAATGTGAATGTCGAATCGTTTTTAGGTCGACCTTCAAAATAAAGATTAACCAAAGTGCCATCTGGCTTATCAAGCAATTCACCTCTTTTTAGAGAAATCCCAATCATCAAAGTTCCCTTTTCGAGACTTTCGTTCACAAGGACAAGTGGAGAATCACTCGAGGTAAAATAATCACCAAGAGTGAAATGGTCGTATATTAAAGCATCAATATCGTAGTGAAGATGAAAAGCCGTTCCGAAAAATGGGCGTCGCAATCCACCAGCATTCACAGAAACTATATGAAAATCTTCGCTGGTTTTGTAAGCAAGCGAAATTGTGCCGGCTGGAATTGCAAGAGTGTAAATGTACACTCCAAGAGAAACAATTAAAGTGAGTAAAACGATGTGCAGAATGCGTGATGAGTGTAGTCGCATGATGGTTTTGGTTATTTGGAAAAGGAGGAGACAATTTTCAGCCCCCTCCCTAAAGTTAGTATGTGATTGCCCAGTTTGCTCCAATATCTATTAGGTCGCTTCCGTCTATTATTCCGTCGTATGTTGTGTCTATGAGTGCATCGAAATTTGGGTCTGCGAGTGCGAGCGTGTAGTGACGCGCGAGGTTATCGAGATCACGTCCGTCTACTCTGTCTGACCTTGTGTTGTCACCTTTTACCCCGCGTGTGTCGATTCCTTGCCCGTTTATAGATGTTGATTCCAGTGTTCCTTTAACTGTTATAACTTGGTATTCGTATGTGTGATTTGGGATGAGATTGTTTGAATCTGTGAAGTTTGTGTTTGCGATGTTTGCGATTTCCACGAACGAACCTGATTGGTCTCTTCGCATAATTCTGTATGAATCTGCGCCGGATACAGGTGCGTCCCATGTTAGATCGAGCCCATATCTGCTTGTTCCTTCGACTATGTTTAGATTAGTTCCCGGGTCTACAGATGCAGCATCGATTATGATTGTTTCCGGATCGAAGGTTGCTGTGATGTCGCCTGATGTGTCTGAAAGAAAACTTGTTGAATCGAAAGTGAGCTGAGTTGTTGTAGCTGCAAGTGCCTGAAAAGTAAGTTCAAAAAGTGTTCCGGAACCGGAAGTGCCCGATGGAGGATTTGTTAATCGAGATGATCCTACAACGATTTTTCCCGGAGTTCCATTTTCAAGTCCTTCCTGAAAAGATGTCGATATTGTCCCATTTTCATTTAAGAATATCCCTTCCTGCGCTGAAACATATTGCAAAACGGTGTCGTCATAAAGTACATCAAAACCGCAGCTTAAGATGTCAGTTACATTGTCCACTTGAACATTGATAGTAAACGTGTCGCCTTCAACAGGGTTTACTGTAAGAGTTTCAAAGCTTGTGACTGTCCCAACCGGTCCGCCCGAGTAGACAGAGTTTTGACTACCCGGAGTCCCGTTGATTGCGCTTCCACTTCGGCCAGTTGAACCATTTCCCGAAATGTTGTTGCTCCAGTTTGCTGAGTCGTCGCCATTTGCTGAAGGGTCAAGACGCTCCATTGTGAGTTTGCTTGCGTTGTCTCCTGCAAACCATGCGCCACCGGTGCTATTAACAGTGTCTATTGTCTGGGCGGTTTCGTCTTTTAATACAAGAGAATCGCCTGTGTTGCCTAAAGAAATATTAATGATCGCATCCGCGTTAACTGATGTTGCTTCCTGTACATCTTCGATCAAAAAATATCCATTTCCCGGAATTGTTCCGCTGGCAATTGTATAAATCGCGTCTCCATTGTCATCATCAATTGTCCAATTGGTGAGATCGATATCGCCATCAGTCGTGTTGTAAAGTTCAATCCACTCGTCTGTTGTAGAGTCCGCAGATCCCATCCACGTAATTTCGTTAATAACAACTGAACCTGGAGAAGCAGCATGCGCAAGCGGAATATTAAATGTCGCTGTCGGATAAAAAACAAGAGACAAAAGCGATAAAGTCACAAAAAGTCGTTTCATTATCAAAATGAGAGGGTTAAGAATAACGCTTCTGCGCAAAAGCACCCTCCAGAATACGGAAGTGTTGTAAAAAGGATCTAAAAAAAAATTAAAATCCTCTCCCCTGGATATTGACAAAAATGCAAAATTGTATTAATTTATTCTCCATTTAAGCGTAAATTATGTCGGATATTGATAGCCTGGAAGCTTCTTGTTTAGAATATGACACACGCATCTTAAGGCTTAACCCAAATGACTTACAGGTTAACGACTATTTAAATCTTGAAACACAGGGAGGTTCAAGATATGTGTTTTGGATTGAAAGCAAAGACGAAGATGGTATTTTTATTAAATTTTATTCTGGGCCAAACGCGCTCGAGGGGTCATGGGGAAAGCTGCCTGACAGGGAAATAAGAGTAGACGAAGCTTTGGATTTTGAAGGCGGAACGACAAGTGTACTTATAGGGATTGTCGTAACTCACGCACAACCTTTTGATTACCCATTTATGGAGTTAAAATATAATGAATTTTTAGAAGAACTCGACTCTGAGCAATTAAAAGTCGGAGATCATATTTATATTGGGACAGAAGATGGACAGACTTACGTTGCAGAAGTAATGAATGTAGATGAAAAAATGCCTACAATCCGATTTATTGCCGGGAGAAATTCTCTTGTTGGAGGTGAAGGTAATTTGAAAATAAAAAATATGCGAGTTGGTATGTATTTTCGAAATACATTTAAAAGCGCAATGCCGGTTCAGAATATGGTGGTTCTTCCTTATATGGATGAAAATATGCTGGGTTCTCTTGATGAGGCATGCGAAATCAAGGAGCTGGATTACGATACAGAGCTTGATTTTTTTTATATATCACAATTAGAAGATGGAGATTTTGTATATTTAGAAACAGCCGGTAGAAATCAATCAACTTATATTATTGCCTTTAATCACGGTGTTATAGAAATTATTGGAGGTAAAAATAATTTTGTTGGATCAAGAGGTTTGTTTGTGAGTGGCAAGATTAGTAAAGGGCAAAAGCTTAAAACCTCAATTGCAAAAACTACGCTGGTTAAAAGTATTAGAGTGTCTAAAACATATGTTCCTTCGGAAGAGGATGCAGTTGCTGCTTTGCGTGACGACCTGGATGCTCAGCAGGTTGCTGTGATGAGCCATCCTTCTTTAATGAGCCAGCCAGTTGTATGGCTTGGCGTGCCAAGCGGGATACATAAGTTAGAAATTTTTGGGGAACTTGATTTAGAGCCAAACGATTTAACGGCAGAGGCTTTACAAAGAGCGTGGAAAAGATATCAAAAAGAAAATAATCCTAATAGCGATAGGACTTTAATCCCAAGTGAATATAATGCAAGATTGAGGCTATTCAGAAGACTGCAGGAACAATATAACGATTTAATGCAAAAGTTGGGCAGGATAAATAAAATTTTAGAAGAGGATTAGAATTGAATTTGCTGTGAAGCTTTGTTCTGATAGAATAAGTTTTGCATCGTGGGAGTGCCCCTCGAATCCACTCAGTTATTATGCGACACAACCCTCTAATTCGGCTATAACAAACGTGCCATCGTAGCTCAGTGGTAGAGCACACCCATGGTAAGGGTGTGCCCCTCGAGAGAAAACTCGATCTACCACTAACCCAACACAAAAACACAAACAATTAGGATAGCCCATGGGTACATGCCTCAGGGAAGTACCTCTCGGCTCGTTACAGTATGCCGTCGTAACTCAGTGGTAGAGTGCCACCATGGTAAGGTGGAAGTCTCGGGTTCAAATCCCGACGACGGCTCCATTTTTTGGCTATGTGTAGAGGAGAGCAGAGGGTTCCCCAAACTCTATTTTTAACCAATCTACGATGGAAAATGTATCACTTCGCGACCTTATGAATCGCTATCTACAGCATGGCAAATTAATCCGGGGGTATGCCCCTGCAACGCTAAAATCGTACGAAGCGACGTTTAGTCTTTTTTTGAAAGAAATTGTTGTTGAAAATCCACAACAATTAGAACGAAAGGTATTTGAAGAATGGTTTTATAACGGAAGATTAAAACGTGAATGGTCTGCATGTACTTTTCGAGATCACTTAAAACATCTTAATCCATTTATGAAATGGCTTGTTAAAGAGGGATTTGTGCCAGAAACGTATTTGTCTGAAATTGAGAAACCACGTTTGGAACAGAAAATACCTCGAACGTTATCGAAGGTAGAAGCACAGATAGTTCTAGAGGCTGCCTTTAATCTCCCATATCATTATAGATATGAGAAGTTTAGAAATAGAGCGATGGTTGGGATTATGTTATTGGCAGGATTAAGAAGAAAAGAAGTCATGCAGCTTAAATATGGAGAAGTTTCAATTGAAGATAAGAGTGTTTTTGTTCGTGATGGTAAATGGGGAAAAGATCGCATAATACCAATGAATAATAGGCTTCAATCACTGTTGTTTGAATTTATACAACACCGAAAAAGATTAGATAAAAAGTCGGTTTATTTCTTTACAGCAGTGCAAAAAGATAATCCTATAGGTGATAAAATGATTCAACGATTGATGGTTAGGTTGCGAAAAGCCACAGGATTACAGTTTTCTGCACATACATTGAGACACGCGTTTGCTCGATTAATGCTGGAAGGTGGTTGTGATATTTATACCTTGTCTAAGATTATGGGGCATTCTAAAATAACAACTACAACAATATATCTTTCATGCTCTGCTCAGCAGATGGGTAAGAGCGTTGAGATGCATGCGTTGAACTAATAGTTAATCATAAATTATGGAAATCAAATGGAGTGATGTCATCAATTGGATAATTAGCAATGCATTATGGGAATTGCTTATTGTATTACTAATTCTCATATTTATAAAAGTTATCCCTGCACTTTTTTTAACTCGCTGGTTATTGAAGGATAACCGAAAAACAATGGGTAATGGTTTTGGTTGGAGACGTGCTGATGTGTTTTTAAGTCTTTGGTATAAGAGTGAAAAATATGAAACTAAAATTAGCGAATGTTTCTGTAATGCAAACCAGCAATCGACAAGAACTTTAACTTTTGGGAATATTGTAGAAAGCGGTTTAACGAAATATAAATTAGCAGAAATTTATGAAGACAATAAACATAATATTAAGAGAGTTAAAAGTATAAAGAGCATTAGAAACCGAATCATTGCTCAATTAACGAAGCTTTATCTGATTTTATTTATTGGTGATAATAAATCATATTATAAAAACAAAAAAAAGTATGCTAAGTAAGAAAGATTTAGAGAAATTAAGATCTCCTAAGCAGTTAAAACAATTTGTGTTTGATACTTACGACTTAATTAAGTCTGATTTAAAATTACGCAAAGAAGCTCGTTTGAAGAAAGAGCTATATAAATACTTTGTTGAAGAACTTTATCCGTTTAGTATTTTTGCTTCGGTTCATTACGACGAAAAATGTTTGTGTAAGCCTATAATTGGCAATCAGGGATATGATGCTGAGATATATTTGTCAGATAAAGTAGTCGATAAAGTTGAGATTAGTTGGGCTATTGAAGGTCTTGAAGATTATAAAATTGCAAAGGCTTTAAATAAGCAAGGATATAGCGAAATGGAAGTGGTTGATGATTTTACAAAACAAAAAGCATCACGATTATGTTTGGAAAATATGAAGAAAAAAGCCTTAAAAGATTATAGCGATTGCACTTTGTTGTTGGTTTATGATGAGTATCCTGGTTTTAGTATTGAAAATCGTGAATCTGCAAAGCTAATAACGGACTTAGTAGTTGAAGCAAAAAACATCAATTTTAAAGCTAAAGGGGTATATTTACTTTTATTGCCTCAAAAGATAATTGATGGAAAAGGGACAAAACAAATCAACGAAAGAGTAATTAAGATTCAATAATTTTACTCATTGTTAAGCCACATTTATCAGTTAATACACATGATCTTTCGATATACCTCAACGTAGTAGAAGGGCGCGTATGTCCCAAATATTGCTGAATGTCTTTAAGATCCACCCCTTCTTTATTTAAATGTGTTGCAACAAACCTTCTAAACGAATAAGCAGTAATTCTAAATTCAAGTTCGTTACTCAGCTTTCTAAACAACCCTCTCATACCTTTTTCAGTCCATTTGCCTTGCTTTGATGATGAAATGAACACATAAGGCTCGTTTTCTCTAAGTCGTGCTCTATAGTCCATATATGTCTCATACGAATCTCTTAACCAAGAAGGGAATCGGTAATATCTTATTCGCCCTTTCTGCTTACGACCTTGGATAGCAAGTACATAAGTGTCTTTTTCTTCTCTTATGTGTTTGCATTGAATATTCAGTAATTCGCATGGTCTTGCTCCAGTAAATCGTAAGAGATCGATGAAGAAAACATTTCTATATCTTTGTAGCCTTGTTTGTCTTCTATCGTGAATTTGAGCGACAACTAGTTTTACTTGATCCTCAGATAATGTGTATTGTTCGTTTAGTTCTTCTTTGCATCTAGAAACTTTTTTTAGATTATTTTCAGTAATATAACCTTGTTTTTCTAACCACATAAAATAGGTGTTAAGGTTTTTTAAATATGCATTATAAGTAACATTGCTCCAATGGCGTTCTTTTTTCATCTCGAATAATGCATCTTCAAGCAGTCGTTGATTATTGCAATGCTCGATTGTTGTTATTCCACAGTTACTGGTAATGAACTTTAGTGCATCTCGAACGTTCTTCACTGTTACATTGCTTCGTCCAGTTCGAAGATATTTCATTACAAATTCATCCCAGTGAGTCCAAAGGGAAGTGCCTGATTGTTGTTTAGAACGGTAAGTCATCTTCGGATTTATTTATTCTTCTCATACGGTCTCTATGATTTATTGCTCTTTGATATTTTTCTTCCAGACTCATGTCAAAAAGAATAGTATCTACTATGCCTGTCCTTTCGTCTCCGCAGTCATAGCAAATTAAACCGCCGTGTGGCTTTTCGAACCTATAAATATATCTATGATCGGAATCGAAACGTTTATTGCAGATGCAACATATGTCTTTGCAATGTACGCAGTTGTACTGAATGATGATGTGATGCATGGTTTTTGAGTTACATAATAAAAAATAAAACCTTGGATTGTTCCGTTGGTATTTTATTATGATCAATGAAATTAGATATCGCCTATATAATTCTCTTATGAGCGATCTGTTTGTTTTTTTAATTTATACCTAATTTTGGCAATATCACTGTAAATAAATGACTCTTTATACTCTTCGTTAATGATAGTTGCAATTTCTCTGTCAGATTTGTTTTTTGATAATTCAAGAATACGCTTATTTCTTTCAAATTTTTTGATGTTCCTGTTTCTTTTGTTGGGATCAATGCCCCACATTTGTTGCTTATGGAATTTAATCAAATTCCATATTCCTTCAATATCTTTGATTTCAGTATCAGGATATATTTTTAAGTATAGCTCTTCATTCTTTCCATTAACTCGGTGTAGTATTTTTATTTTTGTTGAGGATATTTTGTTAAATAAAATGTAATTTGTTAATCCTTCGCGAAAACTGGATATTATTCGAAATTTTGAGATTAGGATGGAAATATCATCGTTAAACTCTCGATGTTTTTCTTTTTTGTATAAGTCAATATGCCATTTCTCGGATTCTCTAAGCTTCTTAAAGCCTTTGTTGGGAATTGTCCATTTTTTTCTTAATTCAGCAATTGCATCATGCACGCCATTTTTAAGTAGTATCAGTTCTAAATGTTGTTTTGCTGCATCAAACAAGGATATTTCTATTAATACTTATATGCCGGCATTTTAGCTTAGTTATGGTTGCTTTTGAAGGTAATTATGCTTAAAATTCAAGTGTCGCCCTACATTTATCGGTTCACATTTTTTTGGCTTGATTCAGTGCAAGATGGGGCAACTTATTTCTTGCCTGCTGAATCAACTCCTTGTGAGCTGCCGATGTAGGGCGACCAAGATCTAGGTTGTCCCATTTTTTTAACCAAAAAAATAATGAAAAAAACCTGCAAACAATGTCATGGTGAAATCCCAGAAAAAGCCAAAAAGTGTAAACATTGTGGCTCAAAAATTCCGCCGTCAACAAAGCAAATGATAATAACGGCAATTGTAATAGTTATTATTGTTGGATATTTTGTTGGTCAGGCTGGAAATAAAACAAGTACAAATTCTAATAGTTATACAAGCAAATCTTCAACTACAGTAAGTATCGGTGATGAGGCAAAATTAGTATCATCTGGATCAGGAGCAATTCTTGTCGCTATAGATCAAGAAGCATTTGATGATTTGTTAGATATATCAGTTGCAAATGACGAGATGGGTCTTGCAGAGCTTATGTTAGCTGATCGTGTATTTTCTGTTCCTACAGGCATAAAAGTGAAGGTAATCGATACGGATTGGTTTAGTAAAGAGGTGCGAATTCTAGAAGGTGCATACGTTGGTGAATCTGGCTGGGTACCTATGGAATTTGTTCAAAAATAGTATCTTTTGCTTTTAGGTGACGGAAAACTAGTCTTCATATTTAGCGAGTCTTTTCTTAGATTCTTCACTTAAATCAATAGGTTCAATCATTTGATCTTCAATGATCATATGTTCAGGATGAATTCGTTTAAATAAATCCATAAGAATTCGATCGTTGGTAAGAGCTTTATGTAGTAGGACATTGATAAATTTAACCTTCTTTTTATTACAAGCGGTTTCAAGTTCTTTTATATCAACTCCATCAAAAAACGCTTTATGTAAGATCTTTGCAGATCGATGTTCTTCATAAGCAGATTTGCGTCCGCCGCCTCGATTCCCGATTTTTCCACGCGCTTTATGATTTGCCATGATTTTTCAGTTTAGACAGAAAGAAATGTTTATTTAATAACAAAAAAAGCATGGTTATTATATATTAGATTAATTTGTTATGAAAGCTGTGAAGATTATTGGAATCAGCAAATATTGAAGAGATTTAGATGTTAATTGATTTAAATTATAAACCTAGTTTTTTTAAAAAAGTATCAGCTTCTTTTGTGGAACTAATTAGACTATTCACAATCTCACTTGTTTTTGATTCTGATAATGGTCTATGTAATCTTTCTATTTTAAAGGGCAGTTTCTTTAAGTCTGAAAATTTTTTATCGGATAATTTTGCTACGTAAATAAATTGATTCTTTTTGTCTTTAAGTTTCATTAGAAGTTCATCTTGAGTCAGGACTTCTATTCGTTGTATATCAATGTATGAATTATTGCCTTCTATCTGTTTTTTATATTTTTTTTGTACATCTTCCCAATCTTTCGATTTTACTGTTAAAGTTAAAAAATTATTACAAGTTATTTTATTTGATGTAGTAACAAAAAATCTATAAATGGCTATAGATTCAGTAACTATATCGTTTTGTATTCCAGCTAATTTGAATTTTCTCTTTATTTTTTTTGTTCCTTTTTCCAAAGAAGCTTCATCACAATATAGATTTTGTTCTCTTATTTTAGCTAGCAGAAAATCATCAGATGTAATATTCATGCTTTCTATTTAAGCTTTTAGAACTAATCGGGCATTGAGTTTTTCATCCCCGCCAATAGTAGCACCCATTTTTTTCAGCGGTTTTGTTTTATAAGTAATTTCTGTAAGAGTTTTTGCACCATATCCTTTTAAACTTTCCATGATTTCATCTATAAATGATATGTCTTTAGATGAAAGTTTGTCAAAATTGTAATTATCATCATTAAAAGAATATACAACATATTCGTTACCCGTAGGCGTATATTCAAGAAAGCTTTTAATAATACCTTCTCCAAGCATCACTGAAAGATATTCATTAATACTTTTATCATATGGTCCATAATAGAATCTAACATATTGAAAACTTGATATTTTTTTATTGGTTTTTTGAACGCTTATTAAATCTATTAAATAAGCGAGTTTCATAATTACGGTGATAGAAGCGCGCGAATGTTTTTGTATTAAGTAGGCTAAAAATTGTTTAGTTTTATCCTTAATACTCATATGAATAAATCATTAATAAATAGGATACATATATATAACAAAATCTCATAACAATCAATACATAGTCAACTATAATCTAAGAACGTAGTTGTCAAAATTTCCATCTCAACACCGCCTTTCAGGCACAGGTGTCAATTATTCTCAATAGGTCTTAATGTTATTATTTTGATTCAAAGTATCTTGACTTATATGTTTTTCTTCAGCTAATGATACGGTTCTCGTTTCTTCTCGTGTAGGTGTTAATTCATTTGTCAATTGAATTGCAAAAGGAGATCTATTATTTTTTTTATTTACAGATATATCTTTCTCCATAACAGTTAGTATTAATTTATGTTGGATAATAGGTTTTTACTTCTTTTTTCCTTTCTTCTTTTGTATTTTCGGGAGTTTTATATCTCTCCATCCACAATCCAACTTTAGAGCACTTGCGATAAATTTCAAATCCAATTTTCTCATTACCAGAATTTTAATTTTTTGAAAAAATTCTGCTGCACATCTTGAGCTTTCCATGAATGCGTATTTTAATTCTCGAGTTACATCAGGAGGATCTGCATTTAGTTGATTATTAATGTAGGTGCTTAGTATATTTAAACCTGCCTGTGGATCAATATGTGGAGGAATATGAAGTGGTGGTGGTGATTGTAAATAAGGAGCAGCCTTAGCTTCTGATAGAAATTCAGCAATTGGGTCAAATGGTTTTTTTACATTTAGTTCTGACTCAAAGCTTTTATGTATTTCCCACATTAATTTTTCCAATTCAGCATCTGGTTCAATAATATTGAGTCCAATTTTTTTTGCTTCAGATCGACTCAACGCATGTCCATGATTAAAGAAATTTTTATTTAATTTTTCTGCAATTGCAATTGCTTGTGATTTTTTTGCTTCAGATAAATGAGTTAATAAGAGTTTTTCTCCAATTGTTACAGCTAATGACGATGCACGTTTGGCAAAACCTAAAGCTGGTGGATCAACAATTTCACAAAGCTTATTAAAGGCTGATTCACTGTATGCTTGCTCTGTTAGGCCAGCTTCTTTTTTTGTAAAACTCAGAAATGAGACAATATCTTCATAGGCAAATTGTTTGGTTTCTCCATTATCTTTTTTTATTGTAATTTGTGGATCAATAGGACCAAGACATCCAAATTTGCCCATTACTATTTCATTTCCACCTAAAGCTAACAATGTGGCAGCGCTAAAGGCTGAGTGAGGGATTATAATATTGACTTTATCAACTTTTTCTCTTAATAGAGAAATGGTTCTCCATGCAACCAATCCATCACCACCAGTTGAATCAATTAAAAAATCAACAGATTGAGACTCTGCAGGGAGACATTGAATTTGATTGATCAACTCATTTATTACATCACTAGCCATTAATCCTTCTGCTCCAGGTCTCTGTGATGTTACATAAACAATCAGCGGATTCCCTCGTTTTTTCTCCAATTTTTTATATAATTCAATTCGTGTTTTTAGATTCATGTATTGAAATTGTTTAATGAGGTTAGATTCTAGGACTATTGCTTGTTTTTGTCAATAGCCTGTGGGAAATAGTCGAATTAAAAGTTTTATTGAGTGTTATTTTGCACAATAAACGGTGTGCAGGATTTACCAAGGGTATTGTTAAGCACTTGACAAGGAAGGACAAACTTGTTATAATTCCATCCTTTGTAATTAACTATTAAAAATATGTCTGATCATTTAAAAACTCAACCAGGATTAGGAACCCCACTTGAAGGAGTAATACGCATTGATGAAGATTTTATTGGTTCACAACCTTGGCGAAATGCAATTGGTGAGGCTCAGGCAAAATTTGACATGTCAAATTTCGAAGCAGACTTTTTGGAGTTGTTAAAATGTGTTGAATCAGGTTATAAAATGTATTATGGCAGTAGACCTTGTTGTATAACGAAGGAGGAATTTAAGAAGATTGCTCGTTTTGTAGTAGAAGAAGCACTGACGTTAGGACGAAGATCTGGTAAGTTGATGGAAAGAAGAGGCTCTGCAATATATAGTGTCTCTGATGAAGTTAAAGTAGCATGTAGAAATTGCCTTAATGCATCTTGTCCCCATCGAGATACGAGTGATCCACAAGCAGATATTGCGAAAGTGCAAGCAAGGCAGGAATCACTACCGCAAGAAGGATCACCTGATGAAGAAAAAATGTCCCCAGAAGAAGTTTTGGACATGGTATTAACAATGGCTAAAAGTTTAGTAAGAGAGACAGCAATAGCCCAAGAAATGTTAAGAGAAGCAGGGGAACAAGAACTTCCAGTAGATGTAGCTGACGTAGTGAATCCTTTTCAACCATTAAATGAACTAGAGCTAGCTTTTCTTAAAGTTGCCGATCAAGTAGACAGAGTAAAAGCTGCACTAAGGGGACAAGGTGTTAAAATAACGCCCAAAGATATGAAAGAAAGATTAAAAGCATTAGGATTATAAAACATGCTATAATAATTGCACTGGGTGTGCCCCTCTAGCACTATTCATACAATCAAACTCTACCAGCGCTCAAACGGCATACTGTAGCGAAAAACACTCTTCAACAAACATCATCTATACATGGTAAGGGTGGGGTCATGGGTTCAATCCCCATCGATGGCTCCATTTTGGCTTGTGTAAGCGAAAAGTCATCAAAAGCAACCTCTGCGGCGACTCATTTCTTCTGCTGACAGATTTACTAATATGGGAGTTTCTTCTAATCTTTTTATAATTCTACCTAAAGCAGCTTTACTACCCTCTGACTGAGGTTGTTTTTGTAGAGCTTTTAATTTTTGGATTCCACGCTCTTGTATTCCACGAAGGTCGAGAGGTATTTCTGCTTGCGATGATACAGTTGACATTAATTCTATTAACCTGGGATCTATATCAGGTAGCTCACTATCAGCTTTAACTTCAAGCTCGTCAGGTATACTATTTTTATCAAGTTGATCAACCATAAGAAATTAATACTTTAGGAATTTGATTAAAGTTTACATATTATCTTTATCTATTTCAATTTGAAATTATGTTATATAATTATTGTACTGGATGTGCCCCTCTAGCACTTCTCACACAACCAAACTCGCTCACTAACTTTACGGCATACTGTAGCGAAAAACGCCCTTCAACGAACATCATCTATACATGGTAAGGGTGGGGTCCCGGGTTCAATCCCCGGCGATGGCTCCAGTTTGGCTTGCGTAGGGGATTATTCGTTTAATCTATTTGGTCGTAAATTCTATCCAACACTTCGAGATTAGTATAATCACATGAAGTAACAGTAGCTAATAGATTTGTTAAAAAAACTACTCTCGTCGATGACTTATCAGCTTCTTCATCAATATGTCGTTGAATCCATGCTATAAATTCACGTCTATTTTTTTCACAATAAGCTGTTATTTGTTCTGGAGTTGCTCTATTAGTTGATTTCCACAGTCCTTCAATAATTATTGCGTGTCTTCCGTTAATAATGGCTGCGAGTTCATTTACTTCTTGAACAATTTTTTCTTTAAAACAATCTTGAAATTCAGCTTTTAATGCAACTGCCAAATTTGCAATATTTTCTGGAACACTCCAATCTGAATTTGCTAATTCTTCGAGCCTTTGTAAATCTTCATCCCCCAATCTTTTTAACGGACCATTATATTTAGGTCTTTTTGCAGTGGCAATTGATAACCTTAACCTCTTTGGAGTATCACCTAAAAGGTTTTGTATTTCTTCGTCGGTAAGGACTTCTAAAGTTGCCGCTTTCCCATCTCCAATCGGGATGGAGTTTTTGCCACGAAGGAAATTTCTTGTTATATGAACAGTTGTTTGTGCATTATGCCGAAGAGCACTTTTTAATTTGTATAAATCATCACTTGGTAATGTTACAGTGCTTCTTGTTGTCTCTGGGGACTTTCGGATTTCAGTCATCTTTCAAAATTTAGAATTGGACGTTATTGTAAATACAATAGCGTAAATATGTCAATGGCAAAATCTATACATATTATACTATAATGCAAGCACTGGGTGTGCCCCTCTAGCACTTCGTCGTACGGGCTCAACCTACTCAATCAGGCGCTACGCTTCTTCTTCGTAGCTTGATCTAGCACACTTCTTACACAATCAAACTCTACCAACGCTCAAACGGTATACTGTAGCGAAAAGCGCCATCCAGTCATAAAATAAGGCTAGGACAGTATTTCGTCATCAAAGTCTGAAGCGATTATCTGGTCTTGTATCGTTTGTATTTCTTCTCGTATTGTATTGATTCTTACTTTCATCCGTTCTTCAGATATCTTACCTTCTCCGTGCAATCTTATCAGATTCTCGATTTTTTCTTCGGCTTGAAGCCTTTTCGCTTTAAGAGCTTCAAGAGAGTCATCAGTTATTAATCCAGTGTCCTCTGTTTCTTGCAGCATTGCAGGAATCGCCTTAGTTTTCATTTCGTCGGCCATTTGTAAGTGGTTATGATTGCCTTGGGTAATGCAAGGTGCGTTGCTCAATAATCAGGGAAGTATATTAGCAAATTATGCATATTTGTCAAGAAGGCTTTGCTTTCCTAAACCACTCCAACCAAATTAAACAAATATCCAATAAGTATTATCCCAACTCCGACTATTCCAAAGAAAATCGCGAGCAGTTTTAATTTCATTACGCGCTTTAAAATGATTGCTTCCGGCAAAGATAATCCGGCTATCGACATCATGAAAGCCAGTGATGTCCCAAGTGGAACGCCGTTTGCTGTTATTCCAAATATTATAGGAACGACTGTTGAGCATCCTGCATAAATTGGGATTCCAACGATTGCGGCGATAGGAACCGATAGCACGCTATACTTTCCAATATAATTCATGAAAAATTCTTGAGGAACGAAGCCATGGATGAAAGCGCCAAGAGCCATTCCTCCAAGTATATATGGATAAAGCTTCTTAAGTGTTTTAAGACCTTGTTTAAATGAATATGTGAATTTCTTTTTTAGAGTTCTTGGAAGTACTATCTGTTTTTTGTCTTGCCCATTTTCGTTAAGAATAATACTGCTTTCCATCTTCAACGATCCTAGAAGCATACCCGCGACTACCCCAAGGGCGATTCCGGAAAATGCGTACATAATTGCAAGCTTCCATCCAAAAAGTCCTCCCATTATTACGAAGGCAACTTCATTTACTAGGGGTGATGTTATTAAGAACGAAAACGCGATTCCCATTGGAATCCGCGCTTTTAAAAATCCAATAAATATTGGGATCGAAGAGCATGAACAAAAAGGTGTGACTGCTCCAAATACTGCCGCTGCCAAATTCCCAAGTCCAAATCGTGCCTTTGAAACAAATTTTTTAATATCTTCGCCGGGCAAAAAGGTTCGTATAAAAGCGATCAAGGAAACGACGGCAAATATCAAAACCAGAATCTTTATACTGTCGTAGATAAAGAAGTGCAGGGCCTCTCCATAGCCACTTTCTCTTTCGAGATTAAGGAGATTAAACGTAATCATATCGGCGATCCATTCGAACATGTCATTTGGTTATTTGCGGATGAAGATATAATACCATACGCCTCAAGCTGCTTGACAAAACCCCTAGAAGCTATACAATAACATCCTTTATATTAATCAATATGGCTGAGACACCCGATAGAACATCAACGATGCCTGTGTTCGGGACTGGCGATCCAGATGTGTGGAAAGACTTCATAGAGGCTACCGATCGTCCAAATTTTGTGCTTATTGCAGCTGAACAATTGGCAGAAAATCATTTGTCTGTTACAGAGCCGACTAAGGAGCGAGCTGTTAATTGTAGCTTTACTAGGGTTGAATTAATATTTTACGCGTTTAAAAGATATTTGGATTTGCCACATGAAGATAGTGAACTGAAAGAAGGCTTAAAAAGAATAAATGAACTACTGGATAAACTAATTGAAAACGGTTCTCTTTCCGATCTCGGTGAACTTGGCATACTGCTTCTTGATTATAAGAGGTTTTTTCCGACAGATATGTGGAGCAAGACGATGAGAAAAATTTTTGAAATGCTTAGAAAAGCTGAAGATACTGAAAGCACCGAAAACATAGAAAGGATCTCTCAAGAAGTGGAATCAAGAAAAGATGGAGTTGATTAGCACACTTCGTCGTACTTTACCATCCGATTCGCTACGCTCATGCGCATGTTAAAGCAGCGCTATGCGTACTTGATAATCCGATTCGCAAAGCTCATCGCATTCTCAAGCAAAAGACGACAACCTTTCAGTTGCCGCCTTCCTCTCTCCCTAACTTAAGTTCATAAGTTACTGTTGTGCGGGACCTCTTTGTCCTCCCACTCTACCTTTGAATTTTCCTTTCATTGGTCTTTCAAATCCAAGTTCGTCAGCGATTGCTTTTGCTCCTTCGCGGTCTCCATTTTCTTTTGCTTCGTGTAATTCACCCAATAAGTGGAAGTTGTCCGCGTTGATAGTTTCAAGGATCTTTGGATCTTTTCCTTCTTCAGCTAAGTAATTAACCCAACCTTGGTAATCTCCACTGTCAACGAATCCTTTTACTGCTTCCATGTGCGCCTTCATTTCTTCAGCCTTTTCAGGGTCAAAGTTTTTCCCCATTTTCCCGCGATGTTTCATTGGCTTCTTAATTCCAAGCTCATCAGCGATGGCTTTTGCACCTTCACGATCACCATCCTGTATTGCCTGGTGCATGTCTTCTAGAAGGTAGAAGTTGTCTGCGTTGATCTTTTCAAGAATGTCTCCCGCACGTTCGTGCTCTGACATTAGTGCATACCACGCATCGTAGTCTCCACTTTCTACTGCCGCTTTCACCTCTTCTCGGTGCTGTTTCATTTCTTCCATTTTTTCAGGATCCATCTGTTTGTGCATTTGTTGCATTTGAGGTGCATCTCCCTCGTTAACTCCTTCTCCTGTATTAGCAAGCGCACTTGATGCGACATTTGTTATAGCTAGAACTGCAACGATTCCAGTTATGGCCAATACTTTGTTTACGTTTTTCATGACTGTGTTATTAAAGAATAAATGTTAAACTCTAGAGCGTTTACATTTACTACTACAACCTGGGTTGAAAGTTTCTTTCACTTTTTTTTATAAACTTCTTTCTCTTGGCTTTTCCATACCCCTTTTCATTGCTTTTTCTAATGGCGGTGGAAGGTTTTTGTGAGCTCTAATTGCGTCTGCTTTAAACTCCAAATCACCTGTTTTTTCTCCGGTAGCAAGAACCGGCATTCCAACTTTTAATGTGACATCGCGAGCCATTCTTGCATCTTCAATATCAACTTCCCAAGTTTGACCGGTCAAGTCATTCAAAATAATTAATGATTCTGAACTAGCTTCGACTATTCTTCCAGGAAGCAATCCCTCTTCAGGCGCATGCCACACTTTTTCACGTATTTGTTGAAGCTCCTTATATGCAGGAACATGTTTCTGCATAGTTTCTTCAACATTTTGTGCCGCATGGGTTGAATAGAAAATACATCCAAGAGTAATCGAAGCCAAAACGCTAATCCCGGCAATAGTCCAATGATTGCGCCTATACCCTTTCTTTGTTTTCTCGAATATTTTTGATCCAATAAAGATCATCAAAGCAAGAAGTCCAAACCATATATAAGGAAGGACGATAAAGAAATTGCCACCAATACGTGGAGCAAGTGCCCATTGAGTGTTAAATAATTTCAAAATAACAAGACTGGTCGCGATTCCACCAAGCAGAATAGTTGCAACAAACAGAGCCCACATGGCCACATTCAAAAGAACAAACTGCCATTTTGGAATGGGTTTAATGTGTTTCTCATCTATTTTGTCGATAACCGATTTGCTTATTTTGGTCATGAACTATTAAGTTACGATATT
This sequence comes from Patescibacteria group bacterium, assembly GCA_042568575.1. Lineage (GTDB taxonomy): Bacteria > Patescibacteriota > Gracilibacteria > UBA1369 > PNNO01 > JAJRYP01. The sequence goes on along the minus strand of JBHPIO010000010.1, from coordinate 1,863 downwards.
ATGTTTAAGTGCGAGTGTTTTAAATTTTGATTTTGCCCGGTTGAGTAACGTTGCAATCGTTCCCATCGGCTTTTTAAGGATATCGCTAATTTCAGAATAGTCTTTTTGTTCAAGATAATACAAGATAATGACGTCACGATATTTTTTTGGGAGCTTTTTTATTACCACACGGATTTTCTCTGCAATTTCTTTTTGAGCAACCTCGGCCTCTACATTTGTATCGCTTTCCAGGATGTCGATGAGGCTTGCCGTGTCCTTATCGTCGGTTTCAATAGGTGCCGTGTTTTTATTCTTATTTTTGTGGATGTAATTTAATGCCTCGTTATGCGAGATTCGATATGCCCAGCTAGAAAAGCTTAAAGTCGGATCAAAATTATTAAGATTTTTATAGATTTTGATGAATGTCTCCTGCAAAACATCTTCAATGCACTGAGTATTCAAATTTGTGAGACGCCTGATGTAGCGCGAAAGCTTTTGCTCGTAACGCTGCACAAGTTCGGCAAATTTGTTTTTGTCTTTAAGGCTGACAATAGCCAGTTGCTCATCAGTTTGTTGAGTATTCTGATTCATGCGAAATTTAGGGAGTTTCTGTTCGTATACTACTACACTTTTAATGGAATATTTCTTTCAAAAAGAGTGGCGGCTTGACAAAATTGTAAAAATGTATACAATGATACTCTGTTTTAATAATTATAAAAAAATGACACCAGAAAGAAGAGAGAGAAAGGACACATTACCAATGCTTACTACCGGGCGAAGTTCTGCGCGTAAATGGCTTGAATGGATTGACCAAATGGAGGATGTAAATATGCTTCTCCAAATTGCAAAAGCTCTAAATGAAAGAGAGGATGCAATTTTGCCTCCGGCGGATGGTAGAGCTGTAGAAATGGGATATTCTCGTGAAGAGCTTATTTCACATGCTTTGCTGAAAGTTGCAAAAACTGCAACAGATGACCCTGTCAGACTTCTTAAACGCTTTATCCCTTATCGTGCATATGGGGCAAAAATACATGTAATTTCTGAAATTATGAATGCCCCCTTGGACAATAAAGATGATAGAACAGTAACAAGTTTACTTAAACTTGGAGAATTCCTTGCTTTAAACCAGGGATATTTCCCGGAAAGGGTTCAAGCAGACACTTATCTGGAAATATTTAGAAAGTTACAAGAACTTGAAGGAATTGCGGCTGTTTCAGGAGAAATTAGAGGAAGTGTGGAGAGAGTTTCGTAAAATATTACTCGGTAATCACGGATTACCTGGTAATTTCATGGTACAATGTGACCTCTTAAAACACTTACCATGAAAAAACTAATCTTTTTAACGCTCGCTCTATTTATTTTGCTAGCTAGTTCGGCATACGCATATTCAGATGTCGATTCTTCAACGGATTACAATGAGGCGATCGACTACATCACTGATCTTGAAATTGTTGAGGGATATGATGACGGAACTTATCGTCCGGACGTGTCGATTATCCGTGCGGAATTTACGAAAATTCTTGTAGAAGCAAAAAACGGTGAGGAGCCAACTGGGTACACAGAAACATGTTTTAATGATTTTCCGGCCGAGAGGTGGTTCACTTCTTATGTTTGTTATGCGAAATCAGAAGGAATAATAAGCGGCTATCCAGATGGTAGTTTTGGGCCTGCAAATAACATAAATCTGGCGGAGGCTTCCAAGATTTTGGTGAATGTTTTTGAAATTGAGACGATAACTCCACAGGGTGGTGAGTGGTATAGCGTTTATATTGAAACACTTGGTGCGCAGGGTTATATTCCATCATCATTTGAATACATAAACGACGAAGTTACCCGCGGCGAAATGGCGGAAATGATTTACAGGATAATGGAAGAAAGGCATGA
>JBHPIO010000001.1:0-226284 GCA_042568575.1 Patescibacteria group bacterium | reverse complement strand
CATTCTACGCCTAGTTTTGAAAGCTCTTTAACTAACGCAGCGATTCGATCTGTTTCTTTCACACGAAGATTTGCAATATTACTTAGTATAGTTTTACCTTTTGTGAATGCGGCCATAATTGCAACTGTCATAGCTGCATCTGGCATATGATTTAAATCTATTTTTCCAGGTGCTTTTAGTTCTTTTGGTGCTTTAATTGTAATTCCATTTTCATTTTCGATAATTTTGCATCCCATTTTTTCAAGAACATCTAAAAAATGAATATCTGCTTGGGAGTTAGAACGATCAATATTTTGTAAATATATGGGCGTGTCGTGTAATGCCGAAAGTGCAAAGAAATATGTTGCAGAGGATGCATCTCCTTCAATTATATATTCGCGTGGAGTATATTCTTGCTCACTTTTAATTATAAACTTCTTATAATTTTTATTATCAACTTCAATTCCAAAAGCCTTCATAATTCCAAGTGTCATATCAACATATGGCTTTGAAACAAGTTCGTCTGAAATTTTAATTGTTACATCATTTTGAGCATATGGGGCTACTATTAAAATAGCAGAAAGGAACTGGCTGCTTATTTTCCCTGATAGCTCAACAGTACCGCCTTTAATTGTTGCACCTTTAGTTCGTACGGGCGGGTAACCATTTTTGTTAACACTTTCGATTTTTGCACCTAATTGACGTAGACCATTTAATAAATCTTTTATTGGTCTCTTTTGCATACGCATGTTTCCTGTGATTCTTGATTTAAATGGTGCAAGTGCTAAAAGAGCAGTTAAAAATCTGATTCCTGTCCCGGCATTTCCTAAAAAAAGTATTTCTTTGGGGTTGCTGAATTGCCCACCAGTACCATGAATTTCAAGATCGTCATTTTTTGTACGTTTAATTTTTGTTCCGAGTTTTTTTAGTGCATCAATTGTATATTGTGTGTCGTCACTAAAAAGGGGATTAATCAAAGTCGTTTTTCCTTTTGCTAGCGCAGCAATAATAAGCGCCCGATTTGTATAACTTTTAGATCCAGGGATATTTATTGTACACGTCTCGAGTTGTTTTGGAGTTATGAGTGCTTTTTGCATGCTTTTATTATATCTCGGTTTGTAATTTTTCCACTTAAAAATACTTTTCCTAGTTTTTGGGGCACGATAAAATAGTTTTTTCCTTTTTTCGCTTTTTTGTCCTGTTTCATTATGTTAATTAATCTATTTGGGTCGATTGGTTTTGGAAATTTTGTTGGAAGATTGTAGAGTTTAAAAATATTTTTTATGTAGAGCTGTTTCTTTTTTGCGAACATCTTTTTGTCTGTGGCAATTGTGTTAATAACTGCCATTCCTAAACTAACTCCTTCTCCGTGTTGTACTTTAAATTTTGAAATTTTTTCAATTGCATGGCCAACTGTATGTCCATAATTTAAAATTTTTCTAATGCCTGTTTCTCTTTCATCTTTGCCTACGATGTCAGCTTTAATTTTTATACATCTCATTATGATTCTTTTGAGAATACGTTCATCAAGACCCATTACTTTCTCGTGTTTTTTGTACAAAGCCCTCAAAATAGATGGAGCTTTAATAACTCCGTATTTAATAACCTCAGCGATTCCATTTCGTAATTGTTTCTTTGGTAAAGTTTTCAAAAATACTGTGTCGATATAAACTTTTTTTGGTTGATAAAAGGTTCCAATCAAATTTTTCCCCCATGAGCTATCTACACCGGTTTTTCCACCTACAGATGAATCAACCATTGATAAAAGTGTAGTTGGAATTTGGATATATGGAATGCCGCGCATGTAAATAGATGCAACAAAACCGGCTAAATCTCCAGTTACGCCTCCTCCTAAAGCTATCACGCAATCGTCCCTATGAAATTCTAATTTTGAAAGTTGGTGAATTAATTTCTCTGCCTGATCGAGCGTTTTATTTTTTTCACCAAAAGGAAATGAAAGTAATTCTGCATTAATTCCAGAACGTTTTAATTTCTTAACAAGTTTTTCTCCATATAATTTTTTTACTTTTGAATCTGAAATAACAGCGTACCGCTTTCCCCATTTGTTATTCTTAATATCTGCAACTAATTCGGAGATATAATCAGTTGAATAACTAATCGCATATGAGTAATCTATTCTCTTTTTTAGAGGAACAGTTATTTTTTTCATAGAAAATGCTTTGGATTACATTGTTCTTCCTACTGCCTGGGCAACTGGTTTCAATTCGTCGATTAATTTTGAGAATTGTTCAGGAATTAGTGCCTGTTGACCGTCACAAAGTGCCTCGTCTGGTTTTGGATGTACTTCAACTATGATTCCATCCGCGCCACATGCAATTGCGGCTTTTGTCATTGGCGGAATTAATGAAGGTTTTCCTGTAGCATGACTTGGATCAACAATTATAGGAAGATGACTTAATTCTTTAATAAGTGGTACAGAAGAAAGTGCAAGAGTGCATCTTGTTTCTGTTTCGAAAGTTCTAATACCACGTTCGCACAAAATTACATTTGGATTCCCGTTTGAAAGAATATATTCGGCAGCAAGTAGCCACTCTTTAATTTTTGCCGAAAGTCCACGTTTCAATAGGATTGGTTTCTTAATTTTTCCAACTTCTTCAAGAAGATTGAAATTTTGCATATTCCTAGCTCCGATTTGCAAGATGTCGGCGTATTTTGCAACTAAATCGATATCACGAATATCAAGGATTTCAGTTACAACTGCCATATTTTCTTCTTCACCGATTTGTTTTAAGATTTTAAGACCTTCTTCACCAAGTCCCTGGAAAGAATACGGCCCTGTTCTAGGTTTAAAAGCTCCACCTCTTAAAATTCGGCAACCAACAGCGCTACATGCCTGAGCTGCTTCTTTTGTAAATTTGTAGTTCTCAACAGCGCAAGGTCCGGCCATCATTTGAATTTTGTTTCCACCGATTTCAATATCACCTTTAACTGTTACAATTGTGTCTTCATGTTTTGTTTCTCGGCTCACCATCTTATATGGAGGGAGTACCATCATCGCCTGACTTACACCTGGAAGCGATTTGATGTGTTGTGGATCCAGAATACGTTCGTCACCAATAACTGCGATAACAGTCCTCTCTGTGCCATAAAGTGGCATTGGTTTTAGTCCTTTCTCGTTGATCTCGTTGATAATCGCTTTTATCTGATCATCCGAAGCAGACTTTCTCATTACAATAATCATGGTCTATATGTGTTATATAAGCTTGTATAAAATAAAAACATGCGTTTATAAATTTACCAGCGTAAAGTACATTTGTAAACGTTAAGTGTTTTTATGTACACTATAACGGTGCACAATTTAAATAATTACATGCAGCAAGAAAAACTATTTTCAAAAAAGAACTTAAGGATCCTTAAAGAAATAGCAATCTCTGACTTTAAAGTTCGATATCAGAACTCTTTGTTAGGATATTTCTGGACTTTGATAAAACCTCTTCTATTATTTGCTGTTTTATATGTAGTTTTTTCTATTTTTATGCGATTTCCGGTAGAGAATTATCAGCTGTATCTTCTTTTAGGTGTGATAATCTGGAATTTCTTTGCAGAAGCGACTTCGATTGCACTTCGAGCATTTGAATCTAAGGAGTCTTTAGTAACGAAAGTATATTTCCCCCGAATTATTATTGTAATTGCATCAACAATTACATCTTTTCTCACATTTTTATTGAACATGATTGTGTTTTTTGTTTTTGTTGCTATTAGTGATATTGGCTTTAGCTTTTCATTTTTATTTTTCCTAGTTTATGTAATTGAACTCTACTTTTTAATTTTATCTTTTGCATTAATTCTTGCTGTTATGTACATCAAATTCCGTGATCTTTCACATATTTGGGATGTGCTTTTGCAAGTTGGATTTTGGATGACACCAATTATTTATCCGGTTTCAATGATTCCTGAATCCTATCATAGGCTTGTTTATTTAAATCCACTCGCGCGAGTAATTGAATATAGCAGGACGATTTTTATTCAAGGTCATGTTCCTGCAATTAATTTAAATCTTGTTTTGCTATTTATGACTATACTTCTTTTTATTCTTGGTGTTTTTCTTTTTCAACGCTATCAAAAATCAGTTCCCGAAAACATTTAATTTATGTCTCAATTAATTGGGTTAAAAAATGTAAGTAAAGTATTTAGAATTCCGCACGAAAGGCGTGATACTTTGAAGGAGCATATTGTACATTTTCATCGAAGAATTAAATATGATGACTTTCATGCTCTTAAAAATATTAATCTTGAAGTAAATGAGGGTGATTTTCTTGGAATTATTGGAAGGAATGGAAGTGGAAAGAGTACGCTTCTTAAAATTCTTGCAAATATTTATACTCCAACAACCGGAAAGGTTGATGTTGACGGCTCAATATCGCCGTTTCTAGAGCTTGGGATTGGATTTAACGGGGATTTGAGTGCTCGTGAGAATGTGTATCTAAATGGAGTGATTCTTGGATTAAGTCACAAAGAAATTGATAAGAAATATCGTGAAATGGTTGCTTTTGCAGAGCTTGAAGATTTTATGGAAATGAAACTTAAAAATTATTCATCAGGAATGCAGGTGCGTCTTGCATTTACAATTGCATCCCAGGTAGATGCTGATATTTATTTGTGTGACGAAGTTCTTGCGGTAGGGGATTTGCCTTTTCAAAAAAAATGTCTTAACACTTTTGAAGAATTAAAACGTTCCGGCAAAACAATTGTTTATGTCAGTCACGATTTAGATAGTGTTGAAAAATTTTGCACCAAAACAATGCTTCTCGAAAATGGTGAAATTACAGCATTCGGTAAAACAGCGGAAGTTGTTGAAAAATATAAAAACAGTATTCAATAATTATCCGCGAGCAACTTTCTTATAAACTTTGAGAGTTTCTTTTGCGCAATTTTCCCATGAGAATTTTTGTGCACGCTCAATTCCCAGTTTTGCAAATTTTTCTCGCTCATCTTTTGATTTAATAAACTCAAATAACTTTTCTGCGATATCTTGAGGCCTTTTTGGATTAATATATTTTACTGCGTCACCACCAACTTCAGGGAGCGAAGAAATTCGTGAAGTTACAACTGGTGTTCCGCATGCCATAGCTTCTAAGACAGGCAAACCAAATCCTTCATAAAACGATGGATAAACAAATGTGTCAGCACCATTTAATAAATGTGGAATTTCTTCATCAGGAACAAAACCTGTTTTAATAACATCTTTATCTAAATTAAGTTCGTTTATTTTTTTATAAATATTTTCGTAATACCATCCTTCTTTCCCGATCAAAACTAATTTGTGCGGAATACATTCCTGTTCTTTTAATTGGTGAAATGCTTCAAAAAGATTATTTAAATTTTTACGCGGTTCGATTGTTCCTAAATAACAAATATAAGGATCGGTAATATTATATTTATTTAAAACTGCTTTAACTTTTCCTTCGTCATTTATTTTTCGAAAACGTTCGTGGGTTCCAAAAGGGGTTATAAAAATTCTACCAGGTTCAATTCCCAAATGTTCAACAATGTCATTTTTTGTGTGCTCAGAGTTTGTAAGAATCGCATTCGCATATTTCTTAATATTTTTAAAACGATGGTGATAAAGAATCTTATTTTTAAACAGATGATATTCCGGGAAGAATTTTGTTGTTAAATCATGAATAAATGCGACTGTTTTTTTCTTTGTTGGTTGTTGGCAAATTTCGGAGATTTGATAAACATCACAGTTTTCTGTTATTTGTTCCAGATTTGGGTAGCGAACCATCATCCACCATGCAGTAATGAGGCGTTGTGGGATTTTATATGCATGCATGTTTACGTTTGCGTGTTTGACGTCAAAATTAATATCAGAGTACTTGTTATTGTCTCGTAAATTAAACGCATACAAACAGTATTCATTTTCTCTATCTAACTTTAAAAGTGAATTCAGTAAATTATACTGATATTGGCCAATACCAGTTTTTGGCATACTTAAAGCTGTAATGTCGAAACCAATTTTCATAAGTATTAGTTTGAGTTACTCAAACACTTTCGTTACAATGAGGGGGCATTAAAATCATATATGAATAGTTTATCAGATGTACAAAAGAAACGCATTTTAAAGTTTTTGGAAAAAGCTTCCAAGGATCTAAATGCTTTAAAGAAAAAAGAAGCTCTTGAAGGGAAAGAGATTGATATTGATGAACTCAAAGAACATGCAGATCTTTTACGTTACTTTCGCAGATTTGTTTCTCCACGAAAACTTACTGGCAAAATAGTTGATAAACTGAAAAATAAATTCTATTACGAAACAGAATATTTCATTGGAGATGTTATTGGAAGGCAGGAAAGATACAACAAAGAAATTCTTTCACGTCTTCAACAAATGGAACGTGAAATAAATAAAATAAAAAAGAGTTTGAAAGATTAATCTGAATTTTCTACTAATTTTTTGTAAACTTCATGTGCTTCCGGAATAAATCTTTTCGGGTCTTTCAACTTTTCAACCATCGGATCAATAATTTTCAAGAAATGATTTTGGAAAATATGCTTCTCATATTTTTTACTGTCATTTTTTGCATTTTTTTGAATATTTCTTAATAGGTTTTCATTTTTAATTAATTTAAGAGTGATTTTTTTTAAATCTTTCTCAGAATTAAATCGAAATCCATTCTTTTTGTGATCAATGATTTCGCGCTGTCCACCGCCATTAATGACAATAGGAGCGCACCCATTTTGCATTGCTTCAACAGTCGACATCCCAAAATGTTCAATTAAGTGTGGATTCTTTTTCTTATGCTGATTTAATCCACACGCGTGCCAGAATATTTTTGCATTTGCGTATAATTGTTTTAAATCTTCATTTTCTACGTTTGTTTGAATCTCAATATTGCACGAATTTGATTTAACAAACCTTTGAATTTTTTTAAGATAAGGATTTTTTTGAATTGTTCCTCCTGCAAGAATTAATTTCCATTCATTTGCAATTTTTTTATTCTTTTTACAAATTTCACTAAACGCTTCAGCAAGTTCGTATTGTTTTTTTGAACCACTTTCTTCAAATCTTCCAACAGACAAAATAATGTTTTCTTTTTTTACTGATTTTTTATGTGCCATATCAATTGGAGGATAAATTACTTTGTCTGCCTTAAGTTTCCATTTTTTTTCTAACCATCCATTTGTATATTTTGAATTTGCGACGATAGTATCGTATTCCTGAGGGTAGAAGAAGTTTCGTTTTTTACCATCTGGGAAGTGACATAAGAAAATTGAATACAACGCTAATGCATTAACATGAGGCGTCATATTAACATTTATAAAAATGTCATGCTTCCAAACATTATCTTCCACTGGCGCAAAAGGATTTACTCTTGCATCTTCTGCAAGTGAAGGATTAATCAGTTCATCCTTTTTATTAATTTTAAGCGGAACAATTTTAACATTACACTTTTTTAGATTTAAGTCGTACCATTTTTCTAATTGAGGGATATCAACTTTTTTATTCCCAATAAAAAGAACATAATATTTTTTCTGCAAAGCTTCCGCGATGGTGCATCCGTATTTTTGTCCTCCACCAATAAAATGAAGAGCATGATCATAAAGTAAAATCTTTGGTTTTCTTAATCCGAAAACAAGTTCTATTTCATTTAAAATATTTTGAACTTTATCAAAAGGATAAATGTCCGACGTAACTTCGAGAATCTTTGGAAGATATTTTTTAATTACATTCTCTGGTTGATCTTTCATTAATTTATAAATGCCGGCTCTAATGAAATCAAAAAGATCGTCATGATTTTTATGAATATAGTAAGCTGAGGTTTTAATATTTTTTGCAAAATCTTGAGGATAATGTTTCGCCATCAAAATAAATCTGTTTCGATTACAAAAATATGAAGGTAAATCAACACCCTTAGCTGTACCATGAAAAGCATGATAAATAATGCTTTTTGGATTCACTTTTAAAGTCCATTTCTTTTTTCGAAGTTCAATTCCCATATTCACGTCTTCCATATACATCACAAAGTCTTCGTCAAAATAACCTACATCCTCTAGCGCTTTTTTTCGATACATCACACTGCATCCGCTTGCATATTTAATCGAACTTACACGTAAATCTTCTGAATCTTCTTCGTCAAAACCAGTGTCACGGTAATAGTGGTCTCCGATTTCTTCGATTCCGAGACTATTAATCCTTTTAGATTTATTGAATAGAATTTTTGAAGTAACTCCTGCAATTCGTTTATCTTTTTCAAATGTTCTTAAAAGCTCTGAGATACAATTTTTATCCAGGAGCGTGTCAGGATTTAAAACATGAACAAATTCACCTTTGGCTTTTTTAACTCCAACATTTAAAGCATGGCAATAATTGTTTTTCTTTGATTTTACATAAATACTTTTCGGAAATTTTCGTTTAAAAACTTCTTTCTGTTCATCATTGCGATTATTATCGACAATAATAATTTCGAAATCTTTTTTATCAATCGAAGACTTGTATATTGACTTAATACAAGCGATTGTAGGTTTTGCGTCGCCGAATTGTACAATTAAAATGCTTACTTTCATACGAAAATAAACATTACATAAAATGCCTGAGAAAACAAATGAAAGTTAGTTGATTAAAGATCTGTTATCAATGCTTGAAGACGCACAATGGCATGCATGTAGTTATCTAAATTGACAGCATGAATTACTTTTACATCTGTGCTCTCTCTGATTGCATCGATTATTTGTGTGTTAATCCCATGCGAAGCCAAGACAATGGCTGCATCTGGACTCTTTGTTACAACCATATTTAACAACTGCGTTGTTCTTTGAATTACATCAGGTGTAAATTCACGACCCATAAAGATGGCTGCCTTCATTTGTTCAATAGCTTCAACTGTTTTCATGTCATGGTCATCTTCAGGATCTGTAACAACCACCCTCCTTGATACAAGGTTTTGATTGAAAGTAAGCCATACATCTGCAATCGGTTCTTTCTCTCCCTCTAGAACTCCAACCATATGTCCTCCAGCGCTCTTAATTATCGAGTCAGGTAACGTGAAGTCTTCTTCGTTACGAAAGAATACGCGAACGTCAGGATCTATATGTTCTGGAGACACAATGCGTTCTGATGGTTTTTTGTCTGCCATATAAATATTTAATAAGAGGTGAATTTAATCAATTTTCGATGTTCTGTCAAGTTGTTGTTTTTATTTTACTAAAAAAATGATAGATTGAACTTCGACTACTAAATTCTTTTTATGCTAATCGACACCCACTGCCACATACAATTTAAACCACTTTCAAACGATATTGAGGATGTTATTAGTCGCGCCAACAATGAGGGTGTTAAAAAGATGATTGTTGTGGGTTGTGATATCAAAAGTACTGAAGAAGCAATTAAAATTGCTGAAAACTATGAAGGAATTTTCGCTTCTGTTGGCCTGCATCCACAGGATTCTAAAAAGCTAACTGGTGAAATGTGGGAAGCCTTTAAAAAACTTGCAAGTCACGAGAAAATTGTAGCGATAGGGGAGACGGGGCTTGATTATTTTAAGGAATACTCACCAAAAAACATTCAAATTAGTGTTTTAAAGCAGCATATTGCTCTTGCGAAGGAATTAAATAAGCCACTTATCATTCATAACAGAGATGCAGACGAGGAATGTCTTGAAATTCTTCAAGAGAATGACATAAAGGATGCTGTTTTCCATTGTTTTGGAAGCGACGTATCATTTGCACGTAAAGTTTGGCTGGCTGGCTACATGACCTCCTTTACAGGAATTATCACATATCCAACAGCTCATAATTTGCGTGAAGTTGTCGAAGAATGCCCTCCGGATGCGATGATGATTGAAACTGACTGTCCATATCTCTCTCCGCAGAAATTTAGAGGCAAAACAAACGAACCTTCGTATGTTCTTGAGATTGCTTTAGAAATGGCTCGCATTAAAAACGTGCCATTTAGCGAAATCGCAGAGATTACAACGAAAAATGCAGAGGAATTTTTTGGTATTTAAAGTGCTTGAATAGCTGACATCACATCTTTCACCGTTTTTGGCGTGACGATATTTTTGAATCCTAGTTTTTCTGCTTCTTTGACTCTTTTTTCGATTTGACTAACCGTTCGAATTTCTCCGGAAAGTCCTATTTCGCCAATAAAAGCAGTTTCGGTGGGTATTGTTTTCTTTAAAAATGATGAGGCAATTGCAACAAGGACTCCTAAATCGCACGAAGGATCGTTAATTCGAATTCCTCCAACAACATTTACGAAAATATCCTGATTAGAAAGATTTAAATTTGCGTATTTTTGCAAAACAGAGATCAAAAGTTGCATTCGATTAACGTCATAACCTGTTGCGGTGCGTTTTGGATACCCGAAAGGCGTTATATTGGTTAAAGCCTGCACTTCAACGAGTAGGGGACGGGTTCCTTCCAGAGTTACTGTAATTGCAGATCCGATTGCGTTTTCTTTTCGTCCTTCAAGTAAATGAGCTGATGGGTTTTTTACTTCCTCAAGTCCGTTTTCATGCATTTCAAATATCCCAATTTCATTTGTTGTTCCAAATCTGTTTTTTTGACTACGCAAAATTCTGAAATGCTGATATCTGTCACCTTCAAGATACAAAACAGTATCGACCAGGTGCTCTAAAACACGAGGACCAGCAAGAGCTCCGTCTTTTGTAACATGGCCAATCAAAATCACTGGAGTACCTGTTTCTTTTGCATATTGCATGAACTGTTCCGTTGCATACCTGATTTGTCCGACACCTCCAGAAATTCCGCTTAAGTCAGCGCTATGGAGCACTTGGATTGAGTCGATAACAACAATGTTTGGTTTATGTTGGCGCAAAGTTGCCATAATTGTTTCTAAATTCGTTTCAGCCAAAAATGAAATATTTTCCGAATTAATTTTTAAACGTTTTGCGCGTCCGGCTATTTGATTTTGCGATTCTTCACCAGAAATATACAAAACCGACTTTTTTAAAGCGACCAATTGATCGCAAAGTTGCAATGTAAGTGTCGATTTCCCAATTCCCGGTTCGCCAGTTAATAGTATGAGGCTTCCTTCGAGCACTCCGCCTCCAAGAACACGATTTACTTCGTCCATTTCCAAAACAAGCCTTTCTTCTTTAGAAGTGGTGAGCACAAGTGGTTTGGGATCTTTCGGCTTTACCGATTTATGCGCCCTAACAACCGAGGTATCAATAGTATTCTCCTCAAAAGAATTCCATGTATCACATGATGGACATTTCCCGGTCCATTTTGGACTTTCAAAACCGCAACTATTACAGACAAAAAGCGTTTTAACCTTCATATATATTTTTTATGTGAGGACTTTATCATAAATCGCTTCAGTATTTTTTGCCATCATTTTTGCGTCAAAAGTCTTTTTTAAAGTTTCAAATCCTGTCGTAACATATTTTTCGATAAGATTCGGATCGGCCATTAACTTAACAATAGCTTTTGCCAATTTTTCTTCATCATGAGGAGGAACAAGCGTGCCATTTTCACCATTTTTAATAATTTCAGGAATACCACCAACGTCACTTGCAACAATAGGCAATTCAGCCGCCATTGCTTCTAGAATAACAAGACCGAATGCCTCTTTAATACTTGGTAAAACAAAAACATCAGATGCCTTCATCAAATGGGGAATATCTTTTTTAAATCCTAGGAATGTCACATGGTCCATTACACCTTCTTTTTTAACCAAAGTTTCAAGTTCTTCACGTTCTCCGCCACTTCCGGCAATCACCAGATGGCAATTCTCTTCCTTTTTAACAATAAATGGCATTGCCTTAATTAGATAGTTTACTCCTTTTCGTTCATGAAGTTCAGCAACAGTTAGAATCACCTTAATATCTTCAGCGACATTAAAAGTTTTTTCACGATACTCATTGCGCTTATTCTCATTAAAACTTAAAAGTTGCGATTCAAACCAAGTTACATCAATTCCATTGTGAATAGACGTAATCCGATTTTTAAGTTGTGGGAAAAGGTTTAACATTAATTTTCTGTTCGATTCAGAAACAGCAATTACATGACTAATTTTTTTCAAGAGTTTTTGTTTAAAATAGGTTTTTAATTTAGGAAGTTCAAATGGATCATGTTCTGTAACAACAGTCGGGATATTATATTTCCCAGCAGCCATTAGCGCATAACGACATGCTGCCGGGTTCCAAACATGCAAATGAATCAAGTCGTAATGATTTCGTTTAATTATTTCTTTAAATTGAAAGTAATGACGTGGATCGTGTTTATGAAAAACATTTAGACGCATAACTTTAATATCCTCGTTTTCGAATTTCTTCACCCATTCATCAAGATGACCATAATCTGAACAAACGAGCGTAACTTCATACTTTTCTTTGTCTAGAAATTTTGCTAAAAGGTACATTTGGTTCTCCGCGCCGCCAATTAAAGGTGTGTCAGTATAAAATAGAACTGATTTTTTGCTGCTTTTTGACATTGGTTGCGATTAAAAGTCGCCGGTATTGTACTTGAAAATTTTGCAGCTTGAAAGAGGGGATAGAAAATGATACATTTTTGCGTGCTGTAATCAATAATTGATATGGGTCAGTAGCTCAGTTGGTAGAGCACCCGCCTCTTAAGCGGATGGTCCCGGGTTCGAGCCCCGGCTGACCCACCATGCTTAAGCATGCGATAAGCAAGTCTGTAAGACGAAGCGAATCGGATGATTAAGTACGACGTAGCGAAGCGGAGTGGCGAGAGGTTCTTCACTCAATAGAATAAACATCCTCCTCGTTTCCATAAGTGAGTCGTTCCATATGAACATCTATTTCTAATTTCCCAAGTACTTTTGGTATTTCCGCTGATTTTCCTTCCAATGCATTTAGTACGGTTTCAACATCTACAGTGACAAAATCTGCAATCATCTCCGCAGATAATTTTGCTTTTTCATCATCAGCAGCTTCAGCTAAAGCAATTGCAATTTGGAAAATGTCAGTACTAGAAAATCTTTCTCTATTTGCCTCAATCAATTCTCTTAAACTCTTATGATCTAAAGTTTCATCTCCTTCATCTTCCTCTCCCAAAGCCATATATATTTCGTCCTCATCTTCACTTCGATGAATTAATATAACTTGCGCCTCTTTTCCATTTTTAATTCTTGCCAGATCAACATCCATTTCTATGAGGATTTTTTTAAGCTCTCGTAACAGTTTTAAAAGCTCTTTTCTCTCATATCCTGTTTGTTCAATCATTTCTTCATAAGAAAGCCACTGAGTATAACTAGAACTTAAGTTTAGAAGTAAAAGAAGTTCATGGAATTTTCCAGGGATTCTATCTAGATTATTTATTATGTTGTTATAAACGGTATCCTCATCATTCCATTCGAATTCTTCACCCAAGCTTTTTGGATCATCCGATTCAGCAGCTTTTGGTATAAGCAAATGATAACCGCCTCCCTTGCTCTCCTGCGCGATCGATAGTACTTTCATTCCTAGTGTTTCCAGGGTTTCATCTATCATTCTTTGCGCAGTATCGGGATTTAACTTGCAAGCTTTTGCAATGTTCCTAAATGCAAATTCTTCAAATTTTCGAGCTTTTTTTAACAAATATTCAGCAATTTTTCTTTTTACTGGTGTTAATTCACTAAGTTCGTCACCTGTTTCTGGTGTCTCCGGGAAATCACCTCCGGATGTGGCATCAGCCTGCTCATGGTAAACTTTTTCTAACATATCAATATTTATTAAAGGCCTAATTTATAATTCATACAAAAGATTTTGTCAACACGTCTGTTTGGCTAAATCACCAAAAATTCCTGATATTCAGAATTTAATTCTTCATCTTCAGGAACGATTTCTTTTAAAAGATATTCGTATAAACTTTGAGCTTGAGCATTGTTTGGAGAGTTCTCTAATACATAAGGGTTTTCTTGTAATAAATTGGTGTAATCTTCAAGATTTCCTTTTACCAAATCAATATCCACTTGTGAGAGAGATCTGTTTTTATGCTTTGCTTTTATTAAATCAAGATAATATTCTAAATAATTATGTGAATCTAATTCTAATGCTTTCTCGTACATTTTGATTGATGATTCAAGCTCTCCTGAAGCAAATAATGCATCGCCATAGTTATTCCAACTTTCTGAATAATGTGGATTAGTTTGAGTCGATTTTTCTGCTTTTAGAAGCCAATCGTCAATTTGCTTTTCAGACAATTTACTTTCTTCGGATGCAAGTTGATACATTTCAGAGCTTTTCACTTGAAAATCTTCTTTAAACCAACTTTCCTCTGCTGCAGTTTCATAGGCATTAGCAGCTCCAATATAATCTTTTTGCTCGAAGTTATTTTGTGCTAAATCATTCCATTTCCTTGTGTTTAGTTCATGAATTGGAATAATAAGCAAAGTTATGACAATACCTGTTAAAAATATACTCGTGAACATAACCCAACCTTTCTGTATTTTATTTTTAGTAATAGGAAATCGAGAGATAAAAATCGCTACAAACAGAGGTAAAATACTCGCATTTAAAACATTATTTATCGTGAAATTCATCATTGCTTGAATGCTACTCCCAAACATTGCAAATGCTAGCGCACCTAAATAGTATTTCTGCTCAACTTTGCGAGAATGCTTAATAAAGTAATAAATGAGAAATACAAAAAATAATGTTTGGATTAATGCCCCTGGGGTGCCAAGTTCGGATGAAAGACGCATCATGAAACTGTATGGATGTTCGGAATTAAATGCTACTTCTTGATACTTAGGATAAAAGAACCGGAAATTACTGTTTCCAATTCCAAATATTGGATATTCCAAGTTTAGATGGAATGCTCCCTTCATATAGTTGAATCTATCAAAAAATGACATTGTATTTTCAGATGCATTTAAATTGAGATAATTTTCTGTAGTACTGATGTCATAGTTATTGCTTCTGGCCAGATTCACAGATGAAAGCAAAAGAAAACTACATATGAATA
Source organism: Patescibacteria group bacterium (assembly GCA_042568575.1). Lineage (GTDB taxonomy): Bacteria > Patescibacteriota > Gracilibacteria > UBA1369 > PNNO01 > JAJRYP01. Next base: position 211,410 of record JBHPIO010000001.1, on the reverse strand, counting down.
CCAGTAGCAGCGATCGTATGGACTTACTTTTGAAATAAGGTTTTTTCTTATGCGCAGCAGAAAGTTGAATGTAGATAAAGATTATTGCAATTAGGAATAGTGCAATAAATGTTGCTCTGGAGAAAATTAGAAAAAAGGCTGTAAAAATAACTACACTACTAATAAAAAGGTATATAGAGCGAGCAGTGATTTTCTGCGATGAAGCTTGATTAAATAGATATAAAACTTGCAACGGAATTATTAACAGAATAAAAAATCCGAGGGAATTAGGAAATAATTGGACTGGGTCACTGTTGATCATAAACGGTCCAATTACACGATCGTATGGAAGGAAAATGTATTTAATTATGCTGTAGATTGATATAGCAAAAGCAATAAAGCATATTAGAGAAAAAATCTTTCTTAAATTTGCTTTGCTCCACGGAATTATGCTTGACGCAATCAATATAAAATAAAAACTGAAAAATATAACGAGATCTTTATACCCAAATTGAGAATATGGTGGGATAAAATACGTTATTGCAATAAAAACTAAGTGTATAAATGAGAGGATATATAAAGGTTTATACGAAGCCAAGAGCTCCCAGTTCTTATTTGGAATAATTAGCCATATAAGAAAAAGTACTACAATGAAAAAAGCCCAATACGTTACTGGATAGAATGTATATCCGGCTTCGTAAAAAGTTAACGAGGTTGCGCCTAAAATCAAAACTAGGAGATATGTATATAGTGCTCCTTTTTGTATATACCTTAGGGCTTTCATGTTATTTCTTCTTTTTAGTAGCCGGTTTTTTAGCTACCTTTTTTGCAGGTGCTTTCTTTTCTGATCTAATTACTTCAATTGTGAACTTGCTTGCAATAGCAGCGATAGCTCCAACAGCAACAAAGATTGGCGCTGCAAGTGCTCCAAGAACACCAATGGTAACTGGAATCTCTAAATAAGCTTGTCCTTTATCGTTTTTAATCACGATTCGTCGGACATTTCCTTCTTTAACTATATTTTTTACTTTTTTAAGCAATTCTTCGCCTGAGACTTTGAATTCATTTTTAGACATATTTTGATTGGTTAGTTTTTTACGAGATTGATTATAGCAAAACTATATGTTGATTACACCAAAAAGCAGTAGCATTAATATAAGAATTGGTTGATGTATCAAATAAATAAGTAGTGAGTTCTTTCCAAGGAAGCTAAAAGATTTTATTAAATGATGACTAGCCAAGTTCTTCATGCTGAATTTTCTTTCATAGTTTGTATACAACTTTTTCCCAATAAATATTCCAATAAGGATGATTCCGAAATAGGGGAGAATCGGGAAATAATCTATTGAATAAAAACCCTCGGGCTTGAATCCCAGCCATATCAGCCATGGAGAACTGAATGAATATGCGCTTAACAATAGTCCGCCCACAATAACAACCAAACCCAGAAATAAATTTGCATAAGAGAACTTCATCAAAGGATATGCGAGTATTATTGATAATCCAATAAAATGAAGCACTCCAAACAAAACAAAGCCTTGTCGCATAAATATCCAAGTAACTAACGTGATAATTAAACCCCAAAAGAAGACTTTTAGCCCTCTCTTTAAATATTTACTAAACAGATTAGTTTTATTTGTGATTTTTGCCCTGGAATAACTGAGACTTAATGAAATCCCAACCAAAACAAAAAACAAAACAAAAACAGATTTTCCAAAAATAGACCAAAAGCCTCCATGTATTCCAATTTCAAGAACGTCAAAATAATTAAGATCAAAGGCGGCATGAAAGATGACCATCGATACAATTGCGATGCCACGTAGGAAATCTATCTCCCAAAATCGATTGTTTAGATCTTTAGACATTTTATTATGATGTGTTAATCTAGATCCTGATACACATATAACATCAATATAATGAACTTCAAAATCAACTCGAATATCTTTCAGACATTTCCAGGTTTTATAGATGGAATTGTTGTTGTGAGAAATATCGACAATTCTGGCACAAATTCTGAAATTACTGACCTTTTAAGACAAATTGAGAAGCAAACTCAGGAATTGCCAGGCGTTGGATCAGTGAATGATTATCCTAAGATTGCTGCATGGCGAGAGGCTCATAAAAAGTTTGGTAGTAGTCCCAAAAAGTATGCTCCCTCGATTCAGGCACTTTTCCGTCGTGTATATAAAGGCGGTCAGCTTCCTAATATCAATAAACTGGTTGATCTTTATAATTATCTTTCTTTGAAATATGTGATTCCTGCGGGTGGTGAGGATTTAGATGCTTGTAATGATGATATTGAGCTTACATTTGCTGATGGGAGCGAAGAGTTCGTTGAGCTTGGATCAACGGACAACAATTCTCCCGAGGAAGGTGAAGTTGTTTATAAAGATTCAAAGGGGGTGATTTGTAGAAGATTTAACTGGAGAGAAGCGGATAGAACAAAACTTACTGATCAAACTAAAAATGCTGTTATTGTTTTTGAAGCATTGCCACCTTCATCTCGGGAGGAACTAGAGAAAGCATTAAACGAAATGAAAGAACTCGTATTAAAATATTGTGGCGGTGAAGCGGAGATTTCTATTTTAACTCAAGAAAATCCGATTGCGGAAATACTTTAAATTCGCTAGAATCTAGTCTCTAATTAAAACACTAACAAATTGAGAATGATGAACGAAAAAGTCCAGAAAGCAATCAATGACCAGATTAACGCGGAAATCTATTCTGCATACCTTTATTTATCAATGGCGGCATATTTTGACTCTATTAGTATGGAAGGTTTTTCTAATTGGATGAAAATTCAAGCTCAGGAAGAAATGACTCATGCTATGAAATTTTACGATTTTGTTTTCGAACGTGGAGGTAAAGTTACAATGCAAGCAATCAAGCAGCCAGAAACGGAATTTAAGTCACCTTTAGAAGTTTTTGAGAAGACGTTGGAGCACGAAAAACATGTGACTTCACTTATTAATAATCTATACGAACTAGCTGTTGTGGAAAAAGATTATCCTTTGGAGTCATTTCTAAAGTGGTTTATTGACGAACAAGTCGAAGAAGAAAGCACTGCTGCTAGTACCGTAGATAAAATAAAGCTGGCAGGAGATAAAGGTCCTGGGGTTTATATGCTTGATAAAGAACTCGGTGCAAGAGTTTTTACACCCCCAACTGAAACAAACGGAAAATAATCTCGTTATATAAATTGAACGAAAAAAAAGAGACTGTGCTGTTCACCTATAGGGAGCACCTCCTGACTTAAAAAAATCAAGAGCTACAGGTGAACAACACGGCCTCTTTTTCAATGTATTTCAAACTTCAAAAATCACATTATACTACCTTCATGAAAAAGTCATGAAGTTTCAATAAAATAATTATAAACTTTTTCTGGGATGAGATTATCTCTCCATAGCGAGTTTATAACCAACTCCATGAACGGTATGAATAAGCCGTGTTGGATGTCCTTCGTCAACTTTTTTTCGAAGGATTGCAACGTGTGTATCGATTGTATTTGAATTGACCGCGGCATTGTAGCCCCAGACTTTTTCCATGATTGTATTTCTTGTAATTACTATTCCTTCATTCCTCAAAAGATATTCAAGAAGTGCGAACTCTTTATTTCTTAAATTGATTTTTCTCTTCTGTCGGAAAGTTTCTTTTCTTTTTGGATAAAGTTCAAGATTATCAATTTTTAGTACTTCAACATTTTGCTTTGCATTAGTTCGTCTTAAAACTGCGTGAATTCTTGCTAAAAGTTCGGTAAAAGAAAAAGGCTTCTCGATATAATCGTCTGCACCATTATTAAGAAGCTTAATTTTTGTGTTGTTATCTTGAATTGCAGTTACAGCAATAATTGGTGTTTGAACTTGTTCTGCCCTTAGACTTTGCAAAACACTTAATCCATCCCTTCCTGGAAGCAGCAAATCTAAAAGGATGATGTCGTATTCGCGTTCAAGAGCTAATTTAAAAGCCTCATCTCCATTATATGCAGTGTCAACATAAAAGTTTTCATAGCTCAGTCCTTTTTTAAGGAACTCAACTATTTCATTTTCGTCCTCGACTACGAGTGCTTTTAACATAGAGGTAGGTAGAGAAGATGTATCAAAAACGAGAGTATTTCTTAGAAAGGCCGGATAACACTATGAATAAAAAAACGAAATTTGTCCAGAAAAACACATGAATAATTTAGAAATATTTTAGAAATTTAGTTGCATTCCTTTATAGAGACTGTAAGAATGTTGAAGGTCATTTAAGCCGTGGTGGCGGAATTGGTAGACGCGCAGGACTTAAAATCCTGTATGGGTTACACCATGTGAGGGTTCGATTCCCTCCCGCGGCACCAGAGTAAAAGCATAGTTTTGCCTTTGGAGCACAATGCAAAACTGGCTTTTGCCGTATCTAAAAGTCTCTACATATTTATTCTTACCGGAGATATAGCTCGTAAATCTTTAACAATCTGGGGTAGTCTCTCTAAAACATAATCAATATCTTCATCTGTTGTATTTTTTCCTAAAGAAAATCTTAAACTTCCATGAGCTACTTCATAAGGAAGACCCAAAGCTAGAATTACATGTGAAGGGTCTAAGCTACCAGATGTGCATGCAGATCCAGAAGACGCTGCAATTCCAACCATATCAAGCCTTAATAAAAGTGCCTCTCCTTCAATATCCAAAATCGACATATTTACGTTATTTGGAAGACGATTTTCAGCATCGCCGTTTAAACGAACTTTTGGAACTTTATCTGTAATTCCTTGAATTAGTTTGTCTCGTAGTTTAATTAAACGTTTATTTTCTGGTTCACGTTCTTCTTGTGCTAAACGAAGTGCTTCTGCCATTCCAACTATCGCAGCAACATTCTCAGTTCCAGGACGTATACGTTTCTCTTGTTCTCCACCAAACATAATTGGCTTTAAAGGGGTTCCGGATCGTACATAAAGCATCCCGATACCTTTTGGTCCGTACATTTTACTTCCATTAATAGTCATTAAGTCCAAATGTAGCTTATCTACGTTTAAATCAAGAGCTCCAGCAGCCTGACAAGCATCTGTATGAAAGTGGATTTGTTTTTTGATGCAAGCCCGCCCAATTTTTGCAATTGGCTGGATTGTTCCTATTTCATTATTTGCATACATTATTGAAACTAAAATAGTATCTTCACGCATTGCTTCTTTAACTTTAGCGGGATCAACTATCCCATTTTCTTCAACAGGAATATACGTAACCTCAAAACCTTCTTTTTCGAGTTGTTCGCAAGGATGAAGTACCGCGTGATGTTCAATTGCGGATGTAATTATGTGATTACCTTTCTTTTTATTAGCTCGAGCAATTCCAAAAATAGCTAGATTGTCACTTTCTGTGCCGCCGGAAGTAAAAATAATTTCCTCAGGCGAACTTCCAATAATTTGCGCAATCGTCATTCGTGCATTATCGAGCTCATTTCGCGCTTCTTGAGCTTTTTCGTATATAGAAGAAGGGTTTCCGTATATTTCACCAAAAAAGGGTTTCATCTTTTCAAATACTCGCGGATCCAGCTGTGTTGTTGCAGCGTTATCTAGATAGACTTCCCTGTATTTTATATCTTTAGACATAGTTTATTACTCACCAAAGTATTGGAGTTTATACTCCTCAATAAGACGCTCGACTCTAGGTTTACATGCTCCACATCCAGTTCCGCATTTAGTTTTCTTTTGCACATCCTCGAATGTTTGTTTGCCTTCAAGTACGGCATCTTCAATTTCAAGATTTGTAACATCAAGACATCTGCAAATCACTTTTTTTTCTTCTTTTTTGCATCGATCTTCTTGGCCACTGCTTCTAAAGTAATCGTTGATAGCAGCACGAAGAGCTTTATCTCCAAGAACTGAACAGTGAATTTTCTTATCCGGAAGACCAGAAAGTCTATCTACTATATCTTGAGGACGAAGTTCCATTGCATCGTCTAATGACATTCCGCCTTTTTCAGTTACCATTTCAGACAGAACGGAAGTTGAAGCGATCGCTGAAGCACAACCAAAAGTCTGCCATTTGCATTCCTCAATTGTGTCGGTCATTTTATCAACTTTAATCCACATTTTCATCATGTCGCCGCACGCGGGACTACCAACATATCCAACGCCGTCTGCTTTATAGTTTTCTGGATCAGTCAGTATATTTTTAGGACTAAAAAAGTGCTCTTTTACTGCTTCTGAGTACGCCCATCCAACTCCATCCTGTTTTTTATTCGTTTGTGGCTCGTTCATATTTATAGATACTAGGAATAATTCCTGGCTAAGATAATAAACGGTCTTAAATCCTAAGTCAACGATATCGTATTACAAAATCTTAAACGATTTTACGATATTTTTTGCGTTGTCGACTGCTGCATCATCTGCCTCAAGAAGATAAGCGGATGTTGCGGTGTAGGCATCAGTGCCGTTTACGGCATAAACTTGCACGATTCGAATAGTTGGCTCGGCTTCTGTTTGCTTTCCTTCAAACATAATCAGAATGGACTTTTGCATTTGACCACTCACGACTAGGTTAAATTCTTCGTCACGACTAATTTCTTTATAATTAAGTAGAGTATTTTTAGTTTCGCTAATTTCAGATCGTCCGAATTCATAAGAACTCATTGGCGATTTGAGGATTTTCTTTGTTACATTTGCATTTGCTGTAAATCTGTCATCAAGAACGTTATTTCTAAAAATAATTTGAGTTTCACTTGGGATATCGTTTGAGAAATCTTTTGGTTCAATGACTTTCCACTGCTGAGGTTTACTTATACTAAAAGTTGTAGATTCAAAAGTTGTAAAGTTTTGAAGTTGACCGTCTTCCGAAGTATCTTCACCTCCGCCAAAACAACCAGTAAATACGAGAAGTGCAGCAGGAAGTAATAAAAGTGATTTTTTAAACATAAAGAAAATTATTAGCGTTTTTTACGCATGTATTGTACAGAGAAACGTTTTGTTTTGGAAGACCATTACTTCTTCTCAATAATCTTATCAACCAAACCATATTTAAGAGCATCTTTAGCACTCATAAAGTTATCTCTATCAGTGTCTTTTTCGATGACTTTAATAGGTTGTCCTGTGTGTTTCGCTAAGATTCCATTAAGTGTGTCTCTTGTTTTAATAATGTGGTCTGCGTGAATTCTGATATCAGATGCTTGTCCTTCTGTTCCACCAAGAGGTTGGTGAATCATTACTTCTGAATTAGGTAGAGTGAAACGTTTTCCTTTTTCACCACCAGCAAGAAGCACAGCACCCATAGAAGCTGCAATACCAACACAAACTGTTGATACTTTTGGCTTTATGTACTGCATTGTATCGTAAATTGCGAGTCCTGCAGTTACATGTCCACCAGGGGAGTGTACATAAAGAGTAATGTCTTTATCTTGATCCTGGTTTTCAAGGAAAAGAAGCTGCGCAATAATTGTATTTGCAACAGCATCATTTATTCCACTTCCAAGAAATACGATACGATCTTTTAAAAGTCGTGAATATATATCGTATGCTCTTTCTCCAAAATTACTTTTTTCAATAACCGTTGGAATAAGTTGACTTGTCAAAGGTGTGAATTGGCCGTGAGTTCTACTTTGGCTACCACCTGTATTTTGTGTTGGCATGGGTTGTTTACGTTAGAAAATTAGATCTCAGTACATTATACCAAAAAAAGTAAGATATTTCCTATAAAATCTCTTGACTTCTTTGTTTCCGCTCAAGTAGTATAGACCAGCATTTTTAGGGTGCGGTTCTAGAAAAAAAGGGAACCAATTCGTTCTTTAACATTTAGAGTGTAATAGAGAAACCTGTTTATTCATTTTGAACAAACGAACAAAAAACCGTAACAACAACTTCAACCCTTGTTGTTACAAATTGATACAAACAGCCGATAGCAACAATTCGTTGTTGCTATCGCTTCAATTATTTATTGAAGAGTTTGATCCTGGCTCAGGATTAACGCTGGCGGTGTGTCTAATACATGCAAGTCGAGCGCAACTTCGGTTGAGCGGCGGACGAGCGAGTAACACGTTGGAACCTACCCCGAACTCAGGGATAACATCTAGAAATAGGTGCTAATACCGGATAGTCCCGCAAGGGTAAAGATTTATCGGTTTGGGAGGGGCCTGCGGCCTATCAGCTTGTTGGTAAGGTAATGGCTTACCAAGGCTATGACGGGTAACTGGTCTGAGAGGATGACCAGTCGCGATGGGACTGAGACACGGCCCATACTCCTACGGGAGGCAGCAGTAAGGAATCTTCCGCAATGGACGAAAGTCTGACGGAGCAACACCGCGTGGTTGATGAAGCCCCTTGGGGTGTAAAGACCTTTTCTGAGAGAAGAATTCTGACGGTATCTTAGGAATAAGCACCGGCTAACTCCGTGCCAGCAGCCGCGGTAATACGGAGGGTGCAAGCGTTATCCGGAATCATTGGGCGTAAAGCGTCCGCAGGCGGTTTGTTAAGTTAGGTGTTAAATTTTGCAGCTCAACTGTAAGCCAATATCTAAAACTAGCAGACTAGAGTACTACAGAGGTAAGTGGAATTCTGTGTGTAGGGGTAAAATCCGTAGATACACAGAGGAACACCAAAAGCGAAGGCAGCTTACTGGGTAGTTACTGACGCTCAGGGACGAAAGCGTGGGGAGCGAACGGGATTAGATACCCCGGTAGTCCACGCCGTAAACGATGGATACTAGGTGTTGGAGGACTCGACCCCTTCAGTGCCGACGCTAACGCATTAAGTATCCCGCCTGGGGAGTACGGTCGCAAGATTAAAACTCAAAGGAATAGACGGGGACCCACACAAGCGGTGGAGCATGTGGTTTAATTCGATGATAAGCGAGGAACCTTACCTGGACTTGACATCCCGAGAATTTTCTAGAAATAGAAAAGTGCCGCAAGGAACTCGGTGACAGGTGCTGCATGGTTGTCGTCAGCTCGTGCCTTGAGGTGTTCGGTTAAGTCCGTGAACGAGCGCAACCCTTGCCCTGTGTTGTATTTTCACAGGGGACTGCCGGCTTTAAGTCGGAGGAAGGCAAGGACGACGTCAAATCAGCATGGCCCTTATGTCCAGGGCTACACACGTGCTACAATGGCTGGTACAATGGGCAGCAAACCCGTAAGGGGGAGCCAATCCCTAAAACCAGTCTCAGTTCGAATTGAGGGCTGCAACTCGCCCTCATGAAGTTGGAATCGCTAGTAACCGCGGATCAGCAATGGCGCGGTGAATATGTTCCTGGGTCTTGTACTCACCGCCCGTCACATCACGAAAGATGGGGGCGCCCGAAGTACCGTTATCCCTCGGGAGCGGTCCTAAGGTGAAACCATTGATTGGGATGAAGTCGTAACAAGGTATCCGTAGGAGAACCTGCGGATGGATCACCTCCTTTCTAAGGAGACATGTTAAACGGATCGATATCGATTTTCTCGATAAAGATTACCAGTTTTTCATGGTCGAGTCTCAAGCTATGCTTGAGAAAGGCTTCTCTATTACGCTCTGAGTGTTATAAACGCTCAGAATATAAGCCGCAATTTAATTATCGCGGCTTATTTCAAATCTCTTGACGCTTAAGTTCATTTTCTATAAACTTTTGCTTGTTGTAAAAACCTTTAGCTAAAAATATTATGTTAGATGCATACACAATTATCGGGTTCATAGGCGCACTTGTTTTAATGGTTGGATTCCTTATGAATCAAATCGGAAGATGGCAAACTACGGATTTTGAATACGATTTCATTAATTTTATAGGATCTGCGCTACTTATAATCTATGCGTGGCAGATCGGAAGCTATCCATTTCTTGTTTTATTTGTTGTTTGGACGATATTCTCATTTAAAGACATCATTGGAGATGGAGTTCATAACATGATATGGAAGAAAGATCACACTAAGGGTGCTGATAAAAAGAAGGATGTTGAAAAGATTGAAAAAGAACTTGATAAGGAGCATAACGATATGCAATCAGAAAAAGAGGCTGAAGAAAGCGAAGAATAGTATTATTTACAATTCGGGGCAGTAGCTCAGTTGGCTAGAGCGCCCGCCTTGCACGCGGGAGGTCAGGGGTTCGACTCCCCTCTGCTCCACCAGAGAATTTGTGGTTAACGCTTTTTTGGTTTGACAAAATCCATAAAAGATGTTAATTTTCTTACCCCGAAATTTGTATAATGTTTTCTTATGAGAGATGGTGAAGGAAAAGATGGGTTTGGTGGTTCAGGAGAGGACGATTTCCCTGAATCTGATGGCATAATTGATACCAGTGGTGGTGAGCATGATCCGCTTGAAGCTAATGGTGTAATTCAAGTTCTTGATGCCGCAGATGATCAAAGGGGAGTGCCTTCAGGAGAAATGGGCAGCGAATTTACGCCTGAGAATACTGATGAGCGTCTGAGAATAAGAACATATATCAGAGTAGTTGCGGCTTCAATTGATACTTTTCTTTCAACGCGAAGTAATGACGAAGAGGTTTCTTTAGTACTATTTACGAAACTTTTAGAATATGAAGTAGATGGTGACCCTAGAGTAATAAATGGATCTTCTATTGTTGCCTATATAGTATTTTCTGATAAGCTTTCAAGTATAGATGAAAGTGATCTTAATGAAGAAATTAAACTAGATATTTCTCCTCTTGAAATGGAAAAAGCTATTGATGAGCTGTTGGGTATGGATGAAGATGAAAGAAAAATGTATGCTATACATGCAAAAGCTTTATTTAATTAATTTCTTGTTTGAATATATATGGTTGAGCCTTTAAAAAAAAGACCAGAAACACGTGGTACGGTATTAGATGCCGTTAGAGTAGAGGGGCCAAGGTTTACTTCTTGTGCAACAGACGTTGTTGATAGTAGAGATAACACTGTATCAATTGAAGAAGCCCCAGATGCATCTGAGCAAATGGCTATGTTTCCAGAAGAGCAAATTGTTCGAGATATTGTTACTTCAGGAGTTGAAAGCGTTAAGCAAAAAGAACGGATTGTGGTTGCAACAGAAGCAGATATTCCGCAAATAGTTGAATTATATCAAAGTAGATCGGTTCATGATGGGAATCCAGGAGGAATAAAAGATTTTGAAACTTATGGTGGAATGTTTTTTATTCCAACGGCTGAAGATTTGAGGAAAGATTTCAGATGTCCAGAATATAAGATGTATGTTTTGAAGAGGGAAATTGATGGAGTTGAAAGGGTTTTGGCCTTGGTGGATTTTGTATATCCACCTAGTGATCAACATGATCCAAAAAATAATAGCTCAATATATTTTGATACTATACATGGTCCTCCATATGAAGAAGTAAGGGGAAATATGAGAGGAATGAATGTTGATAAGAAGAATATTTTTTGGATACACGATTATTTAAGGGCAAGAAAATCAGATGGAGGAAGATCTTCTGATGTTATGAAGCTTTTATCATACGCCGCTTTTAAAGAATTGGATTTGAGCAGTTTAGATGATACAGGCATTGTGTCAGAAATAATTGTAGGTTATTCAGGTCAAGAAGAAGAATTAACTTTAAATGCAGTTTCTACAAATTTTTCTAAAAAGTTAGGCTTTACACAGGTAGGGATTATCAGAGGGGAACTGGGTGGTTGCAAAGTATTAAAGCATGTATGTTACATTTCGGCGAAAAACCTTGCATCTAAAATGCTCGAGGAGTTAAGCTCATCGTCTTAATATTATCTGAGAAACAAGATTGTATTCTTTCTTTTCAGATGATGTTTTTTTGAATATTGCATAGAAAATACCTGTATCTATTACTACTACGTATAGGAGTTTTAGAAGTGTCACATGCATTGGTACAAAGAATGATTCCACAATCAGATCGGCAATTCCAATGAATATAAAAATTGAGAGAAGAATATAGTTGCTTATTTCTTGCACTTTTGCAGAGTACAAAAGGTACGATATGCCACAAAATATAGTAAAAAAGGCAGCTAATAAAATGTATTGATAAAACGAAAACGACAAAGAGAGTGTGAATATAAAGGGGGACAATAGTATTGCTCCAATAACATGAAAGAGGAAAATCATCATTGTCTGCCTGGCTTTAATGTTTTCTGTCTTACAATATTTTTCTGTGCTTAATGTGTAAGCTGAAAATATTACTGGAACGAGCAAAAGCGTTGCAGTTGTAGTAATGCTTGCTTTGTTGAAGTAAAGAAACAACAATATGCCGAAAGCTAATAAAGATATATTTAAAATAGAATTTTTGCTGAATATTTTTTTAATATTTCTTTTTACTGAATCGAATATAAACGTAAGTAATATTGATAAATGTAATATTAAAAGATAGTTTGACGGGAAGGTGTTTGAGAGTGAATAGTAGGTGGCATATGCGGTGGCAATCAAGAATACTACTGATAATCCGAATGAAATACGCCACATGGAGAACCGTGATTGTTTTTTTATTTTTTTCATTGAGAGTAGAACAACAATTCCAAGAAATATCGCTACTGTGAAAAATCTTAATGCCGTAAATGGAAGAGGTGATATTCCTGTTTTAAGCAATAAATATGCGAGGATCGGGTCTAATCCCCACAGAAAGGCGAGGAGGCCTGTATAAATATTGGCTTTTCTTTTTTCTGTTATGTTTTCATCCTTAACAGACTCAACTCCATCAACTCTTTGAATGCCCTTAATTAGATCTTTGAGCGTTAAGTCGGAATGAAGGTACACATTTGCTGTAAGATTCGTTATTCCTTTAGTATTGCAGTCCGAGAACCTGATTCTTGTGTCAGGTGTATTCGGAAAGAGTGCGATTACATCTAGCATTGAATCTTTGCGAAGAGTTACAGTAATTTTGTGACTCGATTTTTTCTTCTTTTTATCCTCATAAGGAAAGAAATAAATAAAACCTTCTTCTGGAGTAATTTTTCCTTCGCCAATAGAGCCATATAGTTTTTCTAATGAAGAGGCTTCACTTAAGCTAAGGACGCGCGTAATTTCAGAAGTGGACACCTCATTAACGAATCCTTTCTGATGTTTTATAAATTCCTTTTGCAAAAGCTCTTTCCCAATCTTAATCTTCTTTTCTTTTTCTTTTTTGTGAAGGAAATCTTGTATAAATCCTTTTGCGATTATTGTTTCTATATGGTTAAACCACTGATAATGAGCTGTTTCTTTTGTGTCGAAAGTGCATTTTATTATGTCATTATTACTGAGTTTATGGAATAACGGTACCGGCTTGTTATTAACGGATATCTCGTCTAGAAACAGTGTTTTTTCCTTGTGCATATAGAATGCAGCATCAAGGGCAGTTGCGTTTTCAGGTAGAATTATTCCTTCATCATTTTTTCCGTAAATCAGAATTGTGTTTTTCAATATATCGTTCTGAAGACCTTTCCAGTATGAATCGCTATGTCCTTGCGTTTTTTTATTAATTTCTTTGAGATTTTTAATCCAGTCGAGACCCTTTTGCCCTTTAATTCCTTTATCATTTTTTGAGAAACAGTACGTAGTTATACCGTTAACATAATATGTTTCCCATTCCTGTGTACTGATTCTAAAATAGATGCTTCTTTCCTTGCTTGTTAGTACTTTTGAATATAATGCTTTATGCCCATTAATTTTAGGACGATTAATGAAATCGTTGAATGAAGTTCTAATGCTTTCCCACAAACTATGAACATAAAAAACCGCTTTATAGCAGTCTTCAATTGATTTAGTTGTAACAGTACAAAAATAATCTTTTTTGCCGTAGGTTCCTTCTTTAAAATCACACATCTCTATTGGGACGAATCTAATTTTTGTTATTATATCTTCTCTATCTTTCTCTTTTAAACTATCATTAACTGACTTTATAAGTTTCTTATTTGCGAGTCCATTCTTTTTTGCAACTAAGAACTTCGTGTATTGATCTCTATCTAGGTAATAGGTACAGAGTGTTTCAAGTTCATTTCTCATTCTTTGCATACATAATCTATCTGCAATTTTCACATAAACTTTTAAGGTTTCTTTAGCGAATGCTATTTGTTTATCTTCAGATAAGGCGTCTAGAGTCTTCATGTTATCTAATCGGTCACAGAGTTTGATGATAATAACTCTAATGTCTTTTTCCATAACAGTGAAAAGCTTTCTCAGTGTCTCGATTTTTCTTTCAAGGTGATTATTGCCCCTGAAATGCTCTTCTCCGAACTTAGTTACTCCTGCGACCAGATTGGCAATCTCTTCGCCGCAAAGCTTCTTAATATCGTCAAAAGAAGCTTCCGTGTCTTCCAGCGCGTCATGCAAAAGTGCGGCACAAATGCTTTCTACGTCTGCATTGTATTCAGTAAGTATTAATGCAGTACGGATTGGATGATTGAAATATGGTTCTCCTGATTTCCTTTCTTGTCCTTTATGGTTTTTCTTTGCAAAATTATATGCCTTCTCTACTAGATCGGCCTCCTTGCTATTTAAGTATGACGCTTTTTTTATAATTTTGGAGAGAGGAATCATACCGAAGTCTCTTATTGCTAAAAGGGTCGGGTATTATTAATACAAGAAAAATCCTTATTTGTAAATAGATTCAGCTTCTATTCCGTATTTCTGGTGGAACTTTTCAAGCTCCATTTTGCCAGTTTCGTACATTTCTTCGTATAGGGTAGTGAAATCATCACTGTTTTCTTTGAGTTCTTCCAGTATATATATAGCAAATTTAGGATTATCTGTTAGGACTGCCATGTGCGAATTGACTTTTAATAGCTCAAGGTACTTCTCAAGCTTTGGTTTGATGTTTGCAGCAAATTCTTCGATCTTTACCTGTTCGTTTGAGCCTTGTAAACAGAGTAGTTCATAATAGTCAGCTTCAAAGTAATTTTCACCTCCGATTGTCTGCGCGTCATAAACCCATTCAAGACATTCTGGATAGTTTTTTTGTTCAAGATCTATTCTAGCTAACAACAAACTTCCTCTTCGATCTAAAGGGTTTTCATTTTCTCGATAGCTTGAGGCTTTGCTTTTAGCTTTTTCAAGCCATTTAATTTGATCACTATTTTTGTACAACTCCCACGCGCTTAAAGCTGTTGCAAGTTTTGCATCGCGCTCAAATATCAGCGACTCTGATTGTTCATATTTTTTATACGCTTCTTCGTGATTGCCGCTTCCTGCAGCATTTCTTCCTTGTACATAATATCGTCCATACCACCCTTCATATGTCACAAATGCGAGACCGACTAAGGTAATAAGAAGTACGAGGCCAAGTAGCCATCCATTGTTTATTGTTGATTTCTTTTTTGTAGGCTTCCAAATAAACCCAGTTAAAATGAAGAAGGGGAGGCTAGCTGCAAAGAAATCGAAGTTATTATCGATCGAATGATGGATCAATAAAATCGCTAAAGTAAGCGCAGCGACAAGAGTGTATGGTTGGTCGGATCTTAATCCTTTTACGATTACTGATACTAACCAGGCAACAAGTAATAAGAATACGATAACTCCATGTTCGGCAACTATCTTTACAGGAAGGCTATATGGGTAGCTTGAGAGTGTACTAAAATCTTGTTCAGAACTTTGAGATATATAGTTAAAGCTGCCAGCCCCGACACCTGTTAATGGATATGATTTTACCATTTGAATTCCTCTTTCGAATGATGCTATTCGTTCTTCAATTGAACTTCCTTCATCTCCAGATTGGAATGCAATCTTATCTTGGATTGATTCGGTTTCTTCGTTCATGCTTCGAACTCCGTTTAATGCTGTTACAAGAAGGAGGCTTATAAGTACTACTAGAACGCCGCTTTTAATGTATGTAAGACTTTCCTTGGCATTCTTTCTATATTTGATAAGCAAAACAATTGCAGCAATTGCGATAACAAGGCCCGCACTTGCCCATGCAGCACGAGAATATGTAAGAACCAGGCTTGCAAGTATAAGTATATTTACGATAAAGAAGCTTATTTTATGAATGCCTTTTTTCTTAAGGCTTTCAACAAACAGATAAAAAGCAGGAATAAGGATCATTAAGTTCAGATTTGCTGCTAGATTTGGAAATCCAGCAAAAGCTTCGTGTGGTTTCATTAAAGGTCCAGCGAGTCTATTAAAAGGATGCGCTGTTGCGTAACTAATGATTCCCCATACATCAACAATGCTTATCGTGATTATCATTATGACAAAAAGTAGCATCAATTTGTTTCTATTCCAATTAAGCTGACTCAATACAATTGCAAGAAGAATACCTCCGCTGATATTCATCAGTTCAAGCGATCCATCGGAAGGGGAGAGATCGGTAATAAAAGTGATAAAGAAGAAAATAACACTAAGAATTGCCAGCAAGTGCAGGATGCTAAAGTTGTTTTTAAACATCTTGAACCGGCAGATAAGACAGAAGTTTACAAAAACAATGCTTGGCCACATGTAATGAACAAGAAGGCTCTGTCCTCCTTGCTTGAAGAAAATAACACCAGTCCAGGTTAAAAGAGTGCCGACAATAAAAATCGTTTGCTTATGCTTATTAATGAATTTAGATAAGCGTTTTAGAAGGGGAATGATCATAGTGATGTTTTTAATTTCATAAAGCATATTACATTAAAATCATCTTGCAAAACAGGTTTAACTTTGGCAAAATAGTCGAGCTGTTACTGTTATAATTAGCAGCTAAAAAATATGTGGGCTTGTAGCTCAGCTGGTTAGAGCGCGTCGCTGATAACGACGAGGCCCGTGGTTCAAGTCCACGCAAGCCCACCATTAAGTTCCACTTGCTACGAGTGGGATCTTTTTGAGGTTCTATGAGTAGGAAGAGAACTAATCTCGAGCCCGAAGGTGCTAGATCTAGCTACGAAGAAGAAGCGAAGCGACTGATTGAGTAGGTAGAGAAAGTACGATGGAGTGTGCGAAGCACGAATCGGATGGTTAAGTACTCAGAGCGAGTTTTGTGTAGCAAAACCTTCTTCGGCGTAAACGAAGTGAACGATTTAGGGAAGAGAAGCTTGAATGGAAACAGTGAGGTGTCCTTTCGAAAAGTATTCCTTTTCATAGTTTTCTTTTTTGCTATAGAATTGCTTTTTTTGGCTTTTTGCTGTATAATATTCAGATTTAAAACAAATATAAAAGTGTCAAAAAAGCCGGACAGAAAATCAAACGATGTTAATGACTTTCGAAAGGAGGAATTTCTGTCGTATTTGGATGAAACAGGGGAGATTCCTACAGATGTTATTGAAAGTATTAGAAAAAATAATGCAATAAAACTTTTTGAGAAATTAGCAAAAATTAAAAGTGGGGTGTCGCCGGAAGACATTATTGATACAATAAAAACCTCTGTTCGTTTGCAAAAGATTTTTGAAGGTTCGCATGAACAGGCAGCATATGAGATTACTAATGAAATTATTCAAAAATATAAAGAACTTTTAGGTATATCAGGAACGGAAATTGAAGCAGAACAAAAGCTTTGGGATGATATTTCGAAAGAACCGAATGCGGGTGATGTTGCTGAAATGATTTTTGAATTTAAGGACTTTATTGGTTATTTGCCCACTTATACTCAAGCAGACAAGGAATTTATTTTGAGAATTGCAAAAGAGTTTGATAAAAGTGCGCGATCAAAAGCGCTAAATCAAGTTTATGACATTATAAAGAAAGGTGCCTCTCAAATTGGTTGGGCACATCTATACGTTTACATTAAGTTATCTGATTTAGGGCTGAAAAAGGAAAGTATTGAAGGATTAAAAATTCATTCGGTTTCTCTATTTGCGATAATGGCTCTTAACAATATTAGTTTGCAGGACGAATGCACTGACGAGGAATTACATAAATTAAACGGCTGGTTTCCCGGTGGGCGGTGGGGAAGAGATAGAGAAAAGGATATAGGTGATATGGATGAAGTTCTAAAATTCTATCAAAATCTACCTACAAATATTCGATATCATGCTAAAGAATTAAGAGTAACTAGTTGGGGAAATTCAAGGTTACATCCTCACTACTCATTGTATAAAAGTTTCAAAGAATATGTTGAAGCAGTTCCGGATGATATGAAGGATGATTTTTTTAATTATTTTGCGCCAGAAAGATATCATGGTTTAAATAAAGAAATAGTTGATAAAATAGAAAATTCAACTGAAATGCAAAACTATTTTGAATACGCCGGTCTTGTGAATAATTCAAACATGCTTTTAAGTTTTTCAAATTTTGAGAGATTAAGTGGATATTTCTCTGCAATCAGATGGAAGAGGGGGAAAAAAGGATTGCTATTTTATCGAGAAACACCCAAATATAGAGAGTTGTTTAACAATCCAGATAGTAGAATATTTGATCTTTTTGAAATTGCAGGGAAAGAAAATGTTGCATCACAAAATGCAAATAAACTAGTGGAACGATTTTCCGATAATTCGAGTAAATTTGTTGCAAAAAAAGTGAGTTTTACCAGCGATAATGAATGCGAGCCTTATTCAAGGAGCGTTGGTAATATGCAGGAAATTTATGATTTTACGGATTTGATGGAAAGATGCTTTTTTAATGATGCGGATTTAATGAAGCCTTTACTGAAAGTGTTTTATACTATTTCTGGTGTGGAGTTTCAAGCAATAGATACCTATTTGAATGGTTCTTTATTCAGTGATGGAAGCAATAAAGCAGACCTGCAAATTGTTGAAGGCGCAATAATTGATTTGATAAGACGAATTGTCAAACATAAATCACAAGGAGGCGGCAATCCAATTGAGTATTTAGCCAAATCTCCAAGGGAAATTAAAGAGCGCTGTGTTGTACTTTCCGAATATGGATTTCGATATGAAATACTTGAAGTTATGAAGTGGGGGAATACAAAACAAGTTCTGGATTTTCTAAATGAATCAAAAAAGCATTTTATTTCAGGAGCTATCATTAAGATGTCGGAGAGACCTGAATGTTTGCCATTATATTATTATTTGGATGAGGGTACAGGTATGAGAAGTATCGATAAAATGAATGCATTGTATGATGCCGGGCTTTCTAGTGCATATCATCTTGGTTCGCCGGAGGATGTTAAACAAGAATTATATAGAGATAAGTTTGAGGCAAATAAATTTTGGATGTCAGATTTTGATATAAACGAGTTTGTTAAAAGAGCAAATAAAGTGGCACAAATATTTCCCGGAATTTGTTTGAGAGATGTTCTTTATGAGCAATTTATGGATTATAGCGATGAAGAGCTGGAAAAAAGGGCCAAAATTTCGGCATTGTTAAATAAACCAGTTATGAATCCATGGACTTCTTATTATGATGTATCTGAAGTGGATGTAGACGTTGGAAATGCAAATATAGCTAGTGCTGAAGCGACTTTGAAAAGAAAATTGAATGTAGAAGAAATGCAAAAAGTTATGTATTTAAGTAATGAAAAATTTGCTAAAATTAAAAATTCAAAGAAGGCAATAGAGTTATTTTTGCAAAAAGAGTATTTCCAAAACGTTTTGCTTGACTTAGATATTACAATTCTGGAAAATCCGCTCATCTGGAAGTATTCATTTCCAGACGATGCCTACAAAGATCCAGGTCTTTTATCAAAATATATTGCTCTCGCTGAGAAGGTTTACGCTTTAGAGGAGAGAGGTTTTAAGCTGAATTATAATTTCAAGATAAATGAGGATCTGTTGGCAGCTTACGAACAGTCTCCATTAATATTGGATGATGATATTATGGATGGGTTTAAGCATGTCGAGATTTATCCGGGATTGCCTTTAGACTTAGCTTCACGTAATGAGCTTGATATCAGAAGAATTTCTAAAATTTCCTCATATTTTTATTACAGCAACGGGTATGAGTATAAAAATATAGTTAAATTCGTAGAGAACACTAACCATGAGGATTATGAAGAAGTACGCGAACTCCATGAATTAATAGGTGGTCGTATTTCGATTGAAGTTATCGGATTTATAAAGGTGCTTTTAGAACAAGGCAAGACCGCTGAAGAGATCAAAAATCAAATAGATCAAGATTTTGGCTCCTATAATGACGATGAATTAGAGGATTTATATGGAGTTAAGTTTTCGGCAATACGTAGATCAAAGTGGTGGCAGACTAGAAGTCGTGGGGAATTATCGAGTGTACCAGGCTCTTTAGAAAAAACATTAGAATATGGAATAAGAGAGAAAGCATTTGGTAGCAGTAGTTCTCCCGAAGTTGCTAAAGAAATAGCTGAATTGGATTCTGATACTCTGCAAAACTTGGAACTTTTATCAAGTTTACTAAGTGAAACAACTTATCCACCATGTGAAAATCCTGAACATATAAGAAGTTTAATTATTATTGCCAAAAGTGAAAATTTTCAATTATTAATTGAATTATTTAAGCATGAATTAAGATACTTCGATAATTTAATAAAATCTGGAACAAATGAACAAGTTGCAAATTTTTGTAAAAACCTAGATGAAGACGTAATTGCAAAATTAAAGAAATTGCCTTCATATATCCTAATTCACGATCCTGTAAATGCTATAGAATATTTGAGAGACGAACAATATTTATCAGTATTAAAAGTGGCGGAAAGACTACATGGCATAGTTAAAAAGGATAAATGGGGTAGAGAACAAAATTTTAATATCACACATTTATTGTTATTTGATGCTGAGGCCGATTTAGCAATTCTTGATGAAATCGAGCAATCCAGTTTGTTGCCAATCTCCACTGCTTCTTTGGAGCGCTTAATGGTTGCAACTGAGAATGAAAATTATAAGGATGTTATCTCGAAAGTCCTTGCAACTTCGAATTTTTCGTCTTCAATTACATTAGAAACGATCAAGCCATTAATTGAGAAACTTCCTAAAAAGCTTCAGAAATTAGTAATTGTAAAAAATGCTTCACATTTTGGATGGGAACTTATAGGTCGCCGGGAAGAATTAGAGCAAAACTACGGATTTGAACGAAGCGACTTTTTAGAAATTGTCAAGCGCGTATACAGAAACGATAACCTTCCTGAAGTGGTTGATTATTTCTTGATTGATCTGCTTATAGAGTTGGCGGCAAAAGATGAATTGTATAGTTTCAAAGTTGAATTATGGGTAGCAAAATATTCTGATGATTATGTTAAATTATTAAGTCTGTTGCTTAATAGTGGCTATTTAGGAAGGCTTGATTACGCAAACATTCCTGAGGACTTTAAGAAAGAAGAGGAATATTGGCAATTTGTAGCAAAAAATAATCGAAAACAAGAGCATGCATGTGTAGATTTCATTCGGAATTTTGCAAACTATGAATCTTATAGTTGGTCTTTAGATATTCTAAAGATTTTGATTGGTAATTATAAATATGCTTTAGCTTTGCTTGTGCAATCCGCAAGTAGTCGAAAAGTTGAATTTCCTGAGGAATTAATATCAGATGCTGAAAACAGTTTATTTGATGCGGCTAATGAAAGAGATGATGCTAAAAGAATTACTTCAAAATTAGAAGATGAGAATGTAAAACTTCTGAAGAAGAGGAAAAGTAATGAAAGGTGGATTACAAAAGCGGGTAAAAATACGGTAATATATGAAATTATAAAAGGGCGCGTTTCTTCGGCGATGGAAGTGAGTAGAAAAGTTGGATTAAAAACAAAAGTTTTAACTGAAGCAATAGAAGCTTCAATTACTGAAGGTGGCGTAATGAATTTGGTAAACAATTTGGAAGTCGTGCCTGAAACAGCATTAAGGTCATTGGAGAAAAAACATCATTTATTAGCTTACAGAAAAGATTTGAATATTGCTGACAAAGAGATTTATGAGAGGTATGCAGATTTCAAAAAAGCAGATAATGAAGTGGCAGCAAGAGGATTTGTAGAGGCTATTCAGCAAAATATTGAATCATTAATATCAAACGATACTCAACCAGGGGATATTACCGAAATGGAGCACTATGAGGCCTTAGTTAACCATGTTTTTCAGGATAATTCCGGAAACTGGACTAATTTCGAAAATAATGAAAGTTGCAGGGACAGGTCGGATGATCTTTCGGATTTTAAAATCCGAGATGTTTATATGATTGATTTGGCCGAAGGTGTTGAAATGCAATTAAGAAAAGGGGAGAAAAAAGATGAGGCTGGATTAAATAGGTTGCAAGGGCCAATTGCTAGGATACAGGGGAGATTTGCTGAGGTTGATTTTAAACAAGATGAAATGCGAAGAATTTTAGATGAAGAAATCGATAAGAGATTCCAAGGTGCTAAAAATAAAGAGATGTTTAATACCCGTGAAGAAAAGATATTTGCTTTGCTTTTAGAAAGCTTAACAGGGGATTTGGACCCTAAAGAGTTAAAGGAACTTTTAATTGCATATCAATTTGCTGAATTTCAGGGTATTAGGGAATACCTGGATGGTACTCGCGATAGGGCGGAACAAGCAAAAAATCCTGAATATGCATACATGCTAGAACTAAGAGAGTTTTTTGCTGACCATCTAAAGGAGGTACAGAGGAAGGTCGCAAAGGATGCACATGAAAATGAAGATATTGTTAAAATACTTCCTGATTATTTTAAACAGTTAAGCTCTTCAGATAAAAGAGAAAAAAGTCAGGCTGTATTGAATAAAATGCGAGCTAGTGAAATAGGGTGGCGAGGTGCATTGAAAAGCAAGGTATTAAGAATGTTAAAAGGAAAAGGAACACCTATTGGGCAAGTGAAACTAGTGACGCAGGAAATGTTAGATCATCCTGAAATGTATGGAGAAATAGAGCTTGGCAAAAAAGAAAGAGCATATCTTGGAATGATTCAGGGAGAGAGAAGGAAGGCTGCTTCTATTGTTAAACAACTTACTGGCCAAGAGGTAGATCCATCTGAAATAAATTTGGGTGAATTGAATTTTGAACAATATTTGGAAGCACAAGAGTCAGTTGATAAAGGTGAATATGATGAGAATCTATTTTATCAATATTTAACTCAATTGTTTCAAAGTATATTTGAAGAAGAACTTGGTTTTATTGATAGAGAGGTTGCCAAATATCAGCCAAAAGAAGAGGAGCAACAGGGCAAACAATTAAGAAAGCTTGAATGTTTTATAACAAAGAATCACACTTCTGCACATGCTAGGCAAGTTGGTGGTGTGTGTGTAGCAGGGGATAATCCGGCAAAACTAGCAAAGAGTGAAGAAGATGAGCCTTCAAAGATAGAATGTCAGTGGAATATGTCTGAGTATTTTCAGATGGTATTAAGAGATAAAGAAACAAAAACATGCCAAGGTGCAGTTCTATTGCATCATTACGAAGAGGGCGGAAAAAAAATCCTCACAGCTTCAATAAATCCATCTAGTACTTATTTGTTTAAAGTAAATGAGGGGCAGTTACTTAATGGTTTGGTTGATCAATTAGGTCAATTCGCGGAGGATAACAACATAGATATGATTTTGATGTCTAAAAATAAGCAAATTCGTACAAATCGTACAGGAGGGGAGTTTGAAAGAGCCATGAATGAACGCATAAAAGATGTCGATCAAGATTTCTCATTTGATACAGAAAAAGCATTTTCATTTTCACCTTCATATTCAGTGAAGGACTGCGATGTAATTTGGCTGAATGAGAACAAAAATGAAGCTGTTTAAGCTTATTCCCACCTAAGCGCTTCCACAGGACTAAGTGATGCAGCTTTTCGAGCTGGATATAATCCGAAGATGACTCCGAAGAATAGAGATGCTCCCAGGCCAACTAAAACTGCGTCTAAACTAACTCCTAGATCGAAATTAAATCCCTGAAGAGATGCAGCAAAGCCTATTAAAGTAACAATGACCCATCCAAGTGCTATTCCAACAAGGCCACCGAGGCCGGTAATAATGATTGCTTCATATAAGAACTGAGCTTGGATTAAACTGTTTGGTGCTCCTAATGCTTTTCGTAGTCCGATCTCTCTTGTGCGTTCTAAAACTGTTAAATACATGATGTTCATAATTCCAACACCTCCAACAAGTAGGGATATGCCTGCGACACCGAGTACTAGTAGTGTAATTGCAAAAGTAACAGTTCCCATTATCTCCATTGCTTCTTGCATACTTGTAACTCTAAAGTCGTGCTTCTTTTCATTCCCAGGAGGGATTCCGTGTCTTCTTTCCATTATGGTGATCATTTCTGCAACAGTTTCTTTAACGCGTGTAGTATCGTGGACTGAAACGAATCCATAAAGAACATGCTCAATGCCCAAAAGGAGCTTCTGAGCAGTTTTTAGTGGTACGTAAATCATTTTATCGTAACTGAAGTAGAATGCTGCTCCGCGTGATTCAGCTATACCTATCACTTTAAAACTTACCTGATTTATTTTGATATTCTTTCCGATTGCATCTTCGGCTCCAAAAAGATCTTCTTTAATTTCAGATCCAAGTATTGCTACTTTAGCAACTGCTCTATCTTCTTTTTCTGTAAAAAATCTTCCCTGTTGCATTTTTAAATCAGGCTCTATTGCCGGTTCTCCTGCAGTTGTGGCAAGAATTGTGGCGCTGACATTCTTATTCTTATATACAGTTTTAAATTCACCAAGAATCGCCGCATAGTATTCATCAACATTTTCGAGAGTTTTTACGGCTTCAAAATCTTCCTTTTTAAGTGTGGTAACTTCTGCTCCTCCAATCATCGCTGACATCATTTCAACATCAGATGTACTTGGAAGCTTTATCTCAATCTCAATTGTGTCTGAACCAAAAATTTCCATTTGCTTGATGATATATGTTTCAAGGCCTCTTCCTGCAGCAAGTACGATAATTACCGTTGAAATGCCTATTACAATCCCGACAGTCGTTAAAATTGTTCGAAGTCTGTTCGTTTTTAGACCTTGAACTGCAAGTTGAATCGCTAATTTTATTTTCTTTAGATCAAACATAAATATTATTCATACCTTAATGCTTCGATTGCCGGTAAGCCGGCAGCTTTTTTTGCAGGACCGTATCCAAAAACAATTCCTACACCTGCTATAACAAGACTTGCTATTATTATCGAATCGCCGGTCACGATAAACGCCCAGTCGTAACCTAAATACTGAATGGTTGCCGCAACCAGTGCAGAAAATAGAACCCCAATGATTATTCCGATAGCCCCTCCAATACTTGTGATTGAAACTGCTTCTACAAGGAATTGGCTCAGGATGTCCTTTCGTTTTGCTCCAAGTGCTTTTCGCAGCCCGATCTCTCTTGTACGTTCTGTTACGGCTATATACATAACATTCATAATTCCGATTCCTCCAACAATAAGAGCGATAAACGCAATTGCCGTAAGCATAATTTTTATACTTCCTGTGATGTTCTGCACCGTATCTAGACTTTGCGCCTGACTTGCTACAGTAAAGTCGTCATCTTTAGGGTCATCAATGCTGTGCCTGCCTCTTAAAATATTTTCCACAGTTGCCATAACCTCTTCCACATTTTGATCGTCATTTACTTTGACACGCGCAAGCGCCAGGTGATTAACACCCAGGATTAATTTGTGCATTGTCTTAACAGGAATAAACACAAGCGTATCATTATTTGAAAAGCCGCTTGCGCCCCGTTCTTCCATCACACCAATAACTTTAAATGAAACACTCTGGATTTTTACTGATTCCCCAATAGGACTTCTACTTCCAAATAGATCCTTTTTTATTTGCGATCCAAGAACAATAACTTTTGCGATGCCCCGTTCTTCCGTTTCATTAAAAAATCTTCCTTCGGAAAGATCTGCCTCTTCAACTACCGGGTAGCTAGAAAATGTTCCTGTGAGCGTGGTTTCTGTTTTATTATTTTTATAAACAACTTCTCCTACTTCTTTATTATAGCCAGCAACTTCAACAACATTTGGAATATCTCGTAGTGCCGCAATATCTTCATATTTGAGTGTTGTGATTACAATTCCCATTAAAGCAGCCGGTGGCTCATCTTCATCGCTTCCACCAGGCAGTATACCAACTAAATTTGATCCAATTGATTCAACCTGACTCACTATTAATGATTCAGCGCCATTCCCGACAGATACGATTACAATAATTGCAGATACACCTATTATAGTTCCCAGAATGGTCAAAAATGCCCGCATCTTATTCGCAAGAAGTCCGGTTATTGCAAGTTTTATAGTTAACCAGTGGTTCATGAGTGTCCATTAAATGTTAGCCCGTCTTTCATCTTTGTTATTCGCTGTGCGTGTGCGGCAATATTGTCTTCGTGAGTTACTATTATTATTGTGTGACCTTCTTTGTGAAGATTGTCGACAATTTCCATGATTTCGCGACTCGAAGTACTGTCCAGATTTCCGGTAGGCTCATCCGCAAAAATAATTCTTGGTTTGTTGATTAAAGCTCGCGCAATTGCGACACGTTGCTGCTGACCTCCCGAAAGCTCATTTGATTTATTATTCATCCTGTCACTAAGTCCAACGTCATGCAGAGCCTTCTTTGCTCTTTTGATTTGCTCTTCTTCGGGAACACCAGCGTAAATCATTGGAAGGCGCACGTTATCAATAGCTGTAGTTCTTGGCAGGAGATTAAAAGCCTGAAATACGAATCCAACTTTTTTATTTCTTATTTCAGCAAGTTTGTCGTCATCGAATTTCTTTGTATTTTTACCATCGAAAATATAGTCGCCAGCAGTTGGTACATCCAAGAATCCGAGAATATGCATTAATGTTGATTTGCCACTTCCTGAGTGTCCCATAATTGCAATAAACTCTCCTTCATGTACTTCGAAATCAACACCCTTGAGTGCTTGGGTAACTACGGTGCCGGTTATATAATCTTTCGAAAGATTTTTCGTAGAAATTAGCGCTTCTTTTTTCATCCTGCACTATTATTAATGATTTATTTAACGAACGTGATTACTTTGTCACCTTCTTTTAGGCCGGATAGGATTTCAACAAATTGATCATTTTCGATACCTGTAGTGATTTGAGTTTTCTTTGGGCCTCCATTATTAAGGACTTCAACATATTTAGTGCTGTCCTCAAATTTAAGGGCACGTATTGGAATTAGAAGGACATCTTCCTTCTTATCAGTTTCGATTTCCAGATTAACTGTCATACCAGATTTAATTCTATCGTCCTGGCCAGTAAATGCAGATTTGATTTTATAGTAGATAACGCCCTGAACAGCTGTTTCAGCTGGATCTATCTCAACAACATCTCCATAGAACTTTTCAGTGAAATCGAATGCATCCAGAGTCATTTCAACGGAATCTTTCAATTTAATTTTTACGATATCTGTTTCAGGTACGTTTGCCTCAACAAGCAATCCTTCAGCGTGAAGAGTGATAAAAGGACTTAATGAAGTTTCTGTTAATGAAATGTTTTCACCAACTTCGCTGTATATAAAACTTACAACGGCATCGATTGGTGCAAACAATTGGCCGTCACGGAAATTCTTTTCAGAAGTTCTGAGATCAATTTCTGCCTGAGTGATTTGTGCTGCTAGGGGAGCGAGATCCACTGTCCTTGCTGGAGATTTCCTGAGTTCAAGATTTGCTAGCGCTGTATCTAAAGCAGCCTTTTTCAAAGCAACGAGTGCGTCAACATTTTTATTTGATATTTCTGAATTAAGTTTTGCTTGTGCAAGAGCATTCTCTGCTGCGTTAAGTTTACTTCCCGCAGCATCTATTTGTAATTGATACGATAGAGTTAGAGTTTCAATGTCCTGTGATGAACCAGTCTTTAAAGTTATAATCGTATTCTGTGATTCTTGAAGTGTCAGCGTTACTGTTGAAAGAGCAGTTGATTGTGCTGATATCTCTACTATTAAGTTCTGTAGGTCAGTTCTGTCATATGGAAGTTTCTCAAGTTCGAACCCTGTCTGAGTTAAAAGTAGTAATATGCTGTTAGCTGCTTTTAAGGTTTTACCAATAACATCATCAACCTCTGCTTGAGAAGGATCTGCAGATAAAGCTTGATATGCTTCCAGAGCTGCTGTGTAATCATTGTCTGCTGGGGTGTGGTAGGTTCTTTCTAAATTATTCTTATTTGTTTGTGATAAAAGGATGTAACCTGTTCCTCTAACTCCGATAGTTTCTTCAGCTAAATAAATGCTGTCTTGGAGGGTAGGGAATATGTTGTCCAATTGTGTCTCCGCTGTTTTGTATGCGTTATCCAGAGCAACTGACTGAGATGTGTTGCCTGTAAGTTCAAGGTTGGCAAGTTCTTTTTCAACAAGCTCTTTCGTTGTGTCATATTCATCTTGTGCATCCTCATATTCAAGTTCAGCTAAATCAACGGTCTGCCATCCGATTTCTTTAGTATTGTCAGCTTCAACTAGTGCTGCATCGTAAGCTGCCTGTGCACTTTGAACATCAGCCTGCGCGATAAGTATTTCCTCGTACTTCGCTCCTGCCTGTGTTTGATTATAAAGTGCTCTAGCATATTGAAGATTTGCGCGCTTTCTTTCTACATCCAGTTCAAGTGTTTCGTTTTCAAGTGATGCTAGAAGTTGATCACTTACAACTTTGTCACCTTCTTTAACAGTTATCTCGTTAATTTTTCCAGATTTTTGAAAATGCAGATCCATAGAAGGGTCTGCTTTGATTGTTCCAGTTACACTTACTGATTGGATGATATCTCCTTTAGTTGCTTGGGCAAGAACGTATTCTTTCTCTTCTTCTCCACCCCAAAAATACGAAGCTATCAATCCTACGACAATAATGCCGATAATGATCTTAACTGATTTTTTCCGGAAAAAACTTCCTATATTTGAATTCATAGCCTAGAAAATAACTAAGAAAATCCTATCCCTTTTTTAACAACGAAGCAAGATAATTATTGTTAAAATAAATTGACATAAAATACTTGACAAAAATCATCATATATTATATAAATGAGTCTTGTAATTATTACCTATATATAATGAGTGAATCAACTAGCGGACAAACAGGTTCAGAAACCGAAAGATATAGTGATGAATTTATTGATGGAATTATATCTGAAATAGATGATCCTACTCCTAAAGCAGAACCTGGGAGGATGAGGCATTGGTATAATAATAGAGTTCTTGGCATCCTTGGAGCATTAGGTCTAGGTGCTGCTGTTGGAGCTGCTGGAGGTTGTAAGAAAGAGAAGAAGACTCCGGACTTGGTTACTTATTCCCAAGGTTGTTATGAGGAGGATAATGCGAAAAAATTTCTCAAGCACCAAAAAAGTTTAGAAGATGATTGTGTAGAAAAAAGAAAATCTTGGACTGATCAACGTCAAAGCGAAGGGCTTTTAGATTTAGGGACTCAACAAGATGGACAAAAAGCATGTAAAAGATACGAAAAATTCTTATTAGGCGCTCAAAGTGAAGCTAATAAGAATCAAAGAAATCTCAAGATCTCGCATGAAAGACGCAAGACTTGTAGAAAGTTATGGAAAAAATTGGATAAAATGGTTGGCGAGAATGAAGTAGATAATATAACCCCGCTGGGAAGTAATTATTAATATGCTACAATACTCCATAGTATTTAGCTGGTTAATAATTTTGTCATGAATAAAGTCATTTTTGCGCTTATTGGATTTCCACTTTCATTTCTCATCATTATATATAGGTCTAAGTTGAAGAATTTCACCGGCGATATTGGTTTTGCAGAAAAGTATTTAGGGTCGGGTGGAACGTATACTTTATTCGTCCTTATTGGAATTGGACTTTTTTTCGCTACATTGATGTATATTACCGGAACGGTTCAGTCTGTATTAAGTGGTTTGTTTGGCCCTATTTTATCCCCAGGTAACTAAAGTCTAAAAAAAGTAAAAAATTAGTTGACTTTGGATTTTCGATTCTTTATAATCGGTACACTAAATTGCTAAAAAGTAGCTTTTTTATGCGCAAAAATCCGTACATACTCTTAAGCTTGAAGACGTAAAGCCTCGCGTTTATTTAGGTTTGAGAGTGTGTGCGCCAAGTACACACTTTTTTTTTCGCATGAAGTTGATCCTTGAAAATTAGAGTTTATAACCACAAATTGAACACTTTGTAATAAAAATCTAGTGATTCGTTGTTATTTTTACGAATTGCTAGTCAATCATGTCAGTTCGCTGACGTGATATGTACGTTTTAATATAAAAATATAAGTTACTTTAGAGTATAAAGTGAATGCCTAGACATCAAATTTCGACGAAGGACGTAGCTAGCTGCGATAAGCTTCGGGGAGCCGCTAAGCAGGCTTTGAACCGGAGATTTCCGAATGGGGTAACCCCTCTGGAGTCATGTCCAGAGAACCTATTTATAGGTGGATTACCTGGGGAATTGAAACATCTTAGTACCCAGGGACAAGAAAGCAAATGCGATTCCCTTAGTAGTGGCGAGCGAAAAGGGATCAGCCCAAACCTTACATCACGATGTGAGGGGTTGTAGGACTCCAACATCCTCTCTTACCTTATTAGCTGAAGGATCCTGGGAAGGACCACCATAGCGTGTAATAGTCACGTAGGCAAAAATAAGTAAGCGAGGTAGGATGTTCCTGAGTAGGGTCGGACACGTGTAATCCGGCTTGAATCTGCGAGGACCACCTCGTAAGGCTAAATAGATTTGATGATCGATAGCGGACTAGTACCGTGAGGGAAAGGTGAAAAGTATCCCTGTTAGGGAGGTGAAATAGTACCTGAAACTTTATACTTACAAGGAGTCGGAGCCCTTCGGGGTGACGGCGTACTTTTTGTAGAACGGGCCAACGAGTTAGCTGTATGGCGCTTGATTAAGGGAGTAATACCCGTAGTCATAGTGAAAGCGAGGATGAATAATCCGCCTATGTGTCATGCACTAGACCCGAAACCGAGTGAGCCATCCATGGCCAGGCTGAATCCGTCGTAACAGATGGAGAAGGGCCGAACCCAACGTTGTTGCAAAAGCGTGGGATGAGCTGTGGATAGCGGAGAAATTCCTATCGAACTCGGCAATAGCTGGTTCTCCTCGAAATAGCTTTAGGGCTAGCCTTGTGTTAATAGCGCGGGGGGTAGAGCTCTGTTTAGGCTAGGGGGCGAAATAAGTCTACCAAACCTAGATAAACTTCGAATACCCGTGTGAATTTCACAGGAGTCAGACAGTGACAGCTAAGTGCCATTGTCAAAAGGGAAACAGCCCAGACTATCATCTAAGGTCCCAAATAAAGCTTAAGTGGCAAAGGATGTAAATTCACTTATACAACCAGGAGGTTGGCTTAGAAGCAGCCATCCCTTTAAAGAGTGCGTAATAGCTCACTGGTCTATTGTGATTTTGCGCCGAAAATGTAACGGGGCTCAAAGCTTTAACCGAAGATATAGATGGCTACTTTATTGTAGTCGTGGTAGAGGAGCGTTCCTGTCAGCGATGAAGTTGAACTGCAAGGTTCAGTGGAGCGTCAGGAAGTGAAAATGTTGGCATAAGTAACGTTAGATCGATGAAAAATCGGTCCACCATAAATCCAAGGTTTCCCAAGCAACGTTAATCGGCTTGGGGTTAGTCGGGCCTAAGGCGAGGCCGAGAGGCGTAGTCGATGGACAACAGGTTAATATTCCTGTACGACTTATTTTTCGCCAGAGCAAGACTGGAACAATATAATTTCCAATTTCTTGAAGCTTCGGCTGATGGAATGCGGGTTTTATTGCGTGAAGGTGGCGCTAGCTCAGGGGTAACTTGGGTGGATAATCGGAGCGTGTTAATGAATTCACGTGTAAGCTGTTAGTTTATGCTTTAATAAGTAAATCTGTTAGAGTTTACAAGCAGTGATGCAAAATACTTGGGCTTGTCTCGAGTGATTCTGATGATTTCATCCAACAAGAAAAACCTCGGTAGCGAGAAAAATAGGTCTCCGTACCGCAAACCAACGCTGGTGGATGAGTAGAGTATACTAAGGTGTTCGAGATAACCACGTTTAAGGAACTCGGCAAAAAAGCAGGAGTAACTTCGGGATAATCCTTGCCAGCATATAATTTTTTCGGATTTTATATGTTGGCCGCAGCTAATGTGCCCATGCAACTGTTTACCAAAAACACAGGTCTCTGCAAACTCGTAAGAGTAAGTATAGGGGCTGACGCCTGCCCAGTGCCAGAAGGTTACGAGGAGGGGTTCACGCTCTGAATCTAAGCCCTGGTGAACGGCGGCCGTAACTATAACGGTCCTAAGGTAGCGAAATTCCTTGTCAGGTAAGTTCTGACCCGCACGAATGGCGTAATGGTATGGGAACTGTCTCAAACGTGGTCTCGGTGAAATTGCAGAAACGGTAAAAATGCCGTTTAACTGCGGAAAGACGGAAAGACCCCGTGCAGCTTTACTACAGCTTGACATTGGGTCGAGATATATCTTGTGCAGGATAGGTGGGAGACGTTGATCCATTCACGCTAGTGAATGGTTAGTCACCCTTGAGATACCACCCTTGATATATTTTGGCTCTAACTTGAATTGTTAATCCAATTTCAAGGACATTGTTTGGTGGGTAGTTTATCTGGGGCGGATGCCTCCTAAAGAGTAACGGAGGCGCGCAATGGTTCTCTAGCGCTGGATGGAAATCAGCGTGATAGTGTATTCGCATAAGAGAGCTTGACTGCAAGACCTACAAGTCGAGCAGGTGGGAAACCAGGTGAAAGTGATCCGGTACTGGCATGTGGATGCGGTACCGCTCAACGGATAAAAGTTACGCCGGGGATAACAGGCTTATAGATCCCAAGAGTTCATATCGACGGATCTGTTTGGCACCTCGATGTCGGCTCGTCGCATCCTGGGGGTGGAGAAGCTCCCAAGGGTATGGCTGTTCGCCATTTAAAGCGGTACGCGAGCTGGGTTCAGAACGTCGTGAGACAGTTCGGTCCCTATCTTCCGCAGTCGTAGGATATTTGAAGGAAGCTGCCCCTAGTACGAGAGGACCGGGGTGGACGAACCTCTGGTGTATCTGTTGTCGTGTCTAGCGGCATTGCAGAGTAGCTATGTTCGGAGTGGATAACCGCTGAAAGCATCTAAGCGGGAAGCCACACCTAAGACTAGATATCCCCATGAACCTCCAGGAAGACTACCTGGTTGATAGGCTTCAGGTGTAAGTACAGCGATGTGCTCAGCCGAGAAGTACTAATAGGTCATTGAACTTATATTTAAAACGTATTTTTTAGCACGGCGGTGTTGGTGCTAAGTCCCCATATTTTTTAGGGATTTAGTACCGGCACTAAATTAGTGCTAAGACTAGCAATTTGTGGAAATAACATGTCAATTTTAGACAGTAGCTTTAAAAGCCACTGTCTTGGTAGCTCTTGAGAGTGGGGTACACCTGTTCCCATCCCGAACACAGAAGTTAAGCCACTCTTCGCCGATGGTACTGCAGCATGAGTTGTGGGAGAGTAGGGCGCTGCCAAGATAGTGGTTTTTAGCATATTCAAAAGGGGGACACCCCTGGTTTCCCCCTTTTGGGAACCCCTTTCCTCATAAGGTTGTGAACGAAATTGTTTTTCGCAAAGGCTCGTGTTTTTTTGCCTGCGGGGCCCACGAGACCCGCAGAAAAAACACTACGCGGGCTCAAAAAGATTTTGTTCACGGTTTTAAGTGTATAAAAAAATCTCAACCTGGGTTGAGATTTCACAAGTATGGTGGGGGCCGTGGGGTTCGAACCTACAACCAATAGGTTACTCTTCGTCGTTACCAATTTTATTCCGTTCCGCTTCTGAAAGAACGTCTTTGTCGGTTTTAATGTCTATCTTTTCAATCTCGTCAACTTTTTGATTACGTGAACTCATTGGGTTGTAGATTTCGTAGAAGAGTTCAATAAGATCTTTAGTTTTAAGTTGATCTACCTTTAGCCCTGCGCTTTCCAGCCCTGCTTTAACAGTTGTAGTGCGCTGGTTTAGGGTTTTTTTGAGCTGTGCAAATTCTTTGTGCCGTTTTTGTAGTTCTGAATATGTGTCTTTCGGCGACATGTTTTGAAAGAAACGTTGAATGAATGAAGGTTTTGTTGATCGGAAAGTATCCATCGGGATTATTACGTAGAACGCTTTTTCCATGATATCAGCGTATTCAACAAGTCTTTGGATGTAATCCATATATTCGTATGTCTGTTGCTGTAGAAGTGTATTGGTTTGTTTTTTCTCCAAGATCGCTAAGATGATCAATATAATTGTCTATATCTAGCTTTTTTGATTGTATAAGTATTTGAATTGGGAACTCCAAAGAGTTTAAAAACCCTTGGTATGAGTAAATAATAGCGTTTTGCTCTTCTTCTGATTTTAAGCTGAAATTTACACTCGAAACTTTCAATACAGAACGAATTCCTCCGTTTTTGAGTACAACTGTATCGTCTCTAATTTCAGCTATCTTTAAATATGTTTGGGTGCTTGCTGCAGGTGATTTTTTGGCCTGACGAACACTCTTGTCGTTGATTTTAGTTTTTGTTGCTTCTGTAGGCATATTTTATGTTTTAAGATTTTTCGATTTTTTCACCATATGTATCGAGCATATGTGAGAGATCATCCAGCTTACCCATCGTTTCTGCAGATGATTGTTTCTTTTTAACGGCTTTTTCCTGAACGTCTGATGGTTTTGGTGGTGTTATTATTGGAATAATCACTTCTCCGCTGGCTTTAAACCATTTTCTTTGCCTTGGAGCTATATTAAATTCAATAAATAGAAGTACGAATTTCCCGAAAGATACGTTGAATATCTTTACAAAGGCTATTACTGCGGTGAGTACCAAAATGATTCCTACAGGCGGAAGCCAGACTTCCCAGAAATAACTTCGAGAGAGAATAGTGTAAATAATGTACGCAAGACCACCTCCAGCACCAATTATAATCATGTGCTTTAGGGTTAGCGGCCCAATGATCTTGTCCGCTCTTTGTACGTCTTGTGGGACTTTAAATTGCATAAATAAAGTATTTACATCAGATAAGTATACCAAAAAACGCCTATAAATTCAATTGCAGATGATCAACAATAATATTTTACTTTTATGAAGATGTTTGTTAGAATCTTTTCGCCTTATTTTAAACAAATAAGTGACAATAAAAGATGAACAAGAATGTTGTTCAAGAGGGCATGGAATCCCCAGATATATGAATAAAAATTTAGTACAAAACGTTAGGAGCTTTTGCATTATCGCGCATATAGATCATGGAAAATCGACCCTCGCTGATCGCTTCTTGGAAGTGACAAGTACGGTGAGTAAAAGAGATATGAAGCACGGTCAACTTCTGGACACGATGGATATTGAACAGGAAAGGGGAATTACAATTAAACTTCAGCCTGTCCGTATGGAGTGGGCATATAACAACGAGAATTATATTTTGAATCTAATTGATACGCCTGGACACGTTGATTTCGCATATGAAGTTTCTCGGAGTTTAGCCGCTTGTGAAGGCGCGATTCTGGTCATTGATGCTACTCAAGGAATACAGGCTCAGACACTTGCGAATTGTTACATGGCAATTGATCATAATTTAGAATTAATTCCTGTTCTTAATAAAATTGATCTTCCCTCTGCGGATGTTGATAAAGTGTCAGCAGAAATAGAAGCCACATTGGGTATTCCAAAGGAGGATATTATAGCTGTTTCCGCAAAAGAAGGAACAAACATTGAAGCAGTTCTAGAAGCGGTAATTAAGAAAGTTCCACCTCCGGCAGCTTCTTCTAGAGATGATGAATTCAAATCACTAATTTTTGATTCAGTATATGATTCGTATAAAGGTGTTGTTGCATATATAAGAGTGATGTCTGGTGAGGTAAAAAGAGGGGATCAATTGCATTTACTGCACACTCAAAAGCAAATCGAAGTTGTTGAATGTGGTTATTTTAAGCCAAAATATCAGCCAGCACAGAGGTTGAAAGCGGGAGAAGTGGGATACATCGTTACAGGTTTAAAGACGGTTGCTGAAGCGAGAGTAGGTGACACTTTATGGAAACAAGGTGCTGAAAGAATGAAGTTCACACAAGCGAAGCCTCTGGAAGGTTATACTGAGGTTAAGCCGTATGTGTTTGCGGGGATTTTTTGTGTTGATGGAGATGATTATCCACTTCTAAGAGATGCATTGGAGAAATTACAATTAAATGATTCTGCTCTATCTTTTGCTCCAGAACAGTCTGGTGCTCTTGGATTTGGTTTTAGATGTGGGTTTTTGGGAATGCTTCATTTGGAAATAGTTCAGGAAAGGCTTGAACGGGAATATGATCTTAATCTTATTATTACTTCTCCGTCAGTATCTTACAGAGTTATTCAAGCTAATGCTGAGGAAATGCAAATATCTAACCCTTCTGAGCTTCCACCTCCTGCTTCTATTTTAGGTATTAAAGAGCCATGGATGAAGCTTGAGATTCTTACTCCAAAAGATTATACGGGAAGTATAATGAAGCTTGTTCAAGAGAGAAGAGGAATGCATAAAGATATGCAATATATAGATCAAAATAGGGTTATGATAACTTTTGAAATACCTTTGGCTTCGATTGTTATTGATTTTTATGATGCACTTAAAAGTATAACTTCGGGTTACGCTTCAATGAATTATGATTATATTGGGTATAGAGAGGATAAACTTGTAAAATTAGACGTTTTGGTTGGAGGGAATGTTGTTGAGGCTCTTTCTGTGATTGTTCATCGTGAAGAGGCATATAGAGTCGGCGTGCACATTACAAAGAAACTTAAAGAGTTGATCCCGCGTTCTCAATTCGAAATTCCGGTTCAGGCTGCGATTGGATCAAAAATTATTGCTCGTGAAACTATTAGGGCTCTTCGAAAAGATGTTACTGCTAAATTGTATGGAGGTGATAGAACTCGTAAAGATAAGCTCCTTAAAAAGCAAAAGGCAGGGAAAAAGCGTATGAAAAAAGTCGGCAATGTTGATATTCCACAAGAGGCGTTCCTTTCAATTCTCAAACGTGACATGTAGGTTGAGAAAACAGCGATAATATGCTAAAATAAAAGGAAATAAAAATAAAAAATGAAGACTTTTCTGAAAATATTGTTTTATATTGCCTTGCTTGCGCTTCTTGGCTATCTGCTCATGCAACTCTTTTTTATTGATGAATATAATCAATTTAAAGACAGGGTTTTCCATTCAACCGCTGAAAGTGAGGAAATGAGTGACAAAGAGCTTGTGGTTGCATATTCGTCAGGAACTGATATTTTTGAGCCAACTTATTTTGATCCAACTACAAGAAGTCGTATTCTTAACGTTTATGAGGCGTTAGTTAAAACGGATAGGAATTTGCAAATAGAATCGGCGTTGGCACTTTCTTGGGGGCGATTGAATGATACCCAGTGGGAGATCAAGCTGCGTCCAAATGTACGATTCCACGATGGAACTACTTTTGATGCAGATGACGTTATTACAAGTTTTGATAGGGCTATGATAAACAGTAAGTCTGGATTAACTGATGTCTTATCAACAATTACATCTATTAAGAAAACTAATGGTTTGACGATTCTGATAGAAACTGAGAAACCTGATCCACTACTTGTTAATAGGATTTCCTCTGTATTGATTTTTCCATCGGAGAAAAAGGATTTTGGTATGCCAGTTGGGACAGGTCCATATAAATTTATTTCATTGGAAGAATTGGACGTTCAATTTGTACGATATGAAGACTATTGGGGAGGAATGCCTTATTATGCTTCTCTTTTAATTAAGACTATTCCAAATAGATTCGACAGGATTGATGCCCTTAAGGCTGGTGATGTACATATTCTTGCGAATGTGCCTCCTTCATTTGCGCAGGAACTTAAAGATAACCCTGCAATTGAAATAGCATCTCTGCCGAGTCTTGAAGTGAATTTCCTTATCTTTAATATGGATTCGACACTTTTACAAGATAGCCGTATTAGAAAGGCAATATCTTTTGCGTTTGATAAACGTGCATTTGTTGAATTCTCAAATGGCTTTGCAAGGCCTTCAAATCAATTTGTGAGCAATGGAATATTTGGGTTTAATCCAGATATTGAGGATAATAAGCAAGATGTGACTTTAGCAAAAACATTGGTTCGGCAGTACGATCCCTTTAAAAGACCTTCTATTGAGATTGATATGACAATGGGAACAGAAGTTGTAGCTGAATATATCAAGGAACAAATAACAGAAATTGGATTCTCAGTAAAAATAAATTTACTAAAATGGGAAGACCTGCGAGACAAGATAGTCAACAAAGAATCCGAGATGTATTATCTTGGATGGCGTTCGGAACTTGGTGATGCGAGTTCATTTTTTGAAAACGTTGTACACTCAAAAGGGCACTTCAATGGGGGAAATTATCTGAGTAAAAAAGTAGATCAGCTTGTAGAGCTAAGTTCGGAGAATCTTGAACAAAAAAAGAGATCAACCCAGCTTCATGAAATCATGAAAATCATTACAGAAGAAGATATTTTCGGTATTCCACTTTTCGAAAGTGATGTTGTTTATGGTGTTCGAGTAGGCGTGCAATTTAGACCGCGTCTTGATGGATATATCCTTGCCTGGGAAGTCTATTAACAATTCTTATGTACTCAATTAAAGCAAAACTAGTAGCGGTAATCACAATCCTCGTTTTCGGACTATTTAGTGCTGCAGCTTTTCTTTTGATTAAAGAGCAACAGAAGGAATCGACTCAGGATATTTTCTTTAAGGCAAGATCGTTTAGCGAATTAACGTCGCCTTTGATAGTTGAAAATTATAACCTCTATTTGGCTCAAAATGGATTTGTGTACTTCAATCGTGAAATGGCGGGTATCTTCCAAAAAACACAGGATATAGATGCAATTCAAGTATTTGAATATTCAGGGCGAGTTCTTTATGACTCTGTTCTTGAAAGTGAAAAACAGTATCAGGGGCCGGAAAGACCAATTACAGATCCTGACTTGCTTGAGCAGACTCAAGCCCATAATCCTTCTGTCCATACTCAGGAAGGAAGAACTATTTATTTGAAAGAGGATGAGGATGGGAATTATGAGTATGTGGATAATAATGAGCAATCTATTGAGGACCTTGGTGCTTTGGAGAGACTGGATTATCTGGTTTATCCAATTAATGATGAATTTGCTGTCTTGTTCCATGTTAATTATCAGAGACTTGATGATTTAATTAAAGCAGCTGCACTTAGGATCGTATTCCTTGCAGTTATGGGTATGATTGTGGGGTTATTAACAATTATCTTCTTTGCAAACAGAATTACAAAACCTTTGAAGAAATTAACTGCTAGTTCTGGAATTATTGCGAAAGGGGACTTCCAGCATCGTGTAACTATTAAAACGCATGATGAACTTGAGCTTCTTGGTAATGCGTTTAACAAGATGGCGGAAGATCTTGATAAGAGTACGAAGGCACTTGTTTACAAAGAGCGTGTTGCGAAAGAGCTTGAAGTTGCGCAGAAAATTCAGGCGGATTTGATTCCTAAAAATATTCCAAAACTAGAAGGACTAGATATTTCAGCTGGGCTTATACCAGCGGAAGAAATTGGAGGGGACGTTTACGATTTCTTAAAAAGAGATGATCAAAATACGATGTTTTATTTAGGTGATGTAACAGGTCATGGTGTTCCTTCGGGAATACTTGGATCTATTGCGAATGCATTGTTTTTCAGCAAGTTGGAAAATCCAAA
This sequence comes from Patescibacteria group bacterium, assembly GCA_042568575.1. Classification (GTDB taxonomy): domain Bacteria; phylum Patescibacteriota; class Gracilibacteria; order UBA1369; family PNNO01; genus JAJRYP01. The sequence goes on along the minus strand of JBHPIO010000001.1, from coordinate 172,142 downwards.
CCTAAAAGAAATTATGGTTGAAGTTAACAAGGTAATCAAAGCTAAGTCGCTTGCAAATATGTTCCTTACACTTTGTTTATTGAATTGGGAGACTACCCAAAAGAAACTTACATTTGTGAATGCAGGGCATGAGCCGATTCTTCACTATTCTAAGGCAAATAACTCGGTTTCCGTGATTAAAAGTGGTGGTATTGCACTTGGAATGTTCCCGGATATTTCGAAAATGATAAATGAACAAGAAATCCAGATACAACCTGGTGATTACATAGTTTTATACAGTGATGGTATTCCTGAAGCTTGGAAAAATGAAAAGGAAAACTATGGAATGGAGCGGTTTCAGTCATCTGTTCAGCAGTTTGGTAGTTTAGAAAATTCAACTGCAATCCGTAATGCTATTTTGCAGAACGTGAAAGAGTTTATAGGAGACTACAAACAAATGGATGATATTACGATTATGATCGTGAAGCGTACTGAGGACTAGATTTTAATTCCAGGTACTGGGAAACTTTTGCACATCTCTTTAATTTCGCCTTTTACTTTTGCCAGGTGTTCTTCACTAGTGTGATTTTCTAGTGCTTCTGCAATCCAACCTGCAATCTTATACATTTCATCCTCTTTCATTCCACGAGTTGTAAGAGCAGGCGTTCCAAGACGTATACCACTTGGATCGAAAGGGGATCTAGGATCAAATGGGACTGTGTTCTTGTTTAGAGTTATCCCTGCCTTATCAAGGGCTTCTTGAGCTACTTTCCCTGGTATGTCTTTATTAGTAAGATCTATGAGCATTAAATGGTTGTCTGTTCCGCCAGAAACTAGCTCGAATCCGTGTTCTGTTAATTTACCAGCAAGAGCTTTTGCGTTTTTAACAACTTGTGCTGCGTAATCCTTGAACTCTGGCTTTAGTGCTTCCCCAAACGCTACTGCTTTTGCTGCTGTAGTATTGTCGTGAGGACCACCTTGTAAACCTGGGAACACTGCACGATCAATATCTTTTGCGAACTTTTCTTTACACATAATCATTGCGCCTCTAGGACCTCTCAAAGTTTTGTGAGTTGTTGTTGTGATTACATCAAAGTGTGGGACTGGGCTTTCGTGAGCATCGCCAGCAATTAAACCTGCAATGTGAGCGATGTCTGCCATAGTGATAGCGCCAATTTCATCAGCGATAGATTTAAACCCTTTCCAGTCGATAGGTCTAGGGTACGCAGTGTATCCAGCAATAATCAATTTTGGCTTGTGTTTAAGTGCAAGTTCTCGAACATGATCCATATTTATTCGTCCAGTTTCCTTTTCAACTTCATATCCAATGCAGTTGAATGATTTTCCAGAAAAACTAATTGGTAGTCCGTGAGTTATGTGCCCTCCGTGATCAAGTTTTAATCCCATGATTGTGTCGCCATATTCCAAGAGGCCGAAATAAACTGCGGTGTTTGCAGGACTTCCTGAGTAAGGCTGCACATTCACATGTTCCACTCCAAAAATTTCCTTTGCACGATCAATTGCGAGTCGCTCAACCATATCAACATATTCCTGACCGCCGTAATATCTTTTTCCTGGATAACCTTCTGAATATTTATTAGTGAAAACAGAACCTGTAGCTTCCAAAACAGCTTCAGATGCATAATTTTCTGAAGGGATTAACTCAAGGCCATAAGCCTGTCTATCCATTTCTTTGTTTAATATGTCGTTAACCTCTGGGTCGGTTTTCGCAAGTGCAGTCATGATTAGTGATTAAAATATATGGGTTTGATCTTCCGTGATTAACAAATCTACTGGTTGATCGTGCTTTTCGGCAGGAACATTGTCAACAATTTGGAAGCTATATGCAAGACCAATTTTCCTGCAGTTTAAATTAGGGATGAGATTGTCATAATACGCCTTTCCATATCCGACTCTTTGGCCTTTTAGATCAAATGCAACTCCCGGAATTACCGCAAGATCAATATCTTTTGGATCAATCTTTTTTGTATGAGAAACTGGCTCTAAAATCTTGAAGTTTCCTTTTTTAAGTTCATTAAATGTACTTATTTTGTGAAGAATAAGAGTGTTATCAATCTTGTGTGTTTTTGGGACGACAATGTTTTTTTCGTCCAAATGAGTTCTTATCAGCATGTGTGTATCTACTTCATAAGAATGGGATACATACATAAGGATGTTTTTTGCATTTTTCCATTCCGGAAGCTGAAGAAGCACTTCAAAAATCTTCCTATCAAATTTATTTTTATTAAAGGGATCAAGCTTTTTGCGCTTTTCATTAATATTTTTTCTGATTATGTCTTTTTGTGCGGCATCGTTCATATTTTCAGTATAACATTTAAACATTGCTTTAATAGTTTTTTGTCACTAAAATTTTGAGGCACTTTAATCAACTTAAAATGAGTAACAAACAACCGTCACGAACAAAAATAATAGGAGTATGCATTGTAGTTAGTATTATTTTCGGATTAATTGGAGGGATCATTACGAACGAATATATTATTGCGTACCTTTTTAGTAATTTTATACAGGAGCAGGAAGAAAATTCACCAATAGTTAAAAGAGTAATCGAAGAGCACACTTTTGTTGAAGAGTCTCTTATTATCGATGCAGTTAAGAAAGTTACGCCATCGTTGGTTACACTTTATGCAGGATCTGTTGAGGTTTCGGATAGCGATCTTTTTGTTTCTCAAACAAGTGATCAGTTTTATCTCCAGGGGAAGGCAATTTCAAATTATCCTTCTGGAAATGTAGTTGGAGGAACGGGTTTTATTATTAGTAATGATGGGTTGATTGCGACTTGCAGCAGCCTTGTTGGCTCGCAAGCAAGATGGCAACTTCTAACTGATGATGGAACAGAATATAGTGCAAATGTCGTTTATAATGATTCTTTTGATGACATTGCATTTTTAGCAATAAATGCTGAAGAAGACACATCATATTTTCAAACACTTCCTTTTTCGGAAAATGTAGTTGAGCTTGGGCAAAAGATCCTTTCTTTTGGAAATGATGCAAGTGCTAAAACGCATGTTAAGTCTGGAATTATTTCAAATCTCATTCATAAAACTCCAAGGGTATCAAAAAGATTATTCCCAAATGAATTCATGTATGTAGATTTCGAGATAGATTCATCCCTTCATTGTGGGCCTGTTGTGAATTTGGGAGGAGAGGTCACAGGAATGGTCTTGGATTTTGATTCCCTAGAAGAGGGGACATCATACGTCATTCCCGTTGAAGCTATTAACTCAGCATTTGCTAGTTATCAGAAAACGATTGAATAGTTCTAAGCTTCCTCTTCAATCAAAATGATTGGAGCTGGCAGCGGTTCTAAATATAGAGCTTCTAATAGTTCGTCAGCTTCTTTTGTTGTAGAAGGTTGGAGGATTTTTATTTCTCCAGAATAATTAACATTCTCAACAATAAAGCTTGTTCGAAGTTTTTGACCTGTGAATACTGCAATAATTTCGTTGTAGTTTTCATCGGTTACTTTTTCTAGAAGTTCTTTTCCTTCCCTGTTGAAAGTTATAATAGTATATGGATCGTAATCCTCGTTATAAAAAGTTTCTGCTTTCTTTAAGTACTCTCCTGTTAATTCAGTGTTTTCCCATTTTGGTTCAAGTAATGCATAAAATAGGATGCCGAAGCTCACTTGGATTTCTTTATGTGAGTCTTCGGAATAAGGAGTTACTTTTTCAGCTTTAATTATGTGATATCCAAATTGTGTTTCTGTGATTTCAGAAATTTGCCCATCTTCTTCTAGTGCTAAAGCAGCTATTTCAAACTGCTCTGCATATATTCCGTGTCCTGCTGGAGTTTCTAAAACTCCACCACTCATTTTATTTGAAGCGTCATCAGAGTATTCTCTTGCAAGAAGTACGAAATCTTCACTATTATCTACTCTTCTTTTAATTTCCTCTGCAAATGCGAAGGCTTCCTCTTTTGAACGTGTTACTTCTTCAGACGCACGCATAGCATCTTGGTAAGCAATAAGTATGTGACTAGATTTAACTTCTTTTGCATACTCAGTTATTCTATCAACTTCTTTCTTATCTATTAGTTTTATTATTGCTGCTACTGGAATAGGAGGTGCGAGCGGACCTCCAAATTCATCATATTCAATTAATTCGCTATATACTGTTCCCGGTTCCATATCAAATAATTTTTCCGCGAACACTTCTTTAATTTCATCTCTGTACATATCTTTACCAGTAGAATACAAAATTCGTTCTGGATCACTTAATACATCGTTTTGAGCAGTACTTTCGAAATCTGCTCCATCTAAAAGAGTTTGCAACGTTGATTGTGCTTTCTCCTTAAGCGTTTCTTGATAGTCTTCAGGAACTTCAACTTGAGTTCTTATAACAAGCGTGTCGTTTCGCGAGATCTCTTGTTTTACTTCATTAACATCATCAATAGTCCCAAATTCTGCAGCAATAACAGTTTTTTCTCCTTCAGTTTCTCGAGTTAAGTTAACATTAGCTACATCAAATGAATGAATACGTTTATTAATCAGACTTTGAGTTTTTTTAACAGCTTCCTCTTTTTCCTCATCAGATATATTTGTGAGATTTACCTGATATTTGAGCTTATAAGTTTTGTAATCTTTTGATTTAGTGATATCCGCACATCCTGAAAACATGCTTACAAAAAGGATGCTCACAATAAGGCCTAAAGAGATTTTGCTAAAAGATTTCATGATAAGTGAAAAGTTAAAATTTATATACACCAAAAGACATTATACCAGAAAGTTGACATCAATCCAAAAATGGATATGATGAAACCTATTCTTTTTTTATTTGATCATGATTAAGCCAGAATTAACATTACAGGAGGCAGAATCGGAGCTTGGTGATATGAAGCAGGTCACAGCTTTGGAAATCACAAGTGATGACCTTGTTGTTTCACTTTATAAAGAAACTTGTGCAATTGCTGATGAAGCTCTAAGAAGTGGAGTGGCTGTTCATACAAATAATCTTTTAGAAGAGGATATTCGTTTCAATGATATTCCTGGAGGATTGATGGCAAAGGAAAAGTTAGGAATAGTTAACGAAAATTTAGGAAGATTGGTAGCTTTAAGATTGTACTTACCTATACGTCAGTGGTATGAAATGCTTGACGAAAATCAGAAGCACCATCAGGAAAGGTTTCCTCGTTTAGTGTTGGAATTTCTTTATAACGCAATTGAACATGGAAGTGATTATTGTGCTACAGGTAGCATAATAGTAAACGCAAAAGTTGGAGTTGATTGTGTGCTTTGTTCAATTGAGCAACCTAATTCCGCTGCCGTATTAATTGAAAAGATAACACAGTTAATGTCCGGTGAAATAAATAGAGATAAACTATTGCAACCAAATGAAGCAGGAAGGCAGCGAGGGAGAGGTCTCTATAACGCATCATTCGATTTCTATCCTCAACTGGGTGTTGAGTCTTTAGAATCCGGGGGTGCAAGGATTATAATCTTTGAAACCAAGCAAAGACTTGCTGAATTAGATGAAAAACAAAGGCGCCTGTATGAAGCGGAGGAAGCTTTTTTTAGAGGTAGATGATTTACGCAATAGAGTTTCTATTGAAAATAGTGGATGACGATGTTAAAACTCTTTTCGTGACTACAAAAGGGCGCAGATTTTCTACGCCCTTTTTATATTCAGTTTATCCCGTTAAGACTTCTCTTGTGTTCCTATTATCAATTTCAACCTCGGAACCTAATCGAAGCATAATTTCAGGTAAAACTTTTTGTATATATTTTTTCTGATAAGGTAAAAGCCTTTCATTTCTCCAAAAACTTGGATAAGCCTTATATGCTGGGTCACATGTTTGATCAGCATCTACTGGAACAAGTCCAAATTTTCGAGCAGTATCGCCGCTTCTAACAATGTCATAAGCGAGAACTGTATTAGGCAATACACCATTTCTCATAAAGCTTTCCACTTGGCCATCCACCTTCCAGATATTGCAGCTTTGAAGAAGTTTTCCGAGTTTTGTCCTGACATAATAACGCATTAACTCAGGATAGGAAGTGACCGCCTTCTCCCCGCTATAAACAGGCTCTTTGTAATAAGCCCCAAAGATTCTGTCAGTCATTTTATCCTTATCTTCTTCTCGCACCAATGCTCTCATTACAGGTGGCTTCTCTATACGAAGTCCAAAACATCTTTCCATCCTTTCTTCATTCTTTGGCTTAGCTTCTTCTTCCAAACCTTTGTCGTCTGAAATAAGAGCAAGGTCTACAAATCGCCTTCTAAGAGCCATGATAAGGTCAGCGATTTTCATTTCTACAAACCTTGTGTCATCAAGAAAGGGGCTTCGCCATATACCATTATTACAATCTTCCAGCTTTAATGCTTTATTAAGAATTGGTTGGACATCCTCCTTTAAACGTGTGTTTTTGGGGATTCCAACAATTTTTTCTCTAGTATTCATAATAATTAGTTATATAAATAAAAAAACACATACAAATTTGCAGGTGTCGTGGTTGTAAATTTTTCACTATCAGATTTGATGGATTAATTTACAGCACGTATCACCGCACCATATATGTACTTTTTGTAATATAACTAAATCATTCATAATAAAAAAAAGGCCTCATTCTGAGGTCTTAAATAAATATTAGATATGCAAACAGACCTCAGATTAAGAGGTTTTATGGTTAGATATAATTGTGATTTTTTTTGCGTTCATCATGCGGCTACGATACGTTATGTTGGGATGTATGTCAAGTTTCTGTTTGTACTTGAATCTGCGTATGATGCTAAACATGCGATGAGCATAGAGAATCGGATAGTCAAGTACGACGGAGTGTACTTTGGTTTATGCGGAAAAACAGGGTTCTGGTTGAAAATGGATAATGAAAGTCAGTTCGATCCCAGGAGGGAGCTCCATTGAAAAAACATTAACTTTTACATGCTTTCAGATGCTTTAGGAGTTTTTCCAGTTTAATAGTTGCAACACCTGTAACTTTATCAGCCCCTCCATAATAAACGAATATTTTATCATCTTTCAAAACTGCGCCGCACGGGAATACTACATTTTTTACAATACCTTCTTTTTCATAATACATTTCCGGTTCAAGAATTGGATCATCTGACCTTGCGATAATTTTAACCGGATCTTTTAGATCAAGCAGTACAGCACCCAATCGATAACACGAATCATCGGAGACCCCATGATAAAAAAGAATCCATCCTTTTTTAGTTTTTATTGGGGGAGCTGAAACTCCAACTTTTTTACTATCCCACATACCGGCTCTGGGAGAAAGCCATCTATATTCTTCAATCCAGGTTTTACCATCAAAATTTAAATCCGAGGGGAAAGCTAGATCCATATCATCACCATATCTATGTATAATTATATGTTTTCCATTAAATTTTTCGGGAAACAGGCATGCATCTTTATCATCCAAATAAGGAGGTGTTATTAAAACCGGTTTTTCCCAATTCCATTTTTGATCAATAAAATTTTTTACTGAAATTGAAGTGAATGCTACTCGAGGCAAATTCACACCGTCAAAAGCAGTATAAAGCATATAAATGGTATCCCCAATTAATGTAAGACGGGGATCTTCACAACCGGAATTATTTCCAGGTGATTTTTTTAGCTCAAAAGGTTCCATGGGGATAAAAACAGGATTTTCGCTGCGATAGTCGATATTATATCCATCACTACTGGTTGCATATCCCAAAGCAGATGTATTGTCTCCAGATAAAGCCCGATAGATTAGATGCACTTTACCATCTATGCAAAGTGCCGCAGGATTAAATGTAGCTTTTGATTCCCATGGATGGGTTTCGTCTGGAACAATTATAGGATTGTTCTTAGATCTTATTAATTTTCCTGATATTCCTTTTTTTAATAATTTATTTAGTAAGGCTTTTTTGTTAATAACTGCTAAACAACAAGTTGTATCAGCTGCACCGTAATAAAGGTTTATATTGTTCTTTTCTAACAATGCACCCGTGGGGAATACAATATTTGGGACAATTCCAATTTTTTCATAATATTCCTCAGGTGTTAAAAAAGGCTCAGTAGTTTTACCAATAATTGTTAAAGGATCTTTAAGATCAAGAAGAACTGCTTCAATTCCAAAAAGCGGATTATTTGAAAAATAATTTTTAATATAGGAATATATTATAAGCCAGCCTTTTGCTGTTTTAATTGGCGGGGCACCTACTTCAACAAGGTCTTGAGGGCTTCTAACAAAAGGGAGTGAATGATTTTCAAAATTTTCATACCATTCATCCCAATATGATTTACTCCATATCTCTTCTTCATTATTAAAGGATGCTAGACATATTTTCGATGGAGGTGAATCGGTGTTAACTGTTAAAATTGACCAGATTTTACCATTAATTTTCTCTGGGAAAAGAGCCATACCTTTAGCATTAAAAGGTGTGACAAGATGTTTTTTTTCAATTGTTTTTAGATCTTTACTAATAGCGACTCCTACTTTTATACCTTCAGCATTGAAAGGGTAGGTACTAAGAGCTGTATAAAAAATAAAATATTTTGCTCCCAGTTTAGTAATTCTTGGATCTTCACATCCGAATTTTTCCCAGGAATGTTCGGGAGAAATAAAACATTTACGGTTTTCAAAATTAACACCATCGTCACTTTCTGCAATCCCTATATTTGATACTTTAAGTAGCGAATTAGCTAACTTATGGAAATGAGGAAGAGAAGTTGCACGATAAACAAAATAAGTTTTCCCGTCCTTTTTAATAGGGCAACCATTAAAAACAGCTTCTGCTTCCCAGGAATGAGTAATATCAGGTTTTAAAATTGGATTTGATTCAGAGCGTTCAGCAAGCATAAAATTATTTTTTAGTTCTTAATTTTTTCGTTTTGAGGACTGGATGTGAATTTTCTTTCAAAGCTTTAAGAAATTTACCAAGTGGTGCATAAGCTACACAAACATAACTATCAGCTCCACCATAATATACAAGTAAATTGCCATCTTTTACAATAGTGCCGGAAGCATAAATAACCCCGGATTTGTAACCGCAATTTTCATAAGTCTCATTTGGTTCTAAAATAGGTTCTTTTGCCCGATATAAAACTTTGGTGGGATCTTTAAGGTCAAGCAGCATAACACCAAGTTTGTACTTACTAAAGTCGTCGTCCATGGCATGATAAAATAATAGCCACCCATCTTTAGTCTTTATTGGTGGGGGACCAGCACCTCTTACCCATTTTTCCCAACATCCTTTTTGGGGACCAGCCTTATATATACTTTCAATAAATGAATCATTATTAAATTCTAAATCCTCCATGTATTCTATTTGAATATCCGGTTTAATACTATGGAGAAGCGCATATTTCCCATTGATTTTTTCGGGGAAAATAAGCCAATTTTTGTGAACTTCCTGTGGTGGTGAAATTAGTTTAGATTCTTTCCATTTCCATTTCTGATTTTCAAAATCATCGATTTTAATTGAATTTAAAGCCATTCGTAAACCGTTGTCACATGCAGTATAAGATATATATAATTCATCTTCACCTTCTATTTGCACAAGTCGGGGATCTTCGCATCCACCAAAGCTGCCACCTGATAGATACGAATAATAATAAAATTTGCTTTCATTTGTTTTATGTTCATAAATTGGATAAGGCAGACGATCTTCAATAACAAATCCATCATTGGATACGGCAAAACCAAAACGGGAAACTCCATCTTCACCAATTGCTCTATAAATAAAATATACTTTATTATCAATTTGAATTACACCCGGATTAAAAGTTTGCCAAGATTCCCAGCCATTTTCTTTTATGGGTTCGATTATTGGATTATGTTTTGATTTATTTAAAAAATTTAAAGATTTTCTTTTCTTAATCCTTTTTTTTACTTTCTTTACTGGAACGATTTTTTTTGGTTTTTTAACCATTTGTTTTAATTCTATTTTTTGTATTCGTTCCAAGAATCTGTTTATTATATCAGAAAAAATTTATTTTGTAAATCATCTGGTATTGCTTGGAATAATAAAATAAGAACCAGATGGTATTTTTCTGACTTATAAGTCTGTTTTAAATTTAGAAAAGTCCTTAATTAAAAATACTAATTTTTTTGAGAGGTTCGATTAACGTCCAGAAGGGAGCTCCAAGCTAATAAATCTATGAATATAAAAAAAAGCAAAACCAACTTTTTCTACTTTTTCAACTTTGTGAACTTTTTATGCAATAGGGTTTTGCTCAAATTTGCAAATAAAATCTAACGATTTGCCCTTCGTTGCAGAACGAAAAGGTTCTCTCGGCCTTCGGCCTCGAGATAAATTTGCACAACCTTAAAACACTCCGCTTCGCTACGTTGTACTTAATCATCCGATTCGTGCTTCGCACTCATACGCATGCTTAAGCATGGTAACAAGCCTGTTTTAACTTATTTTTTGTTTGTGCTTGGAAATAAGGTCATACAAAAAAGCCCCAAGTTTCAAATAGCACTTTCGGCAGCAGATAAGAGTTTAAAGTAAAAATTAATACATCACTGAACTAATTTCCTGTAAATTAAGTCACCTTAACTTATAATCTGTCTGTTACTTTTCTCTAAACACCAAGCCCGTTTAGAACGAGTTTACAGTGACTATAAACCTTTGGGAAAGTTTATAACCAGGCCTATTCTTGCTATTCAAAACTTGAGGCACAATTAGAGATAAATAATTTCAAATTTATCACCATTTGCGCTCCAAGTTTCATATATTTTTCAATGATCACTACATATATTATACAATATATTTAAAATAGAGTCAACCACCTTCTTGTTAAAAACTTATTTTTTGTTTGTGCTTTGGTTTATGCGGAAAAATAGGGTTTCGGTTGGAAATGGGTGAAATAATTTAGTTAGTTCAATTCCAGTAAGGAGCTCCAGGACCTTGAGAAATGGCTTGTATGAGCCGAAAACGGTTAAATGTATCTAATGTCTATTTCCACTTTTCCCCCTTCATCTGTCATTTCAGTAACAAATTTTCTTAAATTACTTTCAAATTTTACAGGAAGCTTTCCTGTAATTAAAACTGTTTCAACATTCATAGAAACCTCTACTCTATAAAAGTCTAATTGCGATGCTTCTAAATCTGCTAATTCATGATCGGATCCTATAAAAAGTATATTCTCATCTTCGCCATTCGTAATTATATTGTTTATTATCCTCTTGTCTCGTAGTTCAAGAAATTTTTTAAAAATAAATTCACTAAACTCTTCTTGAGATTTGCATGTTTTAATAAATTCTTGGAATTCAGGATCAGCTTCAATCAAAGGTCTATAAAATTCCATAACTTCACTCATCTCACAATCTTCAGTATGTTTAAATTCGAATTTTAAACCATCTTGCCTTAAACATTTAAATAATTCATATGTTTTACCAATATCAAATTTCTTTGGATCTATATATCTCATTGCAAAAGCTATACTGTTTCTTGATTTAATGTCATCTAAACTTTCTTCATCAATAATCTTATTATCTTCAGTAGCATCTTTTGCAGTTGATCCATCAATAAAAATACCACCCGTTTGAATAGTCCGTGCTATAGCTTCAATAACTAGCATCCTTATTTCACGGATATTTTCAATTTTATCAATAGTTTCCCAAGATTGCCCTTCTGCTTGATGTAAGGATGAAATGACATATAGTTTTTTTGATTCCATACATATATAATAATGGGGATCAATACTACAAGAAAAAGAAAATATGTCAAATTATTCCTCTAGTTCGCACTTCGTTCCATAAGGAGCTCCAAGGATTTATGGCTTGCTTAAGCCGTTTCCTTATCTTTTAAAAGTAAATATACAAACACTCTTAGTACAACAAATCCAGCACTTATTCTAAAAGCCATATTTATAGTGTAGAGTTCGGCGAGATATCCGACTAAAGGAGCTATAAAAACAAATCCAAAACTATTTAATAAATTATTTATTGATAAAACAGTAGCTCTTTTACTTGAGGTGACTTCCAAATTTATATAATTATCAATAATTGGATTTCTGATTCCAAAAAAGATTGATGGAATTATAAATAATATGGCAACGGTAATTCCTGTATTAAATGTTGCAAGTATTACAAATACAGGAGAAAGGCAAGCAGCAGCAATTAAGGCTTTTTTATCTCCGAGAAATTCAGAAACATCATGCGAAAAGTAATGACCTAATGAAGAAAATGCAAATGAAGCAGCTACTATATAACCAAAATAAATTATAGGGATTTCATGAAATTTGAAAAATAAAGGACTTAAATGATGCATTGATTCTCCAAATCCAAAGAATAAAAATCCGGCTAATATCAAAATAATTATTTGACCATTATTGAGTATAAATTTTGAAGAATGAAACATTTGTTTAAAAATATTTTTATGTCCCTCTTTTTCATATTTAGGTTCTTTAAGGAAGAAAGTGAAAATTAGAGCAATTGTAATTGGAATAAATGTAATCAAAACTGGAAAATTTAAAGATACTGCTGCTAAATATCCACCTATTATTGATCCTATTGAAGCACCTAAAGGCCACAATGCATGATAAGTACCAATAATTTTTTTATAGTGTTTTTCTTTACCTTCTTCTTTTAGTGAATCGTAAATGAGTGCGCTATCTGTTCCACTAGCAAGACTCATTGCTAGAGCATTAAAAACTGCATAAAGTATGAACATTGTCATACTCCCTCCAATAAATAAAAATACTAAAGCTATTAAAGTTATAAAATGATCTAAAATAATTGTTTTTCTTCTTCCAAAAAGGTCAGCAATTGCACCTGTTGGAACTTCAAAAATCACTGAAGCAAAATATTCAACAGCAAAAATTAATGCAACATTAGTAACTGAAAAAAGAGTTTCTTCATAATAAAGTGCAATTACAGGTAGAAAGAACAGCATACCCCCAATTACTGTAGTCGCGTACATTATTGGAATATTCTTGGATTTGATGTTGTACTTTTTTAAGCTCATGGAAATATTTTAACATATTCCCATTTTATAGACTTTATTTTGGAAAAAATTGGTTCGAATTTCATACGTTGTTCGGAGCTATTATATTGCATTACCAGTTCGCACTTCGTTTATTAATGAGCTCCATGAAAATAAATTTGCGTATATCAAAAAAAGCAGAAACAACTTTTTCTACTTTGTGAACTTTTTTTGGTGGGCGATGTAGGATTCGAACCTACGACCCCCTGGGTGTAAACCAGGTGCTCTAGCCAACTGAGCTAATCGCCCATGATCAATTTCAAGTTTCTGAAGTTGCACGATCTTTTTTATCATTTTTCAGCGATTGTTGCAATATAAAATTGTTGCCAAAGTGTAATTTTGCTACAATGCGGATACAATGAAATACCTGAAATTACTTCAACAAAAAGCAGTTTATTTGTATATACTAACTTTGATTGCTTCGGCTGTTTTAGCAACTTTTGTTGATGCCGGATATACTTTCTATTCTGTTTCTCTATGGGCATTTGCGACAATTCCACTTTTTGCGTTTTGGCTTCTTATTCCAAATAAGAATTGGAAACTAGTAAAAACATACAATCCCGCCCTTATAGCGCTTTTTACTTGGGCGCTTTTTGTATTTATCGGTTATTTTGTCCCTCCTTTTAGTCCGTTTGGATTTAAAGATCTTATCCTGTTTTTTTCAATGAATTTTGTGATATTAGGAAGTGTCACAATTCCGTGGGGAAAAGTTCATCTAAGATGTATTTTCCGCTGTCTATGTGTTGTTGCGTTTTTGTTTTCCCTATATGGAATCTATAGATATATCTATTTTCCTTTTGATCGAGTTATTGGTCCCTTTGTTGCTAATGTTGGACAAACTAAACAACTTTTTCCAAATGCATTTGCATTTTTCCTCATACTGATTATTCCAATTCAGATTCTTTATTTGTTTAATCAGGCATCTTCTCGGCAAATAACAGTACATAAACTTTATTTTTATATTAGCTCGATAGTAATTTTTTCCGCCTTCTTCCTTGCGTTCTCGCGTTCCTCCCTAATCGCACTGCTTGTGCTTTCACTTGTTTTTATTGGGGTGCAACTTCAGAATGCCTTAAAGGGTAAAGATTTTTTTAGAGGAAAAGCAATCAGAGCTTTGCTTGTAATTTTCCTTGTAAGTTTTGTAAGTATATCGTTTATAAACTTAGCAAGAAGTTACCAATATGAGATTAGTGATTTTGAGGAGCGTTTGGATCTAGATGCTTCCGAGAACACCACTTCGTTTTTTGATAGGTTCGATTATCAGAGTGCAGGGATGAAACTTAGTTTGGATTATCCGATTTTTGGAATTGGGGCTGATAATTTTCGGTTTTTCTATCCTAAATACCAGAAAGCTCCGTTATTGGCGACAAATCCGCATAATTTTGCTATTAGAATAGCAAGCGAGACGGGTATCCCGTCTGCTATCTTTGCTGCACTATTTATTATTTTCGTGGGTTATTTCTATTTAAAGCAACAGCATAATATCGAACAGAAGTATTATGTTGGGACTTTGGGATTTATTCTTCTGGCAGGTGTAATTCAGAACTCAATGGATCACAATGTAAATTTTGTTTTGAATATCACGATTCTTGGTTTATTTACAGCTTTGTTTATTTCTCGACTTCCAGTCACAAAAAAGAAGATTTCAAAGAGTTGGCAGGTACTTACAATTACTGCTATGACACTGTTTTTGATGGTAATATCAGTTGTTTCGATTCATGAGTATAGCGCTGATACTTGGGTTAAAAAAGCTAGAATTGCACAGGCTAACAAAGACTTTGAAAAAGCCGCTGAATATTATGAAAAAGCAGCAGATGCAAAATGGTTTAAAGAAGATTTCCAAATTCAAAGTGCCAATATGTACAAAATCATGTATCTGGATGGGGAGCTTACCAAGAAAGGCGAAGGATTGTGGATTGAAGCTGCCGAAAAAGCTATTGATTTCTCGCCACATAGCGACAGAACCTGGAATGCTTATGGGGAGGCGCTATATGAACTTGGTTATTATGAAAAAGCAAAAGAAATTTTTGAGAAAGCCCTGTCTATCGATCCTCACAATCATTTAGAATATTATCATAATTTGATGCTTTCTAAATGGCATATTGGAGTGCTTAATCAGGATGATGTTGATGATTTAAAAGAAAGACTTTTATTATATTCTGAATTACTTGAGAATAATCCATATTTGCTAACGAACTCTGATAATCATCTCCATGCTGAAGATATGTATACTTCCTTGATTAAAGAGATCGCTCCAAATGATAATGAGATTCGTTTGATGTATGATGAGTTTAGAAGCATTTTTGAGGAACAAAAGGAGTCTGTTCCGGAGATTGTAGATGAAGAAAATGGTGGGCAAGAGAGGACTTGAACCTCCACCTCCAAATAATGGAGACTAGGCCCTCAACCTAGCGCGTCTACCAATTCCGCCACTTGCCCACAACAATTGGTACATCGCTATTTTAGTGAAATAAAAGTAAAATACAAGGTTTTAAGAGGGCTAGGTATTGAAAAAATGGCTATTTTTTGCTAAAATGATAAGAAATCTAATATAAAAACAAACATGACAAGCAGACTTGAAGTTTTATCGGCTAAATCGGCTCCCGAGCTTAAAGAATCGGTTTATTATAAGGATATGGTGAAGACCAAGGCCAGCAGAGTTGCATATACTCGAAGATATTTGGCTTCGAGGCTACATCCTAAACATAAGCCGAACGAGTTTTTAAAGAAGGCTGCTAAGTTTTTGGGACTTAAGAGTCCATCCGATGACATGTTTTTTAATGTGCTATATATTCAGATGAAGCTGAAATTCCCACTTATCCCTAAAAGTGGAAGGTCGGAGTTAAGCGGTTATCCTGAATCAATAGATGTGAAATTTGGTGAATTCACTGAAAGTGAATTATTGCGAAATAAAAAATGTGCAACTTTAAAGAAATTTTTTAAAGGTTTTTATAAAGATAAAAGAAAGAAATTTGCTCGCAGCTATAATTTGCCTGGATCATCAGGTGGCTCAGCACCAATTGCTTCTAGACCCAAAAAACGGACAAGATATGTAACTCCTGGAGCAGCGCCGTTAGTTGTACTGCCTGCAATTATTTCCCGTCCGGAAAGAAGGAAAAGGGGAGCGCTACCGTTTCCAATTAGGCAGGGAGATACATTGACTCCGGAGCAATATAAGATCTACAAAGCTGAAAGAGCTAAAGCGCGAAGACGTTTTAGAATGAATATTGTTGATCGATTAAAAAGTTTTCAGAAGGAATATGATTATTTAGAGGCTGTTAAAGTTGCGTTAAAAATGTTCAATATTCCAAAAAGATATTGGAAAATATTTATAGCTCATTTCGATGCTACTGCACGTACTGAATCTGGATACAATCCTATGGCTTTGGCTCAATTACGTGGAAGAAAAGTTAAAGGTCCTGAGCGAGGAATGTTTCAACTTTTTACAAGGTACTATTTAGGACGAGGTAGCAGCGAAGGTGTGCAAAAATCAATTGCTAGAAGAAGAAGAGTTCCCGGGATTAACTACAATGCGCTTGAAGGTGTGGATATGCCAAGAGTAAGGGCGGAACATCTAAGTGTTTTCCATCAGACAATAGCACACGTATATCAGTACCTTGCAGGATGGCGTCGTTCAAGAAGGGATATCCAGATGCTAGAAATTTGTGACAACATTAAAAATGCACCAAACGATATGATGAAAAGGCAGTGGGGATATATGCTGTATTTAAGACATTACCGAGGAGTTGGAGGATCTCGTGTATATAGAGAAAATTTGAGAAAGGGAATTCTATTTCCAACAAATAGTGCTGATGCAAATAAATACTACGACAAATATCTTCATGGTAAGACTTGGCAGGGGAGAAGAAATAATGGAAAAAGCGAATTTAGAACTGTTGTAAGACAAACAACTTCAAACAGCAGATATGTTGGAAGATTCCTAAAGAATCTTCGCGAACTAGAAAATGTTGATATGGATAAGCTTCTTAAAACAAGCTAGGCCTATCTAACAATCATTTGATCTCTTCGTACTCCAACACCGATAAATTGCATAGGGCATTCAACAAGTTCTTCAAGTTTGAGAACATATTTTTGAGCGTTCTCAGGAAGGTCTTCGAATGTTTTTGCTTTAGATGTATCTTCCATCCATCCATCCATTTCCATGTATTCAAGTTCTAGATCTTCGTACATTGGAATTGTTGGAGGCATTGATTCGAGTTGATTTCCTTTGTACTTGTACCCTGTGCAGATTTTGATTTTCTCAAGATCATCCAGGATATCAAGTTTAGTTAAGTTAACTGAGGTAAGTCCGTTTATCATAACAGCGTATCTTCCAACAACGGCATCGAACCATCCGCATCTTCGTGGACGTCCGGTTGTTGCACCGAATTCACCACCTTTTTGGCGAATTGCTTCTCCAAGGTCATCGTGAAGCTCGGTAGGGAATACTCCTCCTCCAACTCTTGTTGTGTATGCTTTCATTATTCCAACAACACTATTGATTTTGTTTGCTCCAATTCCAAGTCCTGTGTGAAGCCCTCCAGATGTAGGGTTTGAAGATGTCACAAACGGATAAGTTCCGTGGTCGATATCAAGATGAGTTCCATTTGCTCCTTCAATTAAAATAGTTTTTCCTTCTTTGTTGGCTTTGTGTAGATAAAGCGCAGTATCAATGATGAAGGGTCTTAGGAATCCAAGCATTTTTCGAATTTCTTCGAGTTCTTTTTCGATATCGTGCTTAAGATCTTTATGCATTCGTTGAAGTTGAACAAAAGTGCTTCTAACGTGTTCAGAGAATTTATCAAAATCTAAGAGTTCTCCAAATCGTACTCCACGGCGTGCTACTTTATCTTGGTATGCAGGGCCGATTCCTCTAAGTGTAGTTCCAACTTTCTTGTCTCCTTTTTGATCTTCTTCAAGTCCGTCGATTTTTCTATGATAATCAAAAACAATATGAGCACGGTCTGAAATAAATAGCTTTCCTGTTAAATCAATTTTATATTCTTTTAATGTATCAAGTTCTTCCAAAAGAGCCGGTAGATGAACAACAAGTCCGTTCCCGATTATCGCGATCTTTCCCTCGTGAATAATGCCTGATGGAACCAAGTGGAATACGAATTTAGTAGTTTCTTCAGGATTTAAAGGATTTGGAACATATATTGTATGACCTGCATTTGCTCCTCCAGTTGCACGAGCAATGATGTCGTATTTTTCAGATAATATATCAACCAGTTTTCCTTTACCCTCGTCGCCCCATTGGGTACCAATCACAGCAGCAATATTTCCGAGGTTGTAAGAATCAGAGTTCATAGGATTTCGTTAGTAGTTATAATTTTGTCAGGGGAAGTATAGTATAAAATTTAAATAAGAACAAAACGTTGACTTCGCGGCTTGGTTATGGTGTAATGGTAACCTTTTTTGTCCTTTGACAAACTTTTTCTTGGCTTACTGCCAGGTAACTCCCTGATACTGATTTTTTTTGGTTCATGCGGTGTTGCCGGTGGTAATCCCGAGAAAAAGACGGAAAATTGCGAGCCAGAAGTGCTCGCATACAAATAACGAAACGAAAGAGGTGATCTCATGAAGACTTTGGTTTTGACTGCGATGGCGATCGGACTGCTGCTAAGTGGCTGCGGTCCGGTTTGTTCGAATGGTTCATATCTGACTTGCTGGAGGGCAAATCAACAATCGTCATGTGCAGACGTAGAAGTCGTGAAGCGGTCCAAGTGTCCTGACATCGAGAAGGCGATGGAGCGCGAGAAGTATAGGCAGATGAACATCAGAGTCTGGAAGTCCTTTCAGATCTGGATTTCCGCATGGGGTGCGAATCCCTACTGCGGAAACTTCTTTATCTACATTCGGGACTCTTCCAAGATCGCCGTGGTGTGCAAGTTTCCGAATCGAACGGTTACGTACATCCACCCGATTCCGGTCTATAGCCTGACGACTCACCACAAGAAGTGTCCGACATCGGGTAAACTCATACCCTTGATTATGGTGTCGAACGGTGTCAAGTTTGGCACCTGGGCCAAGAAGGCTGCTATGCACCAACTGATGATGGTGAAGTACAGGGACGGCTTGCCGTATCTCTGCACCAGAAACAGTCATCAGTCGATCTGCATGATGTTTCCGTTGCCTGCCAAGCGCATCAGATGCTTGAGGAAGGCACATCAGGAGTTCAAGAAACGTAGTCGCTTGGTGGAACCACCGCCAGGCGTAAGAAGAACCAAGTAGGGGTACGCCCCGTAAAACAGAGGAGTGAGAGATGAAGCTGAGAAACATCGGAATGATCGTGGCCGTGATGATGCTCGGTGGCTGTGCGGCGACTGTGCAGAAGCCCAAGCCGGCGAAGATCAACTTCAAGTACGAGAATCGCGTCATCAACGAGACACCCAGGGCGAGGTGGTTCATCGCGATCCAACTCGAGATGCGTCAGTGCAAGATCGAGGTGCTCGCGAAATCGCGCGGCCCCATACCCGTGAAGTTCGAGTGCAAGTGGCCTGACCCGCACTCCACGAAGGGCTGGATTGGCCACCAGGATTTGAAGAAAATTAAGGCCTATCGCGACAAGATGCGTACCGTCCCGGCGGGCCAGCTGAGCAAGTGGCTCCAGCAAGACCTTTGGGGGCGCGCCTTGGACTGCGTCCTCCCGGTGCAGAAGTCCTGTCCCAGCATGCCCGAGATTCGCGTGAGGCGACTCGCGATCCAGGCCACGCTCACGCCCAAGTCCATCCGCCGCTGACCTCTCGACCCACCTCGCGCGTTTCGCGCACCTATAATCCGTCTGAAACTCGGGCTATCGGGGCGCGCTTAAGCATTTATTTGTTTGAGCCGCCCTGAAAACCCCTAATCCGCTTTAATTGAAAAGTGGTTTTTCGACATGCAAAATCAACATTGATCCTTTCCAACAATTAATATAAATTTAAGACACACATACTATTTAATTCAAAATACAAATGATTTCAGTTGAAGACCTCCAGAAACAACTCCCTCTATGCTTTAAGGGAACTAATTTTACGAATATGGGTGAACGTTATGAAGGCAAAGTTCGGGATAACTACACTCAAGGTGAGAAACGTATTATTGTAATTACAGACCGTCTTTCGGCGTTCGATCGAATAATAACACTTCTTCCATTTAAAGGCCAAGTTCTTAATCAAATGGCAACATTTTGGTTTGATGAGACTAAAGACATTGTTGGAAATCATATGATTGAATTACCGGATCCAAATGCAATTGTTGTTAAACAGTGTGAGGCAATGCCTGTTGAGATGGTTGTTCGCGGATACATCACAGGAGTTACATCAACTTCTGCTTGGTACAATTATGAAAAAGGCGTACGGAATTTCTGCGGTAATCAATTACCTGAAGGCCTAAAAAAGAACCAAAAATTTGATGAACCGATCCTAACTCCTTCTACAAAAGCTGCACATGGTGATCATGATGTTTCGGCTTCGAAAGAAGAAATTCTAGCAGAAGGAAAAATTACTGAAGAAGATTTTGATTACATGGCTGACGTTGCAATGAAACTTTTCAAGAGAGGGGTTGAGATTGCTGCGAAACAGGGGATTATCCTTGTTGATACAAAGTACGAATTCGGAAAAACTCCTGATGGTGAAATCATTTTGATTGATGAAATTCACACACCTGATTCTTCTCGTTTTTGGTTCCAGAACGAATATGATCAACGTTTTGCAGCTGGGGAAGAACAAAAGAAAATCGACAAAGAGTATGTTCGAGAATGGCTTGCTGATCAAGGATTTATCGGAGAAGGAGAAGTTCCTGAGTTACCAGATGAGGTGCGAGTAGAAGCAGCTCGAAGATATATCGAAGCATACGAACTTATCACTGGAAAAACATTCGAAGGAGAAGTGGGGGATCCACTTGCTCGCGTTACAGAAAATCTTAAACCTTATATGCAATAAACCGCAAACAATATGTTAGTTCCAATACTTATGGGTAGCGAATCTGATAAAGTATTCGCTGAAAAAATCACAAACATTCTTGATGAATGGAAAATTCCTTACGAAATCACAGTTGCCTCCGCTCATAAAGTTCCTGAAAAAGTTTTTGAAGTCGTTCAGAAATATAACGAGTCTGATGAAGATATCTGTTATATAACAATTGCTGGTCGTTCAAACGGTCTTTCTGGAGTTGTGGCAGCAAATAGTAATCATCCTGTTATTGCTTGTCCTCCATTTTCTGGCAAAGAGGATATGCTTATTAATATGCATTCGACACTTCAAATGCCCTCAGATACACCTGTTTTAACGGTTGTTGATCCACAAAATGCGGCTATGGCAGTAACGAGAATTCTAAGTAACAGCGATCCAGAACTTAAAAAGCGTGTTGCAGAACATATCAAAAGTATTAAAGCTAAATTTAACTAAATTAAAAATGATAGACCCCTTATTTGCACTTTCTCCACTTGATGGTCGTTATAATGACAAAGTCGAGGAACTTCGAAGCTATTTTTCTGAGGCAGCTCTTATGCGCTACAGAATTGTTGTAGAAATTGAATGGTTTATTCATCTTTGCAATGAAATGAAATTGAGCGGAACTAAGGAGTTAAAGCCTCTTCAGGTTAACGATTTGCGTGCGCTATACGAAACTTTTGATCTTGTTGCGGCTCAAAGAGTAAAAGATATTGAGAAAAAAACAAATCATGACGTTAAGGCGATTGAGTATTACATAAAAGAGACAATGAAAGGCTCGGGTCTTGAGAAATATTTTGAATTTATTCATTTTGGATGCACTTCTGAGGATATTAATAACACAGCTTATGCGTTAATGCTTCAAGGTGCTATCCACAACGAGCTTTATCCAATGCTTACTGGTGTTGCGGAGGCTCTTTATTCTCACGCAGAAAAGTACAAAGGAGTTCCAATGATGGCTCGGACTCATGGTCAGCCTGCAAGTCCTACTACAATGGGTAAAGAATTTGTGAACACAGTTGATCGTCTTGCTAATCAAATCGTTGCTTTGGAGTCAATTCCGATGAAAGCTAAATTTAATGGAGCAACCGGGAATTACAACGCCCATTATATCGCATATCCAAACGTAGATTGGGTGGAAGCGAATAAAAAATTTATACAAGGTTTGGGGCTTGAATTTGTTGAATATTCAACGCAAATTGAGTGTCATGATTTTGTAGCAGAAATATGCGATGCGTTTAAGAGAATCAATACAATTTTATTGGATTTTGATCGTGATATCTGGACCTACATCGGTTTTGGATATTTCAAACAGAAAACTAAGAAAGGTGAAGTTGGATCGTCTGCGATGCCTCATAAAGTTAATCCGATTGATTTTGAAAATAGTGAAGGGAATCTTGGAGTTGCGAATGCGCTTTTCGAACATTTTGCTGCAAAACTTCCAATTGCCAGAATGCAGAGAGACTTAACAGATTCAACAGTGCTTCGAAACTTTGGAGCTGCGTTTGGACATAGTGTGCTTGGATACCGAAGTGTTCTACGTGGTCTTCAGAAACTTGTAATCGATAAAACTGCGATAAGAGCCGACCTAAAAGATGCATGGGAACTTTTGGCGGAACCAATTCAAACAGTTATGAGGAGGTACAAGTTAGAAAATCCTTATGAGAAACTTAAGGAGCTGACTCGTGGCAAAACAATTAATAAATCGAGTATTACGAAATTCCTGAACAAATCTGGATTGCCTAAACGTGAAATTGAACGTCTAAAAAAGCTAACTCCGGAAAAGTATCTTGGAATTGCCGAAAAACTTGTTGAGGACTATAAAATTACTGAGTAACCTGTTGTTTGATTGCATCATCCGCATATTCAACCCTTATTTCTGAACGAGCAGGGGATATATAAACAAGTACTTTCCCGCTTGCTTCAATCATATGTCCAACATTTGTATGAATGTGTGCATCTTGTGAGTGCCCTTCCAAAGCTGAACTAATACCGTTTCCAATAAAAGTGCCTTCTTGTTTAAGAATATTCACATAATCTGGACTTTTTAAATCTTCCATTTCTATTGCTCGTGTTGGTAGTGTATGTGGAGCACTACATGTGATTTCTCCATCAACAACAACATGAATACCTAGTGGATTTCTAACTCCAGCTTTCCTAACTATTTGAGCAATAACGGATGGGGTAATATGTTTACCATCCAAGAACAACATAATTCCATTTGGATTAACTTCCTCTGTAATTGGATATTCAGCTACATTAAATACTAGTGAGGCTGAAGAGTTTTCATCTACTTCTACTTTTGTTGCATGAGGGCTTCCAGGGGTGCTTTTAACAGCCCAAGTAGTATCTTTTACTCTATCTTTAGTTGTATCAACAATCCTTTCTACACTCCCATCATATGCCGCAACTTCATCATCTCTATCTGTAAGAATCAATGTTGGACCTTCTTGAATAAATGTTTCAGCATCACGCGTATCACGTATTCTTGAAAAGTGTTTTTCAAGCTCTTTTCGTGATAGTTTTCTCATCATACTTGGATTCAAAAGTGGGAAAGCTCCCCATTCTTTTCCTCCTAACCAATAAGCTTCATTAAGAATTGTTGGGTCTCCATAACGTTGAATTATTTCAAAATGATCAATAATGCTTATCCCTTCAACCTTTTTTTCTGAGAATTTATCATAAGGATGAATTGTGAAGAGCGATTGAAGTTTTGATCCTTCAGTAATACAATGCTCCCTTAGTTTAAAGCCCTCAGGACCATTAATTTCTCCTGCTGTTATTGCATCATTAGCATCTTCTGTTTGTATCCTAACTATTGGTTCAGTTATGAATTCCTCTAATTCTACTCTTTCAGAAGCAATTTCTGGTATGTCTTTGTAAGAACGTTTCATAGTAAATAATTTAGATTGGAGGTAATTGTACGGAAAATGAGAGCTATGTCAAGGTTAGGGCTTAACAAAATGTCTAAAATATGCTAAAATAATATGATGGTAAAACAAAAATTAACACAAAATATTATGTTTACTAAATTTCTACAAAATATGCATGAGGAAAGCATTATCTCAGCATATTCAAAGCTTGTGTTCTATCGTTCACCGGAAGCCGGTGGGGGAGCTGAGCATATGAAAGCGCTTGAAGTTAATGCTGACTTACTTAAAGATGCAAAGCAAACACTAAAAGTGGCTGACGATTACATGCGCCAGTACAATATTGATGAGAATTCAGATCATATGCAACTTTATTATACTGCGCATACTATTCGTCAGACATTAAAAAATGCTCCTGAAATTCGAAAAGCGATTGGAAAATCGAATCCTGTGACTTACTTGCAAAGTAAATTGAGACAGCTAAAGGCTGCTTTAAAACAAGTTGCCGGTCCATTAGAAAAAGAAAAGAAAAAGTATGAGAGTAGCTTAAAAAGAGCTATAAGCGGATTGCCAAATAGCAGCTCATCATTACAGAAAATGCTATCGGTTGAATGGCGGATAGAAAGAAGCCTTCGTTTGCCAAAACAATTCATATTTACTACTGCTAGATTTGAAGGTCGTACGTTTCTTGTAAGAAAAAATCCAAAAGGTGAACTTACAATTAGTTTTACACGTCCTAAGTCAATGCGGAATTATCCACTTTGTATTGCAGGAAAGGTTGTTAATCGTCATGCAATGAGAACTATGATGAGATTCTTAAGACCTTCAATGAGGGAACGAAGAGAACTTGCAAATGCACGAATAAGAAACAGTCATTTAGCAACATTAAACGGTAGAATCGAAAAAGGATTTACAGCTACTCATGATATCTATCCATTAGTAAGAGCTATGAGAGGTTGGCCAAAAGGAACTTACAAAGTTCCAAAGTCGAAATTGCAGGTTAGGGTAACTGCAAGCAACGTTATTGTTGAAACTGATAAAGCTAGATACTATTCACTTTACACTGGCGCAGGAAGAGTTACTCAGCAGCAATTTGCTCAACACGTTCCAAGTGCAGATATGATTCCAAACAAACTTAAACCAAAAAAAGTTCAGGGTCCTGTTATGAGGCTCGCTTCATCATTAGTTGGTCCACAATATGTTGAAACAGTAGGAAATCACTATGTTGTTAAATTTAGAAACCGAGCTGAACAAGCAAAAGTTCAAGTTCAAGATATTATCGGAAAACCTTCAGACCCTAAAATGCTTATCACAGTAGAAAGTGATGCTGGAGCTATTAAGCAGGCAATGTGGCATAAAGACATGAATACTTGGAATGTTGTGGATGCTAAAGGTAAAATTACAAGGAATCGCATTCGAATAAACAATAAAGACAGATTTGTTGATGCTCATCCGCAAGGACAAATCTTCGAAGAAGAATATCTGTTGAGATAGTTTCCAACTTGCATTTTAAAGCTTTCGTGGTAGACTTTATCTGTGCTAAAAGTACAGGTAAATGCGTACCAAAGAAAAGTTATCACTTTTCGAGCGCCACTCGGCCACGCAGAGGGAAGAAATTGTTCGCATAATTAGCGAACAAGAGTAGAATCTTCCGATGAGAAAACATCGTTACAAAATCAAAATTAAGTGCCTTCCTATTAGGAATCAAGGTGGTACCGCGGATCGAAATGATCTCGTCCTTGAAAACTATTGAAGGCGTTTTTAGTATTTATAAATAATTTAAAAATATGAACAATAACGAACAACCATTTAATGATGTGAATGCAAAGCAGTCATTCCCAGATATGGAGCAGGCAATGCTCAAATACTGGGATGAAAATCACATCTTTGAGCAATCTGTAGTTCGCAGAAAAAGCGGGAAGAAGTATGTGTTTTTTGATGGGCCTCCATTTGCCAATGGTCTGCCTCATTACGGACATATCCTTGCTAATGCTCTAAAAGATGCAGTCACAAGATACTGGACCATGAAGGGATATTACGTTCCACGAACAAATGGTTGGGATTGTCATGGACTTCCTGTTGAATATGAAATTGAGAAAGAACTAGAAATCTCAGGTAAAAAAGAAATCGAAGAATATGGATTGGAGAACTTTAACGACAAATGTCGTGCAAGTGTGTTTACGTATACGGAAGAATGGGAAAAGCTCCTAAGAAGAATCGGACGATGGGTTGATACAAGCGAGAGTTATGCAACACTGGAGAATAACTACATGGAATCGATTTGGTGGGTATTTAAGCAGATTTGGGATAAAGATATGGTTTACCAGGGGCACAAAAGTATGCACATTTGTCCAAGATGCGAGACGCCTTTATCGAATTTTGAGGTGAGTCAGGGATACAAAGATGTTACGGATCTTTCTGTGATTGCTAAGTTTCCATTAAAAGATGAGTCGGACACCTTTGTTCTTGCATGGACAACAACTCCTTGGACGCTTCCGGGGAATGTTGCGCTTGCGTTTGGAGGAGATGTTAAATATGTGAAAATTGCTGTAGAAAATGAGAAATATATTCTTGCAAAAGATTTAGTTGAAAAAGTGATGGGGGATACACCTTATGAAGTTTTGGAAGATGTTGATCCAAAATCTCTTGAAGGAAAAGAGTACAAACCTCTATTTCCGTTTTTTGAAGGCAAACTAGAGAAAAAAGCATACGTAATTTTGCTTGCCGACTTTGTGTCGACTGAGGATGGAACTGGTGTTGTACACATTGCTCCTGCGTTTGGTGAGGATGATCTGCATCTTGGTCAGAAACATGATCTTGAGGTGCTTCAACACGTACATATGGATGGAACTTTTGTTGATGATGTTAAGCCGTGGGCAGGAAAATTTGTGAAAAGTCAGGATCAAAACATTATGACGTGGCTTCACGAAGAAGGGCTTTTGTTTAGCAAAGAAAATTATCGTCACTCGTATCCTCATTGTTGGAGATGTGATACTCCACTGCTTAATTTTACAACTAAGTCGTGGTTCATTCGTGTTACTGATATCAAAGATAAACTTCAAGCTAACAATAAGAAAATTCATTGGCAGCCTGAACATATTCAGGAAGGACGATTCGGAAAATGGCTTGAAGGAGCTCGAGATTGGGCGATTTCTCGTAATAGATTCTGGGGATGTCCAATTCCGATTTGGGAATGTACGGAATGTGATCATAAAACCTGTGTTGGATCTGTTGATGATCTTAAGGAAAAATCGGGAGGTAAAATCCCGGAGCGCCATGGTGATTTGGATTTACATAAGCCATATATTGATAGTGTTGAACTTAAATGTGAGAAGTGTGGAAAATCTATGAAACGAATTCCCGAAGTGCTTGATTGTTGGTTCGAAAGTGGATCAATGCCGTATGCGCAGCTTCATTATCCTTTTGAAAATAAAGAGGAGTTTGAAAAGAATTTCCCTGCTCAGTTTATTGCAGAAGGGCTCGATCAAACTCGCGGATGGTTTTATACACTGCATGTGATTGCAACTATCCTGTTTGATTCGTCGGCTTTTGAAAATGTGATTGTAAACGGAATACTTCTTGCTGCGGATGGAGAAAAACTCTCAAAACGAAAGAAGAATTATCCGGATCCGAATATGCTTTTTGATACTCGAGGGGTTGATGCAGTTAGATTCTTCCTTTATTCGTCGACTGCGCCACTTGCGGAAGATGTTCGTTTCTCGGAAGCGCATGTTGATGAGATGATAAAGAAATTCTTATTAACACTATGGAATACGTACAGTTTCTTTGTGACTTATGCGAATATCGACAAATGGCATCCTGGAAAGATAAATGGAGATTTTGAGCCAAAGCATAAATTGGATCAGTGGATTATATCTGAGCTTCACCAGTTAACTGAAGAGTCGACAAAGGAATTAGATGCATACAATCTTACAAAAGGAACTCGTCCTATGATTGAATTTGTTGATAACTTGTCGAACTGGTATATCCGAAGAAGTCGAAGGCGTTTTTGGAAATCGGAAAATGATGATGATAAGAACGAGGCATATCAAACTCTTTACGTTGTGTTAAAAGAGTTTTCAAAATTGATTGCTCCTTTTATGCCGTTTGTAGCGGATGAGATGTATAGAAATTTGAGCAAATCATGCAAGGCGTGTGAAGAGTCGGTTCATTTGTGTGATTGGCCTGTTGCGGATAAGAAAAAGATTGATAAGTCTCTCAATGAAGAAATGGCTGTTGTTAGAAGAATTGTGAATCTTGGGCATAGTGTTAGGGCAAAAAGTGGAGTTAAGGTGCGTCAGCCGCTTGCTAAGGTTCAAATTGGTCTGCCTGATAGCGTAAATCATGCAATAGTTGAGGCGTCAAAGGATGTTATTACGGAAGAGCTAAACGTTAAAGAGCTTCACGTGTTAACTGAAGTAGGGGATATCGTTACTAAAGTTGTTAGGCCGGATGCTCGAAAACTTGGACCAAAGCATGGAAAGGATGTTCAAAAAATTATCCAAACGGTAAAATCTGGTGATTTTGAAGAGCTTGAAGATGGACGAATAAAAGTTGGCGATGTAACTTTGGAAAAAGACGAGTTTGAAGTTGGATTTGAAGGAAAAGAAGGATATGACGTCCAAGGTGAAGCAGGATTTGTTGTTGTTTTAGATACAACAATAACGCCGGAATTAAAATCGGAAGGATATGCTCGTGAAATCATCAGATACATTCAGGAAATGCGTAAGAAAGCGGGATTTGAGGTGTTTGAGCGCATCTATGTTCAGGTGAAAACAGATGGAGATGTCGAACAAGCCGTAACTGATTTTGCTGACTACATTAAACGAGAAACCCTTGGACTTGAATTGCAGCAAGGAAGTGAATTTACGTGGGAATTAGAAGAAACCGTTGAAGTTGACGGACATAAAGTTGTTCTTGGAGTAAGGAGGGAGAAGTAGACGTATTACAAAAAGCGGCACATCCTCCAATCTAATCCGCTTTTGTGATTTTTTTGTGGTTGTGTGCCGCTGGATAGGCACCGCTACGCAGTTAAAGGGTGTTTGCATTCCGAGTCCGTTTGAAGTGGCGCTGTGAGCCGTGGTCTAGTTGACCGTAAGATCCCCGTTTTTGAGGTTGGGGCTGTAGCTGCTCACTTTCACGGCCGCACCTTTGGCGATCTCTGCGGCTGACGAGCTCTGGACTTGCGCCTTGATCACGAATTTCCCGTTCTTGCGAGTCACTGTCGAAGCCTTCACAGTGATCATCTTCGTGATGGGCGGTCGATCTTTGCCACCCGCATCGATTTGGACGGCAAATGAGAAGCGCAACTTCTTTTTCTTCTGACTTAGTGCTGTCATGTCGGGGTTTTGCTGATGGTTCACAATCCTGAAACGCTGCATTCTTTCCCTCCGTGTCCTGTTTGTGAATTAGCGATGCATGAATCCTGCACCTTCGCATAGTTGCGAAGAGCTTAGATTTACAACTGGCCGCATTATAGTTCTAATTCGATATTCGTCAAGAATTTTTTAATAATTATTAAAACTACTGGAATTTTTTCTCTATTTTCCCTATACTTTCACTCGACTATTTATTAAACCTCATAGGACATGCTTAAACGCATATTAATAGGTATAGCACTTAACGCAGTAACACTTTATGTGTTAATCGAATTCCTTGATGAAGTAACTGGGACAGGTGGTCTCAAACTATTTATTATTGGTGGTGTTATTATTGGGCTAATAAATGCCTTTATTAAGCCGATTATGAAGATTTTTTCTCTTCCGTTTGTGGTTTTGACTGCTGGACTCTTCTTGATTGTAATCAACGCGATAGTTTTGTTTCTTACTCAGTGGGTTATCAATACAATGGCGTTTCAGGATGTTACTTTAGTATTCACTGGAATTGGTAGTTATTTGCTTGCAGGAATCGTACTCGGGTTAATAAACTGGGCGCAAAACATTATTCTTAAATAAATTAAAATATGAAAACGTTTCTAGATCTATTTCAAATCGTAGTATCAGTACTTTTAATTCTTTCGATCCTTTCACAGCAAAGAAGTGCTGGGTTATCAGCAACTTTTGGAGGATCTGGAGGATTTCATGTTAGTAAAAGAGGAGCTGAAAAGGTTCTTTTCAATTTGACTGTAATTTTTGCGGTACTCTTTGTGGCAAGTTCAGTTTTATATCTTTTTGTATAAGAGTATATGAAGAAACCCTCAACATTTGTCCGCGTTCTAAAGTCATATTCGGGCGTTGAAAAGATCGTGAGCATAATTCTTGTTGTAGCTTTTGTAGCGATTGCAGGAAAATATGTATATGGAAAACTTGGATATGGTGTTCAGGTTGCAGGTGCAGAAGGTATTTATACAGAAGGATTCCAGACAAGCATATTGAGAATTAACCCTGTTTATGCTGATTTAAATGCGTCTGACAGAGATGTGAGTGAGTTAGTATTCACAGGTCTTACTAAATACGATCCAAGTACAAAGAAAATAGTTGCGGACATGGCTGATGTAGTGATTAGCGAGGATCATTTAACTTATATATTCACTTTAAGGAGTGGGCTCTTTTGGCATGATGGTGAGGCTGTTACCTCGGATGATGTTTATTTTACTTTCCATGATGTTGTTCAGGCTCCTGATTTCCAAAATCCAATATTAAAATCGAATTTTGAAGGAATTGAAATTACCAAGATCGACGAAATGAGTGTGTCGTTTAAACTGAGCGCGCCAAATTCTTTCTTTATAACAAATACGAATGTTGGAATTTTGCCTCAACATGTTTTAGGTGACGTTTTGGTTGCGGATTTATTTACTCATGAGTTTAATTTTAATCCGATCGGGACAGGTCCTTATAAAATTAGTTCTCCTTTAATAAATACAATGACAGGGGTTACGCAGGTTGTTCTTGAGCAGTCTGAATATTATTATGACGTAAAGCCTCAAATTCAAAATATTCGGTTCTTTGGATATCCTACAAGGCAAGTTTTGTTGGAAAATAAAAATTCTATAAATGCGATTGCAAAATTAACAGACGAAGCTATTGAATCTGTTTCACAGGATTCGCGTTTCTCTCTATATGGATACTCTCTGCCGCAGTATAATGCGGTATTTATGAATATGGAAAATCCTAATCTTAAAAGTTTGAAGGTTAGGCAGGCATTACAGAAGGCAATCTTTAAAGATGCATTCCGTGAGCAAATTCCAAATACGATTCCAGTTGAAACACCGGTTCTAAGTTTGAATCAAATTGAATGGCGATATAAAGCAAACATGGATGATGCAATGAAGCTTTTAGATAACGCAGGATTTAAAGAGTTTGTTTTAGAAGATGAAATTGCTGCTGAGGAAGCTGCTGCTGCTGAAGAGGTGGCTGAAGAAGCAACCAGTGAGGAAGAGGCAGCTGAGGATGCCACAACCGAAGAGGTTGCAGCGGAGACTGATACAGTCGAGATTGATGAACCAGTCGTTGAAGAGGCAACTGAAGAGGTTACTGAGCCTGTCGAGGAAGAACTTCCAGAAGAGGAAAAAACTATTCTACGAAAGAATGCAGGCGGACAAGTGTTGGAATTCCGTTTAATTGCACGTTTATATCCGGAGAACACTTATAAATACACAGAAACCGCTACGGTTCTTAATTATCTTGAAGAGAACTGGTCTAAGGCAGGAGTTAAATTAAATATCGAGCTTTACGATTCAGAAACTTTGCAGGAAAAGATCCGAACGCGTGACTACGACATGCTTTTGTTTGGCCAGGGACTTGGATACAATCTGGATCTTTATGGATATTGGCATTCGACTCAGGCGTCAGAAACTGGATTGAATCTTTCAAATTACAAAAGTTTCCAGGTTGATACTTTAATTGAACAAATTCGAAACACGTTTAATGATGAAGAAAAGCTGGCTAAATCAGAGCAACTTGCAAAAGTTATTCAGGATGACATTCCGGCAATTTTCCTTTACAGACCGGTTTATTACTATGCCAGCGACGGGAAAGTTAGTGGTATTCAAATGGAGGATTTGGCTTTCCCTGCAGATAGATTTTGCAGGCTGGATGAGTGGTATTTTAATTAGGAAATTTTAGATTCCACCCAGGTGGAGCTTGACAAATTACTAATAACTATTAGAATTCGTATGGTTTCTATAAACAAGGGCATGTATTTCTCGAGGAGGTGACGATGCCGAGTGAAAGAACGCTGATGTGTAGATCATGGAATTTGTTGGGGATGGCATATCAAGCCGATAGTGCCAGAACTCCAAAACAGCGCGAAAGGAGATGGCAGATCCTACGAGCACAGGTCCCGCGCCTGGGAGAAGAAGGTTTCTCCCTGTCGAGGGCGATTCATGGCCCTTCCCAAGCTTCCGGTCGTTCTAAATGACCGTACGTCCCGCCGCAGGTTCCTGCCGGCAGTCGTCCCACCTTTCGGTCGGAAGCTTTCCCAAATTTAAATAAATTTTCCATTTACAACAACGTGTTTTTCCTCTATCGTATCCCTGCTTTATTTTTACAATCTAAATATTAAATAAGATGCAGATTATATTAACTAAAAACGTTGAGAATCTCGGGAAAAAAGGAGATGTTAAAAACGTTAAAGACGGATACTATCGAAATTTTCTTGCTCCTCGCAAAGTAGCGAAGGTTGCAAACCCTAACTTGCTTGAATGGGCTAAAAAATTGCAAGAACAGTCAGTTAAAGAAAAAGAAGAAGTTGTGAAAAATGCAGAAGAAATCAAAAAGAAGCTTGAAGGATTAACTATTACGTTTGAAGAAAAAACAACTGACAAAGATACACTTTACGGATCAATTGGTGAAAAAGAACTTGTTAAAGCTCTTGAAGAACAAGGGAAAGTTAAACTTAAGAAGAAACAGATCGACATGGCTGAACATATTAAGACTGTTGGAAAGCACAAAGTTACTGTAAAGCTTACAGACGAAGTTCACGCAAAGGTTAAAGTTGAAATAAAAGGTAAATAATGCCAGATAAAGGAAAAGTCCTTGGAATTGACTATGGCGATGCCAAGATTGGGGTCGCTATTAGTGATGAATCACAAACAGTCGCTTTTGGCCGTGTTTTAATTAAAAATAAATCACGGGAATCTGTGATTAAACAAATTAAGGAGATTTGCGATAGTGAAAAAGTGGTTGAAATAGTTATTGGTCTGCCATTAAATATGGATGGCGAAGAGACTGCACAAACACGTAAAGTAGAACAATTCGGAGATGTTTTAGAGAGTCAGATTGGCTTGCCAGTAAATTATAACGATGAGCGGTTGACAAGTGCGGAAAGTGATGCTATATTATACACTCTTGGAGTGAAAGGGAGCGGAAAATCCAAGAAAAATGTTAAAAAACAAGAGCAAGATATAATTGCCGCTTCACTTATTCTTCAAAATTATCTAAACTTACTTACAGGGAAACAGGGGAAATAAAATAATAGGGGAGACATACTCTTAATAACGAGAGCTACTAGATGGATATGTCTCTAATCGCAACAATCGGAATTATTTTAATAGGTGTATACGTACTCCTAATTTTGCTAGAACTTTTTGCAAGAAAGCTTCAGGAAAAGCGTCAATTCACAAAAAAGTTCACAATTCTAGAGGTGCGCGTCTCCAAAGAAAACGAAACAGGGCCAATTGTAGCCGAGCAGATATTTTCGTCGCTTCACGGAATATACAAGAAGATATCTTTTTGGAAACGATTGTTTGGTGCTTCTCAGGACAGGATAAGTCTTGAAATTGCGAATATCGGAAGTCATATTAAATTTTACTTCTCATTTCCCGCAAAATATAAGAATTTTATTGAAGGACAGATTTATGCGCAATATCCTGATGTCGAGATCAATGAAGTAGAGGATTATGCTTCGCCACAAGAAATTGAGATTGCGCAGGCTCCAGTTGTGGGTCAGGCACATCAAACAGAAGAAAAGGCAATGATTGCTATAGATAGCCTTCCACCAATTCAGAAGAAAAGGCATTTTGAGAATTATGATCTATATAAGAATAGTGTTGGAGTTGAACTTACTTTTACAGATCCGGATATTTTCCCGGTAAAACGTTACGTTCAATTGGAAGATAAGATTACAAGAACTTCAGTTGATCCGATTTCGGGAATTACAGCAACGCTTGCGAAACTATATGATGTAAATGAGCAGGCCTGGGTGCAGGTTGTTGTTCGTCCGCTTTCTGATAAATGGAGAGTTCTTTTTACAAAATGTGTTCGTATAGTCGGAAAAGGAATTTGGTCTAACATTGAGACTTTTCAAAAGGCTTACACTAGAGTTTTTTGTACACGAAGCAGATTAAAGAGAATTGTTTTCTTTCCTGTTTATTTTATTTTGTGGATTCATGGACTTAAGGCTGGTACTAAGATGTCTTTTCAGAGTACTGCAGATTCGGGTGGTAGTGAGCAGGATATCGAAGATTTAACTTCAAGAAGTCATGAAAGAGAAACCTCAACTTCTGCTGCGATGGATAAGGTAGTTAAGCTGCTTTATGAAGCAAACATCAGAATAGTTTATGTTCAAAAAGATAAAAACCCAGAGGCTGCAAAAATTAAACTTCGGGAAATTGCAGGTTCGTTTAAACAGTTTAATATACCGCAATTAAACGGATTTAAAATCGGACAATATATTAAAGGCAAAGATGCAATTGATAGGTATCGTCATCGTGTGATTGATGATCCTTTTGTATTGAATGTTGAGGAGCTTGCGACAATTTATCATTTACCGAATATGTCGGTTTCAACACCAAACATTTATTGGGTGAAATCGCGAAAGCTTGAGCCGCCTGTTGATCTTCCTATACTTGGAAGGGAGCAGGGAGAGCTTACAACACTTGGGCGAACAAACTTTAGAGGAATTAAGGAAACATTTGGAATCAAAACGTTAGATAGGCGTCGTCACATGTACATTATTGGGAAGACCGGGATGGGTAAAACGACTCTGCTCGAGAATATGATTTTTTCAGATATAAAGGCCGGGAAAGGTGTTGGTGTGATTGATCCTCATGGAGATCTTGCCGATGCTGTTTTGAACTATATCCCGCCGGAGAGAACAAATGATGTGATTGTGTTTGATCCTTCAGATCGTGATTTCCCTATTGCGTTTAATATGCTGGAAACAGCTGATCCTTCTTTAAATACGATTATTTCTTCCGGACTTGTTGGAATCTTTAAAAAGATTTATGCGGATAGTTGGGGTCCACGTCTTGAACATATATTAAGGAACACAATTCTTTCGTTACTTGAATATCCGAATACAACGATGCTTGGAATTACGCGAATCCTTCAGGATCGTGATTTTAGACGTAAAGTTGTGCGCAAGATTGAAGATCCAGTTGTGAAGGCTTTCTGGGAAAAGGAATTTGAAGTTATGCAGGATAGAATGCGTGTTGAGGCGATTTCTCCTATTTTGAATAAAGTGGGTCAGTTCCTTGCGAGTCCAATTATTAGAAATATTGTGGGACAGCCAAAATCAACTGTTAATTTGAGATTTGCGATGGATCGTGGAAAGATCATTATTGTGAATTTATCTAAAGGTAAACTTGGTGAAGACAATTCGCAGCTTCTTGGTGCGATGCTTATTACAAAGTTCCAGATCGATGCGATGAGTCGTGCTGATATTCCTGAAAAAGATCGTAAAGATTTCTATTTATATGTGGATGAGTTCCAGAATTTTGCTACAGAGTCGTTTGCGACAATTCTTTCCGAGGCTCGAAAATATCATTTGAATTTAACAATGGCGAATCAGTATATTGCGCAAATGCCGGATGAAGTTCGTGATGCTGTGTTTGGTAATGTGGGATCTACAATTTCATTCCAGGTTGGATTTGATGATGCTGAATATCTATCTTCGCAGTTTGGTGAAGAGGCACTTCCGAACGATTTAGTTAATTTGAGCAAATATACCGCGTACAGTAAGGTTCTGGTTGATGGAATGCCATCAAAGACATTCTCGTACGATACATTGCCACCGCCCGAGTATGATGTTGAAGAAGGTCGTCGTGATAAGATTTTGAAAGTAGTTCGTGAACGATATACATCAAAACGTGAGATGGTTGAGGATAAAATTAAAAGATGGAGTTCACCGCCACCAAAGAGAGAACTTCCAGAAGCGAAGCCTAGTGATAAGAAACCTGCGCTGAAGAGTGATGCGCCAAAGAAGCCTGTAGCGGATAAGAAGCCTGCTGCTGAGAAAAAGCCGGAGACGCCAAAGAAGGAAGATGCAGATAAAAAGAAATAAGATATCAAACATTGCTTGACATAATCTGGTGATCAAATATAATCATCTCCTTTAATCAAATATTACCAAAATTATTATGTTCACAATTTTAGACGAAGAGATGGCTAGAATAGAAATTGCATTGGGAAGAGATGGCGAAACTGATTTCGAAACTCCAAAAAGATATCCAGAGGAAGATCCTGCAATAATTGTTGCAGAATTTGTAAGCAAATTCGAGCGTCGTGGCATTAATGCGTTAATAGGATGTATGAAGGAATCTGTGGCAGACGGAAAGAGAATATCCATTAGAGCAATAGCCTTAAGTTCACCTGATGAACATCAATCAACTTAAAAAACATTGTCTTTCAAAGCCGAAAGCTACTTGTGACTTTCCATTTGATCACGAGACGCTTGTTTTTCGTGTTAGTGGCAAAATGTTTGCTCTAACGAATATCAACAAAACTCCGTGTACTGTGAACCTCAAATGCGATCCTATTTTTGCGATGGCGTTGCGACAAAAGCACAAGGCTGTTGTGCCCGGTTATCACATGAATAAGGACCATTGGAATACAGTGAGTGTTGAGGAAAAAGAAATGACCGACAAGCTGGTTAGAGAACTTGTCGATCATTCGTATGAACTTGTTTTTGCGAAACTTCCAAAGAAGATTCGGGAATCTATTCGCTAAGAAGGGTGTCTAAATATTCACTTAAAGTAGTGTAATCCTGTACGCCAAGAAATAGTTCGTCGTTTACGAACATTGCGGGTGTTCCAGTAACGCCTGCTGCAACTCCTGCTTCTCTGTCAGCCTCGATGTCAGCAAGGTGAGTTTCTTCTGCCATGCAGAATGAAAAATCTTCTAAGTCTAATCCAATAGTATCTGAGTAATTTTCAAACTCAACTGAAGCATCCTCAGAATATGACCATTCGCTTTGATTTTCGAAGATCATGTCGTGCATTTCCCAGAATGCGTTTTGATCGGCTGCGCAATTTGTTGCCATAGCTGCTGTAGCTGCGTTTGTATGGAACGCAAGAGGGAAGTCTTTAAACTCATAGTATACGTCTCCAGTTGCGATGTAATCGATTTTTAGGTTAGCAATAACTTCTTCCGCCTGTTTTTGGCAGAAAGGACATTGATAATCGCTATATTCGACAATTACAATCGGTGCGTTAGCTTCACCGATCGCACGATTTTCTGATGAGTAATTAAGTATTACAGTTGGTTCAGGAATTGGCACTACTTCATCAAGAGGATCGTAATCGAGGAATGTATCAAGATTGAATTCTTTAACCATCATGCTGCGGTATGTCATTTCTGTGATACCTGCTCGTGTCATAAAGTCAGCAGGATTTAAGTATGAAATTTCCTGGATGATAAACGCTTTATCGTAAGCAACTTGCACATACGGAGCGAACCAATCATCCATAGCAACATCTTCGTACTTGCTTTCTTCAACGATTTCAGGAAGTAGATCGCTGTATTCGTGAATTTCGATAATCATTTTAATAGATTCTGCTTTGTTTACGTTTTGTGTAGCTTTAAATTGTCCGTCTGGATAACCTTCAACCCATCCTTGCTCTTTTGCATAACACACGTGGGGTGCGTACCAATCGTCAGTTACGTCAGGAAAACAGTCTTTGTATACATCTGCGTCTGGAGTGATTCCGTTTCCTTCAACAAGGATTTTTAAAAACTCGGCACGATTAATAAAACTATAAGGTTTGAAAGTTTGATCTGGATAACCGATAATCACTTGTTTCTCATAGAGAGTTATAATAGCTTCGTTATATTCGGTTGAAGAATCAACATCAGCAAAAGGACGATAATCTTCGCCACACGCTGACTTCACACTTGAGTATGATGTCGAATCAGCTTTCCAGCCATCATTACAAATTACACTACCGTCGGTGTCCGGGCCTGTAAGACAGTCAATTCCGTCGTGATAAGAACATGCACCGCCTGCTGCAAAAGCAGGTACACCACTAAGAGCAATCAATGAAATAGAAAGTATGATTGCGAGAGTTCGTTTCAGCATTTTTAAGTTTGTTAGGAGATGCTTTGTTGGTAGTATATCAGAGAAGTAATTAATGTTAAAAATATGCCCACAACATTCATCTTCCACGGAGTAGGGGGTTCGCCTCAAGAAAACTGGTTTCCGTGGCTCAAAGAACAATTAGAAGATCTTGATCAACAAGTTATTATTCCTCAATTTCCTACGCCTGAGGGGCAGACGCTTGAAAACTGGTTGAATGTACTTGATCAATATAAAGAGGACATCAATGAAGATGCGATTTTGATTGGTCACAGTTTGGGTGTGCCTTTTGCGCTTAATGTTCTTGAGCGTTATAAGGTGAAGGCGGCTTTTCTCGTTAGTGGTTTTTATGGCAAAGCGGACAATCAATTTGATCCTGGAATGGTGACGTTTGCGCAACGAGAGTTTGATTGGGAGAAGATAAAATCGAATTGTGAGTACTTTTATGTTTTTCATTCAGATAATGATCCATATATTAAACTCGAAAAAGCGGAGAAGCTAGCGGAAAAACTTGAAATCGATGTGACTCTTGTTCCAGGTGCTGGTCATATTAATCAGTCGTCTGGATATACTGAATTTGATATACTGCTTTCAAAGATTAAAGAAATAGTATGAGTACTAAAGAAGTAATTACAATCATTTTGGCAGTCATGGTTTTCTATGATTTACATCTGCATGTCATTGAGTGCTTTTTTGGAAATCAGAGTAAGTCTATGTCGAAAAAATATTATTGGCCGCCTGCGAAGATTTTCAAAAATGAAACGGACAAGTTTTATAATATTTTCTGGACAACTTATTGGACGATAGCGTTTGTGCTACTTTTGTACCTTATTTTCGTTTAATTATGAAATTAACTCCTGAAGAAGAAGACGTAATCGTTAACAAAGGGACGGAAGCTCCTTTTACCGGCAAGTATAACGATCATTTTGAAGATGGAGTTTATACGTGCAAGCGTTGTAATGCGTTGCTGTATAAATCGACTGATAAATTTAAATCAAGTTGTGGTTGGCCAAGTTTTGATGATGAAATTCCAGGTGCTATCAAACACGAGCCAGATGCGGATGGTATGCGAACGGAGATTTTATGTGCGAGTTGCGATGCTCATCTTGGACATGTTTTTGAAGGAGAAGGGGATACGCCGAAGAATGTTCGTCATTGTGTGAATTCAATTTCAATGAATTTTATTCCTGAGAAAGATCTTGGACGTGCGATATTTGCAGGTGGTTGTTTCTGGGGAGTTGAGTATTACATGCAAAAAGAACCTGGAGTGATTGATACAACAGTTGGATACATTGGTGGTGAGAAAGAAAATCCAACATATGAGGAAGTTTGTGCGCATACTACTGGGCATATTGAGGCTTTGGAGATTTTGTTTGATCCTGCTCAGGTTTCGTATGAGAAACTAGCAAAATTATTTTTTGAGACTCATGATCCTACTCAA
This sequence comes from Patescibacteria group bacterium, assembly GCA_042568575.1. Taxonomy (GTDB): domain Bacteria; phylum Patescibacteriota; class Gracilibacteria; order UBA1369; family PNNO01; genus JAJRYP01. Next base: position 132,751 of record JBHPIO010000001.1, on the reverse strand, counting down.
AAGGACGGTCAGGGTCCTGACATTGGTGAGCAATATCTTTCTGTTATTTTTTATATTGATGAAGAGCAGAAGAAAATTGCAGAGGGTTTAATTGAATTGTTGCACGAAAAAGGCTTTGATGTAGCGACTGAATTACGTGAAGCAGGGAAGTTTTGGCCTGCTGAAGATTATCATCAAGATTATTATGAGAAAAAAGGGGATGAGCCGTATTGTCATGGGTATACTAAACGTTTTTAATACTACTACCATGGAACTTAAACAAATTGAATCCGAAATCACAAAAATACAAGAACGCAATAAACGTGTTGAGCTTAATAAAAAATGGGAAATGAGCTTCACTCGGAAAGTGATTGTTGCTGTATTAACTTATCTTGTGATTGTTGTTTTCTTCTATGTAGCTGAATTGCCAGATCCGCTTATCAATTCGATTGTTCCGACTGCTGCTTTTGTGATTTCTACGCTTAGTTTGTCTTTTTTTAAGAAGATTTGGGAGAAATATCGTCGGGCTTAAGCACTTTTCTCTTAGAAATTTTGTCGTATAGATTTGAAAGTTTACTGTAAAACCATCTTGTAGCTGTTTGCGGAAGTCTTTTTAGTTTTTTTCCAATTGATTCGCCTTCAGTTTTAATTGGTTCAACCTTAATAAAGTCGATGCCAGCTCTTATTGAACCACCGTCAGTGATAAAATTGTCGCCGATCATAACTACTTCATGAGGAAGAAGATTCAATTCATCGCAGCATTCTAAGAACCCGCGTGCATCTGGTTTTGCAAATTGACTGGTATGCACTTTGACTGCTCCATTAGTTGCGTCAATAATGGCGTTATATCGGTCTGATGCTTTCATGTTTGAGAAAATTACTACGCGTGTGCCGTCTTGAATCATTTCTACTACATGTTCTAAATTTTCTGGAAGAATCTCTCCGTGATGTGGGGCTGTGCACTCATCTATATCTAAAATTGCACCCTTGTAGTCTTTTCCAAGAAGTTCATTTATTCTTTGAAGTCTTATTTGTGTGAATTCTTGAACCTTGGCTATTGCATGGTTGTTTTTTGGCCTGAGTAAATATAATGGCTGAAGCAGTTTTTCTGATGTAAGGCCTTCGCGGCTGATGTCTTCTTTCATATGATAAATAATAAATTAAGAGATCAATGTATACGAAAGAAATGTATTGTGTCAATCTCCTCCCGGGAGGAATCTCGTGTGCGCTCTATTGACTATTCGCTTATTTATAGTACAATCTTAATCCAAGTTGATTTTTGACAATGAGGAAAACCTTTAAAGGAGGGTTTACTTTGGGACACATCGCGAGAACTATAGCGATCGTTACGGCGATCATCATGGCCTTTGCTGCTTGCGAAAGGAGCGTTGGCTACGACGGCAACAACAACGTTAACGGCAATTCCAATGCCAATAACAACAACACGGAGGAGAATAAGGATCTCACCGTGGAGATCGACGAGAACACGCCTGAAGGTAGACATATTCCGCGCGTTGCGCAGCGAGTTCACTTCGTGCGCTTCCTGGTGAAGGCGCCGGAAGACCAAGATGTCGAGATCATTGGCCCCACTCTCACGAGAAGGGGGTTGGGTGATGCCAATGACATGCCCGTCGTGCAAGTGATCTTCGATGAAGATCAGGAGACGCCGTACCTGGGAATTAGCACTTCGACTAACCAGGTCGACTTCTCCGAAACTACTTTCTATCTGGGAGCTGGCGAGTCCGCGTACATGGACGTTTATGCGAACATGGACGCGGTTGAAAACTCCGAGAACTACTTCTGTTTAGAGTTCCCGGAGCACATGCCAGCATTCGGAGTTACCACCGGCGAGCCTGTGAACGTTATCGGCCTGCCGGAGTTCCCGCTCTGTGGCTATCCCATGACCACGACGAGTGCGGTTGTGGGCGTGTTGAACTACGACGCCTATGTCTCGGAGAATGGCTTGAACGACGAGAATACCTCGACGACCGAGGTCATCTTTGAGGCCACCGTCGAGGACATGGATCTGTACAGGTTCAGGATGAAGCAGATCGGAACTTTTGATGCGACATCGATCGTCCACGTGATGATGACCGTCAATGCTGGTGGCGGATCCGGAGATCTAAACGTGGATTGGGAGATAGTGGGCGATTATATCGTAATTACGCTTCCTGAGGCCTTCTACATTCCACGCGGAATGATGTATCACTTCAGCGTTGTTGTGTCCATGAGTGGCACAACTCCGTGCGATACAGTCGGTTTCATCATCGAGAGCCCCATGGATATCGAGGCGATCGGACGTACTTATGGCTTTGGTGTGAGCACTGTCGAATTTCCCGACTACGGCAATCCGACTACGCGCTACATTCCAGGGCACGAGGTTCACTTTGTGCCTTCGGCCAATAACCCGCCGGACTTCGACGTCCTGTCCGGAGAGAACGACGTTACGGGTCTGAGCATCAGCGTGCTGCCACAAAACTCCCTGAAGATGTGGAGTTTCCCGGTCCAGCTGCACAAACAGTACGACCCACAGGACATCCTGGACATCAAGGCCTGGGCATACAATTCTCAGAATCAGGAGGCTGTTTTTTCTGGACCACAAGATGTGGTCATGGGAGATTGCTGGAATGATAGCGACCCCACCGTGTTCACGTGTATCATCGAGCTTACAGATACGGTAAACTTGCCAATTTGTGAGTCGACCGAGTTCTGGTTCACGTTCGACACAGCTGCAGGAGCTCAGAGTTCCACGTTCAACTTTAGCTACCTGTCACCGCAGACTAGCTTCACGTACATCGACGACACACCGTTCCCCGTCGGGAACGTCTTTGGTGGCACTATTAACGGCCCCACCATCCAGATCATCCCATAACCCTCCTTTTCCAGCCCATTCAATTGGGTCTGGATCCTCTTTCAAAGCCTACCAACCTGGCCCCGCAGCTACTACCATTGCTGCGGGTGCTTGTCTTACGAATTTTTATTGATTTCGGCTCTAAAACCTTGTAAACTTCTCGGCATGGAAACTATAAAAACAGATAGCGCTCCACAGGCAATCGGACCTTATTCTCAGGCAGTTAAAAACTGTAAACTGGTTTTTTGTTCCGGCCAAATTCCGCTTACTTCAAACGGGAATCTTATTGATGGCGATGTGGCTGAACAAACTCACCAGGTTATGAAAAATTTGAAAGCTGTTCTCGAGGCTGCGGAAAGTTCGCTTGATAAAGTCGTAAAAACAACAATCTTTTTGACTGATATGAATGATTTCACAGCTGTTAATGATGTTTACGCGACTTATTTCCCAAGTCACAAACCCGCTCGTGCGACTGTTGAGGTTTCAAGACTTCCAAAGGATGTTAAGGTTGAAATTGATTGCATCGCTAGTATTTAACGAATTGTAATGCCTAACGGATCGAGTACAAGTCAGAAATTTTATAAACTTCAATGTGTTGAATGCAAGGCTGAGTATGACGAGAAGCAAACTTCGACATCTTGTTTAAAGTGTGATGGTGCTCTTGATGTTATTTACGATTATGAACGAATTAAGCGTCGAATGAATATGTTTGCGCTTAAGAATTCGCCGATTTCAGCAATGAAATATTTAGATTTTTATCCGATTTTGGATCTTGAAAAGATTGTTAGTTTAAAAGAAGGTGGAACGCCTCTGTATCACGCAAAGCATCTTGGAAAAAAACTCGGACTCCAAAAACTTTACGTTAAAAATGAAGGCGCGAATCCAACTGGTGTATTTAAAGATCGCGGAACTCTTGTTGAAGTTACAAAAGCTCTGGAACTTGGTGCGAAGGCGATTTGCCTTGCTTCTTCAGGCAATATGGCTGCCTCGGTTGCGGCATATTCAACTGTTGCGGGTATTCCATGTTACGTTATGGTTCCGGAAAAAACTCCAATCGGAAAACTTTCTCAAACTATTTCATATGGTGCTCGTGTACTTCTAATTAGAGGTGCATATAGTGAATGTGCAAAATTGGCAGTTCAAATTGCGAAAGAAAATGATTTCTATCTTGCCGGTGATTATGTGTTTAGAAGAGAAGGTCAAAAATCTCAAGCTTACGAAATTTGCGAGCAGCTTTTCTGGCGTGCTCCCGATTATGTTATTTGTCCAATAGGTTGTGGAACGAATTTATCCGCTATATGGAAGGGATTTAAGGAGTTTCATAAACTTGGATTTATAGATAAGCTTCCAAAGTTGATTGGTGTCCAACCAAGTGGATGCCAAACAGTTGTGGAAGCATTCAAGGAAAAGAAAAGAAAGGTTGCTACGGCAGACCATATTGATACGGTTTGTAGTGCTGTTGCCGTGAATTATCCTCTTGATGGAAATATGGTTCTAAAAGCCATAAAAGACTCCGGAGGAATGGCTGTTGCAGTAGATGATGACGACACGCTCGATGCGGAAGCACTTTTGGCAAATATTGAGTCGATTTTTGTTGAACCTTCAGGTGCTTTACCTGTTGGTGCGCTTAATCAGTTATCTAAAAAAGGAATTTTCAAGAAAGACGATACGGTAGTTGTTATGGCAACTGGAAATGGGCTTAAAGATCCTGTTACAGCGATGTCTAACTTGCCATCTCCACCATCTCTTGAGCCAAGCAAAGAGGATATTAACAGGTATCTCAAATATAAACTTTATAAATTACGTGCAGCTTCTTCAAAAGGAAGACAAAAAACTTTGTGGAAGAAAATGCCAACCGAAAAACAGCTTCAGAAAATCATCAAAGAGAAATTTGATATCCTGATAAAAGGGGATTACCTTCGGGCAGTTCACGGTGAACTTTTAAATTTCCAGGCAAAAGGGAAATCAGTAACAGAAAGTGATCTTCAAAAAATCGTAGAAAATGTGCTTAAAGAATTTTCTTCGAAAAAACCAGTTTTAAAAATTATTGATTTTGACTTACAAATAAGCAAAGCAAAGCGTCCAGTTACAACCATCGACATAGAATTTATGGGCAAGAAAATATGTGCAAAAGCAGAAGGTGTGGGGCCAGTTGATGCGATTATCGAAGCTCTTAAAAAAGGAATTGCAAAGGACGATAAATTGGAAGTTAAATTACTAGATTACGCGGTAACAATCCATTCCGCAGGTACAGACGCTGCCGTTGAGGTAAACATCACGATGGGGGACAAGAGCGGCGAAAAAGTACTTGGTTCTGCGACATCTCCGGATATTATCCAAGCATCAATAGACGCATATATTAGAGGGTATAATGCGCTTTATTGGAAGAGTAAGAAGAAGTAGTTATTTTTTTAACACTTTAAGTCCAGGCAAATCTTTTCCTTCCAAGAACTCCAACATTGCTCCGCCTCCTGTAGAAACATGAGTAAATGAATCTGGAGAGATGTCGAATCGTTTGATTGCATCCACTGTGTCGCCGCCACCTAAATAGGTCTTGGCTTGGCTGTTTTTTACTGCCCATGCAATTTCTCGTGTTCCTTTTTCGAATGGCTTTTTCTCATATAAACCAACTGGTCCGTTCCAGATAATTGTTGCTGCTTCATTAATTATTTCAACAAATTGCTTCAGCGACTCTTCACCAATATCTAAAATCTGCATTTCACCTTCAATTCCTCTAATATTTGCATCTGCTGTAATTGCATCGTCGCTTATTTCATCTGCGGCAATTACATCTTCCGGCATTACGATTTCACAATTGGCTTTGTCAGCTTCAAGCATTATATCTTGAGCTGTTTCAACTTTGTCTTTCTCACATAATGAAGCTCCTACATCAAATCCTCGAGCAAGAAGGAAAGTGTTTGCAAGTCCACCTCCAATAATAATTTTGTCAGCCTTTTCTAGATAATTTTTTATCACACCAATTTTAGTGTCGATTTTTGCTCCACCCATAATTAATACAAATGGCGCCTCAGGTTTCTCCAAAAGAGGGGAGAGTGCTGCTATTTCCTTTTCAATCAAGAATCCCGCATAAGCCGGTAAATGGTGAGCAACTCCTTCTGTTGATGCATGAGCTCTATGAACTGTGCCAAATGCATCACTTACGTAAACATCCGCATAGCTTGCGAGTTTTTTTGCAAACTCAGGGTCGTTCTTTTTCTCTTCAGCATGGAAACGAGTATTTTCAAGCATTAAAATTTGTCCGTTTTTCATAGACTTGATTGCTTCTTCAACATCGGCTCCAATGCAACTTTCAACTTTAATTATTGGTGCATCAAGAAGTTTAGATAGATGATCCGCAACCGGCGTTAAACGTAATTCCTCATTAACTTCACCTTTTGGACGTCCGAGATGCGACATAATAATTATTTTCGCATCTTGTTGAACAAGGTGTTTTAGAGTTGGAAGTGACTGCTTTATCCGTGTATCATCAGCAACTTTTCCATTTCGTAATGGAACATTATAATCAACTCGTAAGAGAACGGTTTTGTGAGCAATATCAGCATCTTTTAGTGTTTGGAGTTTCATGAGTTTATAATTAAATTGATTTTAAAGTGTGAACGGTGTGAAGCGCGCTTTGTGCGAATTCTTTTCCTCTATCAATTCTTTCATTTGCTTGATTTTCATCTAGCGCTGTAAGAATTCCAGAAATTATGGGGACTCCTGTTTGTAAGGAGAGTATTGATAATGCATGGATACTTTCGGTCGATACATGCTCAAAATGCGTTGTACCTCCTTTAATTATCGCACCGAGAGCAATAATAACATCGAACTCATTCTTCTCGATAATTTTTTTTGCAACCACAGGAATTTCGAGTGCTCCGGGAACTTTGAATGTTTTAATTTCTTTAGTTTGAAGCCTTTCCAGTTCATTAATAGTCCCGGAAAGCAACTTTTCCACAATCTCTTCATTAAACTGCGAGTATACAATCGCAACTTTCACGTTTTCTCCTGTGTAATCCGAATTGTCGGTAGTTTCTTTTTTCATAATTAGTTAGATAAATCAGCGAATCTTTGCAAATAACGACTTATTAAATCAACTTCCAGATTAATAGTATCACTAACTATCTTCTTTCCAAGCGTAGTGTTTTCAAGCGTGTGAGGAATGATAGAAACTGTGAAGTGTTCGTCATCGAGTTTTGAAACTGTGAGACTAATGCCATCAACAGTAATTGATCCTTTAAATGCGATAAATTTAGCAATTTCCGGTGGGAATGAAATATCAAAATCATTTTCTTTAATATTGATTATTTTTCCGACAGCATCCACGTGTCCTGCAACAAAATGTCCGCTTAGTTTATCGCTTAAGGTTAGTGAAGATTCGAGGTTTACACTTTCTTTTTCCTGCCAATCTTGAACAGTTGTTAATTTTAGAGTTTCAGGCATGTATTCAACAGAAAATTCGCTATCTGAAATATTCATAACGGTTGAACAGATTCCGTTTACGCAAATAGAACCTCCTTTCTTACAATCCTTTAAAGTTGTCTTTGCTTCAATCTCAACGACTTTGTTGTCACCGTCCTGCGTGATTTTTTTAATGGTTCCGATTTCCTGAATGATTCCTGTGAACATTGATAGAGTATTATTTTGTGCGTTCATTATTAGCGAAATATGCCTAAAAAACAAGAAAAAACACACTTCAACTTTTAATATTTTTTTTAGATCCTTTTTACAAGTGTTCGCTAAGCTTAGGGCACTTTCATTTTTTAACCAAAAAAATATGCGAAGTTTAAATCGAGTGACTCTCATGGGGAACCTGGTTGCTGATCCAGATCTGCGTGAGACAACTACGGGCAAAAAAGTGGCGAATTTTGCGCTAGCAACAAATCGTCAGTGGAAAAATCCAGATGGGGAACAAAAACGTGCGACAGATTTTCATCGGATCATTGCATGGCATAAACTTGGGGAAATTTGTGGTGAATACCTAAAGAAGGGTTCAAGTATTTATCTTGAAGGGATGCTGAAAAATCGAAGTTATGAAACAAAGGAGGGTGATACTAAATATGTTACTGAAATAGTTGCGAAGGATGTGAATATTTTAACTTGGAAGAAGAATAAGCAGGGTGAACCGAATGCGTCGGTTGAGCCAATTAAGGATGAGGATGAAGAGATGGAAGACGAGGAAGAGGATAAATAGTAAGCCGAAAATTTAAGATAGGCTTTGTTGGGACTAAAGTCGCGTGTCATATTTAAAATGTATGGCATGCGACTTAGTTGAATTTTCTTGCGTGCTGCCGTAAACTTCAAATGTTCTTAATCAAAATCACAAGGTGCAGGCAACCGTTATTATCCCAACATACAACAGAGCAGATATTTTAAAAGAATGTCTTGAAAAGCTTTTGAAGCAGGACTTTGTTAAAAACGAGTTCGAAATTATTGTTGTTGATGATGGGAGTACGGATAATACTAAGGAAGTTCTTGAAGAATTTGAGAAAAAATCGAAAGTGCAGTTTAAAGCACTACACCAGAAAAATCAGGGGCAGGGGATTGCTCGGAATTATGCGCTTAGATATGCTCAGGGGAAGATAGTTATTCTTATCGGAGATGATCTTATGGTTCTTCCAGATTTTGTTAAGCAACATGTTCAGTATCATCGCAGGTTTAATAAGCCAAATGAAGCTGTTTTGGGATTTGTAAGTTGGGATCCGCGTCTTGAAATTACACCTTTTATGGATTGGCTTACAAATGGTTCTTCTGTGATGGGGAAATTTGGCGGACATCAGTTTGCTTTTGAGAAACTTGAAGGTAAAACGAAGGCAGATTATAACTTTTTCTATACGATTAATATTTCCTTAAAGACATCTGTTCTTAAAAAGTACCCTTTCGATTCGAGGTTTAGTTCATATGGATGGGAAGATATTGAACTTGGCTATCGATTAACAAAAAAAGAGAATTTAGTGCTGCACTACAATCCTCGGGCTATTGGTTATCATTATCACCCAATGGAAGAGGAAAGTCTTGCAGATAGAATGAGAATGATCGGGAAATCGGCACATTTGATTCATAAAAAATATCCTGAATTGAATAAAGTTCCCTCAACATGGAAAAAGATAGCTTTTGCGCTTCTATCAAATCCCATTCCTTTATTTGTATTCAAAAAAATCCGCGATATCTCTGATGGGAAATACTGCACGTTATATTATTATGCGCTTTCAAAAAAATACTTCCTAAAAGGCTTGAAAGAGGGAGCTTAAGCAGCTGCGGCCATTCCTCCGCCTTCGCTTCCACCAATGTTTTCTGGAGTTTCTTCAGCGAATGACATTCCTTCATCATTAGCAGCTTCTGGCTCTTCATCCGTAGAAATGCCTTGTTCTGACGAATATTGTTCCCAAAGTCTTGCATAACTAGCATGCGTTTCTTCTTGAGCTTCGTTAATTTGAGGCATAAATGCGCTTTCTGGAGCCTCATAATCACTTTGATTATGAGCTTCAGGAGTACCTAGTTCATCCTCGTCATAATATGATCCTTCTGGATTAGCCATTTTGAACATGGTTAATTTATGTTTTCCCTATATTATACTACAAAAATAATCCCGTGGCAATTTGTTTAGGAGGCGAAAAAGTAGTATAATAATATAAGTATATAAATAAAAACTGACATTTAAGAAAATCATATGAATCGAAGACTTGTTCTTATAATTGGTGCAGGAGCGGCAGGACTCGCATTTCTTTTTTTAATTGCATTTGGAGCGGGATGTTTTCGCACAAAAAGCCCTGTTGTAAAGCAAACTTTTGATGTAGTTGAGCTTACGTATTACAAGCTTTTTGATGATTCTGAGGTAATTGAGCCTTTGATTCAGGAATATGTTGCTACGCATCCGAATGTTAAGATAAATTATCGACAATTTACAGATACAGAAGAATATTACGATTTAATACTAAATGAGCTTGCAGAAGGTGAAGGACCAGACATTTTCTCTGTTCCAAACACTTGGTTTGTAAAGAATCACAAGAAAGTCACACCAGCGCCACCAGATTTAGTACCTGCAAAGATATTTGAGGACACTTTTGTTGGAGTTGCATACGATGATTTGGTGAGAACGGATCCACAAACAGGAGTTTTAACTCCTTATGCGCTTCCAATGACAGTTGATACCCTAGCTTTATATTACAATAAGGATCATTTTGACGACGCTGTGCCTGAGAGAGGGAAGCCAGCGACCACTTGGGATGGAATTAAAGAAGACGTGTTTAAACTAACTAAAAAAGATAATAGTTTTGAAAGATTTGAAGTTTCTGGAATGGCAATGGGATTTGCGGACAATATTTCTCGTGCTGTTGATATCCTATATTTATTAATGGTTCAACAAAACGGAGACTTTTATGATGATAGTTTCACTCAATCTATTTTTGCGAATCAACAGGGTGTCGGAAGTGATGGAAGTACTTTAAAACCTGGCCCAAATGCACTAGAGCTTTATACAAGTTTTGCAAACCCTTCAAATAAAAACTATTCATGGAATGCATATCTTTCTGATGGAAATTCTGACGAAAAAGAAATTACTACATTTGCTCGAGGTAAAGTATCAATGGTGATTGGTTATTCTTATATGTACGATCAAATAGTTGATGAAATTAATGAGCTTAAATCAAAGGGTCTTTCTACAATTGACCCGGCAAGCATTAGAGTTTCAGTTATTCCTCAAGTTGTCGATCCATCTGTTTCGACCGAAAAGCGTGATGCATATGCACATTATTTTGCTGAAACGGTTGCTCGAACTTCAGAAAATCCACGATGGGCATGGGATTTCCTAATATTTGTTACTTCACAGGAATCACTGCAGCATTACAATGAAAAAACTCACAAGCCAACAAGTCGTCGTGACATGATTGAAGAACAGAAAAACGATCCGATTTATGGTGTGTTTGCAGAACAGATTGGTTTTGCTGAAAGTTTTCTGATATATGACGAAGAAACATACGAGGGAAGTATGATGAAGGCGATTAACGCAGTTCTTGCGACAAAAAGTCCTGATGATGCAATGAAGATTGCACAGGACGAAATAAATGCTATCCTACCTAGCGGAGGATTGCTCCCGCAAGTAACTGTAACTGAGGATGAAACTGAACAAGCTTCGTAAACAACTAACATGGATGAAGGTTTGTCGTTTTTGTTTTTACGCATTTGTTTTTCTGCTGCCTCTCCAAATCAATGTGATTGTTTACGCAACACCAATTTTTGAGAGTGGGAATTTTAATCAGATAACATCGTTCTTTCTATATCTCACGGATTTCTTATTTTTGGCAGCGTTTATTTGCTGGGGGATTGCAATATTTAAAAATGAATTTAAGGAGAAGATTACTTATGGTAAAAGTGCAATCGCGATTTTGCTAGTCTTGTTTTTGATTATTGCTGAGGTTTCAGTTTTATTTGCGGAAGATCAATGGCTTTCGTTTGCGTATGTCATTCGATTTGTTGAATTGATTCTCATGTATTTCTTTGTTGTTAATAAAACAGTAAAGATCAATACAATTATTAATGTTTTCATTGCTTCGGTTAGTCTGCAGGCTTTACTTGCTGTCATTCAGTACCTTTATCAGGGCTCAGTTGGTTTTGCGATTTTTGGAGAACCACAGATTTCCGCGGACATCCCTGGAGTTGCAAAGATTCAACTTGAGGAGAACACGCTGATGCGGCCTTACGGGACACTTCCACATCCAAATATTCTTGCTGGATATCTACTAGCCGGAATTCTCTTTGCTTACCATCGAATACGTCAGAAGGAGTATATTGCTTATCCGCTATTAATTCTTATGTCAGCGGCTCTTGTATTGGCTTTTTCAAGGGGAGCATTTCTTGCAATCCTTGTGGCTTTCCTTGTTTATATATCTTTAAAAAATAGCAGGATTTCTATTAAATACATTCTGTTTTCTTTAAGTATTTTGATTTTCTTTGTTGTACTTTTTAATCTTGAGCAAAGTATTCTTACGCGTCTATTCTTGATGGACGATAGTAGCCTTACCGACCGTGTCTTTTATTTCAATATAAGTAAGCAGATGATGTATGCAATTCCGTTTGGGATTGGCCTTGGTAATTTTACATTACTTATGTCTGATTTTACTTCGGCCAAGCTTGCACCATGGGATTTTCAGCCGGTGCATAATATTTACATGCTCATTACAAACGAAATGGGAGTGTTTGGATTTATAGTATTTGTGCTACTTCTTGTGAGCTTTGCTGTTTTAATTTTCCTTGCAATGAAAAAAGCAGACAAGCATAAAAGAAACCTTGGAGCCATTTTGATTTCGTTGCTCACCGCACTTTGTATAATTGGACTTTTCGATCACTACCTTATCTCTTTATATCACGGACAAGCTTTACTTTTCCTTATGTTTGCTGTGTTTGGAAGCTACGCTATTACTTCAAAAAGCCATTAATGAATTCCTTTGCGGAAACAGGATTTTTCCCTTCCATTTGAACTTTAAAAAGCTCTATTGAGTCTTTTTTTGTGCCAAGAATTAAGCTGCCATCAATACCTTTAAGCTCCCCAGGGTTAGCTTTCTCTTCGCTTGCTTTAGCATGTAAAACCTTTAATCGTTTTTCCTGGAAATCCATGTAAATGCCGGGCCAAGGTGTAAAGGCTCTAAGTTTATTGAGAATTTTTTCTGCATCATCTTTTTCTGGATCAATTTGAGCGTCTTTTTTTGAAATCTTTTTACAATAACTTGCATCATTTTCATCTTGCTTGAGAGGGGAGAGAACTTCCTCCTCAATATCCTTAAGGGCAGATGGAAGAATAATTGCACCGATTTCTGAAAGTCTTTTAGAAAGGATTTCAGTTGTGTCTGTTGAATCGATTGCAACTTTTCTAAGCATATAAATACCGCCTTTATCCAGTTCTTTATCAATTTGCATAATAGTTAGCCCGGTCTCCTTGTCTCCGTTTAGAAGTGAAGTTTGAATTGGTGAAGCACCGCGATATTTTGGAAGGAGTGATGCGTGAACATTAATGCAGTCACGCTTTGGAATGTCGATCATTTCCTGAGGAAGAATTACTCCGTAAGCAATAACAACAATAAAATCTGGTTCTATATTTCTAATTAACTCAAGAAAGTCATCATTAATTGAATCTGGCTGCAATACAGGTAGATTATTTTCAATTGCGATCTCTTTTACTGCTGGAGGCGTGAGAATTTGCTTGCGGCCAACAGGCTTATCTGGCTGAGTCACGACAGCTTCCACTTCGATATCTTTGTCATATATGAGACTAATAAGAAATGGAACTGCAAAATCGGGAGTTCCGCAAAAAATAACTTTCATGAGATAAATTTAAACATTTATTTGATTTTACTCGCTCTTTTCATATTTTTCAAATCAGGGTAATATGTTGTCGGAATAATTCCATTTTGTATGAAAATAACTGAGTATTTATTTAAAGATTATCTTGAGGATGACGAGCACATTCTTTTTGTTGCTAGAAGGCATCCGATAATTATGCTTCGAGATATTCTGAGGATTGTCTTTTTTCATGCTTTTGTTCCTTTTCTATTTTGGATAATGTTCCCACAACTTTTGCTTATTTATGGAGGATGGGCTTTTATTGGCCTTGCAAGAGCGTTTTTTGTTGTTCAAGATTGGTATTATGATGTTTGGCTTCTTACAAACATGGGGATTATTGGTGTTGAATGGCTTGGCTTTTTTGATAGAAGCAGCAGCAGAATTGAATATCCTTCGATTGAGGGTGTTTCGTACAGTTTAAAAGGCTTCTGGCAGACGATGATGAATTATGGAGACATGAGTCTTGCGAAGTTTGGTGGACCTTCAACAATAACTCTTAAGGAGGCGATGAATCCAAAAAAATGTGAGAAATATGTATTGAAGTATCAGGAAAAATATATGACTTCAAAAAACTTCCAAGATCAGGAGGTTTTAAAGCAGCTTCTTTCGGATTTAGTCGTTGATCATGTGAAAAGAAATGGGCTTCCTGATAAAGTTGATGAGACACCAATAGATTCTGTAAAAAAGAAATAACTTATGGAGATTTTTTCGATTGTTTTGCTGGTTTTTATTGGGCTTGCCATTGTTGTGGCGGTTTTGGTTTTGATAAAGGGAGGTTCAAGGAAGTTAACAGCGCAGCAGCAAAGGTTCTTAAATAAACAGTGGACGAAAATAGTTTCTGAAAGCCAGCACAATCCTGTTCAATCGATTTTAGATGCAGACAAACTTTTGGCTTATTTACTTGAAGCAAAAGGGTACGATGGAACACTTGGGGAAATGCTCAAAAAAGGTGGAAGTTTATTTGGAAATTTAAATGATGTTTGGACGGCTCATAAAACGAGGAACAGAATTGCGCACGAGATAGGAGTTTCATTATCTTCAAGGGAGGTTAAAGTGACACTATCTCAATTTAAAAGTGCATATAAGGATTTAGGCGCAAAATTATGAATAAAGTAATTGTTGGAATTACAGGGTATCTTGGATCTGGGAAAAGCACTGCTTTAAAGTATTTTAAGGAGCATGGGTTTTATATTATTGATGCGGACGAGATTGTTCATAAACTTTATGAGCCTGAGAATGATGGGTGGCGAAAGATCAATGATTTTTTTGGACCGGAATATATTTTGAAAAATGGCAAGGTTAACAGGAAGAAGTTGGCAAAAACTGTTTTTTGCAATCCAGCAAAGCTTAGGATTCTGGAAAAAATTATTCATCCGATTGTTTTTAATGAAATGAGTAAGGAAATTCAGGCAAATAAGTCTGACAAGATAGCAATTGAGGCGATTCGTTTTGATGAGAAAAGAATTGGCGCCAAATTAACTCATACAGTTTGGGTTGAGGCAGATCATGATACCGCTTATAAGCGAGTAATTGAGAAAAGAAAGCTAAGCCGAGAGGATTACGATAAGTTGATTTCATATCAGAAAAAGCCTTTCAAGATTGATTTTGTGATTGAAAATAATGGGAGTTTGAAAGATTTGAAGAAACAGATCGAAAAAGTTGTTGAGAGAATTTAGCTAGCTTTCACTTGACAGAACATTAAATATTTATTAAATATTGACTGTATTTGATAATAAATAATTATGGCATTAAGTGAAGACAAAACTCTAGATCCACCTAAGGGGAGGGATGAAGTTGGATTAGCAGCACAAACAATTCTTAAAGAAGCATACGGTTTAACTGAAAAAATAAGGACATCAGGAGATTTACATCACATGTGTCGTTTGCAATCGTTGGAACAGCCAATTACTAGGACTCCAGAAGTTATATCGCGAGCAGATGTTACAGGAATTATTTTTTGGGCCAGGTCATTATTTAGATCGTTTGATAGAAAAGGTGATGATCTTGAACGGGCTTTAACGATTTTAGAAGAAGTTGAAATATCATAAGCTAGGTATTTCAAATGTGATTCTTTTTTAGTACAATACATCTCAGAGTGTTAATTATTTATAATGCCTGATTTTGAAGCAGTTATCGGAATAGAAATACACGCGCAGATTTCAACAAAAACGAAAATGTTTTGTCGATGCGATAATGATTCTTTTGATAAAGATCCAAATAGCAATGTTTGTGAAGTTTGCATGGGCTTCCCGGGGCAGCTTCCAGTCATTAACGAAACAGCAGTGCAAAAGGGGACTGTTGCTTCTCTTGCACTTAATTGTGAAATTCCCGAGTACTGCAAGTTCGATCGTAAAAATTATTTCTACCCGGATCTTCCAAAGGGATTTCAGATTTCTCAATTCGATAAACCGCTTGCAATAAACGGCGAGATTGAAATTGAAGTAGGTGACGAAAAAAAGAAAATTCGAATCACGCGTTTGCATTTGGAAGACGATGCAGGGAAGCTAACTCACGTTCCAGGTGGTTCGCTTGTTGACTACAATCGTTGTGGAACTCCATTGATGGAAATTGTTTCTGAGCCTGACATTAGAAATTCAGAAGAAGCAATGGCCTATGCGCGCGAAATTCAGAATGTTTTGCGATTTTGTGAGGCTTCAGATGCGGATATGGAGAAGGGGATGATGCGTTTTGATGCGAGTGTGTCGATTCGTCCGAAAGGGGAAACTAAACTTAACAATCGTGCTGAAATTAAGAATTTAAACTCTTTTAGATCACTTGGATCTGCAATTGATTATGAAATAGAGCGTCAGATTACTTTGTGGAATAACGATGAACCTTTGAATAAAGATATAACGATGGGGTGGGCTGATGATAGTCAAAAAACATACTTCCTTCGTGATAAAGAAGGTTCGGATGATTACAGATATTTTCCTGAACCTGACTTGCCACCGCTAATTACAACAAAAGAAAATCTTAAAGAGCTTGGAAAGCTTGTTCCAGAATTGCCGGCTCAAAAAAGAGCACGCTATGCAAAAGAATATAAATTGCTTCCAGATGATATACGCATTCTGACTGCTGATCTACATATTGCTCAATATTTTGAAAAAGTAACCTCTATGATAAAAGAGCCCAAGAAAGCAGTTTCTTTTATCAATACGATTTTGATGAAACGTTTAAACGAAGAGCAGATTAGTTTAAGCGAATCCAAAGTAACCGCGGAAATGATGGGCGAACTAATTCAGCTTGTTGAGTCCGGAGATATTTCTATGAATCAGGCAAAAGCTGAAGTATTTAATGTGATGTACGAAACAGGGGATAGTCCTTCCAAAATTGTTGAAGAAAAGGGATTGAAAGTTGTAAGTGATACGGGCGCAATTGAAGAAGCTTGCAAAAAAGTTATCGAAGCAAATCCAAAAGTTATCGAAGACTTTAAAAGCGGAAAAGACAGAGTCTTTGGCTTCTTAGTCGGCCAGGTTATGAAAGAAATGAAAGGCCAGGCAAATCCTCAGGTTGTGAACGATATTTTGAAGAAATTGATATCCTAGATTGAACCTCTGTAGTAATGGGCCCAAGGTTGACCATTTATACATACAGTAAAATAAAGGTAATTAATTGAGAAAGCGCATTCATGCCCATCAACTTCTAATTGAAGATCTGGAGGAGAGGACACTGTTACTTGGTTTACAGAAAGAGGTTGTTCAAGTTCTTGAGACATTTTTGCTAATTCTGGGCTTATTTCAAACGTTGGTTCGTATTCAACCATTCCGTTTAATGCACAGAAAGCTTCAACGCATGTACCTAGTTCTTCTAATGTTTTTGCTGTTCTTGCTAATTCAGTTAGAGCTTCAACTAATTGATTATGGATTTTAATACTTTCGGCTTTTTTTTGAGTTAAGTGTATAAGTTGACCAATTGCTTGTTCGAAGTATCTTTCAGCTTCAGGTGATTCTCCCAAAACTGATTTAGCTTCCTCTGCTAATTTTGCTGGATCTTCATAGAAAGTTTGGAGCGCTGATTTTTTTTCCCTACCCATACAGTGAGAGATTAAATTGTAATCACATTTCCACACACCCATTTTTTTGTTTTTCTCAAGTTTGAAGGATAATAAATGCATACTACATCTGCATCTTTTGGAACAATTGCAATTTCTTGCCTACACTTCATTTTTTTAATTATGTGAGGTCTTGGAAGTTTGCTTGTCAATATGGGCTCTGCATCAATTAAATCTGTGCTATCAACAACTTCATCAGTTTCATCGCTAATTTCAACTTGTTTACATGCTCTATGTAACATGCTTACTGCTATGTTTGGTTCAACCTCAGATAAATCCAGCTCTTCCAACAATGGAAATAGAAGTTTGCTCAATCTTAGTTTTCCTTGAAGCGCAGTTAGTTTTGATTTGATTTCAAATTTAACCCTTTTTATCTCAGGGCTTATTGATTGTGGGTTTTCTTGTTGTTCAGCTTTGCCATCCTGAGGATCTTCTTCGATCCTTGGTAATACGAGCCTTTTATCTATTTTTCTATGAAGCATCATTGCACTAAATTTAGATTTCCAAGTGCAAACAATACTCATGTAACTGCTTTTTGTCAACATTACTTTGAGCCTTTCATTGCACTATTTCTCGCATGTCTTTAAAATAAATAGCGAAATTTCACCCAAAAAATATGTTTAATTCTTCTCTCGACATTCTCTACATTGTACTGGCAGCGGTTATTCTTCTTGTGGGGATCCTTTTGGCGATTGCGATTATTTATCTGATCTTCATTCTTCGTGATGCGAGCAAAACATCACATTATGTACGTGATACTGTGAAAAAAGTGAATGATTTTGTATACAGACCTCTTGTTATGGCAAATTCTGTTATGGACAAAGTAGCTCCTATTCTTGAGTCTATTGCTCATCGAGGAGAAGAGATGGCAGAATCTGCAGCTAGAAAAGTTAAGAAGAGGGGACGACCTCGCAAAAAGAAGTAATCAAAGTTTTTTAATTACTTTTGTTGGGAATTTAATTGTGGCGTTGTAGATGCGTTTCCAGCGTGACGGTTCTTGAATTAGTCTGAAAAGCCATTCGAGTCCTAGTTTTTGCATCCACTTTGGAGCTCGTTTTCTTTTTCCGGCAATAAAGTCGAAAGCGCCTCCGATCCCTATTGCTATTTTTACGCTGTTTAAGTATTTGAGGTTCCTGGATATCCACATTTCCTGTCTTGGCGCGCCATACGCAACAAAAAGTATGTCTGGAGATGCATCGTTGATGCCATTGATTATGAATTCTTCTTCATCTGGGGTAGGGGAGCCGGCATAAGTTCCTGCAATTTGTAATCCGGTATATGTTTTTTTTAATTTCTCAGCTGTTTCTTCTGCGATTCCTTCGGCAGCACCGAGTAGAAAGATGCTTTTGTTTGCTCTCGCCGCCTCTCTTGCGATTTTCTTCATTAAATCTGATCCTGTTACTCGTTCTCTAAGGATCTTTTTAAACATACTTGGCATAAATGCAATTAATGGAAGGGTGAAGAATGCCTTAAGTTTCGATGATTTACGTGCAATATGAGTTGCTGCCCATAAAATCCCTATTCCATCTGGGATATTTAATAATGAGTGATTTAAGACTTTCTTGAAGTCGTGATTTCTCTCTGCTTCAAGAAGCATTTCAGGATTAGGTGTACAAAGATATCCCTTTTTTCCTCTGTTAATATGATCGAAAATATAATCGAGAGTTTCCTCGATAGTTACATTGTCGAATCTTACGTTCAGTACATCTATTTTTTTCTGCATACCAAGCAAAGGTTATTCGTTTTAAATAATTCTACTATCTCGAACCCGTTCTTTTCAAAGAGTTTTTTTAGCTCACGCTTTGTGAACGCATGATAGTATCTTTTAACTCCAGTCTTGCCCCATGGGATGAACGTATCATTCCAGTCATACTTCCCAAATTGAATAAAATATTTGAACAAGCTTTGGAGTATGTATTTCCTGTAGCGCTTTTGGAAGAGATCCCAAACAGTAACAATGACGTATCCATTTTTCTTTGTAATTCTTGATAATTCGCGTACACTTTTTTTGCGCAAACGTGATGAGGCGATGTGGTGTAAAGATGCAATAGAAAGCACGATATCGATATCCTCTTTTAGGGGGATATTTAGTGCATCTCCGACTATAAATTTTGTGTCTGTATACTTTTTTTGCGCAAGCTGTATAAATTTTTTGTTATTATCTATCCCAATATATTTTATGTTTTGTAAATCCTTCAAAGATTCATATAAACGACCATTTCCACATCCAAGATCCAGAATTGTATCACCTGGGTTAATATATTTCTTAAAATGTTTAAATTCTGGCCATGCATACTGTCTTGTTTGGGAAAATTCATCTGCAATAGTCGCATAATCCTCCTGAACTTTCTGCAATAATTGTTTTGCCACCGACTCTTTCATAGGATAGAATTAGGATCCGCAATAATAACCATACAAGAAAGGCATATGGACTGCAAGCAGCGAAAACCGCTTAATAAAATTTTGGAAGATTTGCTCTGTGAAGCGCTTTCTAAAAATATCACTAAACAGAAAGATCTTCAGACGTTAAAGAACGAATATAGCCTAAAGTATCGTATAAGTTCGCCTACTAATGTTTCTTTAATTAAGACCTATCGGAAATTGGTGAAAGATGGTGATATACAGGAAAACAAAGTCTTTTTTGACTTAATAATAAAGCGGAAAGTTAGATCACAATCCGGGATTGCTAATGTTACTGTCTTAACGAAGCATTATGCTTGTCCGGGAACGTGTATTTTTTGCCCTTCTGAACCGGAAATGCCAAAGAGTTACCTTTCGAATGAGCCCGCAATGATGAGAGCAATACTCAACGATTTTGATGGTTATCGTCAGGTTACAAATCGTCTTCAGGGGCTTGAAAGAACAGGTCATCCAACAGACAAAATTGAGATTATTGTTGCCGGTGGAACTTTTTCATACTATCCAAAAAACTATCAGACTTCTTTTATACGAGGAGTTTATAATGCGCTTAATGAAGGCGAAAAATCAACTTCACTTGAGGATGCACAGAAGATAAATGAGACTGCAAAACATAGATGTGTTGGTCTTTCTCTAGAAACACGTCCGGACTGGATTAATATAGATGAGGTTAAGCGCATGCGAAATCTTGGGGCTACAAAAGTAGAAATAGGGATTCAAGCGCTTGATGATAAGATTCTCAAGAAAAATAAGAGGGGACACGGAGTGGGGGAGATCCGCACTGCAATGAAGCTTCTTAAAGATGCCGGGTTCAAGATAAACGCCCACATGATGCCAAATCTTTATGGAAGCACGCCAAAAAAAGATCTCGAAATGTTTGCAGAATTATTTAAAGATCCTGATTTTAAACCTGATTGGCTTAAGATTTATCCGTGTGTTGTTACTCCTCATAGTGAGCTTGAGAAAGTGTTCAAGGATGGCAAACATAAGCCTTATTCAGACGACGAGCTAATTGAACTTATTAGTGAAATGAAAACATTGGTTCCTGAATATGTTCGAATTGCACGTTTATATAGGGATATTCCGGCCGAAAGTATTCTTGGTGGTTCAACAGTTTCTAATTTGCGGCAAGTGGTTCATGCAAATATGTACGAGAAAGGGGAGAGTTGCAAATGCATTCGATGTAGGGAAGTTCGTGATACTCAGGTCGATATTAAAGACGTTAAACTGATAGAGCGAGTTTACGATTCATCTGAGGGGAAAGAGCATTTCTTGAGTTTTGAAGATATAAAACAGAATAAGCTTATTGCTTTTTTGCGCTTAAGAATACCTTCGCAGATTTTTTCTGGCGAGAAGCATTTTATAAAAGATTTAGAATATGCTGCTGTGATTCGTGAGCTGCATACTTATGGTGCTCAGATTCCATTAACGCAACATGATGATTTAGCGGTTCAGCATCAGGGCTACGGGAAGAGGCTACTTGAGCGTGCAGAAGAAATTACTTCTGAATATAAACTTTCGAAATTGGCCGTGATTAGCGGAATTGGAGTTCGAGAGTATTATCGAAAACGTGGATTCAAATTAGGAGATACATTCATGGTTAAAGATTTGAAATAAAATGCAGGGGATAACTAATTTGATCAACAGATAGTATTTTGCACAATATATCTTGTGCAAACAAAAGTGTGTTTAGGCTTAGAATAAGCTTTTTTTCTATCTATAAATATGATTCAGTTTAAATTCCGTGATATTCCTCTACCCCGATCCCCGAGCAATGGCTTGTATAAGCGCGATATTCAAAACGTTCGATTTTAGGCGTTTAAAGAAAAAAAACGTCCAATCATACTCTTCGTCTAAAAATTTGTATATGTTTTTCTTCCTTTTCCCTAATAAATTTTGTATAGTTCAATTCGCCCCCATATAAAAATTTTTATGCAAAAAATTTTACTTATCGATAATTTTGATTCGTTTACATACAATTTGTTTCAACAAATTAAATCGTTGAAACAATGTGAAGTTATTGTTAAACGAAATGATCAAGAAATCACACCATTATTTGATGAATTTGACAAATTCGTGATTTCACCTGGTCCTAAAACTCCTAAAGATGCAGGGATTTCCAAATCACTTATAGGGCAATACTATAAGACAAAGCCTATTTTAGGTGTATGCTTGGGGATGCAATGCATAAATGAAGTCTTTGGTGGAGAAACAGTTGCCTCTCCCCTGCCGGTTCATGGCAAAACTTCGAATATTCAACATACGCAAAATGATCTATTTAATAACATTGAAAATAATATTGATGTTGCTCGTTATCATTCTCTTATAATAGACGATATCCCGGCATGTCTAAATGTTGTTGCCTGGACTAACGACAAAATCCCTATGGCAATTAAGCATAAAGATTACGAGGTTTATGGTGTTCAATTCCATCCCGAGTCATTTATGACAGAATATGGGGCGAAATTGATGTTCAATTTTCTGAATCTCTAATTTAAGCTGTATATTTCTTGATTTTAGTAACGATATCTTCTAAAGAAATATTTGCTTTCACTATAAAATCTACTGCACCGGCATCTTTTCCTCGTTGAATGTCTGATTCTTGACCTAGATTAGAAAGAATTATAACAGGTGTTTTCTTTAATTTTGGATCTGTGTTTATAAAATCCAAGACTTCAAACCCATTTTTATTGGGCATCATTATATCTAATAGAATGATATCAGGATTTTCTCCTGCTTTGAGGGAAGTTATTGCTTCAACTCCATCAGCCGAAGCAATGACTTCATATCCTTCCTGTTTAAATTTGGCTAAGTACATGTTCATTAGGAACGAGTCATCCTCAGCCACCATTACTTTTAATGGTTTCTTATCTGCCATGGTGCAATTTTTTCAAATGTTAGCGACTTAACTCAATTGTTGGTGCAGTTCCGCTTCCACCTGAACCTTCTCCTTCAGGGTCGCATGAACCAACAGTTACCGCTCCATTTGAATCAACCATCAGATAGTAGTCTGATTTTGCAGCAGTTCCAGTTTTTGGATCCATTGGTATAGATGCAAGGTAGTTTGACCCAATGCTTGAAAGATCTACACAAGCTGCCTGTGTAGTTTGAGCTCCACAATCACTATTTCCACCTGTAGCGCATGTACCGATAGTATAGTAATTACCAGCAGTTAATGCAGCCACGGTTGAATAATGAGTTCCTTCATTATCAGCCTGGTATTTTATAACAGCGTCTAAAACTGTTGTTACATCGCTTGCACGTCTTGCATTACGTGATTCGTTTAAACGCCTTGCTGGGTCGATGGCTACGAAAATCGAGCCCGCAAGAATAGCAATTACTGCTATTACGATGATTAATTCGATGAGGGTGAACCCCTTGTTGCTCCGAGTGCTCCTTGTGCTCCTATGCGTTTTGCATAGATTACCCATAAATGTTTATATTAAGGTTATTTAAGGCACGAAAGGTCAAAGAACAAATTAACTTGAGGTAACCGAAGATTTACTTCAACTACTATTATTATACATCAATTATCCCCCTCTAGCAACCCCCTTCTTAGGATTTTTTGGGATTAAGTTAAGAGAATTTTTCTGATTCATTTCATGTAGTGCTAGACCACCAATTACTTTAAATTTTGTAGACAAATTTTCTTTTTTAGTTTTTAAGTTGATTCTGAAATCAGAAAGATATTGAGGTTTGAGTTTCACGCTTTGTTCTAGAGAGTTACCTATAATTGCAGCTTTTTCTTTGTCCCCTATTAAATAGATATCACTTATTTTGCGTTTGGTTTTATTAGAAAAATTAATTATTGATTCCAACAAGTCGCTTGTGACAATTTGAATATCATCCTGATCCCCTGTCTTAGATATTGTATTGCTATCGAAAATATTTTCCTTCCAGAGAATGAGCCATTCAGTTTTATTTGGAAGGACTTCAATTAGGATTTTCCCCTTATCTTCGCGCAAATCTATTGGAACATTTCTTATTAAACTTGAAGTTTCAGATTCAAAGACTAAAGGATTAAGATTGCAGAAGGACTTCAAAACTTCGTAATATTTGGCAACTATTTCTTTTTTTATGGCCACAACATATACTGCCTGCGCTTTTCCGTATGTTGTAGCACTATAAGTATATTTTAACTCTTGAAAAGGTATTGGAATTATTTTTTTAATTTCTTCTTCTAATTTCTCTGTAAAAGCCTCTTTTTTTAGTGAAGAGTCCATGTAAATGATATGCTCAAAAATATGATTTTTCGGTAGGGCGATAAGGCAATTCTTATCTTTAATATTTAACTCAGAAAGGAGTGTGATTATTTCTATAGCTAGCTGTTTTTCCTGCATAATCTCACCGTTTTTGATTATACCTGATGATAGATTTCGTTGACCGTACGCGCCAACTCTCATATTTCGCTTTTTGCCTTTTAGGACGAGTATTTGTACATAGGTGTCTGTACAATATAAAGTGAGATTTCTTTTCTTAAAAAATTCGAACATAGTTATGTGGTTAGTTCCTGCCATGAAGTTATGGCATATGTAGGTGATATATTTACTGCGATTTCCAGCTCTCTGCTGTAATCGCTTTTTGTTCCTGCAACATTAATAGTCCTACTGCTTCCACTACCTGATACGCTAATTGTGCAAGAAGTCCCTCCAATTGAAAGAGTTTCTTCGTTGTAGCTATTATCCCTGTTAAGCCGTATTAAGGCTTCTTCAGCACAACCATCAATGCTAAGCGACAACCGACTCGATTGACTTTGATAGAGATTTATCAGATTTTCAGAAATTGAAGATATGCCGAGACTTAACGCAATTAATAGCATTGCCGACCCCATAATAATAACAATAATTAGCACAGCAGCACCTTCATTTGTTTTTCTAATTGTTTTCATTATTTTGTTCATATTTATTCTCTTAAAGAAATTGCCGTTTCAAACTCAATAGAAGCATCGTATGTTGGATCGTCCCCTGGGTTGATTTTTTCAATTCGTAATTCCATATTTATGTTGTCTTTCTCTGATCCACGAGTAAGGTTTGTTAATTTAAAGTTAGTAACATTAACTTTGTCTGTTGTTAAATCCGTAAAGCTTCCATCAATCCCCTTGATTTGAAGTTTGCGAATTGCGGCTGACTGACCTCCAACACTTATGTTTTTGATGTAAGTATCAATTATAACGTCATTAACTCCTGGATAATCTAAAGTGAGCACGCCAGGATGCGAATCGAATACAGATTGGGCAGTAAGTACGTCTTCGGCTTCCTTGATCACTATTCCAACTTGATTCATGGCTAGTCTGGAGTTGATGTAGACTTCCTGTTTTGCATTGAAATTAGCCTGTGCACTCATAATGTTCCAACTTACATTTACGGTTGAAATAAGCACAAAAGAAGCTATTGCCACATATATTATGAACTCAACGAGAGTAAATCCTTTCTGTGTAACTGGCTTTTTCATTTAAAATTGAATATTAGGAATAGTTGCTGTGCTTGTGTCTGTCATTTCAAATTCAAGACTAACTGTTGTTCCAACCATTGATTTGTCGAATCTAATTTGGTCTATTTCATATACACCTGATCCCGCATCAAGTGTGAAATTTTCTATATTCAATACTTCTCCGGAACCTTTATTTCCAGACCAAAGAGTGTCTCCGTCAATTTTAATTCTTTTAATATCAGTGCCGCTAGGCGCTCCACTCCATGAAACTGTTATTTTATCGATACTTATCCCAACTCCTCCGGTGTTTTCAATGAATATATCATTTATTGTCTTATTGCCACTTGATAAATATGCACTTGAAGTATCAACGCTAAAGTTATCCGAAGCATTGCATCCTGTGGCATCGGTCCAATTATGTAAATATTGGCTTGTTGAAATAGAGGTGCTGTTTCCGGCTTCAATGTCCCACGTTATTGTTGCTGTTATTTTTTTTGAGTTATTGTCGACTTTTCCCCCACTAGCAACAATTGCACAATTGCTGTCTCTCTCTACTTCTTCAACTACTATCTCGCGCGTGAATTGACCGTTTGTGTCAGAACTTCCTGATAATTCCCAGTATCCATTTGTTTTTGTGAGTCCGTGTGTTCCAGTGGTTAAATTGGCGTAACCGTAATCTCTAATAGATCGCATTGCTTCGAATCCTTGTTGCAGATACATGTCGGCCTGGAAGCGTTCACTATCTCGCAAGGTAGTGCTGAAACCCCCAATTACCAAAATCGATAAAGTAGGAAAAACTAAAGCGAATATTCCAATCGCAATGATTATTTCAATAATTGAGTTGCCTTTATTTCTTTTGATTTTGTTCATTTTAAAATTTTAGTACGGGGGTTGTTATGGTACTTTTGTCTGCCATTGTTAATGTTATTGTTATATTGGATCCCTTCATATTTTTAGTGAATCTAATTTGATTAATTGAATAACTTTTCTGCTTTGGTGAAAGCGTGAAATCCTTTATATCAACCTCTACACCTGAATATCCATATCCAACCCAAACATTCCTCGAATTAATCCTAATTACTCTTAGATATGTTCTTTTGTATGGCTCATTATTCCATTCAACAGTCATTTTATCGATTATTATGTCCTCCTCTGCGCTATTGCTTATTGTGATTCCTTTAAGATATTTATTCCCATTTGATAAATATGCTTTTGAAGTATTAACAACTAGTGATTCTGTTTGTGAACTTGAATCCAAAGTTGTTAGTGAAACTACATTGGAAAGGGATGATTCATTTGGCACTTCATCCAAAGCTTTCATGGCAAAATAATATGTTGTTGCGGATGATAATCCAGAAACTGTCATCGATTCTGCTGACCCATAAGCAGCTGGCGTTGGTTCTGCTGCAACGTGAGTTGCAGTTGCCCAGTTTTCTTCTGTTATTGTTGATGTTGAATATCTGACATCATACAAATCTGCAATGCCGACAATTCCATCGTCTCCTGTTGCACTCCAAGAAAGATCCAGGCTTTCTTCGGTGGCACCGGATAGAGCTAAGTCGGTTATTGATAATGGTTCAGTTGAGTCACCACTACCACTTCCTGCTGGGATTTCATTTACCCCTGTAAGCCCTTTCCCATTGATTAAAATTGTATTTACACCTTCTTGATTATCAAAAATTTGAATTGATCCAGAGTTTTTTGTTGCTCCAGTAACTTTATTGAAAACGATATAATCAGTGCCGCCTGTTAAGTTAATGCTTGAAAGCGCTATGGAGTCAGGTAAATTGGTTATGATGTCATATGATTGATCTCTGTTTTCATAGTTAGAGCCTTTAAAAAGTACAAATTTGTCATCATTTCCGTCCACGTCTTCGTCAAAATAAACACCCCACTCAGAATCTTTAAATTTACTTATCGAACGCATTTGTGCGAGCCGTAATTGCTGAACTATCTGTTCTGTATTTGTATCAAGGTATGTGTTTACAAGAAATCTTCCCTGAACCGCAAATACACCTGAAAATATGATTACTGTAAGTGCTATTACCAATAGAAGTTCAATTATCGTAAATCCATTTTTTTTATGATTTTTGTTTTCCATATTTGTTTAGTTTCTAAGGCTTCCGGTGATTTGATAAATTGGTCCGAGAATGGAAATTGCAACTGTTCCTACAATTATCCCAATAAATATTAATAACACCGGTTCGATTATGGTTGATAGGTTTTTCATAGATGAATCAATCTCTTCTTCGTAAAATTTAGATAGATATTTAAGAGTACTGTGTAAATTTCCGGTTCTCTCTCCTACTCCAACCATTCTAGACACAATGATTGGAAACAACTTGGGATCACTTACCAAAGATGATGCTAAGTTCTTCCCAGCTTCAATATCCTGTAAAAATGATCCAATGATTTTCTTGTAGACTCTGTTGTCTGTTGCAGATGTTGTTATTTTAATGGCTTGATCTAGGGATATTCCGCTTTCAAGCAATGTCCCAAGAGTGTATAGGAATCTTTCCAAATTAACTTTAATGATTATGTGTTTGATTATTGGAATTTTTAGCATTATTCGATGGCTAATAGGTTTCATAAAATCTGCTTTAAAAAACCATATGAGAAAAATTGTTCCAACTATCATTCCTGCAAAAATAAGCAATCCTTGTGTCTCGAATAGTTCGGCAACATATATTAGTGCTTTTGTGGTTACGGGAAGTTCAACATCAAGGATTTTGAATAGTGGCAGGATTTTTGGTAAAACAAAGATTGCCACAGACATGCCGAGTCCAAATATCGCAATGAAAATAAACATAGGGTAAAGCATTGCTGATTTCACCTTTTTCTTTATTTTTAGCTTTTTATTCAATTGATCGCTAAGTCTTGCGAGATTTTCTTGTAATGTCCCTGAAAGTTCTCCAGATTTTACCATGTTTATGTATATAGCAGAAAAATATTTGGTGTGAGGATTCAATGCTTCGTGAAATGATTTTCCACTATAAACAGTTTCGTGAATGCCGTTAATAACCATTTTCATTTTTCCTTTTGCTTGATCGCGCAAAAGTTCTAACCCTTCTACAAGAGTTAAGCCGCTTTCTAAGGCGACGGATAAGTGTTTAGTGAAAAGTAAAATATCGACTTGTTTTATTCCGCCGATATTTATTTCTTTATGCCAGTTTAGTTTTTTATTTAGCATGTTTATATTTTTATTACTCTAAACAACTCTTCAACTGTGATTATCCCATTTAATGCTTTGTCTAAGGCGTCATCGAACATAGTTGTCATGCCTTTTTCTACAGCTTTTTTCTTTACTTCATCGGCATCAGCATTTTCCATAATCATTTTTTTGATATCGTTATCTATTTCAAGAATTTCAAATACACCTGTTCGTCCATGATACCCTGTGTGATTACAAAGATCGCATCCCTTGCCTTCATAAGTCATGATTGTTTTCTTATCACCCATAATTTTTTCAGCTATAGAAGTGGGGACTTTTTCTTTTAAACTATCAACCGTGGTTTCGTAACTTTGGACACATTTTATGCAAATCTTTCGAACTAGCCTTTGCCCAATAGCGATATTTGCAGTTGATGCAATTAGAAATGGCTCAATCCCCATATCCAAAATACGAGGCAATGTAGTGGATGCGTCGTTAGTATGAAGAGTTGAGAGCACCAAATGGCCTGTCATCGCTGAATTTATGGCAATACCGGCAGTTTCTTTATCACGTATCTCCCCTACCATAATTATATCTGGATCTTGCCTAACAATAGACTTAAGTCCTTCTCCAAACGTTAATTTTGTTTTTGGATTAACTTGAATTTGAGTTATCTCATCTACATTGTATTCAACCGGGTCTTCGATTGTTGCTATGTGTACTTCAGATCTATTTAGGATTTTTAGAATTGAATAAAGCATAGTTGTTTTCCCGCTTCCTGTAGGGCCTGTAGATAAAATCATCCCCCAAGGTTTTTTAATTGCCTTAGAGAGTTTTGTATAATCTTTATTCGAGAGTCCCAATTCCTCAAGTGCATATTGTTTACTCTTTTCTGACAGCAATCTCATAACAACGTTTTCTCCTTTGGTTGTTGGGACAATAGAAACACGGACATCTACTTTTTCACCATTTATTTCAAATCGCAGTTTACCGTCTTGTGGAACTTGATGTTCATCTGTGCGAAGATGCGACATCACTTTAATTCTTGAAATAAGCGATTCGTGAATATTTCTTGGAATATTGATGATATCGTGCATTACACCGTCTATTCTAAAACGGATGCTTGTGTCATTTTCAGTTGGATCAATATGTATATCCGAAGCACTTTTCTCGTATCCACGAGTGAGTAACATATTAACAATTTGAATTGTGCTGCTATAGTTTTTGATTGTTTTCTCTTCTTGCACTGCGATGATGTCCTCAAATTCCTTTCCAATATCAGATTTGTAGAGTTTAAAATGCTGAGAAATATCGTTTACTGTTGCGTAATGGATGTTGAGATTTTGTCCCAGCTTTTTTGTTAACAAATGAATTAGGATTGTGTTTGAGGGATCATTTGTTGCAATTTCTATGCCAAATTGAGATTTTTTATAGGCAATGATTTGCTGATTACGCGCCACTTCTTCAGGAATTTTCCTTAAGAGTGTATGATCAATAATTTCTTTCTTTAAATTGATGAACTTCCAGTTATTATGTGTGGCAATCAATTGCCCTAGATGTTCATCGTTTATTGCATTGGCTTCAACTAACGCTTGGTCCAAAGGAAGACCTTTCTTTTTGGATAAATTTAGGGCGTCATTTAGTTGAGCTTGATTAACGAAGTTGTTTTCAAGTAAATAACTTGTAAATTCTTTTAAATTCTTTATTTTCATAATTATATAAAAAAGGACACAAAACGTTTCTGTGCTCCTCAGAAAACAAAAAATTTTTCTTTAATATTATATTATTATAATGCATAATACTACCAAGGTCAACTTTACAGGATTGACGCTTATACATATTATTGTTTAGCGGTTTGGTCACTAATTTAAGTTAAATATTGAATGAGAATTTGCCCAAAATAGAATCTGTGCAATTCGAGGAGATTAAAATAACTAAATCTCCAGAAGAGTTGTATGCAAATTTCGCTGATATTCCTTACACTTCCCTGCTTTGCGGGAAAGGTGGTAAAGATAATGGTCGATATGCGTTTATTGGTCTGAATCCTTTTTATAAAGCCAAATTTACCAATGATCCGTTTGCTGAATTCCAGCAAGTTTTGGATCACTACAGTGTTAAAGAATTTAGTTATCCTGTGAACTTGTGGGGAGGAATTGGATATTTCTCGTATGATGCAGGTCACTATGTAGAGAAATTACCGCGCACCACAAAAAATGATCTCAAAATGTCCGATATGGAGATTGTTTTTTACAAGGACATGATTATTTATGATTTACATGAGGATAAAAAATTCCTTGTTCAGATTAAAGTTGAAGATGACGATTTTACTGATTCACGAGAGATATTCAGAAAGTTTAATGAACCTGCTTCCAAATATGAGTTTAATGTTGAAGGACCAATTAATTGCTGCAGCAAAGATGTATATATGAAAAAAGTTAATGAAATAATGGATTATATTGTTAAAGGTGATGTATATGAAGTGAGTCTTTCTCATCGATGCGAGGTTCCATTTAAAGGACATCCCTATGCTGTTTTTAAGCGGTTGTATGAACTTAATCCTGCTCCATTCTCGGCTTATCTCCCTTTTGGAGATCATGTGATAATTTCAAGTTCGCCAGAACGATTTCTATATGCTGATAAAGATTTTGTTGAATCAAGGCCGATTAAAGGCACAGCTCCAAGAGGAAAAACTCCAGAAGAAGATATTCAAATTAGAGATGAGCTCGCGCGATCAACAAAAGATGATGCGGAACTTGCTATGATAGTTGATCTTTTGCGGAACGATCTTGGGAAGGTTAGCGAATATGGTTCTGTGAAAGTTCGAGAGCACAAAAGGGTGGAAGAATATCCGAATGTCTGGCATTTGGTCTCGATTATTGAAGGAAAGTTAAGACTTAAGGAAAACTACGGATCGCTTCTGCGCGCGTGTTTCCCCGGCGGGTCAATAACAGGCTGCCCCAAAATCCGAAGCATGGAAATTATCGATGAACTAGAGAATTACACGCGCGGCATCTACACCGGAACAATCTTTATAGCAAACGACCAACGCTTTGACTCAAGCATAGTTATTCGAACTGCGATTGTTCATAAAGATAATCTGTACTTCAATATCGGTGGTGCGGTTGTTTACGATTCCGATCCTGCTATGGAATATGAGGAAACGCTTCATAAGGCGCAGAGTATTATGAATGCACTAGGGACTCAGTTCTAATCCTTCACAAAAACATCCTCGTATTCCGCAATCTTCTCCAGCAGCTTAGGATACTGAATAAGTTTTGGATCTCTGTCTATGATTGCTTGCGCTTCTATCCGGGCTTTTTCAATTGTTTTTGAATCTGTAAGTGATGCCATTTTTAAATCAGGGATTCCACTTTGGCGAACTCCGTAAATTTCACCTGGACCGCGTAATTCCAGATCTATTTCAGCAAGGTCAAACCCTGAATTGTGCTTTACCATTGCGGAAAGTCGTTTTTGAGTTTCTTCTGATTGCGCGCCTGAAAATAGGAAGCAATATGATTGGTGCTCTCCCCTACCAACTCGCCCTCTAAACTGATGCAGTTGTGATAAACCAAATCGCTCTGCGCCTTCGATCATCATGATTGTTGCGTTAGGCACATCTATTCCAACCTCGACAACGGATGTTGATACAAGAATGTTTATTTTATTGTCATTAAACAGGTTCATTATTTCTTCCTTGTCTTGTGACTTTAGCCTTCCATGTAGAAGACCTACTTCGAACTCTTTGAAAATATGTTCACGGAGGCGGTCATATTCCTGAATTACAGACTTCACTTCGAGAGTATCGGATTCATCTATCAACGGGCAGATCACGAAAACCTGACGTCCTTTAAGAACGTGATCCTTAATCCACAAATTTGCATCGTTACGTTTTTTCTCCGGAACAATCCTCGTAATAATCGGCTTTCTTCCTTTCGGCATCTCATCAATGATTGAAAGATCCTGATCTCCGTAAATTGTCATTGCGAGTGTTCGTGGAATTGGTGTAGCGGACAAACTTAGTAGATGCGGACTTCCGAAGCTCTTTAAAATACTCCTTTGTTTCACACCAAACCGATGTTGTTCATCTATGATTGCAAGGCCAAGATTCTTAAATCCAACGCCTTCCTGAATGAGCGCGTGTGTTCCAATTACCATATCAACTGTTCCACCTTTCATTTGCTGGATGATTTCCTTTTTATTCTTATCAGTTACACTTCCTGATACGAATTTTATATTGAATCCGTATGGAAGCAGATACTTTGAAATGCCTTCATAATGCTGTTTTGCGAGAATTTCTGTTGGCGCCATCAATGCACATTG
This sequence comes from Patescibacteria group bacterium, assembly GCA_042568575.1. Taxonomy (GTDB): domain Bacteria; phylum Patescibacteriota; class Gracilibacteria; order UBA1369; family PNNO01; genus JAJRYP01. The sequence goes on along the minus strand of JBHPIO010000001.1, from coordinate 100,216 downwards.
AAATCCGGCTTTAATTACATTCAAAACTGCGATGGCAGCAACGATTGTTTTCCCTGACCCAACGTCTCCTTGAACAAGACGACTCATTGGATATGGTTTTTCGATATCGGTTAGAATTTCATCAAGCGATTTTTTTTGTGCACCTGTTAATTCAAAAGGAAGTTTATTCATGAACTCTTCTATGAGCACCTTGTCTCTTGGGATTTGCTTTTGTTCTTCTGCAGCTATTTGTTGCCAGTGCCATTTTTTCTGAAGCGCTTTTAGCTGAAGCAAGAAAAGCTCGTCGAAACTCAGACGTTCTTTTGCTTTGTTTAACATTTCTTCATCTTCCGGAAAATGCGCCTGCTTGATTGCCTCACTATGCAGAAGAAAGCCATGTTTATCTATAATGTCGAGCGGCATATATTCTCTAAAGTGCTTAGACCAGTCGTCGATAAGTGGTTTGATTTTCTCACGTATCCATTTTGAAGAAATCCCTTCGGTTTCGTGATATGTCGGAACGATTCTGGCTGTGTGAATCTGTTCCTCCTGAACAAGTTCGTACGCTGGACTTTGCATGCTCATCTTGCCGAACGAAAACTTAAGCTTACCTGTTAGGATAATCTCCATTCCTTTAAAGAGCATTCGACTTAAATGCGGCTGATTAAACCAAATGACTTCGATGCTACCAGTGCTATCTGTAAGTACACCACGGCTTATATATTTGCCGTATTTGGTTCGTTGACTAAAAAAACTGGTGAGAGTGCCCCTAACCGTGTTAATCTGGTCTGTCCGTAGTTCTGCAATCTTGGTGAGATCGCTCCGATCGTTGTATGTTCGCGGAAAATACAGAAGCAGATCTTCGGCTGTTTTTATCCCGAGGTCTTTTAGCTTACCCAGGTGTTTCGATGTTGTCCTTAATATATCTTTAAGAGGCGTTTTTAGCATAAAAACTCTTTATTGGTGACTAATTCTATCACAGCGGTTTATCCTTTAACAACTTTTAAGAACTTCCTTTTCCCAACCTGCAATAATGTTTCTTTATTGAAGTCTATAATTTTATCAACATCGTCGACTTTTGATTCATTTACTTTAACCGCTCCCTGCTGGATCATTCTTCGTGCTTCGCTTTTTGAAGCGGTCATGCCAGTTTCTGCAATCACATCAATAAGTTTCATTTCTGGCTCTGCAACTTTTACCGATTCAATATCTTCTGGAAGCTTGTGTTCCCTGAAAACATTCTCAAACTCTTCCTGAGCTTTTTCTCCGGCTGCTTCGTCATGATAGATTTTAATGATTTCTTGACCAAGGATTTTCTTGTATTTCATAGGGTTTTCGCCATTTTCAATTGCTAGTCCATATTCTTTGATTTGTTCTGTCGGCACCTCTGTTGCGAGTTCAAAATATTTCAGAATTAGTTCGTCTGGAATACTCATTACTTTTCCAAACATATCTTTAGGTGCATCATCTACTGCAATGTAGTTGTCTTCTGACTTACCCATTTTCTTAACACCATCTGTTCCTTCAAGGATTGGGACAGTCAACACGTCTTGAGGAGTCTTTCCGTACGCTTTTTGGATAGTTCTACCAGCAAGTAGGTTGAAAGTTTGATCAGTCCCTCCAAGCTCTAAATCAGCTTCTAATGCTACTGAATCGTACCCTTGCATGAGTGGATACATGAATTCATGCATTGAGATTGGAAGATTATTGTTTGCTCGTTCTTTAAACATGTCTCTTTCCATCATCTGAGCGACAGTGAAGCACGAAGCAAGCTGAATTACATCAGCAAAATTAAGCTTTTCTAGCCAATCTGCATTCCATCTAACTTCTACCTTATCTGTGTCGAGAAAGAACTTAACTTGATCAACATATTTCTTAGCATTTTTTTCGAGCTCTTCTTTTGTTTTGGCTGCTCTTGTTTCCATTTTCCCGGTTGGGTCACCAATCTGACCGGTGAAATTTCCAAACAACAAAATGATTTGATGTCCTAAATCCTGGAATTCCTTAAGTTTTTTGATTACCACCATGTGGCCTATATGCAAATCAGCCCCAGAAGGGTCGATTCCTAGTTTGATTCTTAAAGGTTTTCCTGAAGCGAGTTTCTTTTTGAGTTCATCTTTTTGAATTACTTCCACAACTCCTCTGCTTAATACTTCGTCGATCTTTTTGTCAGCCATTTTTATATAGTTTAAGTAATGTAATATTTTCTTACTAAATCATAAGGATTTTTGGGTTTGCTGTAAACCTGAATAAAAAAAGAAGAAGCGCGCTCGTGCTTCTTCTCTTTTGGTGTAGCTAGTTGATGAAGATTTTATAGTCCTCAACCAACTAGCTGCACCTATATGATACAAAAATTGGGAGAAATTATCAACGCCTCTAGGTCACTTTTAGATGTCATATTGCTTTTATCTTGTTGAATTGCAATAATGGGGGTGTTGGTGGGTGCCAACAACAAAATTTGTTTTATTACTCACTTTTATTCATATGGTTATCGACGTTCTCCAACAAGTCGGTTTGAATGAAAAAGAGATTTCAGTTTATCTGGCTTTGCTTGAACTTGGTTCTCAACCGGCAAGTGTAATTGGTAAAAAATCCGATATAAATCGTTCGAGTACATATCTGATTTTGGATAGTTTAATAAAAAGAGGATTTGTGAATCAGTACATGCGGGCAGATGTTAAGTATTTTACTGCCGCTGATCCGCAAATTATTGTTAAGTCTATCAAAAAGCAAGAATCTAAGTTAAAGAAAACGCGGCAAAATTTAAAAACTATACTTCCCGATCTTTATGGGCTTGCAAGTCCATTAAGCGTTAAACCCAAAGTTCGTTTTTACGAAGGAGAAAAAGGTGTTATTCGTGCGATGGAAGATACTCTTACCTCTACGGAAACTCTGCAAAGTTGGGATTCTTTAGATGCGTGGTTTAATAGTACAGAAGTGCTGCAGGACTATCTTGTTGAATATGGCAAATTAAGGGTTGAAAAGCATAAAATTCCACTTCAGGCGTTATTTATTGATAGCCCTTTAGCTCGCAAATATATTGTTAAAGATTATCCTGTTGATAAGAAGAAGGTAGGCTCTCTTTTAGATTTCAAATGGATTCCTAAAGAAATTTCTCCTTTCAATATAGGATTAAACATCTACAATGACAAAGTGACTCTTGTTTCTTTGGTCAAAGACGAATTACTTGGAGTAATTATCGAGAGTCATGAAATTTACAAAGTTCATAAAGCAATGTTTGAATTAGCATGGAAAGCAGCCAAAAAGAAATAAAGTTAATCGTAAGTGAAGAAGATGCATCAATAAGAATTGATAAATTTCTTGTTAAACATATTCCTGGCTTTTCGCGCACCGCATTTAAAAAAATGATCGAAAAGGGTGATGTCCTTGTTGATTCCAAAGCGGTAAATCCGCATTTTAATGTTGCAATAGACCAAGAGATTTCTATAAAATTGCCGGCTCCTGTTTCAAAGATTCCGCAAAAAGAAGATATCCCGCTTGAGGCAGTATTTGAAAATGATGATTTTGCGATTATTAATAAACCTGCGGGTATGATTGTTCATCCGACTGAAGACGGTCGGCATATGGAAGGAACGCTTGTTAATGCCCTTTTAAATAAGTATGGGGCTGAGGGTTTGAGTAATCTTAATGGTGATCTTCGCCCCGGGATTGTGCATCGTTTAGATAAAGACACTTCGGGGTTGATTGTTGTTGCAAAAAATAATGAGATTCATGAGTATCTTGTGGATCTTTTTAAAAACAGAAATATTGAAAAGACTTATACAGCTTTGGTTTTTGGACATTTGAATCCAGAGGATGGGACGATTGATTCCCCAATAATGCGGGGAAAACGTAATCCAACGAAGATGTTTCTTGCTCCTGAAGATGAAGGGAAGCATGCTGTTACTACTTATCATGTTGATGAGCATCTTCAGTTTGAAGGTCACAAGCTTTCCTTACTGGCAGTTCAGATTCAAACAGGACGTACGCATCAGATTCGTGTGCACTGTAATTCGATAGGTTATCCTGTTGTTGGTGATCCTGTTTATGGAAACAAGAAGTTTAACGATGCAGTTATGGGTGATTTGGGTTTAAAGAGACAGTTTCTGCATGCAACTCAGCTTAAGTTTGTATTGTCTAATGGTGAAGAAATTGTTGTAAAAACAAAACTCCCAAACGATTTGAAGGGAGTTCTGGATAAATTGCGATAACTTCTGGTCTATTCTTCTGTCTTCTCTTCTTTAGGCTCTGCTTCTTTCTTCGGAGCCGCTGATTTTTTTGTTGCACCAGCGTTGATTTTCTTGATCTCTATAACAGTTAAATCTGTTCTGTGTCCTATTGTTTTTGCATATCTTTTCTTAGGTTTCATTTTGAATACTCGAATTTTGTCTCCACGAATGTTTTCAAGAACTTCAGCTTCCACTGATGCTCCATTAACATATGGATTTCCAATGCTTACATCTTTGTCATCTTTTGCGTACAAAAGAACTTTATCAAAAGTGATTTTACCTTTGTCTTGTTGAAGACGATCTACTTCTATCTTGTCATTTTGGGTCACTTTATATTGTTTCCCTGCTATTTCTACTATTGCGAACATGGTTTTTGTCGTTAAATTGCCCAATAACTTTAATTAAAACTTGTGTAAAAATCAAGCTGTTTTATGTTCATGAGGAAAACTATCCTTACATATCCATAATGAGCCGTATTTATTAATTAATTCTAAATATCTTTTTTTTGAAATAAACCCGATCCATATCGCAAAAGATAACCCTAATTTTCCAATCATCCCTGTATTAGTTTTATTGCATTGCCATGAGAATATTTGAAAAGCGTCTATACCGCTTTTATTCGCTTTTCTCAATCCTTTTTTGAATTGAAGGAATCCAAAATTGTAAATATATTTATACTTATTTCCTAATTCATTCTTTAGTTTTTTTAAATATTTTAACGAGAATGCAGCTATCCATATTTCGTGATTATCATCATTGCATGCGTCACTTATGTCCTGTGAAGTTATATTCCTTTGCTTTATGTCCAAGAAAAATATCTTTCTATCCTGAATTGATGAGAGAATTTTTTCCAATGTATCCACTTTGATTAGTTTTTTGATCGAACTAAATGACGAGAATTGCAAAAAGTATGCTTTTATAAAGCCTAATATCCCTGTCCCATGATAACAAAATAGAATACCGTCTTTGCTTTTACGAATATCAAGTTCAATTATATCCGGATTATGTTTGTTTACAGCCAAAACTGCTTCAAGTGTATTCTCGCGCCCATGTCCAATACCGCCTGCATGAGCCATAGTTAGCGGTTTTGTAAGATCTGATTTAATCATTAATTAAACTTGTTCATTGCTTCATTAATCCCTTTTTTGAGAGCGTACAATATGGCTTCAGCACATTGTTTTCGTGTTTTTGCCACGTTCTTTTCTTCGTCTGAGGTGAACTTACTTAGAACGTAATCTTTTCCACTGAATTTGCCTTTCTGCTCCTCTGTTCTTGATTCGATTCCGACTCTGAATCGTTTAATATCTTCTGATCCAAGTGACTGAATAACAGAAATCATGCCGTTATGTGATCCGGCGCTCCCCTTTTCTCGAATCTTGAATGTCCCTGTTTCGAAATCTAAATCATCATAAATAATAAATATATCTTCAATTACAATGTCGTAAAACTTAGCTATTTTCTGTACGGCGTGCCCTGAAAGATTCATGAAAGTAGTTGGTTTTGCCAAGATTACTTTCTCGTCTTCAAATGTACCTTCTGATATCTCTGCATCGAACTTCTTTTTCAACTTGAATTCGTCAAATTGAAGTTCTTCTCTAAGCAAATCAATAACTTGAAATCCGGCGTTGTGCCTTGTTTTAACGTATTCTTCTCCTGGATTTCCAAGTCCTACGACGAGCTTCATTTTCTAAAGATTATGATTTTATTTGTTATTTGGAGTTTATCACCGTCTTGTGCTCCTAGTTTTATAAGTTCTTTGTATACTCCGGTTTTTTCGAAACTTAGATACATTCTTTCAACAGCTTCTTCTTTACTAAAATCGGTCATTTGAATCATTTTTTCAATAGCTTTTCCTCGAACAAGGAATGTGTTTTTGCGAACTTTCTTTACTTCAAAGCGTTTTGAAGCAATTTTCAAATGAGGCTTAAATACTTTGTGAACCTTTTTAACTATAGTCTTTTCTGATGCCTCATGTTCTCGTATCTCTTTTAGATCTTTATAAACGGCATGGATGAGTTCTGGAATTCCTTCTCCGGTTACCGCGGAAATAACATATATCTTTGGTTTTCTGATTTTACCTTTTATATCCTTCAATAGAAGTTCTACAAGTTCGTTATCAATTGTGTCGACTTTGTTAATGGCAAGAATTTGCGGTTTTTTAGATAGTTGTTTGTCGTATTTTCTAAGTTCATCATTAATAGTTCTATAACCTGACACAATATCCTTTTCATTTACATCAACAATGTGAATTAGAAGTTTTGTGCGAGCTACATGTTTTAAAAATTCATCACCAAGTCCTTTTCCTTGATGAGCACCCTCAATGAGTCCAGGAATATCAGCGGTTACAAACGAATCGTTAATATTACTTTTTGTAACTTGGCCGACATTAACTATTCCAAGATTTGGAATTAAAGTTGTAAAAGGATAATTCGCAATCTTTGGTTTTGCATTTGAAATACGTGAAATAAGAGTCGATTTTCCAGCAGAAGGAAGTCCGATTATTCCTACATCGGCAATAAGTTTAAGTTCAAGGATTACTTCGATACTTTCTCCTGGTTCACCGATTTCCGCAAAACGAGGTGCCTGAAAAATACTACTTGCAAAACGCGCATTCCCCTTCCCTCCTTTGCCGCCTCTTACGATCGTATATTTTTTCCCATGGTCGTTGAGATCCTCATAGACTTGATTAGTTTCGGGATCCATCACCAAAGTTCCTACTGGAACTTTTAAGATTATTGCTTCAGCATTTTTACCATGTTGATTTTTTCCTCTCCCACTTTCGCCTTCGTCTGCTCTAAAACGTTTTTTCGTTCGATAATCGGAAAGAGTTGTTACATTTTCATCTGCAAGTAAAGTTACATCTCCTCCTTCTCCTCCGTCACCACCATCTGGCCCTCCATAAGGTATGAATTTTTCACGACGAAAACTCACGCAGCCATTGCCGCCTTTTCCAGCTGTTAGTTCGACTTTTGCTTGGTCGCAGAACATATTAAATCATTATTCATACTTCTTGCATTCTAGCAGAAACTAGCTATATTAGTAAGGCACATCTTCATATGAGCCGAAGTGGCGGAATTGGTAGACGCGTGCGACTCAAAATCGCATTCCAGCAATGGAGTGAGGGTTCGATTCCCTCCTTCGGCACCAAAAAGTATTTCACAAAAACCACATTTTCTTGTATAGTTCGCCTCCTAGGCTTGGAGAACCGATGTTGGTTTTGGTCAAGTCTGACCTTTAACACGTTGCGAAGAAGGCATGTCCTTTTTCTTTGGAATGATACAGGAGTGGATTGATGAGACATGGAAAAGTGGAACTGCAGTTCGTTGGCTCTATGACAATCATTGATAAACCCGAAAGATACTATATCTTCGGTACGGGTAGAGAATACGATACGCGGAATGATAAAACTCTTATGTTCGGAGACGACATGGTTGTGGTTGCGTACGACGATACAGGGATAACCAAAATTACCATGGTTTTGTCTGTATCACAGTATGAGTACATTGAGCCCAGATATGGGAATTTAAATGACTTGTATACAGTTTGTCTTCATGTCATTCCCCACCCGCCGATGCGACCGAATGCCATCACGCCAGTTCAAATCAATGATAATATGACTAAGGCACATATTCGTGTTCGTTTCTCACAGAAAAAACCCTCCAAAGTTCTCCTCTATCCCAATAGAGCCCTCCAAGAAATCCTCGGATAGCTCCCTCCTTCGCAGCTTTCCCTATTTCAAGATATCAAAGCTACTTTTCATTTTCTTGAATGCTGAATTGATGTAATCACCAATTTTGTATTCTTCTTTGAAGTGCAAATATAAAATTACACTCAAAACCGCCGAGAAGAAGCACCAAACTGACGTGAAAACGTAGATGTAAAAATGGTATGCAACAAACGATGAAAGGAGTGTTGCCCCACCAAATACTCGAATCATTTTATGGCTTGAAATAAAGCAACAAATGCAAGTTGTAAGCATGTAAAAGAGAAGAACTATCTCCAAATTATAATAGTTGCACGTATATCCGATACTGTTGTTCATTATGCTTGAAGATACTGGTCCGGTAAGAGTGAATGCAGTGAAATATACTCCGATACAAATTCCGATGACCATATAGAAAAATAGGATCTTCTTTCGAATTTTGTGATCTTCGACCATGAATATCGCAAATGGAATAAAGAATGGCCACCAAATGTGTGAATAAAATATATAAACATAAGTCAGAACTAAATTTAACATCGGCATGTTAAAAGAAAGCCATATTCCTCCTTCGATAAACTGTTGGACACCAAATAAAAACGGAATGCTCGCAAGTGGGATTTGGCGCTTAGACTTAATGTTTTTTACTGTTGCTACCCCGATTCCAGCCGTAGTTGCACCTGCAATTAGGCTTGCTGTTGCCGAGAAACACATATATGTAAATTTTAAGATTCAATCATTTCTTTCCCTCTGAGTTTCCTGTGATATGCGAGTGCGAACCGATGCGCTTCATCACGCACTTGCTGAAGCAAGTATAGCCCTTCGGAATTCTTTTCGAAAGGAAGTGGTCCTTTTGATCCGGGAACAAATACATCCTCATGTTTTTTTGCAAGAGCGACAAGTGGGATATCAACATCGAATTCCTTTTCGACTTTTATGCCTTGCGTAAGCTGTCCTTTTCCTCCATCAATCACTACTAAATCAGGTTTTTTAGCAAAACCTTTTTCTTCTTTATATTTTGACTTGTTGAACAAAAGACAGGCTTTTCCTCTTTGCAATTTAATTTCATTTGGGGTCTTTTTTACAATTTGAAATCCGCTTGTTTCATATTCTTTTATTTCCGCCTTAGGAACAGAAACGTACACACGACTTCTCTTAGCCTTATCAATCATGGCCATAATAAAGTTTTTGTGAGTATCCTCTTTTTCGTCAGCAAAATGAATATCTTTAAAATAATCTAACTCATCAAATGATTCATATTTTGCTATTCCAGCAATCTTTTTATCTTTTGTGCCTTTAATATATTCTTCTACCTTCACTTTCTTTTTTCCAGCTAGCTTCGCAATTTCATCATGATCTTTTTTTGAGCCTTTTCGGAGCGAAACATTGCTTTTGCTCTTAACTAAATACAAAAATCGTCTTTTTAAAACTTCGAGCATTGCGGCAAAATCGTCAGGTTTACCTTCTTGAACAGTTCGAATTTTGAATCGCCTGTACTTGTTATTGGTTGGCATCCCATTTTCAAACACAACCATTGATGCAACCTGGTTTGTGCCTGAAATATGAGAAATATCGTAGCACTCTATGCGTCGCGGTATTTTTGGTAATTTCAGTTTCTCTTTTAATTCTTCTAATGCCTTTTTGCGTTTTACTTCATTGTTTTGCCATTTTACTCGACTTAGATTTGCATAAGTTTTAGCATTCCTCAAAGTTAAATCGAGGATTTTATGCTTCTCCCCTTTTTGCGGAATCATGAGTGACACTTTTTTTCCTTTTAATGAAGTAATCCACTTTGCCATTAATTCTGCATTCACAATCTCGTGAGGAATTAAGATTTCTTTTGGAAAATCTGTTGTTTTCTCATAATACTGCTTTAAAAATGACTCTAAAATTTCATTAGTATCATCGATTTTTTCATCATCTTCTCCGCTCTTAAAGACGAAGTTTTCCTGATTAATAAGCTTCCCGTCACGAATCATGAATAAAGTGAAAAACACTCGTCCTGAATCTTCGGAATAGTTCACGGCATCTATATCCTCACGATGCGGCGCACTTATTACTTGCTTCTCAATTATCTCTTGAACAGCGTGAAGTTTATCACGCAATTTTGCTGCTTTCTCGAATTTCTTATCTAGTGCAGCTTGTTGCATTTCTTTTGAAAGCATTTCTAAAATTTCATCTGCCTTGCCTTGAAGAAAATGAATTATTTGCTTAATAATAGCGTCGTACTCCTCTTTGGAGCAATTTCCAACACAAGGGCCAATACATCTTTTGATATGAAAATCCAAACACGGATATTTTGTTGTTTTCTTTGTTACGACCACCTTTCCTTTATGGTATTCCATAAACAAATTGCAATGCCGGTATGGAAAAATCTTCTTAAGTACATCAAGCGTCTTGCGAACTTTGTTTGCTGCTGTTTTTGGGCCAAAATATAGGGCTCCGTCATTCAAAACCTTTCTAACTATACTAATTTGTGGGAAATCCTCATTCTTAGTTATTTTGATATACACAAAGTTCTTATCGTCCTTCATCAAGATATTGTATTTCGGACGTATTTCTTTAATTAGGTTTGTTTCTAGGATAATCGCTTCAAGATCAGACGAAACAATCGTGTAATCTATATCATTTATTTGCGAAATCATCTTCTGAATTCGAACCGATTGCTTATCTGTTTGCTGGAAGTAGTTTTTTACACGTTTACGCAGATCAATCGCTTTTCCAATATATAAAATTTCACCTGACTCATCTTTAAATTGATAGACTCCAGGTTTTTTTGGAATGTTCTCCAAAATCTTCAAGATTTTTTTCGAAGTTTTCATAGCGATCCTATCTTATAACAAAATGATCCGGATACCAATGTAAAGGCACCCGGATCATCCTTACTCTTTAATACTTTTTAAATAAACCCTTCTTGGTGGAATCTGTAGAATAGTTCAGCTACATCTCCACGTTTCATGCCTTCGGCAGGATTGAAGTTTCCTTGATTGTCAGCGTCTACAAGTGCGTAGTCTTTCGAGAATTGAACATACGGCATATACCAGCTAGTTTCTGTATCAACCACTGTATCTGGATATGGATCACCTGTTATTGTCACGCTTGATAAATCTTCGCCAGAAGTTTCAAAGAAGATCTTTAACAGCTCTACTCTTACAACTTGCTGGTTAGGTCTAAAGGTTCCGTCTGGATATCCCTGAACAACTCCTTCGTCTTTACCAGTCCTTAAATAAGTCATATACCATTCATTTACGATCACATCGGTGAATCCTTGGTTTGTATTGTCATCAGCAAGAAGTGGAATGCTAAACCCTTCAAGAATTACTTTTGTTGATTCAACACGATTAATTACATCGTTAGGTCGGAAAGTTCCATCAGGATAACCTTGGAAGATTCCTTGATTTTTTACGAATTCAATTGCGGGACATAAAGGATCATTGAAAGCTACATCGGTAAATGCTGCACACACTTGTGCATTTGCATTGAAATTGATTGCAACAGTTCCATCAACGTCATCTGTGCCTTCACTGTTTTCAGCAGTTATTTTGTATGTGTAGTTTCCTTCTCCAGCTGGATCACTGCTTGCATCAGTTCCGTTCCATATAACATTGTGAGTTCCTGATTCCATTACTTCATTAACAACTTCAGTTATGAGGGTTGTATCTTGGTAAATTTCAACCATTATGTTCGAAGTAACGTTAAGTTCAAAAGTTATTGTACTTGTATCATTTACACCGTCTCCATCAGGCGAGAAAGCATCTGGACTTGCATCGTCGTTAGAAATTGCGGGAGTATCAGCTTCATCTCCATCAGCTTCATGAGCTCCAGGATCAGTTGCGTAAACACTGTCAGCGTTTCCATCTTTTTTTCTGGTCTCACCAAAATAATCAACACCTACTTCAGTTATTTCAGTTCCTTTATCAATACATTCAGATCCATCAGCTAATTGGTAGTCACTTTGGTTTGATGTGTATGAAAGTCCAGGATCACATTCTACTTCATTTGCTCCAAGAAGAATCGTTCCATTTCCGAAATAAGCGTTGTAATCGAAAGTAGCCGAAGAACCTAAAGCCACACCTGAGCTTGAGTTGTCCGCAATAAGATTATTGAAGAATTTAGCTCCCGAAACTCCAGATGGAACATTGATTCCTGTAGCATTATCAACAATTGTATTGTTATATGCAGCGCTTCCATTTTTTAGGTTTAGCCCAATTGCAGTACCCTTCGAAATGATATTGTTATAAACCAATGTATTTGTAACATTTACTTGTGTTGAAGCGGTTGTGTTGTAAATAAAGTTTCCATAAACATACGCCAGACTATGATCTCCTTCTACTGTTATTGCACTAATCCACGCTTCCGTATCGTGAATGTAGTTATTGAAAACAGAAAGATTATCTCCAGATTCAAGGTTTGCAAAAATTGCTCCTCCAAGGACGAATGAATCATCAACTTCAACGGCATTAATGTTTAGGTTATGCCCAGCACCATCCCCGTTTGAGATGTTGATAACTGAGGCACCTGCAGATTGTCCGTAAATTCGTAATCCAGAAATTGTTGAAGAGGCATTTGAAATATCAAATGTATATAGTTCGGCGTTATCGGTGTTTCCTTGAATTTCAGTTTGATGATTTTCAGAGTCTCTTTCAGCAAAATCGTTATAATATCCTCCAAAAACAGAAATATCTTTATCTGCAATTACCAGTGGGAATGTTTCCGCATCATAATTTCCTTCTGCGATTAGAACTTGATAAGTGGTAAATGCTCCATTTTCCGCTATATCCATAGCTTTCGTAATTGTTTTCACTGCATTGCTTGTATCCAACCCAGAGTTAGTGTCGTTTCCATTTACATCGTCAACGTAAATTGGATTGAAGATTATCGGTATGATCACTTCATAAACGAAGAATGCATGCACCGGAACTATTGTTGTGAGAAATAGCGTAAGTCCAACAATAAAGCTTACTAGTCGCACGTGTTTTTTCATAGAAAGTTGGTTAATTTCTTCGTACATAATACCATAACGAATGAAGGTGCATTTATTGTTCGTTTTAAAGGTCGATTCAACTGGAAATATCAACAAAATAGTGTATAGTTATATTGTCATAATCTAGGATTACTATGCGAGAAGAGGAACTTTCAAAAAAACGAAAAGCGCTCATAGAAACACTATGCTTTTTCGATATTTTTGATTTTTCTCTGACAAGGGAAGAATTTTGCGATTACGTCTTATATAAGAAGTGGACTTTACCTGAATTAAGCAATTTTAATAATCACGAAGAGTTCCTGAATGAGACGCATAGCCATGTTTATTTAAGAGGAAGGTCTTTGACGGTTAGAGTAAGAAAGGAGAAGGAGCATAGAGCAAGAAAGTTGATTTCAAAAACAAAGAAGTTTGTTAAATATATGCAGATGCTTCCGTTTATAAGAATGGTTGGTCTTTGCAATAGTCTCTCTTTTTATGATGCAGAAAAAGGAAGCGATATTGATATATTCATTATTGCCGAAAAGAATCGTTTATTTTTAGCTCGTACTTATGCATGGCTTTTTACTCATTTCCTTGGAATAAGACGTCATGGTAACAAGATTAGGGGGAGATTTTGCTTGAGTTTTTTAATTTCACGAGATCAGTTGAATATCGAGTCTGTTAAACAAGAAAAAGATATCTACTTCGTGTTTTGGATGCGTCTTATGCGGCCTTTGATTGGTAAGCATACTTATAAGGAATTCATTAAAGAGAACGATTGGCTGAAAAGATATTTTGATTACGAGGTAAATCAAAAATTACACCTTCTTCCTGAATCAAAATTTTTACTTAGATTACAAAAGATTCTTGAGTTTCCATTAAAAGGTAATTTCGGAAATCTTATTGAATGTTTTTTCAGGAATTGGCAAATGAGAAGATGTAAAAAGAAGGCAAGTTGTCTTACTGAAGATAATGGGATTGTGGTTTCAAGAACAATGCTGAAATTCCATAATAATGATATGCGAAAAAAATACTCCGCTCTTTGGCGAAAGAGAGTTAATCAATATACTAGATATTTTATGCCCGCTCACTCCGACTTCGAAATTCCAGTTTCAGAGCGGTCCCACCAAAGCCATATTCCTTCCGAAGCTCATTTTCAAGATAGCGTCGATAAGAAAAGTGAATCGCATTTGCTTGATTCACAAAAAACACAAATTCCGGCGGATTAATTCCAGTTTGAGTAACATAAAAGATCTTAGGTTTGATCCTTTTAGTTCCGCTTGGAACATGTTTGAAAGTAATCTTTTTAATGAAGTTATTTAATTCTCCTGTTGGTATTCTTTTCTTTCTTTCTTCGACGATTTGCTCTGCAAGTTCATAAATCTTTGTAATATTCTTTTTCTTTAATGCCGATACGAACACGAGTGGAGCCCATGGAAGGAATGAAAATTTCCTTTGTACAAGCCGCAAAAATTTATCACGATCTTTTTCTTCTTCTGTTAGGTCGATTTTATTTACCACAATTATTACTCCTTTTTTTGCTTCTAAAATGTAGCCGGCAATATGCATGTCCTGCTTGCTTATTCTTTCATCAAAATCCAAAATCAAAAGTGCAACATCGCTTTGATCAAGAGCCTGAAAGCATCTAAGACTGCTGAATTTTTCAATCCCCCTCTCTATCTTTCCTCTTTTTCGCAAACCTGCTGTATCAATCAGAGTGTACTTTTTATCTTCGAATTCTATATGGGTATTAGTTGAATCTCTTGTTGTTCCTGGAATATCTGAAACTATTACACGATCTTCACCAAGTAAGGCGTTAACAAGTGACGATTTCCCTACATTTGGTTTTCCAAGAAAGCTAATATGAACCGAATTCTTGTCTTCTTTTACTTTTTTACGTTTCTCTTTTGGAAGTTTTTTAAGTAGTTTTGTTGTTCTTTGAACTAGTTCGTCTATTCCCCTATTGTGAATCGCAGAAATTGCTAAAGGTTCACCAAAACCAATTTCGTACAGTTCCATTAAACGGTCTATTGCTTCTTTACCATCATATTTATTCGCAATAAAAAGTACTGGCTTTTTTGTTTTACGCAGAATATCCGCTGCAGCAAAGTCGTCAACAGTAAGTTGGTGACTGGCATCAACTACGAAATAAATAATATCAGCCTTTTCAATCGCAAGATGCGCTTGTGTTTGTATTTCCGCTTCCAAACTCTCTTTTTTACCATATGAAAGCCCACCCGTATCCACAAGTGTAACTTCAATGTCATCCATTTCTATATTTTGATAAATTCGATCACGAGTAGTACCTGCAACATCGGAAATAACAGCGAGTCTTTTTCCTATTAATCTGTTGAATAATGTCGATTTTCCTACATTTGGCCTGCCCACTAATGCTATTAACGGTTTCATGATTTTTAATTAAGGCTGCTCTATATTACTTGAACTATTTGATTGCAGCAATGGTATGGTATAATTATTGAGAAATTTAAAGATTAAAATGACAAAATTCTTCACAACATTTCTGATTGTTTTCATTCTCAGCTTTCAATTGCTGGCAGTTCCTGCGTCTGCCCAGGGCTTAGGAACGTTGATTCCTCAGCCAAAAGAAGAAACAATGAAATGTGGAGATTTGCTGGATGATTATGATGAAGCAGAAGATCCAGTAAAGCAATTTAGAGAAGCTATTAAAGAAGATGCTTCGGAAAGAGGTGAAGTTTTGGGATGTGCTATAAAAACAGGAAGAATCCATTTTTGGATGGTTCCCTACTTTATTGTGAACTTTATTGAGTTTTTAATTGGAATTGCAGGGCTTATAGCTATTTTGTTCCTTGTGATAGCGGGGTACCAGTTTGTAATTGCTGGAGCTACAGATAAACGTGATGCAGCAAAAGGAACGGTTATGCATGCATTACTAGGCCTTGTGTTAGTTCTTGTTGCCTGGGTGGTTGTGAATATTATCCAATTTGTACTTACTATATAAAAAAAGAGGAACCTTAGTTATAAGATTCCCCTTTTGAATGTTTTTTATGTTTTTACAGATTGTCGTAACTTAGAATTCTGTAAAGCATGTTAAATGCTTTTCTTCGTGTTAATTCAATTGGACCAATGTCAGTTGGGCTATTGAATGTATATGGAAGGAATCCTTTTGGCTCAGATGACCAAACCATTGAACAATACCAACAATCACCAGAATCGATTGAATAAGCATGATCTACCGCTCCAAGGAACATCTTTAATCCTTCTGCAAGAATTACATTGTTACCTGGTTTTGCAAGATTTCCTGCGTAACCTTGAACAAATCCTTCGTCTTTTGCAGTACAGAAGTATGGTGCATACCATTCGTCTTCTACATCATTGAAACAAAAATCTGCATTTTCATCTACATTGTAGATATTCAAGTAATCACTTGCTCTAAATGCTAATGCAAGTAGTTCAGCTCGAGTAAGTAGGTCTTCTGGAGCTAGGTATCCGCTTGAATGACCTTGCACAATATCCTTTTCACAAAGCCATACCCAAATGTCATATTCAGTGTCATTTTTTGAAATATCAGACCATTCACCACATTCTACTGGTTCTGGATCTGGGATTGAAGGATCTCCAAGCGGGAAACACTCACCAGAAACTTCTTCATAACCGTTTGGAACCTCTGATTGAAATCCATTTAAGTTTGGACAAACGTCTTCCTCTTCTTCACAAGTTGAGCTACAACCGTCACCGCTTGTTGTATTTCCGTCGTCACATTCTTCATTAATTTCCAGGCTTCCATTTCCACATTCAACGAATACTGGATCAATAAGAACTGCTTCAACCTGACATGAAGAATCACATCCATCACCGCTCACAGTATTTCCGTCGTCACATAGCTCTCCTGCTTCTTTAATATTATTTCCACAAACACTTTGAATAGTAATAATTGGATCAACTATGAACCCAATTATTGCAACTGGTACTTCATGGAATCCAACATCAAATTTCGAGTTTTGAGGTCTTGATGTTCCAAAGTAATCTTTTGGAGCATAAGATGCAGCATTTGCTCCTGCATCAATACAATTTGAGCCCTCACCTAATTTGTAGTCTTCGGCGTTATAGCCTCTTGATGACTTTAACTTTGGATCACAAAGGAAATTCCCATTTAAAAGAAATCCTGTGCTCACATTTGTATTATGAATTCCATTATTTCTTGCTGCACCAAATCCAATAATACCTATCGCATTTCCTGAATTGTTTGCAATCAAATTGTTGTATGCAGTTTCATCACCATTTATTGAAATTGAGTCGTTTATAAATGCGTTGTCTGAAATAGTATTGTTATATATTTTTGTAAGTCCATTTCCACGAATACCATTGCTTGTTCCAGATAATGATTTTGCAATAACATTGTTCACAACTGTAGATCCGTCTGCAACTATGATTCCTTTGTCACTCTGTCCACCAACGGAACCATAAAACTCGTTGTTTCCAACATATGCTCCGGTAGTAGTATGAAGCACTGCTTTTCCTGATTTAGCAAAATTGAATTCGTTATTTATTACGTTCACTTTTCCTTCTGCTTTTACAAAGGCTTGGCTTACAATACCACCAGTAAAGATATTATTTTTGACATCCATATATTCGCTGTTTCCTGTGTTATTTACAGTTAGCATATAGTTTGCACCATCAATAGCTGCGAAGGTGAATCCTGAAACTTCACCTCCCATATTTCCAAAAGAAACGATACCTTTTATTGTACTTAAAGAATTTCGAGATGAGAAAGTACTGTTATATCCACCAAGAATTTCAAAATCATCATATCCAGAAAGATTAAAACCTTCTTCATAGAATCCTGCAGCAACTCTGATTGGTCCACCACCTGATTGACTGAAATCAGTGATAGCTTCACTGATTGTTAGATAAGGTGCTTCCTTTGAACCATGAACATAACTGCTGTAATCTATCCACGATTTATTACCGTCAACATAAATTGTAGTATCTGCGATTGCCTGGAAAGTATATCCCTTGAACCATCCTCCTTGGGTTCCAAATATCCCAATAACTGCAATTACTGCAACAAGTGCTGTAATACCACCTCCAATTAGCCATTTAGACATTTTCTTTGGAGCTGGATTTTGTGTTTCATTTGCCATTTTGTATTTGTTAATTTTTATTTTAAAACATTATAATATTATACTACGAAAAAGCGCATTAGTAAAGGCTGTGATGCATTAATCAAAGTTTTAGCGCATCTCTTTCTCCCACTTTTGCCACTTTGATTTTAAGTATTTCATGAAGTCTTTTTCGAAAACAGTTTCATCGAACTTCTTGGCATGATTTCGAATTTTAGTGCTATCCCACTTTGTTTTCTCGCATCTTAAAATGCCTCCTTTAAGTTCCAAAACATTTTGTTCATCAAAGAATATACCTGTCTCCCCTTCTTTAACAGTTTCAAGTGCGCCTCCTTGCCTAAATGCTACAACTGGTCTTCCACTGGCCATCGATTCAAGTGGAGTGATGCCAAAATCCTCAACTTGAGGGAAAATTAATGCTTTTGCATTTGCGTATAAGTCTTTCAAGCGCTCTTCCGATACAAATCCCAGAAATTCTATATTCTTTTTCGCCTTTTGCTTTAGCTCTTTTTCTGCCACACCAGTTCCAACGATTTTCAACTTATAAGGAAGTTCGTTGAAAGCATCAACAATAAGATCAAACTTCTTGTAAGGAGTGAATCTTCCGACCGCTAAATAATACTCTTTTTTGGCTTTTGAAATATAATAGTCCTTTGTATTAACCATTGGATAAACAACCTCAGAATCCCTTTTGTAATACTTTCCAATCCGTTTTTTTACATATTTTGAATTGGTTACGAAATGATCAACACGATCGGCAGCAAGTCGATCCCACATTCTGATTTTGTGAATGACTTTTGGAAGGAAATGCCGTGCTGGCCAAGGAATCTTGTAAGTCCTCAAGTATTCATGTGAATTATCCCAAGCGTATCTCATTGGAGAATGACAGTACGAAATATGCATTGTTTCTGGTTTTGTGACTATTCCTTTTGAACATGAGTGGCAACTTGAAATAACAATATCGTA
The DNA here is from genome assembly GCA_042568575.1 of Patescibacteria group bacterium. Classification (GTDB taxonomy): domain Bacteria; phylum Patescibacteriota; class Gracilibacteria; order UBA1369; family PNNO01; genus JAJRYP01. The sequence goes on along the minus strand of JBHPIO010000001.1, from coordinate 81,277 downwards.
ATTACTTAAATCGAATTGCTCAAACGCCAATGGATATAAAGGCAAATACCATTGATGTTTAACTTGTGCTTTAGGGAATCCTTGTAAGAAAGATGTATGAATAACAGCATCCGAAAAGGCTTTCATCTTTTTGGAATTGAATGTTGAGGTGTATATAGGCGCGTGAGGGAACATTTTGTGTAACTTCAAAATAACTCTCTCTGCACCTGCAAAATTAGTTAACCAGTCACATACAATAGCGATTTTTGCATTTTCTAGCTTCATTTCACGTACATTAAAAAGCGCCCTTGTATAATAGAATGGGATGGCCTTTAAAGTAAAGATCTCTTATTTATTGATCTTTCCTAATTTGTAAATTTCATCCTGCTTCTCTTTCTTCTCCTCGATGAATCTGAACATTTTTTCTTTCTTTTTTTCTGAAACATTCTTCTCTTCAACCTCTTTCTTTTGACGATAATGGTGGATTGTATTCACGTCTTTATTGCTTCTTTTCTTACCAACAACTGTATCTAGAATCTTTCTATAAGGATTGTTAGGATCCAGTTTATCCATAGCCTTAGCTTTGAAAAGTTTTACTACATTGTTGTCTGGATCTCTTTCGAGAAGGCGTTCGCAAATATGCATTACGTCTACAAACTTCTTTTGTTCGAACCACATACCAATTAATTCTAGAACGATGTCTTCGTCCTTTTTACCCATTGAAGATTGCTTCTTTTCATCGATATCTGTAACTAAAATCAAGTTACCTGCTTTTCTGTGAAGTAAATATCTTAAATATAGATATCCGAGTACAACAAGGCCTATGACAGGCAGGATGTAATTCATTTGAAGCATATAATTGAAGACAGCATGTAACAGTATCGCAATAACCAGCCCTTGCAGAATCTTATATTCTTTAAAAGCCTGGGCATATGGAATCTTGAATAATTTGCTCATAAGATGTACTCCAATATAAATTTTTCCCTGCCAGTGCCTATGCCGTGTAATATCGAGTGTGAATTTCGCAATACCAAAGAAATATCCAAATATTCCAGAGAAGATCATATGGGCACAAGCCGTGAATATTGATCTAAATAAGAAAGTAACTATTACGTCTTGAATAGCTGCTTCTGTAATTACCGAGTAGAAGTAAACGATATTTTCCGCAAAAGCAAATCCAAGCGCTGCCGCAAGACTGAATTTTATTGAATCGTTAACTGTTTGTACAAGTATCGTCCTTGTATCAACAAAACGAACCATTACTTGTTTAACAATTTCTTCAAGAACACCGACTAAAACAAAAAGAATCACAAAGTAATATGTAGGGTCGGTGATGTTTGTTTCAAGCCATAAAAATGGATCAATTTCCGGGAAATATAGCCAGAAGAACTGTAATCCAAATACGATTAAAACAGCTAAAATACCTCCAGAAAACATCAAAGCCAATATCCCCTTCCCGTGTCTAGTATCTTTAAATAAAATATAAAGCCATATCCCTACAGGAATTATGGCTAGTATTCCGCTAATAATCCAATATAACGTCGTCATGTTAAAGAGGCCTAATGAGTAATTGCAAACTTCGCCTCATCTATGGTCGGGTATGTTTTAATTAACTGAGTAAGTCCTACAACTTGAAGAATATCCAAAATATTCGGTCTTGTCTTTGCAATAACGATTTTTCCGCCATTCTCATACACCTTCCCGTACCAATCTGTGAGATAACCAATCGATTTACTGTTCATATACTCCAGCTCCTCAAAATCAAAAATAAGATTTAGATTTTTTGGATTTTGTTCAATCAGGTCGTAGATGAGTTTAGCTTTATCATCAACATTGCTTTCATCAAGTTGACCAGAAAATTTAGCTATTTTTACAACCACTTCTGGAGAAGATGATTCAACATCCTCTATGGTTATTTCAGCAGGTGTAGGCATAATGTAAGTTTGTTATTTATTTGATATTTAATGTCATTATACAACAATGTGTGTCTGATCTCCAGCAAGAGAGAGTTCTTGCTTTAATTCCTTTGCTTTGGCATCTGTAAGCGTTTTTTTCACTCTTACTATGAGGCCTCCTTCAGGTTTATCTTTGAATTCTAGTTCGTCTGTCCATTCTTTCACTATTTTTGATAGCCCTCTTCCTCTAAGTTGAGTTAATGGGACATCGTTGGTTGAACTTTTTTCGACAAGTGCTGCAATTTCTGCCGCTTTCTTGCCGTCTTTTCCACCAGTCCCAGTATCTTCCACTATAAATTCTATGCTGTCAGATGGATTATTTATGAAGATAATTTTAATTTCTTCGCCTGGCTGTGACCCGTGTTCAATTGCGTTGTTACATAATTCATCAACGACAGATTGGAATCTGTAAGCCCATTGTTCAGAGAAATCAGTTGTATTTCTTATTAAAGATAATGTGAAATCACGAATCCCTGACATGAAATACGCTGTAGTTGGCAGGGTTATTGTGATTTTTACCGGTTTGTCACTATTATCTTTGATTGATGTAGCAATATCGTTCATATGAAACGTTATTCATTTAAATGCTTCATACCATTTTACCAATTTTTTTGCTGGTTGTAAACCAACTTAGTCCTTTTTTTGGATTTTATGCGACTCTTTATAAATATGCTTAAATATATTCGAAATATACTTGAAAATTTCCTTAGACCCTTTGCAATATAGTTTTGTCTTTAAAAGAAGCTGATTCTCGCGATCCTTATGTATAACTGAAATCTTCTGTTTTCGTTTAATAGCTCCTATTTTTTTAACCAAAGCATACCTCTTTTTAAGAAGTTTGGTGATTTTTCGGTCTGTCGTTTCTATTTTTTTGCGTAGAGAATCAAGTGTTTCCATGGTTTTTATCTTGCAATTACATTGGTCTTATATTACAGTAGCGATGCATTTTATTCCAGTCTATGTTTTGATTGCAGAATCCTCCCCTAACCGGGCTAACTGCAAAATGAGAGATATGGACGATAACCCCAAGGATATGTCACAAGTTGAACTCAAAGAAATGCTTTCGGCAGCGGTTCATTTCGGTCACCAGAAACACAAATGGAACCCGAAAATGAGAAGGTATCTTTATGGCGTACGTGAAGGTGTTCATGTTTTTGATTTACAAAAAACATTTGATAGCCTTCAAACCGCACTTGGATTTCTTCAAAAAACGGTTGGTGAAGGTAAAAATGTGCTTTTTGTAAGCACAAAACAACAAGCTGCTTCAATAGTTGAGGCTGTTGCTAAGAAATGTAACATGCCACATGTTACTCATAAATGGATTGGTGGCCTTTTAACTAACTACACTACTGTAAAAAAGAGGATGAAACATTTCCTCAATCTTATTGAACAGCAGGATACTGGTCAATTTGACAAGTATACTAAGAAAGAAGTGAGCAAGATGAAAAAGGACATCGCTAAGCTTGAAATAGCCTTCGGTGGTCTTAAAAATATGACTCGTCTACCTGATGCTCTATTTGTAATTGACTGTGTTCGTGACAATATTGCTATTAAAGAAGCAAGGAAACTAAAGATTCCTATTGTTGCAATTACTGATTCAAATGCTGATCCGGATGAAATTGATTACTGTATTCCTGGTAATGATGATGCTATTAGATCTGTTAAATATTTCCTAGGAAAAGTTGAAGACGCTATTCTTAATGCAAAAAGCAAAAGGAGTAAAGCCGCATAATCTTTTTTATTTAGATATAACATCCTATTATGTTTGAAGATAACACACAACCAACACAACAACCTGAAACTCCAACTCCACAAGCTGAACAACCAGCTGCACCTGAGAGTGCACCTCAGGCTCCACAAACACCTGAAGCACCTAAGCCTCCGGCTAAACCAGCTCATCCTGCTGATGTTCCAGTAAAGACTACTCAAGAAGAAAGAATCTGGGCTGCAATTGGATATGTTGCATTTCTTGGAGTTGTAGCAATGGCAATGAACCCAAAAAGTGAGTTTTGTAAAAAACATGCTTCACAAGGTTTAGTGATCTTTGCGGTTTGGTTTATTGGACTTATTGTTTTAGCTTTCCCTTCATTTATTGGTGCAATTGGAGGAGTAATCCTACTTGCTGCTAGTATCGTTGCTGTTCTTGGAATTGTAAAAGCTATCCAGAGCTTTGAATTTAAAGTTCCTGTACTATCTGACATTGCAGCTAAAATTCCTGTAGGGGCAATCGTAGGATCTGTAACTGGAAAAGCTGTTGAAGCTCCAAAGGCTGAAACTCCAGCTCAAGAAACTGAGCAACCCCCTGCTGCACCAGAACAACCTGCTGAGCCACAATCTCCAGCACAATCAGAAACTCCTGAGGCTCCACAGGCTCCGGAAAACACTGAAGAAAAACCTCAATAAAATTTTAACTAACTAAATATATCATGACAGTTACTCTTGATCAGATTAAAGAGCTTCGTAGTAAGACAGGCGTTTCTATGATGGCTTGTAAAAAGGCACTTACAGAATCTAATGGAGATTTTGAAAAAGCTATTGATGATTTGCGAAAAAGTGGTGAAGCAAAAGCCGTATCACGCGCAGAAAGAAGTACAGGAAACGGAGTTGTTGCTTCGTATATTCACTCAAACAATCAAATTGGTGTACTGGTACATTTTGCTTGCGAAACAGATTTCGTTGCGAAGAATGAAGATTTCCAAGCTTTAGGAAGAGATATTGCAATGCATATTGCTGCAAGTGCTCCACTTTACCAAAATCCAGAAGATGTTCCACAAGAACTTATCGATAAAGAGAAAGAAATTTGGACAGATCAATTAAAGTCTGAAGGAAAACCAGAGAAAATGTGGGATCAAATCATGGATGGTAAAGAAAATAAATTTCGAAATGAGATTTCTTTAATGAAGCAGCCATTTGTAAAAGATCCAGAACTTACTATCGAACGACTTATTACGGATTCCATTACAAAGATTGGTGAAAACATTAAGATTGAGAAATTCGTGAGATATTCAATTTAACATGAAGTATACACATCCTATTGAAGATGCCATTTCTGCTATCAAGCAAGGAAAAATCGTTGTAGTTGTTGATAGCGAGGAAAGAGAAAATGAGGGTGATCTTATATGTGCAGCTGAGAAAGTTACTCCGGAAGTTATCAATTTCATGGCAACTCATGGACGTGGCTTAATTTGTGTTCCTTTGAGTAATAAAATCGCAGACAGGCTCGATTTACCTTTGATGGTAAAACGGAATGAGGAATTTACTCAATGTAATTTTACTGTCCCAGTTGATTATAAAAAGGATACGACAACCGGGATTTCTGCTTCTGATAGATATAAAACAATAAAAGCACTAGTTGATCCAAAGACTATTCCCGATGATTTTGCTCGTCCTGGGCATATCTTTCCACTCCGCGCTCATGATGGAGGTGTTCTTGTACGTGCTGGTCATACTGAAGCAGCAACTGATCTTGCAAAACTAGCTGGATTTAAACCGGCGGGTGTAATTTGTGAGATAACTCGTGATGATGGAGAAATGGCTAGATTCAAAGATTTAATCGAGTTTACCAAAAAGCATAAACTGATAATGATAAGTATTGCTGACCTAATTGAATACAGAAGAAAGCATGAGAAACTTGTTGAGAAAGTTGCAGAATCGGAGCTTCCAACGGAATTTGGTACTTTCCAATTCGGTGTTTATAAAGATTTAACGAATAAGAAAGAACATGTTGTTCTTAAAATGGGAAAGGTTGATAGTAAAAAGTCTATTTTAGTTCGAATGCATAGTGAATGTATGACAGGTGATGTTTTTCATTCAATAAGATGTGATTGTCAAAAACAGCTTTCACTTGCGCTTGAAATGATTTCTAAAGAAAAGAATGGTGTTCTGGTTTATTTGAGGCATGAAGGAAGAGGAATTGGCCTTACTAACAAGATAAAAGCGTATAATTTACAGGATCAGGGATACGATACCGTTGAAGCTAACAAAAAACTGGGATTTAAAGATGATTTACGTGAATATGGTATAGGTGCACAAATTCTTTCAGATTTAGGTATTAAAAAGATCAAATTATTAACGAACAATCCCAAAAAAATTATAGGTCTAAAGGGCCATGGTCTGGAGATTGTTGATCGTGTATCACTGGAAACAAAACCTCACAATAGAAATAAGTCCTATCTTAAAACTAAGAAAAAGAAGATGGGTCATTTACTTAAAAGTGTATGACGCTTTGGGAACATGTTAAGTATCTTTTTAGAAGGATTTTCCTTCCTAATTCACTCCGAACAATGGAGTGGCAAATGCTTAAACTCCTTAATAAAGACAGGAAAAAGCATGGTCTTAAGCCAGTAAGAATGCAAGAGGACTTGCGTATTGTTGCACGAAAGCATAGCAAGGACATGGCGCGCAAAGATTATTTTGAACATGAGAATATTCAAGGGAAAACTCCTTTTGATCGTCTTGAAGAAGCAAGAGTTACGGATGTTGTGGCTGGTGAGAATTTGGCAAAGATCCGTGGTTATAAAAACCCGGTAATAGAAGCGGAAATTGGCTTGATGAACAGTCCTGGGCACAGGGCAAACATACTGCACAAGGCATACAATACTGTTGGTATTGGGATTATAACAAGTGTTGATAAATCCTTTTACTATACACAGAATTTTGCATCAAGAGATCTCCTTTTCAAAAAGAAATTTCCTAACAAAACAACTCTTAAAAGAGGTTTGCGAATACGAGGTCAGGCTTTTGCCTCTGCAAAAAAGATAATTTATCAAGTAAAGCGGCATATTAAAGATGAAAAGCCTCTTTTTGAAGAGGTAGTTTATTTGAATAAGAAAACTTTCGATTTTAATGTGTATTTTAAAGATATAGGTATTTTTTACGTTCTTATTTATGTTGATAAAGGAGATGGAAAAACATTCAAAGCAGTTAATAAGTTCGAAATAAAGGTTAGAAAGGGCTTGTGGTAGGCATGTGTTTGACTTTGCCATATCAAAGTAGCTAAGATAGTATTACAAAACTGTCCGGGCAGAGGTTTCTCCTCCTTATACCTCTACGGACGGTTTTGCTTTATTTAATAACCTTCACAAGTAAGCCAAAATGTTGTATAATAATATTAGATAAACAAAAGTAAACCGTACGATTGTGCCGACTAAAACGAAAACAAAAAAAGATGGTGGATTCATTGGGGTAATCCTAAATAAAGTCATGAACATATCTCGTGATGAGTGGTCGCGTATATCAATTTCTTGGCTGCTGCAGTTCTTTTATAGAATGGCATTTGTTGTAACATGGACTGTTTTGATTTCGATGTACGTATCACGTTTTGGGATACTTGCACTCCCCTATTTCTTTATAATCCATGCAGTTTTCAGGATTGTTGGAACCTTTATATATGCAAACATAATTAATAGATTTAGAAAAGAAAATATAATCTTGTTTACAGCTCTTATCGCAGCAGTATTGTTATTTGGAGCCTTATTAATAAGTCAAATAAGTGAGGCAGGATTTATCTTTTTGACGTTACCAATCATTTCAATCTTCTTCTCACAACTATATATATTAAATTCTGCATTTATCGAAGATATGTTCTCGCCACTTGAAAGTGAAAGGACGTTTCCGATAATTGAATCGTCAGAGACCATTGGTGGTGTGATTGGAGGTATATTCATTGCTGTATTTGCATCTTCAATTGCTCCAATCTACTTAATGCATATGGTAATTGTGAGTATCATAATGATTGTTCCGATAATCCTATTTCATAGGCAGATACTTAAAAAACTTCCGTTCATTCATTTTAAAAAGAAAAAGGAAATTGGGAAAATTAGTTTAAAGAAAGTTAAAGAGAGTTTTCATCATATGAGTCGAATACCATTTCTAAAGGTTCTCTTCTTAGTGATTCTAACTCAATGGATATTTCATAATCTTTTAGAGTTTCAATTTACAAGTGCTGTATTTGCAAATATAGGTAGTGAAAGTCAGCATGTTGAGCAAGAATTAACACATGGACTTGGTTCCTTGCAGATTCTATTTCATTCGCTTGCACTTGGTATGCAATTACTTGTAGCAAGTAGGATTATTTCTTCATTGGGAATAATTTCCTCACTTCTATTGCATCCAGTTGTGACTTTGTTAAGTTTGGGTGCATTAATGTTTAAATTTGGTTTTGCTTCTGCAGTATTAGCAAAGACTAATTTTGAAATGACCAATATTGTACATAAAAGTGCTTATCATACTTCCTATTACGCAATTGAGCCCAAAGTCAGGGAGCAAGTTCGCGAATTCCTTGAAGGATTTGTTCATCCGCTTGGAACATTGATTGGAATGGGGTTGCTTCTTATATTTGAATTTTTCTTTACTGGAAGTTTTCTGAATTTTTCGGTAACAGCTTTAATGATCATAATAATGGCATTTATGCTATTCGTTTTATTGAAGAATGAATCTAAATATACACATATATCAGTTAAGAACCTTCTACATTCAAAGGATCCTGCTATTCAGTTGAATGCAGTAGAAATTTTGGGTCAGAAAGGTCATAGGAGCAGTGTTGAAATACTAACAAGGAAGCTTCAGCAAGAAAATCTTAATGACGAAGTAAGAATTAAAATTATTGAAACTCTTGGCCGCATGAAGGCCGAAACAGCGATTCTGGAAATACTCGATTGTTTACATAATAAAAATCAGAAAGTACGAACAGTAGCCTTGAAGGCTCTTGATACATTTGATCTTAGTGGTAAGCATAAAAGATCGTACCCATTTTCAAATTACAGGGCTAATGACACTTTAAAACAACTCTTTGCACATGAAGAGGATAACGACATAAAAGCATTGATCATAAGGATTTTGACTAAGATCAATAGGCACGAAATAGTTCCGTTTTTATTAAAGCTTTTGCAAACTGAGGATGATAGGATGAAGGCAGATTGTATTGCTGTTTGCGGAAATTTTGATGACATTAATCTTGCACATTACTTACTTCCCTATCTTGAATCATCAGATTCTAGAATTCGGGCTTATACAATTGTCGCTTTGTGGAAGTTTAAAAAATATCGAGTAAGCTTGATGGAAGCATTAAAGAGTATGATTTTTAGTAATGAAAAGTCAGTAAGACTTGAAGGATACTATGCAGTTGGAGAAATCAAAGCGATTCAGGAAAAGAACCGTTTAAGAGAATCTTTAAAAGTGCAGGATGAAGAAGAAAAGTTTGTTGCTGCGTTATCTTTGGCAAAAATGGGCTTTAACGATGGAATTCAATTAATTGTTGATGCGATCATGGATGAAACTAGTCCTTTAAATGCTTATGCAATTCATGTACAAGACACATTACCTACAAATATGTCTGACCAAATACAGAATTCAGTAAGACGACATGTGTCTGAATATATAAATGCTTTGCTTGCCGATTCGCACAAAAAGAACCTAGAAGATCTTGACAAAAATGAGCTTCTCAAGCTTCGCAGAGCATATGAACTTGTAAATGAGCATGAAGAAGTCCAAAATATCAATGAGATTCTAAATCAACAAGATCTCTTAATGCGTTCAATACAATTTAATCCAAGTTAAAATGACACCAACTATGCCAACCGTCGAATTAATTGTTAACGATCCGGATGCGGAGAAAAAGCTCCAGAAAGTTACTGTGAAGGGCGAAGTCGATAGGGATACAATGCCTGACTTTCGCGACAAAATGGAGGCTTTCCTTCAAACCTTTCAGCAAACGAACTTAGTGCTTGATCTTGAGAATCTTGAATTTATAAATAGTGAGGGAATTGGATATTTAAGTGACGTTTACAATCGTTTTTCGACTCAGAGTAAGAAAATAATGATACTTAGAGCTTCAGCTAGAATTATGGATATTTTCCAACTTGTTGGTCTTGATCAAATTATTCCTTGCTACAATTCAGATGAGGAATGTCTACAAAATGCTATTTAAATATTATAAGATATGCTGACCTTTTTAAGAAAAACTGTTACTCGAAGAATTTCAATATTTATGATTGTTGTTGCTATTGTTTTGGGCGTAGCTACATATCTATTGTGGACTAATCCAATGAGTTTCCCGTTAACTTACACGTTAATTGGAGCTGGTATGTTGGTGGTACTCTTTATTGCGATAACTTTTAATGTTGTTGGAAGGCCGTTGAAAAAAGTTACTACACAAATGAAATATCTACTGACAGGTAGACCTTACAAAAGGATTTATTCTAACAGAGTAGATGAAATTGGAGTTATGGCTCAATTTTTTAATGAGATAACTGATAATATTGAAACAATTTCAAGTAAATTAAAGGAGCAAGAGCGAATGTCGTCTGAGTTGGAGATTGCTAGTAGTATTCAGAGGAAGATATTACCTCTTGAAAGTCCACAAATTCCTGGACTGGAAATTGTAGCTAAAAACAGAAGTGCTGCAGAGGTTGGTGGAGATAGTTTTGACTTTATTAATAGGCCTGATTCAACTTTTATGTATGTTGGTGACGTTACCGGTCATGGTGCGCCTGCTGCGCTTGTTATGATGATGGTTAACACACTTCTTTATACTTATAGTGAAATGTACGACAATCTTTATGACATAGTAGTTAATACAAACAGACAGCTTAAACCAAGAATCAAATCGGCAATGTTTATGACAATGGTGATGATGAAGTGGGATCATAAGACACAAAAAATGACATATGTTGGTGCTGGTCACGAATATCTACTTGTTTATAGGGCAGCTACAGGAAAAGTAGAAGCACAGGCTGCTGGAGGAATCGCACTTGGAATGGTTCCAGATAACGGTAAGCTTATAAAAGAACAAGAGGTTAAACTAGAAAAGGATGACGTAATTCTACTTTATACTGATGGTATTACAGAAGCCAAGAACAATCAGGGAGAAATGTTTGAAATAGATCGACTAAAGGAGTCATTCGCAAAGCATGCTGCGCAATATGGTCCTGAGGGAATTTCTCATCATATAGCGACTGATTATTCTAATTACGTTGGAGACACAGAGCAGGCAGATGACGTAACCTTGATGGTTATGAAATATACTGGTACAACTGATGAGCAGGCAAAACCTGCTGATAAGAGTACTAAATGGTAATAAATGTTTACAAAGGACTTCTCATATAATCTGCCAAAGGAACTAATTGCTACTGTTCCTGCTTATCCAAGGGACACTTCCAGGCTAATGCTTCTCGATCGCAAATCTAAAAAGCTAGAGCATCGTTTTTTTAATGAGCTTCCTGATTTACTTTCATCTGATTATATTATTGTTTTCAATAAAACACGTGTTTTTCCCGCACGCCTTGAAGCTAAAGTCGATGAAAGAAATGCTGAGCTTTTGTTGTTAAAAAAGATTGATGAAAAGAAATGGCAATGCATGGTTAAGCCGGGAAAGAAGTTTGCCGAGAGTAAAGAGTTAGAGGTTGTTGGCAAAAAAGAGTCTATTAGAGCGCAAGTAGTATCTATTTATGAAGATGGAACTCGAGAGATAGAATTCAAAATGGAAGGTAATTTTGATAATTGGATTGAAGAAAATGGTAGCGTTCCCCTACCCCCTTACATTAAGGATTCTAAAGCTGGCATGGCTGAATATCAAACTGTTTACGCAGAAGAAACAGGAAGTATTGCAGCTCCAACAGCCGGTCTGCATTTTACTGATGAGGTATTTGAGAAGCTTAAATCAAAAGGGATCGAAACTGCTTTTGTAACTTTGCATGTTGGACGTGGAACTTTCCTTCCGGTGAAAAGTGAAAAGATTGAAGATCATGTAATGCATAGTGAATCTTATGAAATGACCGAAGAAACTGCCGAGATGCTGAATGAGGCCCGGACAGCAGGTAAGAAAATTCTAGCTGTAGGAACTACTTCAGTGAGAGTCTTGGAGTCTAACTTTAAAGATGGGTCTTTCCATCCTGAACGAACTGAAACAGACATCTTTATTTATCCTGGATATGAATTTAAGGCAATCGATTGCCTTCTAACTAACTTTCATTTGCCGGAAAGCACATTGATTATGCTTATAAGTGCACTTGCTGATAAAGAGTTTATATTTGAGGCTTACGAAGAAGCAATACGCGAGAAGTACCGCTTTTATAGTTTTGGAGATGCAATGTTGATCTTATAGATTTGCATAGCAGCTCCAATTGTGTTTTAATTTAGTCTTCGCAATTCCGCGGAGTTTTGGAGGTTTGTCATGGGTTGGATGCACAAGGACTACGAAGAGGATAACGTAGGGATCAATAGTCTTGCTTTCATCGGCGAAGATGAGTTGATCCATATGACGTCGGGCATGGTTCGACCGGGTGACTGGGACTGCGGTATGGCAGCTAGTCAGGAGACGATCGTCGTCACCAGCGGCATGCTGTCGGTCAATGGCAAACAGTTCGTCTCAGGCGATATGGAGCCGTGCGTCATCCAGCCGGGTGAGCACATCCAGATCAAGGCCGACGAGCTATCAACCTACCTCTGCTACTACGACCCCCCTCTCACTCCCAAGGAAGAGTGATGGGCCTGGGGGTGAAAGCACCTCCAATGCGCGTTCCGGGATTCCCTGGGACGCGTTTTTCTTAAAGCCACTTTGGAAGATACTTCGGCTCTTTTAGCTCTGGAATTTGAAGAATTATATCAACATCGTCTGCATTGAATTTCCCTGTGTATAAATCTTTGATTTTTCCGCCTTTTGCAACGAAACTTTGGATTTGCCTGTATCCTTTGAAATAAAGGAAATCTTTTGTGAATCCCCCTGCTTCTTTTGTGTCTTCCAGCCCTCTCTTAACTTTAACAGCACTTCGCCAAGCACGCTCGGGTGGGATTTTTGCATCAAGCATTTTCTCGAATATTTCAACAAACGAATGATTCATCGCCAAATCGACTGCATAAACTAGAGAGATAGAAAGGTACAAATTCTTTTCTTCTTCTTTCTTTTGCGACAAAATATTATAGATAGCCAGGCCTTCTTGTGTTTCAAGATAGTTTGCAAGTCCCCTATTAAACAATTCATAAGCTTGAGATTTCCCGTTTTCTGCGGTTAATATGTGAGTTTCAATTTCATGAATAATAAGATTTTCAAGTCTTGATTGAGTAAACTCAGCTCCTTTTCTAATAAAGAGCCTATTGTTTTTACCGGCAATAGCATCAGAAACCATTTCTTCTTTAATCTTAACTTCCCAGTTTTTAAGACCATAATCTTCAAATACTTTGTCCAATTTTACCTTCGCTTCTTCGGCATTTATATTTCCTTTTGGTTGTGAATAAGTAATGCTGGCTTTTTCCAGGTATTCAATTGCTTCCTTCGCAAGAGCTTCAGAAGGTTTGCCATATAAATCAACGGAAGCTTCTGTGAATTCTTCAGCAAATCCTCGTGAATTAAGTAAATTAATCTTGTGACTAATTTCTTCACGTTTCTTCTCGAATAAAATACCAACAGGCGTTTCGTCAGTAACTATTTGGTCGAGCTCTTTTCGAATATCATATAAATCAAATTTTAGTTCAGGATATTCAAATTGAGGATTCTTTTTAAAGTTTTTAAAGAACTTGTCTTGCTCTTCCGCAAGGTTAGTTGGCCTTAAGTGATACAAAAGCTTCAGTTTTTCATCTATTTTTATTAACTTTTGGTCTACTTCGCTATATGGAGCCTTTTTTGACACATTGGTAGTCTTGGGTTTTTCCGAAGTCTCTACGCTCTTCTCCGAAGGAAGGTTTGTTTTCTGAATTTTCTTTGAAGGGTCGATAAAGAAGTTTACCAAATCCCGTCGTCCTAAAACCAAATTAATATCGCTGTCAGTTATTTTTTCTATATCAGCAACAGTTTGGATTCTTTCTTTGGCAATCGAAAGTTTTAATTTAACAGTGGATTTTTCGTCATCATACTCATAACCTTCTCCAAGAAGTCCACAATCTATAGCGTATTGTTCATCGATAATAGTTCTTTCCTTGCCCGAATCAAGCTTTGCTGCAACACGTCTTGTTCCCTCTTTCAAAATGATCTCAACCATTTCTTCAATTCCAACAACAGTTTTACCAGACACGTGTTGGATTTCCTTTTCAACTACATTTCCAAACATGTCTTTTGCTATACGAACTCCCTTGATTGGTGTGGTTACTTTTACACCTTCAATTCTTTGGAGTCTTTTTTTAAGTGGAGCAAGATTAGCAGTTTGTACATCCAATCCACCGCGAGCATTAATTTCAAGAAGCACAGGTCCGCTTGTTTTATCTATAACTATATCAGCCGCCATATACCCCAGATTTGTGTTTAGCTGACATTTTGAGGCTACCATCAATATATCGTCCCAAAACGGTATTTTGAGGCCTTTAATTGGTCCTATTCCAGGTATCTCATCTATAATCTTGTTCTTATATGAAATGAATGTTGTTTCACCTTTAGATATATCAATTCCAATACCAACAGCGCCAAGATGGATGTTTGCTTTCCCACCGGATTCTTTTGTTGGGAGACGAAGCATCGCCATCACAGGGATTAAATTGTGAACAATAACTCTGATATCTGGAAGTCCTCTAAACGAATAATTCCCAATACTGTCATGAGAAATAATCATTTGCTCAAAAAATGCTGTATCCCCAACGTTGGCAATAGAATATCTTCCATCCAAGATATCGGAAATATGATCAATAAATTCATCTTTATTGATTTTTTTACCTGAAGCTGTTACCCAAAATTGATCTCTCTTACTTGCAACAGGAATAATCCCCTCACCTCCAAATCCATGATTTGGTTTTAATACAAAAGACGAAGGAAGCGAGTTGAAATCAAACTTCTCCAGATCCTGTTTGTTTCTTATTTCAGCATATAGTTTTGGAACCGGAATGCCTCTTGCCGCCAAAAACTTTTTAGATTTAATTTTGTCATCTGCCATTTTGATGACTTTCTTTCTGTTGTACGGCCTAACATACAACAAATTTCTTGCATTAATTCCTAGAACCCCTTTGTCATTAAAGAAAAACATATTTTAGGGTTATTCTTCTTCTACATGGCGAAGTACTTCACGGAAACGTACATATTCAAGAAGTCTGAGTCCCGTCCATCTTCCTAAGAAAATATTTATCACAATCATTACTATGATGATTTCCGGATATGCCAGCATAAAACTTTGTAGTGCAGTGAATTTTAAATTCCAGAAGAATTCTCCTCCAATTGCAATGTATGCAACTATCGATACCAATACTGTTTCAAGCGTCAAAGTGATAGCTTGTCTAAATCCTTTTCCAGTTTGAATGTTTACGAATTTCTCTGTTAACGTACTCAAAATCAACATTGGGAATATTGATAATGAGAAGAACTGAGCATCAAATAAGTTAAATCTAATTGATATGATAAGCATCGCGAGAATCGCTAATGCCACAGCTGATAGCACTACTGCCATTTTTGGTATATATAAGAGTCTGAAACGTTTTAATACATATCTTGCTCCTGTTCCAACAAGTACCATTATAAGGAGTGTCAAAAGTCCTACTTTAAGACCAAGAATCCAAAATGTTAGCGTAATAATCGATGGCGTATAAACACCAAATGTTGTAACTCCGATAATCTGCTTCATGAAAGAAACAATAGTTGCAATTACAGGAAGCATTAAAATGAGAATAACTGTGTTTGCCGGAATTCCACTATCAATAAGATAGTTTACGAAATACGACATGAAGTTCCACAATTGCAGCTGTCCTGTTTCTGCGTTGATAACTGAATAATCATATCCATCAGCTTCTAAGCGTTCAATGAATACATCAGAATCCGCACTATCAATAAATGGATAGATTGCAGCTTCTTTAGCAATAACTATATTGTCAGGACGCAAAAGATCGTATTGTCGATGAATTTGGCTTGTTCCTTGCTCGTTATCGCTTAAAACAAGTATTGTTTTTGAATCAAAAGTTAAGGGAGGATCTAGCTCCGCCTGTTTTTGCTTTACCCAAGAAAGAGCATTTAGTCCTGTGTTTCCATCCGTCCACACAACTATTTCGTCTATTTTTCTTAAATCTTCAACTACTTCACTAAGTTTTTGCTTCAAAACTTCTTCCGAGATAAACTCAGTTGCACTATCGTAACTTTCAATTAGCAGGATATGCACATCTCTATCACGCGCATAATTATTGAATCCTTCTACTCTATCCTGCAGACCTGCTTTATCCGTAATAAACATTATGATTTTCGTGTATACGAAAATTTCCTTTGTAGCTGTTACGGTTTGGGCCCCATCATTTACTGTTAATGTGATCGTCTTTTGTCCTAATGTTGTATATGTATGAACAACTTCAGGCCCCTCTTTTTTGTTGCCATCACCAAAATCCCAATTATAAGTTAGTTCTTTTTCTGTATCTGGATGAGTTGATTTTGTAGCATCAAAAATGATGTTCTTATCAAGTTCGACACTATCTAGTGAGTTGATAATCGCTTCGAATGTTACTTCTCCTGCTTCAGTGAATTCTGGAGAATCCTGAGCAAGCGCAGCATAAGGAAGGAGAAGCATGGCAAGCAGAAGGCTCGCAAAAATTACTTTGAATTGTTTAAGCATAGGTAAGCCATTTAATATATTGGTCTAAAGCTCCATGTATAGCTTTAGTGTAAATAGATTTTAATTGTTCTGTTACTGGTCCGATTTTACCATCTCCAATGACGGAGTCGTCAATTTGATTGATTGGCGTAACTTCCGCTGCTGTGCCTGTAAAGAAAGCTTCATCAGCATTTTTTAAATCTTCAAGTTTCATTTTCATTTCTACTACTTCAATATTGTTGTCTCTAGCGATTTCGAATATTGAGTCACGTGTTATTCCTACAAGAATGTTTCCTGATTCCGGTGTAATTAGTTTACCATCTTTTACTGCGAATATGTTTTCGCCCGGTCCTTCGGCAACAAAACCTTTGTGATCTAATAGTAATGCCTCATGAAAACCAGCATTGTGCGCTTCCAGGCTAGCCATTATTGAATTTACGTAATGTCCACAAAGTTTTGCCTGTGTTTCTGTGCTTTTTGGGTGGATTCTCACATATGAAGAAGTCTTAACTTTCACCATATCTTCTCCAAGATACGATCCCCATCCCCACGCTGCAATACACGTTTCGACTTTTGCTCCTCTTGGATCAATCCCCATTTTGCCATATCCAAAATAAATTATTGGCCTTATATATCCTGATTTAATATTGTTTTTACGAATTGTTTCTAAGCAAGCTTCAACAAGTTCTTCTTTTGTATAAGGAACTTCCATTTGAATTGTGTTTGCTGAAAACAACAATCTTTCAATATGCTCTTCTAGCCTAAATATTGCGGCTTTCCCGTCTTCAGTTTCATAAAAACGAATGCCTTCAAATGCCCCACCTCCATAATGCAATGTGTGACTTAAAACATGGATTTTGGCTTCACCCCAAGGGATATGCTTTCCATTCATCCAGATGTAATCAACTGTATCCATATTAGCTATCTTGATTAAAATTCAACGGGAATCTTACCAAAATGCGCTAAAAAACTCAAGGATGCTTGTACGTTTGCGCTTTTTTTGCTATAATATAGAGAATTTAAAAACAAACACGAAGCAAGCATGAAAATCCTTATTAAAAGCACAATACTGACGTTATTATTCACTTTCTTTACTACAAATGCAGCAATGGCTGCTACTTCTAACGTAGCACCATCGCCATTTTTGCCTGAGGCATACGGGATAGATACAATTTCAGGTTATTCGGCACACATTACATCTTCTAAGACACTTCCAAATAAAGATGTGACATTTGCTGTACAGAAACCAAACGGAACTAATCTAACTATTCCTGCAACTTCAGATGACACAGGAGTCGCAGAATTTGAATTATATGATTATCATACGAAACAAGCTGGATTATATACATTATGGGCAAAGCTGGAAGATGGTGAATATGGAAAATCACATACAATGACAGTATTTGCAGACGAAGTTTCTAAAATGAAATCGACAGTAGAAACAAATAAACTTCTTGCATCATCAGACGGTATAGATAAAATTTATGCAACAGTTACTTTGACTGATAACAATGAAAATCCTATTCAAGGACATATCCTTGAAGTAATTCCTAGTAGATCGGAAGATAAAGTACAAAGAATTTCAGAAAAAACATATACAAATGAGGATGGAACTCTAATTTTCGCATTATCATCAACAGAAAACGGAGTTTCAATTTATTCGTTCTTAGATACAACTTCAAATACAGTTTTAGATTACAGGCTTGAAGTAGCCTATACCGAAGGCGGTAAAGGCGGATTCATCCCTACTGCATTTGCTGCAGCAGGAGAAGTTGGAACACTTGAGTTTGATGATTTACCTTCAAGCATTTCTGCAAACGCAGATGTAAGTTTTTCACTTTCTGCATTCGATTCAGAAGGAGACACAGTTCCTAACTACGCTGGAACGGTTCATTTCTCTGCAGAAGGTTCTAATAGTGTTTATGCTTCCCTACCAAACGATTACACTTTTGACGTTGATCTTGATTCGGGATCTCACACATTTAGCGGAGTTAACTCGTTAAACTTTTCTCAAGAAGGAACATACACAGTTGTAGCAACAGACTTAAGCGACTTTACAATTAGAGGCGAGCTTGAAGTTGTTGTTGGAGCTAGTTCAACTACTCCACCGGATGGCGGCACTCCAAGCGGATCAACAAGTGATTTAGCGATTACAAGTCCGACTTCAGGAACTTATAGTGATAATCAATTAGAAATAACAGGTGTTGCACCAGTTGCAGTTCAAACTGTGCAGGTTTTTGATAACGATCAGAACATTGGATCGACTTCACCTGATGTTGATCAAACATTTACATTCCAACCTTCGATTTTAGAAACGGGACAGCACACCGTATTTGTTGTGGGTCTTGATAGCGGAGGAACAATTATAGAAACATCTGACGAGGTTACATTCACAGTGGATGTAGCTGCTCCGACAGTTGAAGATATTATCTTTTCTCCGGCAAGTAACATTAAAACCGGAGATGTTATTGATATAGTTGTAGTTACCGAATCTAGCGTATTCCAAGGTGCAGTTGTATTTAATGTTGAGATTGCTGAGCTAGAACAGGATCCAACAGAACCAAGTCATTATTTAACATCAATACAAGCTCCGGCTGAAGCTGGTGTATATCCTATCGACGTTATCTTGGTTGATGAACTTGGAAATGAAGGAACTTACGAAGCAATTGCTTCACTTGAAATAACAGAAAACGGTGATGGCGCAATCGACGGAGGAAGCGAGACAGAACCAATGGAAGAAGAACCTCCAGTAGAAGAAGAGCCTGCGGACGAAGCACCAAGCGATGTATTTGGATTAAAAGCGGACTCATCGGATCAAAAAATTACTCTTTCTTGGCAGCCTGCTACAGATGATTCAGAAGTGGTTAATTACAGAATTTATTATGGACTTACTCCAACAAACTTAAACGTTATCGTAGATACAATAGATAACACTCCAACTTGGTATATTCCAAATTTACAAAACGGAAACGAATATTTCTTTGCTGTTGCTGCAATGGATGATACTGGTAATGAAAGTGACAACAAAAGCAGCATCACAAGTTCGATTCCATTTAGCCTTAAGGCGACAACATTTGTCCCTCCGGAAAAACCTCAACCTCCAGTCCTTCAGCAAATAGGACCGACTACAAAAGTATATGGTGATCCGGGACCTGAAGCACTTTGGGTTTTACTAGCTTCATTCTTTATTGCACAGCTTTACTTTAGATTTCGAAAGAAAGTGTGCTAAAATCTCCTCGTGTTATAATTTAGAAAGGTAGTTAATCATGGAGATACGAGGTTTTATTATTCAATTTGTTAATATTTTTGCCGATCTATTGGTCGCAGCGATCTTTATTAGAGTAATTATGTCGTGGATCAGGCCGACTGGGAATAGAGGTAAATTCTTTTCATTTGTGTTTGAAATCACTGAGCCGGTTTTGTCCTTCTTCAGAAGGATTATCCCTAGACTTGGAATGTTCGATATCTCCCCTATTATAGCCTTTTTGGTTATTGATTTTGCACGTGCAATAATTGTTAGCCTTCTCATGTAATGAAACTCTACAATACTCTCACAAGGCAGAAAGAAGATCTTAAACCTTTAAACGAGGGTAAGGTTAGCTTTTATCTGTGTGGGCCAACTGTATACGATAGTGCGCATCTAGGACATGGAAGAAGCGCGGTTTCTTTCGATATAATTAGACGATATTTAATCTACAAAGGTTTTGATGTGACTTTCGCTTCAAACTATACAGATGTGGACGACAAGATGATTAAACGAGCCGAGGAAAAGGGCATTAGCGTTTCTGACCTCTCTGAGGAAGTTATTCCCAAATATGTTGAAGATTATGGAGAATTAAAGATTATGCCGCCGGATCATGCTCCACGCGCTACGGAATATATAGCGGAAATCATAAAGCTTATTCAAAAATTAGAAGAAAAAGAAGCCGCTTATGAACTTGAAGATGGAATTTATTTTGATATAAAGGCGTTTCCTGAATATGGTAAATTGTCGAACCAGAAATTGGAGGACTTGCAGATGGGTGCTCGAGTTGCAGTGAATCAGGACAAAAGGAATCCTCAAGATTTTGCTTTGTGGAAAAAGGAAAAACCAGGTGAGCCAGCATGGGAAAGTCCATGGGGAAAGGGTCGTCCAGGTTGGCATATAGAATGTAGTGCGATGAGTTCATCGCTACTTGGCGAAACTTTTGATATTCACGGAGGAGGAGCGGATCTTATGTTCCCTCATCATGAATGTGAAATTGCTCAGAGTGAAAAAGCGCATTCTAAGCCTTTTGCAAATTATTGGCTTCACAATGGGTTTATTAACATCAATGAAGAAAAGATGTCGAAGTCGCTTGGCAACTTTATAACCCTTCGTGATGTTTTGAATAAATATTCTGGTGATATTATCAGATATCTTTATCTTCAAACTCATTATCGCTCCCCTATTAATTTTACTGACGATTTATTAGAGCAGTCAAAAAACAGTATTGCTCGTCTTCACGATTTTGTTAATTCAATCAAACGAGTTAGTGATGAAGGAGACGCGCATAAAGAGGTTGTTGATTTTATTAAAGAAGCTGAGAAGAAATTTGAGGAAAGTATGGATGATGATTTTGAAACACCAGAGGCACTAGCTGCAATTTTTGAATTAGTTAAAGAACTAAATGTTTTTGCGGGAAAAAATCAATTAACTGTGACCGACAAAGAAACAATTTTGGATTTCCTTAAAAAAGTTGATGCAGTATTTGGAGTACTTTTACCTCAGGAACAAGAGGAATTGCCGGATGAACTGATGGCACTTATTAAAGAGCGTGAGGAAGCTCGTGCATCTAAAGATTGGGCGAAATCCGACGAAATTCGGGATACACTTAAAGAAAAGGGAGTTATCCTCGAAGATTTGCCTGAAGGGACTGTGTGGAAGCTATCCTAAAAGAAAATCCCCAAGAGTCCAGATATCCCCTGCTCCCATGATGAACGTGATATCAATATCGTCTTTATGTTCTTCTAGGAAGACGCGTATTTGTTCATACTCAGGAAGATAAAATGAATTTTCCTTGTGTTTTTTAAGCTCTTCAACTAGCTCTTCGACGGAAATTGCATCTGTGTCCTCTTTTGAATCACGAACCTTGTAAATGCTTGGGATAATTACATAATCCGCTTCTTTGAATGATTCAGCGAATTCAGGAAGAAAGTGCTTTGTGCGATTGTATTGATGTGGTTGGAAAATACAGCAAATGCGTGAATCGGGATATTTCTCGTGAGTCGCACGCAATGTTTTTATAATTGCCGTTGGATGGTGAGCGTAATCGCTAATCATCCTTATTCCGTGAAAATTACCAATTTGTTCAAATCGTCTCCATGAACCAGTATATTCCTTGAATTTATCTAAAATTGCCTCACGGTCGACATGCAGTATTTGCCCTAGGATAAGGCCGCAAAGAGCATTTTGCTTGTTGAATTCTCCTGGGATTTTTAATTCTAGCTCGCCTACTTTCTCACCCGCTTTATAAATTTCATTTCCTTCAACGTACCAATCTGTATTTTTTTCTTTAGTAGAAAACAAAATCACGTTTCCTTTGAAATCTTTAATTATATCAAGCACATCTTCATCGTCACCATTGGCAATAATAAAGCCATCTTCAGGAAGTTTATTCACAAATTCACTATACGCGCTCTTGTAATCTTCCAGATCTTTAAAGTAGTCGAGATGTTCTGCTTCAATATTTGTGATAATCACAACATTTGGATCGTAGTGGAGGAAGTTGCGTTTGTATTCGCATGCCTCAACAATGAAATATTTTCCTTTCCCGACTCTGTAGTTTGAATTATTGAACTCTTTTATAGTTGAACCGATAATAACGGTTGGGTCTTTCTCGCCTGCAATTAGGGCCAAAGACGAAAATGCTGTAACCGTTGTTTTGCCGTGAGTCCCACAAATAGCAACTGTATAAAGATCCTGAGTGAATTCTTTAACAGCTTCAGAAAAAGTTATGGTCTCGATCTCAAGTTCCTTTGCTTTCGCAAGTTCTACATTATCTTGAGGAACAGCCGAAGAATAAATGACCTTAGTGATGTCTGGGGTAATAAGCGCCGCATCGTGTCCAATGCTTACTTCAATCCCCTTTTCTCGCATTGATTCTATTAATGGTGAATCTTCAATGTCAGATCCAGTTACTTTTGCACCTTTGTCGTGAAGGATTTGAGCTATGCCGCTTAGACCGATTCCTCCTATACCTATACAATGAATTTTTGTCATTATTGTGTAATTTATATAGTTTATGATAACATCATTGTTGTTATTAAATTCATAGCATGCAAGGCCAAAACGATCAACCATCTAATATTACAAACTTTATAATTATTGGGCTTATTATCCTAAGCGCGTACCTATTATATTCGTTGACGCTTGCCTTTTATAATAGTCATCAAATAGATAAATACATTACAGATTTTGAAAATGAGAACGAGCGCATTAGGAAAGAGAATGAAAGTTTGATTGAAGAGTTTGATTACGTTACTTCAGAGAGTTTTATAGATAAAATTTTGAAGCAAAACAAAGGATTAACCAATCCAGGCGAGGAAGTTATTATTATCGCTTCAAATACAGGGGTAAACGGCGATGATGCCGAAGCTGAATTTGATGCTTATGGGAAGAGGAATATAGGAAAGCTTTCAAATATGGAAAAATGGAAAGTGTTTATATTTGAGGATAATCCTCTGAGATAGACACACGAATGGTTGACTTTCATTTGACTTCGATGCAAAGTTGCATATAATAACTGACGCGGGGTAGAGCAGCGGTAGCTCGTCGGGCTCATAACCCGAAGGTCACAGGTTCGAATCCTGTCCCCGCAACCAATAGAATCACGCCTACTCCGGGATTTCTACAAACTGAAACCTTCCAACAAGCTCATCAGCCTCTTTATCGTAAATGTGCATGTTCTCCTCATATTCCGCTCTTGTTGTACTCCAAACAATAACGATAGTAATCCTTTTATCACCAACAAATGTCTCGTATGTTCTTATTATTTCGGCACTAAATAGCCACCATCGATTATCAGTGGTAAATTGACGACCGTTAATTTCAACATCTAAATCTTTATTTTGACTGATTGATTCTTTTAAACGATCAAAGTCCTCCCTGTGTGTATTCCAATCATATTCATGATTACATGTTTCTGGACCATCAAAACACAGAGGTTTTCCATCTTTAAATTCAACGAATTTATCGATTGATTCACTTGTTGCAACAAAAATTCCAGTTAGGTACATAGGTTTAAATGAACAGTCTAACAAGTGATATGACATTAATGCTTCTTGATCAATCCCGCTCGCGAGTTCTTTAATATTACATTCTTCCGGATAACTTATCTCAAAACCAAATTCTTCAAGAACAATAGGATTGTCTGATTTTGTCTCTTCTTCAAGCGGTTGCTCTGGCTGTACAACTTCAGGCGACGGCTGCTGTTCAACCTCAATTGGTTCGCTTGGTTGAGCGCATCCAGAAAGAACAAGCAGGGAAATGATTAGAAGTGCAAATAGTTTTTTCATTTTAAATGTTGTTATTGAATCTACATAAACAATAACACAACCTTGAAATAAAGTTGCGGTTTACCCTACAAAAAGCAAAAAGCACCAAAGTTATTTGGTACTTTTTGTGAAGCCTCTCTCTTCTCTTCAGAAGATCTCTAAAACTATTTAATTTTTAACAAATGATTCAGCTTATGTAAAGTATTATCATTGATCTTTACAAAAATTAAGCAGTAGTGAATAATATGTTCAAACTACGTAAACGACCACATTCATGAACGAGAAATTTACAAAACTTATAGCAGAGCGAATTAAGGCTGCACTTAAAGAACGAGAGGTTTCGCAAATAGAGCTGGCTCAAATGATTCAAAAGTCACGTGCCTACGTCTCGAATATCACTAAAGGACGCTATCTACCTAAAATTTCCGAGTTAATGAAAATCGCGGAATATCTAAAAAAACCAATCGGTTATTTCCTTGGTGAGGACAAGCCTGGCCTGCTTTCTTATGTTGATAAAGCAAAGAAGTGGGACAAGCTGGTTTCTTTGATAGAAACGGACATTAGCAGGGATTTCCAGGATGATGTGGCTGCTATTCCCCTACTCGACAACACAAAGCTGCGAAATAAAACCTTTGAGCAACTGTATGAATTAAGAAAGAGTTCCAATAATTTCATTTACGTCTCTAGGTCGTATATGAAAGATACCCTGCATTATCATAAGTCGCTTGAAGAGCTTGTTGCCGTACGAATCTTCATAAGAGATTATCCCGAATTTGGTATTTATTTGGGTGATGTGATTATTATGGAGCCTATTAAAAACAACGACATTGAGGACAACAGTGGAAAGCTATTTGCCATCCTCTATAAAGGCGACCTAAGTGTGAAACGAATTTATCGTGAAGGAAAAGAATATTATTTTGAACCGATGCACAGTCCACCACAACTTGAAAAAATTCCACCAAATAATCCAAATCTGGTTGTACCTGCCAGAGTTTTGTTTAATTTCAGTATAAAAACATTTTAATTTCTGAAAAAAGCTTGCACTTATTGCGCGCTGCTTTTAGAATAAACTTCGCATGCGGCAAGGTAGCTCAGTTGGTTAGAGCGCGGGACTCATAAGCCCGAGGTCGTGGGTTCGATCCCCACCCTTGCCACCATAAGTTCCCACTTGCTACGAGTGGAGCCTCTTTGAGGTTCTACGAGTAGGAAGAGAACTTATCTCGAGCCCGTAAGGGGGAGAGGACCAAGGAGTTCTGCAACAGAAGTCCAGGTTTGTGAAAAAATCCTTCATCTTTTTTGTAAATAAATTTTAATTTTCTTTTTTAGTTTTTGAATATCGCGGTTATTAACCAATTTTTGTCCAATTTCAAGTAATTCGAAATAAATGGAGTTTTTTCCAGCGAGTTTATTCGAGTTTTTATAATCATCTAATAGTGCATATTTACCTTCCAGGCTAATATTTCCTTCTTTATTTAGTGGGTCCCCTCTTTTTTTATCGTAATGTGCTCCACCAAGTTTGTTGCTAACATATTTAATTATTTCTTCTCTGTTTATTTCAATACCATTGATAATTATACTTGAATTCTTTAAGTATTTATTTAATTCTATTGGTTTGCTTTTACGTGCTAGTGCGATTTTGCTTTTTTCTTTTATTTCTTGTGAAGTAAATGTCTTGTTATAAACAGAAAATCCATCAATTTTTAATCCTTTATGCTTTCCTCCCCCAGCTTGGTGGAGCACTGGGTCTGGCCAAGATGGAGAATCTTCATTAGAGCTCATTATCCTTATTTTCTGGATATCAAATGAACGAGCGACATCAAATAGTTTCCTCTCAATTAAAAGAGTTCTTAAGATCGTACTTGAATGGCGCAAATTAGCATCACTAATTTCCTTAGCGTTCCATTCCTTTGTTATATAGTCCAAATCTTCAAAAACAATTTTTATTAATTCGTCATCCATCTTTTTTATTTTAAGGGCTTTCGTCTAACGGCCATGGGCTAGTTATTCTATTAATTGCAGCTCTTTTTCGTATTCCTCTTGTCGCTTACTTTCTTCAGCTATAAAGTTGATGTTTTCATTCTCCGCTATTTCAACAGATATATCATCGTATGATTGAACAAAATAGGTTAATTCTTTCGAAGTTAATTCATCTCTATAAACGGTTTCAGCCCTTCCATTAGTATAATAAACCTTTATTTTACTTATACATGTATTTTTGCTTTTACTGTATTGAATAGAATCTAGATGTTTTTCTTTTATCCCAAAGTATTCTTTATTAAAGTTATTGAATTCATCTTTAACATCATTAACAAGTTCGCGACATTCTTGTTTATATGAAAGATCAGGATTACCATTTGAACAACCTGTAAGTAATAAAGCAAAAATAACAAGGAGAATGAAAACTTTTTTCATATTAATAATAATTAAAAAATAAAATTATTCGTAACAGTTAATCAAATATGTAGTAGTATTTGGAGCACCAGAAAAACCAAAAGTTAGAGTTTTTATATCAAAACCAATACCAGTATCTTTATTAATTGATACAACTTCAGTCAATCCGCTTACATCATAGTATCTCATCATAACAAGATATGAAGGGTTATCATCTAAAACAATAAAATCCGCACCAAAGAAAGTAGCAGCTTCATTATTTACATTTATTGTTGCATTTTCATGACCTTCTGAGATTTTTATATATGATTCTTCAATAATATCACCTCCAATTGTAATATCAGTGTAATAATGAGTTTTACAACTAAGTGAATATTGCTCTTGAGATAGTATTTTGTTTTCTTTTGGTTTTTCGATTTCTACTTTTTCGCCCATTATATTTGATGTTGTTGAATTACAACCTGCAAGTAGTAAGATAGTTAGAATTAAAAGGAGTTTTTTCATCTGAAGAATGTTACGAATAATTTTATTTAGCGGAGCGAACCGGCTAGCCCGCTGTTGTACGATGTACCAAACTAATTTATATTAGTGCAACTGCAATTAAAGCTGGAATAATACCTAATATACACAGAATTTGAGTATGCTTTTTGAATAAAATAGTTAATAAAAATGACGTAATCCATGCAAGGATCAATATTGCAAAAGGAGTCCACCATTCAAAATAAACAAATGATTTATAAAGTGCCCATAAACCTGTAGCGATAGCTGCTATTATTGGAAAAGATGCATCTTTGGATAATATTTTACCAATTGCCCATCTTTTTTGGATTGCAAATGCTTTGTATGAAATACACATTATAGAAAATGTTATAGCAGTGAATAATACTAAATATGTAGCCATTTTTTATATTCTGTTAAGAAATTAGCCTTTGTAAGGCTAACTTAATTTGGCATTTCGTACAACTTTTCGACATATACGATGCTTGGCAGTGGTTATAATAGCGCGTTAACGCACCACCGCCAAATTTGGGTTAGCGAGCATTGTCTTTTTTGTGTCTTAATCATGTGCTGCGGCTGCCCCACCTCCCCAGCAGCCTATTCCTATTATGAAACCTAGGTCATACCAAAATCCAGAATTAGGGAATTCGTATATACGTATGTCCATAAAAATACTCCCAATTAAAGCGAATGGAGAAATAATTCCATGCCATAATCCTACAAAGAAACCTGGGCCATAGTCACTGATCGTCGGCTGCGATGCACAACCACTTAAAGTCAAAATGATTAGTAGTAATAGTGTAACTGTTACGTATTTTCTTAATAAGATTTTCATAAAAAAAATTTTAGTGAGCGAACCGACTAGCCCGCTGTTAAGTACTGTGTTTTTGATCTTCTATTTGTGTAACCACTTCTTCCATAGTGTAATGCACGAATTGCTTACCTAATTCTGTTAGTACATATGGTTTAGAATTTTCAAAGGCGGATTCCATTGTTCTTGAAGGGCTTAATCCACGTGCCGACTTAACACGTGTTTTTTTTAAGAAATTCCCCGCTCCATCCGTATCCCTTGCTTGCCTTATTACACGGCCTACATTGAGGTCATGGATCAATAGTTTGAATAAATCAGCTTCAGCAGAATCCTCTCGCGGTCTTTCACCTTTTACGTTATCCCAAATATCGCCTCGAGTGATGCCTGGCTTTTGATATATCTCTTTAATTACTTTGAAATGAGCCTCATGGTATTTATCTATCCAATCAATAAATAGTCGTACAAGATCATCTGGGCAGAGCTTGATTGCCCCTGCACTGGTTAATAATTTCTTGATTAGCTCTCGTTTCTCTTCGGTATCTGCTTGATCCCAAGATCTAAATCCTTTTCGAACAAGATCTAAATAATGAGACGATTCTATCCTTTCTTCTATTTCTTCGCCAAATTTTTCAAGCCGCGAGAGAATTTGAAACAAGACGTAACCGAGTTTTTGTATCTTTTCTTCATGTTCTTGTAGCCATAACTGTTGAAGCTGATTTATACCTCCTTGTTCTTTTTCAGCATCTTTTGCTGCCATTGCGCCTAGGAATCCGCCGACCCAAGGTATACTTCCTAAAGCTGCAAGGACAAATCGTGCGTGACTTTTCCGCTTACCTTCATCTGTAATTTTGGCTAACTGAGCATGTATTGATTCAGGAAGGTCATCTTCATTGATTGGTTCTGGCTTATTTTCTACCATAAGTTGATTTGTTTGAGACCAAAAACATGCTACTTAACAGTTGTAGTATATGCGAATTTGAGATGCTGTACAATATGAGCGAAACAAAAAGCCGCATCGAAAACTTGGATAAACGATTGAACAAAGCGAAAGAGTGCACTGTATTATGATGCACACAAAAAATTAGCTAATTTTTTTAATAAAACTATGAAAATCTTCTTGTGACATTTTCTCATTTAATTTATTAAAGTCTTCTTTTGATATCTGATGCAAGTGCAGTCTTTTAGCAGCGGAAGTGGCTCCTCCAATAAAAATTTGATCATGAATATAATCTGGACTTCCATCAATATTTGATGATAGGTGTATATACTTGAGATGTGGATAAAACTTTTTCGCAATTTTAATTACTGGAACAGCTACGCCAACGGATACATTAGCTCCAAGCCATATTGCCTCATGTTCAGACTGGATACTATTATTTCCAGGATCCTCTCCTTCTCCTATACCTATATATAAGTTTGCAAGAAAATTTTGTGATTTATATATGTTAATTAGCCTTTCTGCATCTTCAAAATTTGAGATACTGATTTCGTACTTTGTCTTCTCCATAATTTGTTGTTTGGATTCTTTTGTTTCTTTTAATTCTAATTTGTTGTAATCAAATTTGAGTGTTTTTACAAAATTTTCTTCATTTTTATAATCTGATGGAGCATAAAGTACTTTATGATTAAAGTTTAGGGTAAGAAAGAATAGTATTACTAAAATTGATGGAAATACAATTAAGAACCCAATGAATATGTTTTGGTTATTAATATCAATAAATGGCAGTATAGCTGTTCCGCTAACTTCTGCTATTCCAGCAAAAATAGCAATTATTGTTAGGGGATTTTTTATAGGACCAAATTTTTCTAACATATATAAAGAATTAATATTTTGTGTGTTTCATACAATGTTAGCACGAAGTGCTACACCGTACGAGCATTTACGATGAACCGAAGACGTATTTTTTAAGACTTTCTTTTAATTTTTTAATTTTTTTTCTTTTTAGATAGCAATATTGTCCTAATGAATTAACAACATATAGTTTTTTTATATCTTTAAGATTTTCAAGATCAGGAGTTTTGATAGTAACATATTCACCATGCTCTAATTTCTTTGGGATTTCTGTAGCATTAACCAAAAAATTTTGTTTATTCTCGTAAATTCCTCCTGCATGAGTTATCGTTATTGGTTTATTCCCTTTATTAGTGACTGTATAGGTGAGGTATAACTTTTTATCATTGACTCTATAGCCAACGATATTACCAAGCATACAATTTAGTTCCATTCTACCTTTATCTAAGTAATATTTAATAATGTTCCAGATAAGCACAATAGTGGATAATATGGCTCCATAGATTGCTATATAGATTGTTATATTTTCATTCATAAAAAATGTTAAAAATATGGAAGTTAACTGACAAATCCCACCCCCTACCCACTTCCCAGCATCTCCAAGTCAATCTCCAAATCCTCCAGCTTACCTTTAAAGACGTTCTTAGCGTCTTCAACGCCGTTGTTGTAAATATCCTCGGCAAGTTGTTCCATGAAGAAATCAAGCACCTCTCCAGCGGCAATAACGCCTATCTTGGTGTCTCGCTCAGTCTCAAAAAAACCAATAATATCGTTTATGCACTTTTGCCTCCTTTTGTCAGAGAGCATATCCC
The DNA here is from genome assembly GCA_042568575.1 of Patescibacteria group bacterium. Taxonomy (GTDB): domain Bacteria; phylum Patescibacteriota; class Gracilibacteria; order UBA1369; family PNNO01; genus JAJRYP01. The sequence continues at coordinate 51,038 of JBHPIO010000001.1, read as the reverse complement.
ACTTTGGCTTTCGTTTTTTCATAAAATCGCAGTTTACTTCCGTAGCTCAGTTTCGATAACCTGTTTTAAAGCATCGTATTGAGGCAATCCAACAAGTGGAGTATCATTTATAAACAATGTAGGAGTTCCTTCAACACCAGCCTTTAAACCATCCTGCCTATTTCGCAAAACAAGGTTCTTGTACTTGTCAGCATCAAGACAACTGTCGAAAGCCTCAACGTTCAATTCCAAATCTCCAGCATAAGTAGATAAATCTTCTCTAGCCAAATTCTTTTGATTTTCAAATAGCTTCACGTGCATTTCCCAATATTTATCTTCGTCCTGTTCACCCGCGCAATATGTTGCCTCACTGGCCTTTTGTGCATCCCTATGATTTGGAAGCGGCAAGTCTTTAAAGACAAATAAAACCTTCCCTGTTTCAATATAGTCGTTTTGTAGCAGTGGAAGCACTTCAAGTGTTAAACGAGCACAAAATGGACACTGATAGTCACTATACTCGGTAATCGTAACAGACGCATTTGCATTTCCTTTTGTATACGTAATATCGATATCAGAAGGAACATCGATATGACCGTTTAAATCATCACCACCGTTACATCCGGACATAAAAAGAAGAGCGGCAAGTGAAAGTAGAAATATTTTTTTCATGAGTGAGAGAGTTAACATGATTATTTCGCACTCAATTATGCCTGAATCCTACTCTTTAATCAAATTGGACACGTATTCCTTTATTTGATAATAATCTCCGGTCTTTGGCAAAAGGATATATTGGCCGTTAACCGATTTTGTGGAATATAAAAAGTTCTGACTACTTATCACATTTCCGCTCTCAATAGCGTAATTTTGATAATTGTCCATGTAATAAAGTGCTTCGAACACATCAATATTTGTATCGATTCCTGCAACTACAGTTTCATAAATTTCTATAGCCTTATCCAAGTCGGCAAGAATATCCAACATCTTCAATTTCACACGAATTGCCTGAATAACCTGATGCTGACGTTTACTTCTATCAAAATCAGACGTCGACTTTCTACTCCGCGCATATCTCAAAGCTTCCTCACCATCCAAATGATGAGAACCTTCTTCAATCGAATAAACCGTATATCCATTATCCGCTGTTGGGAAAGCATTATCGTGAATAGGCTCACGAACATACAGATCAATCCCACCAAGTATATCTACAATCTTTTCGAATGCTGCAAAATCAAGAATCACATGTTTGTCTATGGTTGCGCCCGTTATCATGTGTATATCTTTCTCAAGCTTGATAATCCCATGCGAGGCATAAATTGAATTAATCTTCCTGCCATTAACATACAAATCGCGAGGAATACTAATTAGTGTAACTGTTTCACGCGAGGGATTTATGCTTGCGAGAATAATCGTATCTGTAAGATCTTGGTTTTTTCCAACTATTAAAATATTTTCGACTTCTTCCGAGTATGCCTGAAATCCCACTTCCTCACTTAAGCGCTGATTTCGGTCTCGCAGGCTTGCTATTGCTATTTCTTTTTCACCTATTAGTACATCTAGGTCTGTTTGAACTTGCGTGAATGTCGCGTGCATTTCGTTTTTCTCAGATTCGTTCCCTTCAACATATCCAACAAACGAGTTCTGGATCGCATCAACGCTTTCTGTTAAAAACTCTCTGTTTTCTAGAAGGTTCTGATACATGTATGTGTTTTCTTCTCTAAGCTCCCCTACCTCATCTGTCAAAACTGAAATCTGGTAGTCCTTTGTTATAAGCTCCTCATACAGATCTCTAATTCCGCTTCCAAGTCCAAACATCCCAATTATTAAAGCCAGAACAAGTGAATACAAAAGAATCTTCGTATTCCTTATGTGTTCAACGAGTTTTTGGGTATTTAGTGTTCTCATTCTTCACTTAGATCAATACCAATTCGAGCCGCAATTTCCTGATTAACAAACTCTTTCTTTCGTCCGTATTTCATTCTTGAATATTCTTTTACGATCTCGGCAATCTTCTTGTTTTTGCCAGTTGTATCGTAAATAGTTTCAAGCGAAAATGCTCTTGATGTTGAGTTTTTAATGTTTAGCTTTATGTATGCTTTATAGTTCGCAATTCCGAGCACATCTGATTCTGTCAAAACAGGTGCGTATTCCTTCGCCATATACTCGGCATCATCGGCACCAACTTTAAATGACATCATGGTTCCGACGTTACCAAATACCGCATCACGGATAGAAGTGTCTTGTTTCTTTTCCAGCTGCTTAATATATTGATGCGCCATAATTAACGCCAAATGATATTTTCGGGCTTCAGAAAGAATCGAACAGAAACTGTCCGTCGCAAAGTTTTGGAACTCATCCACGTACAGATAGAAATCCTTACGTTGATCTTCCGGCATATCGGCACGACTCATCGCTGCCATTTGTATTCTGGCGACCACAATCAGTCCAAGTAGCTGCGTATTTAAATCACCAATTTTACCTTTAGAAAGGTTGATTAGTAGGATTTTTTGTTTATCCATTACTTCACGGAAATTAAACGCAGATTTCGTTTGCCCAATCGTATTACGCATTATCGAATTAGTAATAAACGGTCCGAATTTAGAAGAGAAATACGGAATCATTTCCTGACGTTCTCTTTCACCCGTGTTGGCGTACTCATGTTCCCAAAATGAACGTACAACAGGGTTTCTAACCTTCTTAACTTTGTATTTCATAAAGTCGTTATCCACGAACATTCGAGGTACATCAATTAACGTTGCGCCTTCATCTTTATCTTCCATTAATGTTAAACAAGCATTTCTGAAGTAGTGCTGAATTCGCGGTCCAAATATCTCATCACCAAACAGTTTGATGAAAATTTCTGTGGCCTGACTTGATGCAAGATCCTGCTGCTCAGGCGTATCTGCCTCCAAAATATTAAGACCCATTGGACGCAACTGATCTGAAGGATTAAACACAATTACGTCTTTCGCCCTTTCTTTCGGAATATAATGAAGTATATCTTCAACAAGATCGCCATGCGGATCTACCACACAAACTCCGTCGCCATTTCTAATGTCTTGTCTTGCCATAAAACTAATAAATACCGATTTACCTGCACCGGATTTTCCGATTATATAGTGATGCCTTGTTCGATCGTCTCGTAGTATATGAACCTTTTTTCGAGCTCCTCGATAGACATTATCTCCAAGGTAAATCCCTTCCTGCGGAGTATCTACAGGGGCTGGCACAACTTTATATTTAAGCCATTTAATAATTGGAGTGTAATTATACCGGCTGCTTGGAAAGTGATACATTCCAGCAAGTTCTTCCGGAACCATTATCGATTCTTTTTCACTAAATATTGGGAAAGGTTTAAAATTATGCAGCCTGTTCTTAAATGCATGAAGCATAAGTTTATTATTGATTGAATCAATGAAAAATAATCTTTTTGTCTGAAACCAGTTCATTGAAGCATCTTTAAATAGATTCAACGCCAGGATCATATTGTTTCCAAGCTTATAAGCATCGCTGCTTGTTTTTGAAGATGCAATAATTCGGACAGTCACATCAAATCCAACCTGGCTGGCTTTTTCACCAATCATCTTTGCCACTTCCTCTTTAGTTTGAAGCATACGTACATACTGGCTTCCTTCCGGAGCACCCGTACTTGCAGACTGTTTCTTCATGCGATCATATCCGAATGCAATTCCCGTGAAAATACCAAATATCCAACTAAGTAAAGTTCCAAGTACAGGTATTTTTGGTATCCATCCTTTTCCGAGTTTATTTAAGAAAAGTCTCGTTCCCATTTTTTCAGCTTTTTTTCTCCATCTATCTGAACGTGGACTTACAACAAACTGGAATACCGCTTTATCATTATCGCCCAATTTGGAAAGAACGTTTGTCATATCATTTAACGGATCGTTCTCAATTTTTTTGTAAGTTTTAATTGGATACCAGCTGTCTTTGCTTAAATGTGCAAAGAAACATCTTTGTTTATTTCCTGGAGGATCAACGGTGTATGCTTCAGTTAATTGAATGTCTGCATCGGGGTAATACGAAGTAATCTGCTTCTCAATAATATGCTGATAAAAAGGATAAGTTACTACATAAAAATTCACCTCTCTGCTCATCGCAACCATTTCAAAGGAAACTACATCGAGATTCAGAAAGAAATTCCTTATACGATTAGATATGGAAAGCTCTCTAATTTCATGAATATTCCTGTAAAACTGATCCATCACACCAATTTTTTCGCGAAAATCCTTTTCAACCTGCTTGTCTTTATCTTTCTGTGTATCTTCACGCGGAAGAGTTATCCGCATGTATGTAAGCTTTTTCGCATAATGTAGTTGTATCAAATAGCGAAACAGCCAGACTGCATATCTGTATAAAATTACGAGGACAGCAACAATTATAAGCGTCCTGAACGGATGTTGTAGAATATAATTCCACATATTTGTTTTTTGTTTTTATATCTAAATCTATATATTTTAGCAAAAATAAGGCAAAAACTCAAGGTGAAAGGGTGCCATGCTCTTGAAAACTGTAGTACCCATTTTTCGACACAATAACGTGATCAAGTAGCGGAATTCTGAATAAATCCCCTGCTTTAACTATCTCCTGAGTTAAATAGAAATCCTCCTCGCTTGCTTCAGGGTTTCCGGAGGGGTGATTATGCACTAGAATAAAGGTATATGCATATCTTTGAATTGCAGGATAAAATACTTCCCGAGGGTGCAAAGATGTGCTTTCAAGAGTCCCGATAGATAATACCTCGTCGTAAATGAGTTCATGCCTTGTGTTTAAATAAAGTCCACGAATATATTCCTTTTTGAGATCCAACATATCTTTAACGTGCGAGAATACTTCATGCGCATTAGTTAGTTTGTTTTTTGTCTTGTCCTTGCCAAAAAAACGCCTGCCAATTTCAAAACAAGCTAGAATTTTGGATGCCTGAGCCTGTCCTATTTTAAACAATTTCTGACATTCTGCTACATTTTGCATTGATTGCAGTGGGGTTTGCCCATACTCCTTCAATAACCGCTTACTTAAATCAAAAACGCTCTCCTTTTTGGTTGCATGACCGAGGACAATAGCAATCAAGTCACTATTATTCAGTTGTTTTGGCCCATATAGTTGCAATTTCTCGCGTGGAAGTAAATTCATGCATAACAAATATCATACGCATGTAAAAAGAAGATAAAAAAATTGTAAATTACTATTTGGTTAGTACGGTTTCCAACTCATAAATTTTAACTCTCTCCTGCTTCAACGTGTCTCTGTCTCGCACAGTAACCGAGTCATCCTCTAGAGTATCGTAATCGATTGTAATTGCATACGGCGTACCAATTTCATCCTGACGCCTATATCGCTTACCAATACTTCCAGTGATATCAAAATCGAGAGAGAATTTATCTTTAAGTGATTCGAATACTTCGTCTGCTTTTTCTAGTAATTCCGGTTTTTTCATTAATGGCAAAATAGCCGCTCTAAATGGAGCAATTTCTGGCTTTAATTTTAGTACAACACGAGTTTCTTTGTTGCCTTTAGCATCTTCAACTTCTTCTTCGTTGTATGCATCAAGAAGCACCATCAATAACGTTCTACTTAACCCGAATGTAGGCTCGATAACATGTGGGATATATTTTTCTCCCGTTGCTTGATCGAAATAATTTAGATCAGCTCCACTTTTTTCAATATGCATTCGCAAATCAAAATCTGTTCGATATGCAAGGCCATACAGTTCCTTCCATCCGAATGGTGTTTTATATTCGATATCAACTGTCTTTTTTGAATAGTGTGAAAGTTCGTCGGCAGTATGCTCACGAACTCGAGTATTTTCTTTACTAATACCAACTAGCTCAAGCCATTTATGCATTTCTTCAAGCCAATAATCAAACTTTTCTTCCCACATCTCCTCTTTAATGAAATATTCAAATTCCATTAAGTCGAATTCAAGAGTTCGGAAAATAAAATTACCAGGAGTGATTTCATTTCTAAAAGCTTTACCTGCAGAAGCAATTCCAAAAGGAATCTTCTTGCGTGATGTATCAAGAACATTTTTGAAATTTACAAATATACCCTGTGCAATTTCTCCTCTTAAAAAAATCGGTTCTGAATCGTTTGCAACCGGACCAATATTAGTTTGGAACAAGAGATTGAATGTTCGAACATCTGTGTAATTTTGCGCTCCACAACTAGGGCACTTGATGTTGTTTTCATCAATCAATTTCTTTAATTCATCTGTGCTTAGTCCTTCAACTTTCGCATCCTCAACAGCATCTTCAATTAAATGATCTGCCCTGAAGCGCTTCTTACATTCTTTACAATCAATCTGAGCATCATTAAAGCTATCTACATGTCCTGACGCTTCCCAAACTTTGGGATTCATTAAGATGGCCGCGTCTATACCTACGATGTCACGACGACCGTGAACGAAGAATTTCCACCAAGCTTTTAGGACGTTGTTTTTAAGCTCACTTCCAAGCGGCCCTAAATCCCATGTATTTGCAAGTCCTCCATAAATTTCTGATCCATGAAATACAAATCCTCTACGTTTACAAAGTGAAACTATCTTTTCCATTAAATCCTGCTCTTTTTGCGCCATATTTAAAAATTAAAGTCTAAACGAATGCTATCTTAGCAAATCCTTGCTATCAAGTAAAAAAGTAACTGGTCCGTCGTTGATAAGTGACACATCCATCATTGCGGCAAACTCCCCTGTCTCTACCTTTAGTTCAGTTTTCCGACACTCTTCTACAAACAAGTTGTAAAGCTCTTTAGCCTTCTCTGGATTTGCTGCATCACCAAAATCAGGACGTCTGCCTTTTTTCAAACTTCCATATAAAGTGAATTGAGAAACAACTAATAAGTCACCTCCAAGATCTTTTATAGAAAAATCCATCCGCTTACCATCATTTTCAAAAATTCTTAAATTGACGATTTTATCAACAAGAGCTTCTATTTCTCGAGGTCCATCCTCATGCGTTATTCCAAGGAAGATTAAAATTCCTTTTTCAATGGCTCCTGTTGTCTCACCATCAACAACGACTGATGCCTCCTTTACTCTCTGAATTAGTGCTTTCATGCTTCTTTCTGTTTATTCTTCCAATCTAGAACTGCATTTGAAAGAACCTTCAAAAAGCTCTCTGCTGTTTCGTGAGTCACATTGATTCTGCTTACAACCTTAATGGTCGTTGGATCAACATTTGGGATAATATACCCGAAATCCAACACCATTTCGTTTTTCTTAAGGTGTACAGAAACCGCATTGCTGTAAACGCCAGCTTCCTGAGTTGCATCAAATTTAACTTGAATTTTACGTTTCTTGTCGTCCTGCCCCTTGTTATCATCAGCCATCATTAAGTTGGTTAGTAATAATATGTACCTATATGCTTCTCCTTATTGCCCTGAATTGCAAGAGGATTTTCCTGCCAATTGGCCGCATGCAGCTTTGATATCTTTTCCAAGACTGATGCGAACTGTGACAGGTATCTTATGCAGCTCTAGAATTTTCTTAAACTCCTCTGTGCGACTTTTCGTTGAACCCTTCATCCCCTTAACGTTTGTTTCATTATACGGTATCAGATTCACATGACAAAGCTGCCCATGGAGCAGCCTTGAAAGTTCGTGTGCATTGGAATCAGAATCGTTGACTCCTCTAAGCATTACGTATTCATACGAAACTCTTCTGTGTGTTTTTTCTGCATACCCCTTGCATGCTGCCATTAGCTCTTCTAATGAATACTTCTTTGCGATTGGCATAATCGAAGTTCGAATTTGATCGTTTGGAGCATGGAGACTTACAGCTAAATTTACTTGTCCTGCATCCTCGGCAAATTGTTCTATTTGCGGAACAATTCCAGATGTTGATACTGTTATGTTTCGCAAACCTATGTTGAAGGCGACCGGATCGTTTAGGATTGAGATTGCTTTCATGACGTTCTCATAGTTTAGGAAGGGTTCACCCATTCCCATAAATACAATATTCCCAACATGTGAGTCTTCTTTTTTAAGTAAATGTTGAAAATATAAAACCTGGTCTGTGATTTCTTCATAAGTGAGGTCGCGCTTAAAACCTCTTTTACCTGTTGCACAAAATTTACATTTTAGTGTGCAGCCAACCTGACTTGAAACGCATACTGTTTTTCGTCCGTCTTTAAAGCGCATTAAGACTGCTTCTATTTTCTTACCATCATGCAATCTAAATAAAGCCTTATACGTACTTCCATTCGACGAGACCTCCTCCTTTACATTTTCAATTGAAAGAACGGGTAGGTTCTTTTCAAGGTATTCTTTTACAAATGCTGGCAAGACTTTCATATCATCATAATTGGCTTTCCCTTCTTTATAAACTGCATGCAGAACCTGATTCGCCCTGTAAGAAGGAATCCCATTTTCTACCAATAATGACCTTAGTTCGTTTAGTTCAATCATTTAATGAATTGTTGTTCAAATAGTTACAGCACAATTTTAACCTTATTTTCATTATTTAAAAGGGAAATTTGTAGAGTTATGCATTGTTAATCCATAAAATTGATTATCATTGTCATCCTTATCTTCCTTACTACGTTGTTATGTATGCTCTCGTGCTTGCGGAACACACAATGGCTGCGACCTTCCTGTCACGTGGTCTTAAATACGAGAATATCCAAAGCGATCCTAAATCATTTTATGATAATTGGGACGACGAATATTTGCTAAATCAATATGATGCTGTTGTTTGCAAGTTCCCATCAAAGATTCACTTGCCATCAATACAACTAGAGAAGATACAAAAAGTCCCACGGAATTACCCTTTCTTTATTGTTGCGAACAAATCTACATTAGATCTTCTTGCACCTAATATAAGTCTCCCTTTATATGTTTACCCTGAGTCAATTACTGTAAGAGCCTTGGCATTTGAAATAAAGAGATATCTTCTAAAAAAACAATCCTCCAAAAAGAAACAAACTCTTAAAGTTGCAGATCTCACTTTAAATCTCCAAACAAGAGAAGTGAAAAGATTCGAGCAAAAACTCTATTTGAGGAATAAAGAATTCCAGCTTTTGGAGTACCTGATGAGCAATACCGACGTTATTTTAAGCAGACAAAAGATCCTCGAGAACGTCTGGGACAGAAACGCAAATTTGTTCACTCACACTGTCGATGTTCACATAAATACTCTTCGCAAAAAAATTGATTACAAACCAAAGATGCGGCTTATAGAAACCGTGTACTGCATGGGCTACCGTATGCATTCTGCATCAAAAAGTGTGAATTAAAAATTATTTCTGCAATTAGTAAACCCTAATTGCTTCACTGAAAAATCACAAAAGAATATAATTAAGTGGATTTTTTCGATTTGATATATACCTCTAAATATTTTTTAATTTAAGTGCTTCCTATGAATATCCAAAAGACACCTGTAAGGACATTCCAAAATGCTCAAAAGATTGTACAGGACCTCCTGATACTGCTTTCACAAAAGGAAAAACACGTGATTAAGAGACGATTTAACCTTGATAACACTTATAGAGCAACCCTTGAAGAGATTGGAAAAGAATTCAATGTAACACGTGAAAGAATCAGACAGATTGAAAAGAATGCTCTTACAAAATTGCAAAGGAACGTAGGAAATACAGATCTAAATGCACTTAACGAATTCATTAAAGAGATCCTAAAAGAAAAAGGTGGAGTGATGACAGAAGAAAACCTGTTTGCAGCGCTATTTAATATCTTAAATAAAAATGACGTTGAGATTAACAAAAATGCAATCAACCTTTCACTCACGCTAGATAAAGAACTTCAAAGAACACCAAACACAATTAATTATCAGCCATACATCAAATACGCTGATATTGATCATTCGCACATCAAAAACATCACTGAGAAGACTATTGATATCTTAAGTAAAAAATCTGACGTTCACACTCATAGCAAGATTTTTGATGAACTACGAAAACACTTTAAAGAGCTTGACCACAGCAATCTTCCACAAGTTATATCAGTATTCACACTTGATAAGAGACTTAAGCCAGTTGAAGGTGGTATTGGTCTAGCAAGTTGGAGACATATTAATCCTAAAACGCTTCGCGATAAGATTTATTATGTCCTAAACAAAAATAAGAAACCTCTTCATTTTGTTGAAATTGTTAACAAAATCACTGAGCTTCGATTCGATAATAAACGTATTAATTTGCAGGCCGTTCACAACGAACTAATCAGGCACGACCAGTTTGTACTTGTTGGTAGGGGTATTTATGCCCTTAAAGAATGGGGATACAAAGAAGGTACTGTTGCTGACATCATTCAAGGTATTCTTAAGGATGGCAAAGCTATGTCACAAGAGAATATCATTAAAGAGGTGATGAAACAGAGACAGGTTAAAAAGATAACTATTATCTTAAACCTTAAGAATAAGCCTCAATTCGAAAGAATTGGTCGTGAACAATATAAGCTTAAAAAGAAATAGTTATATTCTGATAAACTCCTTTGGATGCTTTTTATGATCGAGCTTATATTTTTTCTGTAACTTGAATATTTTTGATATCACTTCCCTATTTAATTGTCTGCTAAATCTCTTTTTAGCTTTTGATAAAAGTTCGAGATATTTGAGGTTGTCGGGTTCAACTGCAAGCAGTTCCTGAAGTGCCTCAATCACTTTATCGTATTTTTTCTTTTTATATAGGACAATAATGTTTTCGTAAGATCTAAAAGCAAATTCCTTTTTCCCCATTTCTAGTGTTACTGTTTCTCTTCTTCTCGCCTTTTTTAGAAGTGAATTTATCTGTTTTGAGTTTGGATTAAATTTTAAAAGTCCCAGAAGAAATTCCTGAATCTCGCCAAATTTATCACTTTCCAAAAAGACTTTGTTATCATTGATCTTTTTATCAACAAAAAGCTTTTTAGCCTTGTTTAGAAGAAATGCTGCTTGTTCATGATTAGGGATTTTATGCAAAATCTGTTTCGACAGCGTAATTGCCTCTTCGTACTCCTCTTTCTGCATTTTCTCACCAATAGTTTTAATGTACTTGTTTAAGGTATCTTTTCGCTCTTTTTTACTATACTTGCTGTAAAGCTTTGTAGCTTTTTCTAGTTGTTTCTCTACTGGAGCGTAACCAGGCACATATGTTTGCAAACCCTGCAGCTTTTCCACAAGCTCACCATATTTATGCTCTCCCCATAAAGGCTTTAGTCCCTTTAGATCTTTCTTAACACTTTCTACGTTTTGTTTAAACACTGTTTTCTCTATTCTCTTCTGAAGTTTATAAACTCTCCCACTTTCAGGAAAATTCAGTAAGAGCTTATTACATACAGTATAAGCCTCTTTCAACCTTTGGTTTGAAATGAGATCTTTAATCTTGTTAATTTCCTGGTTTAGCGTCACATTCATATTAAATAAAAAGAAAATACTTCTTTCTATTATAACAGATTTTGCTTGTCTCTTGAAGGCAGAAAGCTATTTTTTTTATAGTTCCGAGAGCTTTTCCTTAATCTTTTTAATCCCAACCTGAGTTTCTTCCAACCTCTTTTTTTCTTTTTCTACTACCTCATCCGGCGCATTCTGAACAAATTTTTTGTTCTTCAATTTCCCTGATAAAGTTTTCTCAAAACTAACAAGATTTTCAAGCTCTTTCTCAAGTCTCTTCTGTTCTTTTTCTGTATCTATCAACTCATTCAGAGGCAGATATATTTCCATATCACCTATAAACAAGCAAACAGCTTTTTCAATCTTCTCCCCTTTCTCAAAGATCTCAAGATTTTCTAAACGAGCCATCCTCATAAGTGGTTCGCGCTTTTCTTCAAGGAAATCCTTATATTTACCTCCATAAATTACCGCATGAATCTTCTTAGCCGGTTCAACGCTATATTCAGCTCTCATGCTTCTAATATCCGAAATAACCTGATGCAATAGCTCCATTTCCTCAACTTCTTTCACGAAGACTAATGACTTATCATATTCAGGCCAAGTCTCTTCGATAAGCATCTTCTTTTCATGTAAGTTTTCCCATAATACCTCAGTAAAGAAAGGTACGAAAGGATGTAGCAACCTAAGAACCGATTTTAGTACATGCACTAAAACATGTGGGTTCAAATGTTCACCCTTACTCAACTCAACATACCAATCGCAATATTCAGACCAAGTGAAATTGTAGATCTTTGTTCCAGCATCCGAGAACCTGTAATTCTCAATGTCATTTGTCACATCTTTTACCAGATATTGCAGTTTTGTGAGAATCCATTTATCAGCACGTGAATTTACATGATTTTTAGGATCGAAAGTCTCATCTAGATTCTCTTCTTCAATATTCATTAAAGAGAATCTTGCAGCATTCCAAATCTTATTTACGAAATTTCTGTAACCGGCGATTTTCTCTTCATATAAACGCATATCATTTCCCGGAGCCGACCCGATAAGGAAACTCAACCGCAAGGCATCAGTTCCGTATTTATCAATCATTTCAAGCGGATCTATACATGTCTCAGGAGCTGACTTCGACATCTTCTTTCCATCTCGAGTACGGATTAATCCATGCAGATATACGGTTTCAAAAGGAATTTCGTTAAGGGCATAAGTCGTCATTATAATCATGCGTGCAATCCAGAAGAATAGGATGTCGTATCCAGTCTCCATAACTGCCGTAGGGTGGAAATACTTCAGTTCTTCGGTCTGATCTGGCCAACCTAATGTAGAGAAAGTCCAAAGCCCAGATGAGAACCATGTATCTAAAGTATCTAAATCCTGCTTTATATTTTTGCTTTTACATTTAGTACAACTTTCAGGATCATCTGTTTGAACTATTTGTTCGTCACAATCCTGGCAATACCACACAGGAATCTGGTGCCCGTACCAGATTTGCCTTGAGATACACCAGTCATGTAGATTTTCCATCCAATGAAAATATGTTTTATTAAATTGGTCTGGAACAATTTTTATATCTCCCTCTCTAACAACTTTTAGGGCTTTTTCCTTTATTGATATCTTTTTGTCGCCATCTTGAATTGCGGGTTTATCAACGGCAATAAACCACTGCTTAGAAACGAGCGGTTCTACTGTAGTTTTACATCTATAACAAACAGAAAGATTATGTGTAAAATCCTCAATTTTCTCGATGAGCCCCATCTTTTTCATATCTTTTACAATTTCTTCACGACATTCGTCTGTTGTCATTCCTGCATACTTCCCACAATTATCCATCATCCTACCCTGTTCATTAATAATTGGCTTTAAAGGAACGTTATTCCTTTGAGCAATTTCAAAATCCGCAAAACTATGCGCTGGAGTAACTTTAACCGCTCCTGATCCAAATTCTGGATCTACTTCTTTATCTGCAACAACCACCACTTCAAAATCACCAAGAACGCCTGGGATCATATATTTTTTCCCAATCATATCTTTATACCTTTCATCATCAGGATGAACTGCTACAGCAGTATCTCCAAGCTTTGTTTCTGGACGAGTTGTAGCCAAAGTAAACGGTCCATATTTAATCCAATAAAGTTTATCCTGCTTTTCTTTATACTCAACTTCATCATCTGCAAGTGTAGACTCACAACGCGGACACCAGTTAACAATACGATTTCCTTTATAGATAAGATTGTCTTTATACATTCTAGTGAAAACCTCACGTACCGCTCTTGTTAGACCTTCATCAAGAGTGAATCTTTCACGAGTCCAATCGCAGCTAGATCCCATTTTTCTTATTTGCTTTCTAATCGTATCACGCGAATCTTCAACAAATTTCCCAACCTCTTCCAAAAACTTTTCTCTTCCAAGTTCATGACGATCAATCCCCTTCTCTGCAAGATTTTTCTCTACTCTATTTTGAGTGGCAATAGCAGCATGATCCGTCCCTGGCAGCCACAAAGCAGAAAATCCCCGCATCCTTTTATATCTAATCATTAAATCTTCAAGCGCTAGCATTGTGGCATGACCTAAATGAAGTGTTCCAGTCGCATTTGGAGGCGGCATCGATATCGTGAATGATTTCTTACTAGAGTCTACTTTTGGAGTAAAGACTCCTGAATCTTCCCATTTTTTATATATAGAATCTTCGTATTCTTTGGGAGTATAAGCTTTTGCTATTTCTTTCACGTGAAGGTTTGGTTATAATCGTTAACAGGATATACAGCATTTTTTATACCATACAAACTGCAATTTATAAATGCTTAAGTGTGGCCTGGAAAATTGACTTAAATCCATTTTCTTAGTATAATATAAGGACATTCTAACTATGAAGATGGCAGACACAGATAACAAAATGGGCATAAACCCGGAATCCGGGAAAGAAGGAATCAAGACGGTTGAAAAACCGCAGGTTCGTGAAAGCGATGGAAGAGAAGTCGAAAAGGCTAAGGTTTCCGTAGACTTAGGTGGACTTGAAACTTCTGAAGGTGCAGAAGCTGCAGAGGCTTCTTCGGATAAAGTTAGTGAAAAAGAATCAAAAGCGAAAGATCAATATACCGGAGCTGGTACAGGCGGTACACAAGATCAGTCTGCTGCAACAATACTAAAACCTCTGCCACCAACAAAAGTTATGAAATCGCAAGTTAAACATGAACTAAAAAGAGAGATTAAAGACCTGCATAAGAAAATTAAAAAAGTTATGAATAAGAAGGGCACGGTTGAAGCACATCAACTCAACACTTTAATGGCACAACTAAGGAGACTCCGTGAAATGCTTGCTTCACTTGCACATGCAACAGCAGATCTAATTAAAGATCTTTGGATGCGTTTTGTTAAGGAAAAGCAGAGCTAGGATAATACGAGCATCCTTTAAGCATAATTTGTAAGATGAAATCAAAAAAAACTATTATTCCTCTTCTCCTACTTGGAGCAATTGTAATAATCATTGCAGCTTTTGCATATAATAGCGATTATTTCTTGGGGATGATGTTTAAGATTTCGCGTACTCCAGTAACACAAACTTCAACACCGACCTATACAATTCAAGATAAATCAATTCAGCTCGAAAAAGATGTCCCAGATTCTAAAGCTCAAGAAATTCAGATATCAGAAAGTATGTTTAAGTTAGACACAAATCAGAAATTAAAAAAAGCCAATATCGCGGTATTAGAATTTCCAAGTGATGACCCAGCACGGTTTTCAAATGGTAACCTTAAAAAAGCGGATGTTCTTGAGGAATTTTATAAATCTTATCCTGACGATTTTGATTTTATAATTTTCATTGATTACCAAAGAAATGTGGCAGAAGCTAAGCATGGACCTACTGGTGGGGCGATTCATAGATATGGTCCAGCCAATATTGGTATAATTAATTCATGCAGCTTCACTGGAATTGCAGATTGTCCGATACCCTCACGCCTAAGATATACAAATAAAGTGAGTTATACTGATGAAGCAATTAATATTTATCCTCGCCCATTTCTCCTTGATACTTTTATGCATGAAATTGCACATTATTGGGGATTAGGTTGGTACAGCGGTTCACAACCTAGTTCTTGTTATCCATCATGGACTTCTGACCTCTTTGAATCGGGACATTGGACAGAGAGATTTCAAGCAGGAGATCAGAGCACACATGCTTATCCTACCCATTATTGGGAGTATTACCAGAATCCTCCGTTACATGATCTATCCGACATTCCTTGGGGACAATGGGAAGATAACAATGATGGAACATTTACAAAACATATAATTGACAGAGGTGAACGTGAGTTTAATTATGTCGACTTATACCAAATGGGGTTAATAACCGCACAAGAACTTGAGAATAAAGAAATGTTTGTAGTCCTTGATCCTGAATATATTAGTGGAGATTACAACAGTGGAGAAATGACATATAGCGGAACAAGAAGAGATGTTACATTGAATGATTTAAAAAGCTTTTTGTTAACAAAGGAGCAATGCCGAAATACAGGACCAAATTATTATTATACTGGAAATGGAGAAAGAGACCTTCAAGGTTATCCGGAAATTTCTAATAGTTTTAGAGTTGCGTTTGTTCTATTAAAATATCCAGAACAACCGATAACAAATAGAGATGCTTACGATCTTTGTAAAATCGTCAACTATGACCTCACAGGAAAATGGTATCAAGCAACGGATAATATGTCAGTCATGCATACTTTTTTATCAAATTCGACACAAAGTCCTAGTTGTAGAGAATTGTTTCCTCTAAATTATGAAGAAACTTCTGTTTCCAACAGTGTCATGCAATTAGATACAGAAATGAAAGAGGATTTATTTAGAGATGATTTAGAAAATCACATGCAATCTGTAAAATAGCTTAAGTTAATTCAAACATCCTATCCAAAGCTTTGACTGCGTTTTTTGCTATATTTTCAGGTACTTTCACAACATTTATTACTTCACCATTCACAAGACTTTCCAAAGTCCACAATAAATATTGAGGAGAAATCCTATCCATCATCGAACACATACAAATTGGCGTTCCAATCAGCAATATCTGTTTATCGGGATGATTCTTTGCAAGTCTCGATACTAAATGAACCTCGGTTCCAATCGCCCATTTAGATCCGGCCGGAGCCTCTTCAATCATATTTACTATATACTGAGTAGATCCCATGTAGTCCGCATCATTAGCAAGCTCTTCAGGAACTTCCGGATGCACTAATATTTTGATTTCAGGATCACGTTCTCTAATTGCCTTCAAGTCATCATACTTAAATCGCTCATGAACAGGGCAACATCCATTCCATAAATATATCTTCGTTGCTTTCAGTTCTTCTTCACCTAGACCCCCGTATTCCTTTTCTCGCTGCCACAAAGCCATCTGATCGTTTGTAATTGAGAGTTTATGCGCTGTATTTCTTCCAAGATGCTGATCTGGAAAGAAAAAGACTTTTTTATCTTGTTCAAGAGCCCACTTTAAAATTTTATCTGCATTTGATGACGTACAGACAACACCATTGTGCTCACCACAAAATGCCTTTGTTTCTGCATAACTATTTATGTATGTAATTGGAATTACATTTGAAGTATCACCAATAACTTCTTCAAGCTCTTTCCAGGCTTTTCGAATCTGACTTGCCGGAGCCATATCAGCCATTGGACATCCTGCAGACAAATCCGGATGCAAAATAGTTTGATCATCATCAGTTATTATATCCGCTGTTTCTGCCATAAAAGTCACCCCACAAAAAACAATATATTTACTGCTTGTTTTAGCAGCTCTTTGAGAAAGCATTAATGAGTCCCCTATCGCATCTGCAAACTGAATAACCTCATCTCGTTGATAATGATGAGCAAGTATAAAAAGATCGTCTCCAAGTTTTTCCTTGGCCTGTTTAATTAAAGGGAAAGTTTCCGAGTCTGATAGAGCTTTATACTTTTCAGGAAGCATGATATAAAAATAATGTAGCAGGAAACCAATATTATCATGATTAAAGATCGTGCTCAACTAACAGAAAAACTATTTAACCAGAAAGATCTCCTAACGGTGAAAACTCTGCTTTATAAGCAATGGGTTTTTAGATATACATTCCTTGAATTGGAGAAAGACCTCAATGAACATGGGGATATAACAAGCGATTCTCTTATTCATGATTCTCAAGAAGTTATAGCAAGAATTTATGCAAACCAAGATGGGGTAATGGCAGGAGGAGAAGAAATTAATTATTTCGTATTGGAAAGTGATCCTACTTTCAAACCTCGTCTTAACGAGGTTCATATTGTTCAACGTCTTGAAGATGGGAAAAAATTCAAAAAGGACGACATGCTCATGGAATTAAAAGGTGATATCAAAGATATCCTGAAGGCTGAACGAAGTATCTTGAATCTTCTTCAACATATGTGTGGGATTGCTACGACTTCTAAACGAATTATTGATAAGGCAAAAAAATCAAAGCCTCATGTTTGTATTGCTCCAACACGAAAAACTACATGGGGACTTATTGATAAAAAGGCTGTAACTATTGCAGGTGGTGCAACACATAGGTTAAATCTCGCGGACTCAATTCTTATTAAAGACAATCATCTTGCTTATTACAAATATGACTTAAAAAAGCTTTTCGCCTCATTTAAGCCCCCAAAACATCCTTACAAGTTTTTCGAAATCGAAATTGAAGACACCAAAACTGCAATTGAAGCAGCAAAACTCATATCTCAATATCAAAGCAAGAAAATACTTCCTAATGAAGTAGTTATGATGCTCGACAATATGAGTCCAAAAGAAATCGAGAAGACTTTAGCTGCACTGCAACAAGAATCTTTATATGATGTTTGTTTATTTGAAGCCTCAGGCGGAATCAATGAAGAAAACATAGTAGATTACGCAAACACAGGTGTTGATGTCATTTCTCTAGGTTTGTTAACACAAAACATCCAACCAATAGATTTATCGCTGGAAATTGGCAATGTTTAAAATTACTTTCCCATTAAATGAAGGTGGACATGAAAAATGATCTGTCCTACCTCACGTCCTACATTGAAAAGAAGTTGATATCCTTTGCATTCAAATTCTTCAGCAAGATCTTTGGCAACTTTTATTAAGTGACCCATAATCTTTTCATCTCCTTCTTCAAGGTCTGAAATTTTGGCGATATGTTTTTTTGGAACTATTAACAAATGAACACGCGCTTTAGGATTGATATCCTTAAAAGCCACGCATATTTCATCTTCATGAACAATTTCACTATCTATTTCTTTACTGATGATTTTGCAAAAAAGGCAATCATCCATAGACTTGGAATATTTAGATTATTTTTTGCTCATATCTAGTGCGTACATTGCACGACCTACACGAACAAAATGTGCATTTTTTTGGAGATTAAGAGAGATTGTTCCCTTCTTAACCTGACGTTGTTTTAGAACGCCTTGGATAATTTCCTGTTTGCTTAACGGGCTTTTCTTTGCAAGAAGTTCTTTAATAACATCAGCAACAGTTCCTTTTTTATAACCCCATTCTTTAAGGGCATAAAGACCTCTTCCAACTAATACGAATTGATCGTATCGGATGAGTTCATTGTGAACTGCTTGTGTAGTAACAACTTTCTTATCAAAGCCTGATTCGGCAATCTTATTGGCAATTTCAATGAAGTGTAGAGGTGCATTTGATTGTTTAAGAACAATAAACGCTTTATCTCTAATACTTCGTGGGTTGATATGTCTCCAACTCATTAGTCCAAAGTTTCCATCTTTCATTCTTTTAACTCGACGATCAACTTCAAGAGCTGAAGTAACTGTTTCTTTAGAAGCTTCAAGTCCTTTTGGAGCAATTGCAGCAACCAGTTGTTTTGCAAGAGCTTGTTCTCCTAGAACATCACCTTTCTTATTAAGGATAGAAATTCCTGTATCAATCATTACTCGTACATCTTTCTCTGAAATATCGTTTAAACGCCAGAATGGGTAATACAAGTTACTTTTATCAGTTTTTTCTAGGTCAGGAGTAATGTTTAAAGCTAGACGAATAATATAAGCGTCCAGTTTCTCTGTACTTCCTATAAGGTTTAGAATTCCACTAATTAATGATTCTTCTGTACTAACGCCTCCTTTATTTCCCATAAGTTCTTTTGCAAGAATGCTTATCTCGTTTAATTGTGTACTTTTCACTGTTCTTTTAAGCTTTCCAAGAGCTATTTTCTCTATCTGTCTGATCCTCTCCCTTGTAACAGAAAATTCCTGCCCTATCTTCTCTAAAGTCATCTTGGGCTTGTTGTTTAGGCTAAAACGCTTAACTATTACATCCTTCTCTTTAGTGCTAAGGACCATAAACATGTCCTCCAGTATTTCTGACAAGTTCACATTGCGTAGTGAAACGCTGCGTGAGCCCTGTTTAGATGTAGTTGTATTCATAGGTATTTAAGGATAAGAGTTCTAAAGTGATCTTACGATATTAGTTCTAAAATAATATGTCAAGCAAGAAAGTTGATTATGTTGCAAAATTATTTTAAAAGAACTAATTGGTTAAGAGGTGACAAATAGTAATCCACATTTCCATATTTGTCAAATGTTTTTTTATTATAATTGTAATGCTAGGGTTTTTTGCTACTAATAAGCCTTTCAAGGCTATTTATAGATAATGTTGACTCAGGGCCTCTATTTTGCTAATTTCTATGTACTTTGACACGCCGGGATGGTGGAATTGGTAGACACGCTAGTCTTAGGAACTAGTGGGGCAACCCGTGGAGGTTCGAGTCCTCTTCCCGGCACCAAAATAGTAGCGCGTAGCATAAGCGAAGCGCTTTTTTTAATATAAGTCATGCTCATTAAAAAAGCTGGTGTATTTTTGATCCTCGTTTAGCAAATGATCAACGAGCCAATCTTCAAGGAAATCGATAAGTTCAAAGGAAATAGCAACTTTGTCATCTTTATATCTATTTTTAAAATCTTTGATCTTAGCCGAAAATTCTCTATGTAGAGCTATATGTTCATCTTTTTTAGGATAATTAAACTTTTTAAAGTATTTTTCTTCTGTTGAAAAATGAGTTTCAGCATTTTGTCCATTCTAAAAACATATTAATTATTTAAGAATAATTACAGTCATAATACAGTTTTGGAAGGAATTTTAAAATTGTAAAAAAGGACAGGAGCAGCTATTATCAAATCTGCCCAACAGAATTTGAAAGCCTAACTTTTTTGATGAATGTCATTTGTACATACGCATGTCCATAGTCATTACAGTCTTCTAGACGGACTAGGAAAACCTAAAGACATAGTAAGAACAGCTAAAGAGCAGGGCTCTCCTGCGGTTGCTTTAACCGACCACGGAGTACTTTATGGTGCTGTAGAATTTTATAAAGCAGCTAAAAGTGATGACATTAAGCCAATTATAGGTTGTGAAGTGTATGTTGCTCCTGAATCTCGCTTTGATAGAACCCCAGGACCCGAAAATAAGCCATATCACATGATCCTTTTGGCGAAAGACGATGAAGGATATAAAAACCTGCTTGAATTAGTAAGCAAAGGTCATTTAGAAGGGTTCTATTATAAACCAAGAATCGACATAGGGCTTCTTAAAGCTCACAATAAAGGTTTGATCGCAAATACAGCATGCTTGGCCGGTCACATACCAAGGCTAATAATGCAGCAAAATCAAGAAGAGGCCGTTAAAGCTATAAAAGAGTATCAAAATATATTTGGTCAGGAGAATTTCTATCTTGAAATGCAAGATCATCCAGAGATAGAAAATCAAATGATTGTAAATCGTGCGCTTCAAGAGCTCTCAAAGACGTGTAATGCACCTTTAATTGCTACAAATGATGCACATTACGTCTCTATAGAGGATAAAGAAGTTCACGATGTACTTCTTTGTATTCAAACCGGAAAAACCGTTCAAGATACAGATAGAATGAGATATGAAGGCAACTTCAGCCTTCGTTCTCCTGAGGAAATGAAAGATGTCTTTAAAGATACACCTGAAGCGATTACAAATACCCTTCAAATTGCCGATCAGTGCAATCTGGAATTGAAATTTGGGCAAAACCTGCTTCCGTCTTTCAATGCTCCTCAAAATGAAACCCCGAAAGAATATTTGCGACAACTTTGTGTGGAAGGTCTAAAAGACAAGTATTCTGAGGAAGAAATGCCTAAAGCCCTGGAAAGACTCGAATATGAGCTTAATATGGTAAATGATATGGGATTTAATACATATTTCCTTATTGTTCATGACTTTGTTAAATATGCTAAGGATAATGGAATTTTAGTGGGACCAGGACGTGGATCTGCAGCTGGAGCTATTATCGCTTATAGTTTAGATATAACAGAAATTGATCCACTTAAATATGGACTACTTTTCGAAAGATTTTTAAATCCGGCACGTGTTTCAATGCCTGATATCGATATTGATTTCGCTGACAGCCGCCGAGATGAAGTGCTTGATTACGTTGTAGAAAAATATGGCCGTGAAAATGTAGCTCAAATTATTACTTTTGGAACAATGACCGCAAAGGCGGTTGTACGTGATACTGGTCGTGGAATGGGATTTCCATACGCAGAAGTTGATAGAATTGCAAAACTCATACCTCCTACTGTTCTAGGAAAACATGCTCTACTTAAAGATTCCATCAAGAATGATCCGGACTTGAATGGTGTTTATGAGAGCGATCACGAGGCAAAAAAGCTGCTTGATACTGCGGCAAAACTGGATGGAACAGTTCGCCATGCGGGAACTCATGCATGTGCAGTAGTGATTGCAGAAAAACCTTTAATAGAAAACACTCCACTTCAACGCTCCCCTGCTGACAACGATGCGGTTATCACTCAGTATTCTATGAAGCCGATTGAAGATATTGGTCTTCTTAAAATGGATTTCCTTGGTCTTAAGAACCTTACCCTTCTTGAAACAGCTATTAAAATAATTAAGCGAACTAAAGATGTTGATATCGACCTTGCAAAAATTCCTTTAGATGACAAAAAAGCGTATGACCTATTTAGGTCGGGCGATACTTCTGGAGTATTCCAGCTGGAATCTGCCGGCATGAAACGATACCTAAAACAATTAAAGCCAACTAAGTTTGAAGATATTATTGCGATGATCTCGTTGTACAGACCTGGACCGATGGAATGGATCCCTAGTTACATTAAGGGTTCTCATAATCCTAAGAAGGTTAAATATCTTCACCCTTCATTCGAAAAAATTCTAAAAGAAACTAGTGGGGTTGCTATTTACCAAGAGCAAATCCTTCAAATAGCCAGGGATTTCGCCGGATTCTCCCTTGGAGAAGCCGATATCTTAAGGAAGGCTGTAGGTAAAAAGATTCCAAAACTTTTGCAAGAACAACAGAAAAAGTTTACAGCAGGTGCTATTGAGCAAGGTCATAAAGAAAAATTTGCAAACGAGGTTTTTGAAAAAGTTATCGAACCGTTTGCTGGTTATGGATTTAATAAAGCACACGCAACTTCATACGCGATGATTTCTTATAAGACTGCATATCTAAAAGCGAATTATCCTACTGAATTTATGGCAGCATTAATGAGCTGTGATTATGGCAATACAGAAAAAATCGTCCTTGAGATAATTGAATGTGAGCACATGGGTATAAAAGTACTTCCTCCATCATTAAATGAATCATTCAGGAATTTCACATATGTTGATGATAATAAAATCCGTTTTGGTTTGGCTGCAATTAAAGGTATAGGCGATGCTCCTTCTCAGGAGATAATCGATGCTAGACAAGAGACTCCTTTTAAAAATCTTGAAGATTTCATAGATCGTGTTCCTCAAAAAGTAGTTAATAAAAAAACTATTGAAGCTTTGGCTTACAGTGGAGCTTTAGATGAATTTGGTGAGCGGAAGCAAATTGCAGACAGTACAGAAGAGATTTCTATGTATGCGAAATATCATCATAAAACAAAAGCAGAAGGGCAAACTGATATCTTCGGAATGCTTGATGAGGGTAGTGAAGAAAAATCAGTTGCATCTTTTCAGTTAAAAGACGTTACTCCTGCCACAAATATGGAGAAGCTAAAGTGGGAGAAAGAATATTTAGGACTATATGTGTCGAGTCATCCACTGCAAGGATTAACTAGGCACATGGCTAAAAAGGCACATTTAATTAAAAATTTGACGCACAAGAATCTTGGAAAGAAGATTACAATCGGTGGACTTATAACTCAATACAGAAAGATTTTCACTAAAAGTGGTGCATATATGGCATCTTTTGTTATTGAAGACCCCACTGGAAAATTAAATGTCATCGTCTTCCCTAAAAGTTACCAACAATTTGGGCATCTATTTGATGAGGATGAAACTGTTATTATGACTGGAAGGCTAGATGATAAACGCGGGCAAGTTCAACTTGTTTGTGAAGAAGCGAAAGCGATTTCTTTGGAAACAATGATCGAGAACGCAAAGAAAAATGGTGTATTTGATCCAGATGAAATAATTGCGCATGTTACTCCTGATTTCTCTGAGCCAAAGTCTGAAGAGATTGAGGAAGTTGCTGAAAAGGTAGACACTGAACCGGCAGATACTTCGCCAAATGATGATCCATTCATTATCAATCTCCCTTCTAGTTGCGGCCAATCTATTCTGGAAAAAATTAAACATCTCCTTTTAGAGAACAAAGGTGAAACTCCATGCGAGATTCATATACGAACAAACGGCTCCTTAAAGCGAATTAAAGTGCCGTTTGGTATTAATGTTGATGAAAATCTGAAATCAGAGATTCAGAATATGATTAGTTGTTAGAACCATGTCTAAATATTTCCAACCATCTCTCTACTTCTTTTCGTGGATCTTCTTTTGCATCTGGGAGACCTACTGGTGGTTGTTCAGGTTCCCCTGGCTGCTCTTGTGTAGGAGTATGATACTCAAGTTCAGGATAATCTGTGGGCCTTTCCCCTGAATCTCCACCATCATTTCCTTCCATTCTATGCATATCTGTGTGTTAAATCTTAAAGTAAGAGTTTATTATTGGCCATTTCGAAGCATTTGTCAAGTGCTAATCATTGGGTGTTTTGTTGCGTAGATAAACGACTGTCAGTAGAATGTGTTACAACGATTTAATTAATATTAATAATATGTATAGAACACATACGTGTAATGAACTAAGAGCTTCCGATGAAGGGACAGAAGTAAAATTATCCGGATGGGTGCACCGCAGACGCGACCACGGAGGGCTTATCTTTATTGATCTTCGAGATGGATACGGTCTTACACAAATTGTCTTTGATCCTGAATACAAGGATACTTTTCAGATTGGAGATGATTGTCGATCCGAATATGTAATAGAGATAGAGGGAACTGTTCGTAAAAGACCGGAAGGGCAAACGAATGAGAATTTAGATACAGGAGCAATTGAAGTTTTGGTTACTAAAGCCATAGTCCTAAATACAGCTAAGACTCCCCCATTCGAGGTTGATCAAGATAAAGAAGTTGGCGAAGATCTTCGCTTAAAATACCGCTATATCGACCTAAGACGCGAACGTTTACATAAAAACATCGTTAATCGTCATAAGATATTCAATTTTATTCGTGAATATTTGAACAAAGCAGAATTTTTGGATGTTGAAACACCAATGATGATAAAAGGAACACCTGAAGGAAGCCGGGAATACTTGGTTCCATCTCGATTGTTTCCTGGGCATTTTTATGTACTCCCACAATCGCCTCAACAGCTTAAGCAACTACTAATGATTTCGTCTTTTGATAAATACTATCAAATGGCTCGATGTTTTAGAGATGAGGATCTACGCGGAGACAGACAACCAGAATTTACTCAACTTGATATCGAAATGTCTTTTGTACATGAAGATGACGTAATGCAAGTAACTGCAGATTTAATGATCGCACTTTCAAAAGAGCTTTATCCTGACAGAAAAATCCAATTTGAGCCGTTCAAAAAGATTTCCTGGCATGATGCCATGAATAATTACGGTAGCGACAAGCCAGATTTGCGCTTTGAAATGCAAATTGTTGATGTAAGCTCCGTTGTTGCTAATTGTGAATTCAAAGTTTTCAGTGGCACAATTCAAAATGGTGGAAAAGTAAAAGCTTTGAAAGTTGAAGGTGGTGCGGAATTTACTCGCAAAGAAATCGATGAACTTGAAGAAATCGCGAAAACTTATAGGGCAAAAGGTCTAGCCTACATTAAATTCACTAAAGACGGGCCTGATGGCGGCATAACCAAGTTTATTAAAGAAGATGAACTTAGTAAAATTGCCGAACATACAGGCGCTAAAGAAGGAGATATCGTATTTTTTGCAGCCGATCAATTCCAAGTTGCATGTGAATCGTTAGGGCAAGTTAGACTTGCTTGCGGGCAAAAACTAAACCTTATCGATGAAGATGCACTTTGTTACTTGTGGGTGACTAACTTCCCTATGTTCCACTGGAACGCGGAGGAACAGCAAATTTCGGCTGAACATCATCCATTCACACATCCACTCGAAGAAGACCTCGAGTTATTGGATAAGAATCCAGAAGAAGTTCGAGCTTATGCGTATGATTTAGTGTTAAACGGAGTTGAGCTTGGAGGTGGAAGTATTAGAATTCATGAACCACAGCTCCAATCAAAGATTTTTGATATCTTAAAAATCTCTCCTGAAGATGCCGATAAACGTTTTGGACATCTACTTAGAGCTTTCGAATATGGTGCTCCACCGCATGGCGGAATCGCGCTTGGAATGGATAGAATAGTGATGCTATTTGAAAAAGAACCTAACATTAGAGAGGTAATAGCATTTCCTAAAGATCAGAGAGCTCGTGACTTAATGCTAAACGCTCCTTCTGAAATGCCGGCTGATCAAGTTGCGGAAATGCACGTGGAAGTAAGGAAACCTAAGAAGACTTAGAAGATTTCGTTCAAATTTCTAATCCCTCTTGACAAAACAGGGGTTATCCTTGATAGTGTCATCTTATTTTTAATTAATACAAATGACTGGTAATGATGAGAAATTAACAATTCCTAGAGAATTCTTTGAAGAACAAGTTAAAGGAATCTCCAATTCCGCAAAAGAGACTGTTGCTGAAACAAGAAGTAATTCAAGTACTGAAAGGGCTTTAAAAAAGGCAATAGATGTTCTTACTGACAAAATCAACAAGATTTTACGAAGAATCTTAAAAGCTGAAGGGGTAACAGACAAAGCTCAGCATGCTAGATTATGTAAAAGTATAAGAGCCGAATTAACACGAGATACTAGTTTGCGGCAGTTAGATGGTCACGACATAAAGACTTTAATCGATGAAGGCCTAGAAAATGCTGTAAAAGAATTAAATGAAAGATTTGCAGCAATACTTGCTCAACTCCCCGAAGGAGAACCCGCAGATCAAAGAGAAGCATTTTTTGAAGAACTAGCAGCCTGTGGTGTTGAAGAAGAAAACGCTGTAGAGGGAATTATGGAGAAATTAAATTCGATATCATTAGGTATTACACCAGAATTTTTTGAAGGACTAAATAAATTTGGATTCGATGAGCAATTATCCGCAGATCAAATAAGAGAATTCAAGCAATTATTCAACACTGTATCAGGTGAGATTCGAGCAAGTATTTCTGGGCATATACAGAAGAATCCTCAATTTAGCTTTGAAGTTTTGAAGAAGCATATTTTAGAGACATTGGGACAATTCAACTTTAAGCCTCAAGAACTCACAAGAGATGTTGTTGAAATATTTGAAGCAGTAATAATAAGAGATTTGAGACAGTATATTGGAGCTGCGCATTCTATTCAGGATTTGTGGGGACTAACAAATGATTCACGTGAAGAAACAATTAGCTGTGAAGAAATTCAAGGGAAGTTATCTCCAAAAAAACTTGCTCACGCTCAAAATGAAGATGAAGAAAAAGAACCATATCCGTTATCGGCTGGAGAAGAGAACTTTATCCTACGCCTCTATATTAGCATGGACAAAGGCTTTGAGGCTCAAACTCACCAAGAAAGAATAGAGGCTATTGCGACCCAATCAAACGCTCAGAATCATGGAGGTCTTAATATAAGAACAGCTGAAGATGTTGAGGAGTTATTAGAAGATATTCCACGTCATGGATTAGAAGTTGCAGAAGATACTAAACCTTCACCTATAAATGAGTTAATGAGAAGAGTCGACGGTGCTGCTTTAGCTCCTAGAATAATAGGACAAGCACTCGTAAGACTTAGAGAAGGTCTCGCAAGTGAAGCAGAGAAATCTCATCAATTGCGAGTTCCCACAGCCATTGAAGTTAACAGACTTAATCAAGAAATAGCGGGCATTAGAGCCGAAATTGACGAAATGAACGATAGGATAACACAATCAATCGAGCAACTGACCACTCAATATGAACAAATTGATATGATTTCAGAATTAGCAATATTAAGAGCACAAGCAGAAAAAAGTGCCCCTGAAGATCAACTCAGAAATCAAGCTGAGCAGTTTGAACAATACCTTCAAACTATAAAAAGTCTGCATGAAGAACTTGAAAAAATTCAGAAATTAAAAGAAGCAATAGATCAAATTCAATCTTCCCTTCAAGAAATAAATGATAATATTGATAAAGGAGATGTATACATTCGGTCAACAATGAAAAC
Organism: Patescibacteria group bacterium; assembly: GCA_042568575.1. Lineage (GTDB taxonomy): Bacteria > Patescibacteriota > Gracilibacteria > UBA1369 > PNNO01 > JAJRYP01. The sequence continues at coordinate 23,167 of JBHPIO010000001.1, read as the reverse complement.
TGAAACATTCGGAGCTGATCCAAGGGCTATCTTGGGAGATGAATATAGCTATATCTTTGATTACACACCAGACACAGACTTAGACTTGAAACTCGGATCAATAGAGACAGCTTCTGATCAATGTAATACAAAACTAGCAGAACTAAAGAAAATTGGGGTAGGACAAATTTTTGAACTGGCAGAACAAGTAGCAACTGCATTTGCAATTGTTAAAGGACAACTTGGTGAGGAAGCTTCAGAGGAATTGATAAAAGTACCTAAACTTACGGCACTTAAGGCGGAACCTGTAAGCCTACAAGAGGCGTATGTAGAAAGTGATGATGACTTGGAAACAGTCAGCGACTTAGAATTAAATAGTACTCAAATACATGCACTTTTGTTCACAACAGCAATGGGACAGCCAAATCGCGTATATGGACTAGAACCAGATGTACTTATAGAACTAATCGATGGAGATTCTACAACTCTAGAAACTATCGAAGAAGAATTGGATTCGTTATCAGATATAGACCCATCTTGCTCAGATGAAGAAGCATGGAGAAAAGGAAGACCAGATACACAAGAGAAAGCATCTTCGGACAAATTATTTATCAAATGGGTAGATCAAAAAAGTGGTAAAATAATTTACACACCAACACATAAAGCATTTTCAGAAGAAGGGAAATTACCAACAGATTTAAGATTTGATGACGGAATTAAAGACAAAATCAAAAAAAGAGTCAAAGGGCTACGAAATAAAAGATAACCGCACACTCACTTCCAAAAACTCCAATTTTCCTTTATAATATATAAAGAAACAAATATTTATATGGATGCTTTTTGGATAATAATATTGGGCGTGCTTGCGATTATAGCAATTTCGATTGCAATATTCGTGTCGTACCGCTATTACAGGAACTTTCAGCGGTCTCTTGATATGGTTTTTTTGAAGGTTTTAGTTCCGCAAAAAGAATCTAAAGAAGATCGAGAACGAGAAAGCGAAGCATTCTCTACAGGAAAGGATTTTAAAGAAATCACCGGGGTTATGACGCATTTCTTTCAGTCGCTTCATAGTATTTATGGAAGTCGCATGAAAGATAAGTTTAAAGGGCAGGATTTCCTTTCTTTAGAATATGTTGTTCTGGGCAGCGAAATTAACTTTTTCATTGTTTGTCCAAGAGCTCTTGAGAGTCTTGTAGAAAAACAGCTTACGAGTTTTTACCCAGATTGTTTTATTGAAAAAATTGAAGATTATAATATTTTCCGGCCCAGTTACAAAGCAGCAGGACATTACATGCGTCTTACAAAAAATTCGATGATCCCCTTTAAGACTCACCAAAGACTTAATTCGGATCCTTTAAACGCTATGGTTAACGTTCTATCTAAATTCCAACCTGATGAAGGAGCTGCAATCCAAATAATGATCAGGCCTAAAAAAGATGGATGGCAAAAGAAAGGACGACAAATGGCAGAAGAAACATTTAATAAAAAGAATAAATCAGGACGCTCACCACTCAATCCTATTTCATGGTTTAGCGCTCTTTTTGAATTGCTTGTACGCGGAGACAAAATGACGGAAGATAAAATGCAGGATTCGAGCAGAACCACGCCGGCAACTGAGGAAGAAGTTAAAGCTATTGAAGAAAAGAATTCTCAACCAGGATACGAAGCAATTGTAAGAGTCATTGCTTCATCAGAAACAATGCGTGAAGTTAAAACGCATCTAACTAATATGCGTAGCGGATTCTCGCAATATACAAGTACAAACGGCAATAGTTTTACTTATACAAAATGGCATTCGGAACGAAGACTTATTAAAGATTTTATTTTCAGAAGTTTTAGAAGATCACTAACATGCTGGATCAGACAAAAAAAATCTATTATGAGCTGTGAGGAACTGGCTAGCCTTTTCCACATTCCAAACATCAAATATAACAGATCTCCACATATCGCATGGCAAAGATTTAAAGTTGCCCCTCCGCCAGCAAATCTTCCTACCGAAGGCATCCTAATTGGACATAATTACTATCGTGGAGAATCAAAAGAGGTGCTTCTTAAAAACGAAGATAGATTTAGACATTTCTACGTAATTGGACAAACCGGTACTGGTAAAAGTTCGGTCATGCAAGTAATGATTCGCCAAGACCTTAAAGAGGGTAAAGGACTTTGTATCGTTGATCCTCATGGTCAACTTATTGAAGATATTATCCCTTTTATACCTCGTGAACGCGCAGATGATGTTGTTTACTTTAATCCTGCCGATCTTGAGCGTCCTATCGGGATTAATCTGCTCGAAGCTGAAACTGATGAAGAAAAAGAACTTGTGGCTTTAGATGCTATGAATATCATGATTAAACTGTTTAATGAAGAAGTGTTTGGACCTCGTATCCAGGACTATTTCCGTAATGGTTGCTTAACATTAATGGATGATCCTGAAGGCGGCGCATTAACCGACATCGTGCGTCTTTTCACTGATGATGCGTATCAGAAGCTTAAAGTAGAAAAAGTTAAGAATCCTATTGTAAAATCGTTCTGGGAACATCAAATGGCTAAAACAGGAGCGCGAGAAAAACAGGAGATGATCCCCTATTTTGCTTCCAAGTTTGGACAGTTTGTTACAAACACAATGATGCGAAATATTATCGGGCAAAGTAAATCGAGCTTTGATTTTGCAAAAGCAATGAATGAGAAAAAGATCCTTCTTATGAATCTTTCAAAAGGTACAACTGGAGATATCAACTCAAAACTTCTTGGTCTTATTATCGTACAAAAGATCCAGATGGCCGCGCTGCGAAGGCAATCTCAAGCGAAAGAGAAACGTGAAGACTTCTTCTTATATATAGATGAATTCCAAAACTATATTACGGAAAGTATCGAAAGTATCCTTTCGGAAGCAAGAAAATATAGACTTGGACTTATTATTGCACATCAATATATTAAGCAGCTTGAAGGCGATGATGGTAAGTCAAAAGTAAGAGATGCTGTGTTTGGTAACGTAGGAACCATGATGTCATACAAAATAGGTGCACAAGATGCTGAGTATATGGCAAAGGAAATGGCACCTGTCTTTTCAGATCAGGATTTGATCAATCTTGATAAGTTTAAAGCTGTCATAAAACTATCAATTGATACACAACCATCGAAACCTTTTAGTATAACTCCAATTAATCCATACCTAGAGACAGGCGATCCTGACGTTGGCGTAGCCATTAAACAGCTTTCAAGACTCACGTACGGACGTGAAAAATCATTCGTCGACAGAGAAATCCTTCGAAGGATTGGTGCGATTATGTAAAACCATCGATTTTCGTCCATTTTTAGCAAAGTTTATTATGCAACAAGGCTCTTTTTGCGTCTATTCATCATGAATGAAAAAATTTGCCATTTGTGGCATAATAATATGATGAAAAGACGAAAATAATATAAAAATAAACCCACAAAATGAATACAAAAAACTTATATCATTTTCATGTAAAACCAATGATTCTAATCATTGGAACAATCCTTGCATTTTTTGCACTGCATCAGATTGCACACGCTGCTTACCAAAGAACATTTATTATCTCTGCATATTACTCTCCACTAGCTGGGCAAGAGCGATATGTAACTGGAAGTTATGAAGGAGATATTAGATTAAATGGTAGCGGTGTAAATAGCGCTGATGGAACTCCTGTTTATCCTGGAATGATTGCTGCACCTCCAACATATGCATTCGGCACAAAAATGAACATACCTGGAATTGGAACTGTTGCGGTTCATGATCGTGGTGGAGCTATTGTGAATGCGGGTCAACGTGGTCATGCGTATGATCGTTTAGATGTATGGATGGGTTACGGTGATGTTGGTTTAAATAGAGCGCTTAACTGGGGAAAAAGAACTGTTACAGCTACAGTTTACGGTATAGACCCATATGTTGAAGAAAATGTATATTTGGAAGGGTTCAGTGAGGCTGAAAAATTTATCAGAAAAATTGTAGTTCAACAAAATATATTTAAAGAAGATTTATGGTATGGAACTTCGGGAGACAAAGTGGAAGAACTTCAGGAGTATTTAGCAGACCTTGGTTACTATAAAGGTGCAATGGATGGATATTATGGTGATGAAGTCTATAAAGCTGTTATTCAATTCCAGATTGAAGAAGAAATTGTTGATAAGCAGGAAGATTTTGGAGCAGGATATCTTGGACCTCAAACAAGGTTAAAGCTTGAAGCTGTTATAACAAATCGAAAAAAGGAGCTAGTTCCGCAAAAGAATTTAGGTAAAGACGATAGCGGAGACGAAGTGAAAAAACTTCAAGAAGCACTAAAAAAACTTGGATTCGACGTTGAAGTAACAGGCACATATGACGAAGATACAATTAATGCTGTATTCGAGTTTCAAAAAGAACAAGAAATAGTAGATTTCCAAGATGATTTAGGTGCTGGATATTTTGGGCCTAAAACATTTGCTGTTCTTTCTCAGAAACTGTCTGACCTTGATAATACTGCCATTGCGCAAGTTCAAGAAGCCTCGATTGTTCAAGCAGAATTTGATGCATTTACAAACGACCTTGAGCCAGGAGATAAAGGTGAAGACGTAAGACGTTTACAAGAAGATCTTAAAAAATTCAATTTATTCGCCATTGAACCTACTGGATATTACGGTGACTTAACAAAACATGCCGTACTTAAATTTCAGCAAAAGAAAGGACTTGTCGCTTCTGTTGATGATTCCGGTGCTGGTGTTTTCGGACCAAGAACAAGAGGTGCAATTAATGGTATCTTAGGATATAGGGCGAATACAAAAGCAATCATCGCTTCTAAAACAGCATCATTTAAGGAAGAAGGAAAAATGCTTGCTCAAAGTACAGAAGAACCTGTAGCAAAAGAAGTGAAAACTTCTGCATTCACTGCAGAATTAGGTATTGGAAGCCGTGGAGAACAAGTCGCATTACTTCAAAAGACATTAAAAGGTCTAGGATTCTATAATGGAGGCTTCACAACTGATTATTACGGTAGTATAACCGAAGATGCAGTTGTTGATTTCCAGCTCGATAAAGGCTTAATCAGCTCAGTGAATGATACTGGAGCAGGAAATGTGGGTCCTCAAACAAGAGAAGCTTTAAATGCTCTACTATAGAGTGTCCTCGCTTATGCTTTCCGGAGCAAAAGGTAGTAAGGCAAAAAGCTCTTTCTCTAATTCAAAATATTTATCATAAATTCTCTTTGCTTCGGTACCCTCTTGGTATCTTTTTGCACCATCTTCAAAACGCCCTTTTAACGACACGATTTTTGCATGTAGAACCCTTTTGTCAGCATACGTCATGATTTTCTCTTCTAGTGTAAACGGGAGCTCTTCCGGACTTATAATCGCTTCAAACTGATGCTTCCTTACTATGGAAGCAATTTTCTCCTCACCCCAAGACATAAGCATCCTATAAATCGCATAAGGATGTTCAAGATTATTGAATTGTTTTTTTAAGGCATTCCAAACCAAAACATCTTGTTTTGGAGCTTTTTTGCAAAGCTCTTTGTAGTGATCTCCATCTATATCTACCACTCTTAGGATATCGTGTAATAATCCAGCATGAATTACAGAATCTACATCGATCTCAATCCCCTTTTCGCTAATACTTTTTGCTATTTTTCCTCCAACCAAAGCAACCTTGCTGCAATGCTCTCTAATATGCTCAGGTGTACGATACAATTCATATAATTTTTGAATCTCTGACTGATCCATAATTATTTATGGTGAATAGTAATTATTCTTTCATTTGGATTCTCTCCAACTTCAAAATGGATCTCTATATATGGTTTTGGGAGAATATGTTCAATTTTTTCTGGCCATTCAATTAAAACATAAGCATTTGGATGATGAATTATTTCATCCAACTCCTGCAGCACCAAGTTGTCGGCTTCTTCAAGACGATAATAGTCAAAATGATAAATGTTTCTACCTAAAACTTCATATTTACGTAAATACGTGTAAGTTGGACTTTTAACATTAGAAACATCAATACCGAGACCTTCGGAGAACCCCTTCGCAAAGACAGTTTTCCCACTTCCAAGATTTCCTTTCAAACAAATTGGCAAAATTTTGCTTTCACTAAGATTATTTGCAACTTTTGCGGCAATCTCTTTAGTTTCATCTTCCGAATAAGACTCAAACTGCTCACTTTTAATGCTGTTTTCAGTCATTGATTAAAAGGTCAAAATTTGGTATAATAGAGCATAATAATAAAATCAAAACAAAAACTAACATACAACCAGTCATGGCACAACAAAAACAAAAAAAACCTCATCATTTTAAGTATAGAAAACATCCGCATCATAAGGAAGCTGCTATAAAAAGATTTTTTGCATGGTTTGCTCTAATTGTCTTCTTAACAAGTGCGGTTTATTTAGTAGAACAAAATATCACAACCTTCCAAGCAAGCATTATCCCTACTCAGCAAGCGCCTGCTTTTGATGGAACAGTCTTGCCAGTTCAAAAAGCTCCCGACTGGGTGGCTTTAACAAGTGCTGAATGGAATAACTCATATTCAGCAATGCCTTCAGGTAAAATTGAAAACATTTCTGTTTATAATCCTAATAAATTAAAACTTTCAACTGATTCTCTACAGTGGGGTGATCCACAAGATGATGCAGTACGAAACGCCAAAATAACTTATTCTGTGCCATATATGGGAAGTTATGCTTTGGACGGAAAAGAGTATACTGGAAGCCATTTGGCTGTTGATATCAAAGTTCCAAGTGGAACTCCTGTGTATGCGATTGGAAATGGTATTGTTTCAAAGACTTCAACTCAGAGTTCAGGTTTTGGGAATCACATCGTAATAGAACATAAGAATTTCCCTGCATACAATAATTCAAACACAAACACTACTTATTACTCAAATTACGCGCATCTACTCTCTATTAAAGTTAATGAAGGAGCAGTAGTTCGTAAAGGTGATTTAATTGGTTATGTTGGAAGTACAGGAACTTCAACGACTCCCCATCTTCACTTTCAAATTGATACAGACTCAGCACCATGGCATCCATTTTGGCCATTTACTTCAAAAGAAGCCTCAGATGCTGGGATGTCATTTAGCCAGGCGGTTAATGGAGGTCTAAACCAGGATATTGCTATACAAAATACAATCAACCCTATGCTGTACGTACAGAACTTTAAAAGCGGTGCAGTTTATGTAGCTGATGATACAAGTAACGATACTACAAGCAGCACTTCATCAAGTACAACAACTTCGAGTTCAACATCAACAAGCTCAACAATCGATGATGTAATAGTTGACGACACAACAACAACGGTTGAAGATCCTGAAAGAGAATATATAACATTTGAAATTCATACAGGTGGAGATACTTTCACTCCAAACGAAGAAAAAGAAATCGTAGTTAAGGCAGTTGATAGAAGTGGAAGCAGAATTACAAACTACGCTCCTGAAACTGCTGTAAGAGTCGAAGTGATTCAGGGCTCAGCTACAGTAAGCCCACGTCGTCTTAATGCAGATGATTTCAGCAATGGTATCGCTAAAATTGCACTAACTCCGAAAGGCAACGCGGCAGTAAAAATAAAACTAGCAACTGATACTGTGATCAAAGAAAGTCCCCTATTATCACCAGGAATCTTTGTTGATATCGGAACGGCTCACCCACATTTTAATGCGATTAGTTTCTTGAAGGATGAGGGCGTTATTCAGGGATATCCCGATGGGTCATTCAAGCCAGAAAATGATGTATCACGTGTTGAAGTAATAAAATTCATTCTTGAAGGAATAGATGCAGACTTAGATAAAGTACAACATCTTTCATTCACTGATACTGATACAGAGCAATGGTATGCTGATTATCTATACACTGCAAAAAACCTTGGGATTGTTCAAGGATATTTAGATGGAACGTTCAAGCCTACAAATTCAGTTAATAGAGCTGAATTCTTAAAGATGCTTATAAAGGCTTCACAAATTGATATAGACCCGATTATTCACGATAGCTTTAAAGTAGGAGATGTCGACGAGGCAGATTGGTTTGCACCATATGTTCAATTCGCAGTTGATGCAAATATCATTGAACTTGAAAATAACAAATTCGACCCTGCAGCTGAAATGAAACGTGAAGAAGTTGCAGAAGCTATTTATAGAATTAAAGTACTTCAGGAAACTGGTGCTAGTAAATTCACCGCAGATCTTATCAATGAACTTGAACTGCATGCGGGATAAGAATATCTGTTACTTTCTATTGCGAATCTTGGATAAGTTAAGGTAAAGTTTGTAAGAATGTTACGCCTGTTTATGAACGATGAAACATCAAAACAACCGGTTCCACCAAAGGATAACGCAGATACGCGAGACGTTTCTGAAATCTTTAAAGCTCCTACTACAAAGCCTGCAGCAACTCCAGCCAAGAAGCCTGCAGAGCCTACCGAGGAACCAAAAGCTCCTCTTGAAGAACATGCGATGAATGCAAAAAAGAAAGGTGGCGGACGTCTAATAACATTCGTTTTAGATCTTGCTTTAAATCTCTTAATTGTTTTTGGACTTGTTTATGTTATTCAAACTTTTATTGCTTCACCATTTAAAGTTTACGGACCTTCAATGTGCAACACGCTGAACTATATTGAAGATACTTGTATGACCGGATACGGGGAATACATCATTGTAAATAAGCTGATATATAAAGACTTTTTTGGATGGAGTTTGAGCGACCCGGAGCGTGGTGACATTATCGTTTTCCACCCGCCACATACAGACAAACAATTCTACATTAAGCGTATTATCGGTCTTCCAGGAGATACGGTTAAGCTTATCGATGGAAGTATTTATATTTTCAACGATGAATATCCAACTGGGCGTCAGCTCAAAGAGGATTATTTGAACGAGAATAATGCCGGAAATACTAATCCAAGTACAAGTAACAGAATCACTACATTTACTGTAGGAGATGATGAATATTTTGTTCTTGGAGATAATCGTATGCAAAGTGTTGACTCACGAAGCTGCTTTAGAGATCCTTTCCAAGGTGGCTGTCGAGGTGAGGAAGAATATTTTTTACCTAAGAAAAATATTTCCGGAAAAGCATGGGTAGTTTTATGGCCGGTTCAATACGTAAGAGTTATTGATGAACCAAGTTACGAATAGCGTTTTGTCCGCTTTTTAATTGACAAAAACTCCAATTTCACTTAAAATTGACATCTCATGTTTTTGTGGTGCCACATTTTTTATTGTGACGCTATTGATCCTTGAAATTTAGTCTAAACAAACGCAGAGAGGGTCCTATCCTATTGCATGCTTTTTAGCATTGCAGATAGGACATCTCTCTGTGGATGTCTAAAAAAATCAAGGCGCAGCCGTAGTTGGCAGCGTTTTCAAGAGTGACAACAAAGAAACGACAACAATTTGCAGCGTGCTTCATCAAGAAGTGTGCGGGAGTTTTGAACCATGGCACAATACTGGATTGACAATGTATCTACTTGGAAAAAGCGTGCGGGACAATGTGTTGCTTATGACGACAATGAGCAGATGTACATCGTCGTAGACACAGATGACCCGACGACCGCCAAGTGGGTAAAGCCGGCGAGAAGTAGCGAAGTGCCTGTGCATGAGCCGCTTCCCGACGAGCTTATGGAGCAGGTTAACAACGAATGCCCATTCCCTGGTGGGGAGGCAGAAATTGAATGGAATCCACCACCTAATCTCCCTTCCTGGGTACTCCCCGACGCCAGCGCCCTCAAAGGTGCGGCTGGGAGCATTGAGGTTGAGAGCAAACCGGTGGATGGCGACTTCGGTGAAAAAACCGACCCTGACGCAGAACCGCTGGTCAACCTCTCCGAAACCATGCGAGCAGAAGCGAGCAAGCTTCAACTCCCACCACCTGAGTCCGAGATATACAGGGCAGGAACATGTGATGAAGGTGATCCCCTGTTCTGGATTGCTGGCAAGGTCATGTGCTATGTCCAGGTGGACAAAGAGTCTAAACGATGCTGGTGGTTCAAACCAGGCATGCAGGAAGGCTGCCCAGCTCATCCACCGCTGCAGCTAGGAGAACGAGTGTCTATCCTGTTCCCGTTGCCACCACCTGAGTTCTATACTCATGGCCGTCCAACGGAAATTGTATGGGACGAGAGCACTCACGAGTTGGTACTCCCGGACTGGGTTTTCGAGCCTAGTCAGTCCTGGGTAGACATACGATACGAATCTGGAAAGTACCTAGCGTGGGATAAGGTGCGCGGGTGCTACATCATCGCAGAAGGAAATCCCGGAGCAGAGGTCACTCAGGCCAGCCATTGTAAGCCTGGGCAGGCTAACTCTCATAATTTCCCAACAACTCCACCTGATCCCAGCGCACTTCGCGAAGATGTTCACGTCAACATCCCCTTTCCACCTCCAGAGTTAGGCTTTGATGGGACGCCAACGCAGATTACATTTACTAACACTGCAGCGCGTCCTCGGATCCCGGAGTGGATGAAGGATGCAGCTGCTCTGTCTGGGCCGTTGACTCCTCCTCATGTTTCCACCTTCGATCAACCTCTCGGCGGTGGTGATCCAGCACAAACTGCGATCATACAAGGTGCACAACCACCAGTTCGTAAAGGCTACCGTCCAGACTGGAAAGACGACCCCATTGTGAGATACAGAATCACAATGGATGGAATCAGAGGCTACTCGTCTCGTGCTCCCCGCAACCCCTTCACCAGAGACTTCTGGGGATACTGGTGGACACGTTTCGCATACGCGATGGCCTTGATCTTCTGGTTCTGCTACAAAAAGGTCGCCAATGCTTTCTACTTCCTGCACGGCGGGCTGTACGACATCTTCGGCAGTAAGCTCAGCAAGGCGGCAATACTTTCTGTCGCGGTTTTGGTTCTTTTATTGGCTGTGGGAGTTACGCTCTACGCGACATACGACCGCAATCCGAAGCCTTCGAAGCCAAAGAAAGTGTTTTCAGGCAAGCCTATGAAAGTAACGGTACCAAAGGCGAAGAAGGCGAGCAGGGACGTGGTCATCAAGCCGATAAAGCATAAGTCGAAGAAAAAGCCGCCGGCCATGCAACGACCCAAGCCTGTGATGCAGCCCACCATGGCTCTCCCACCGACGCCAACGGATCCTCCCGACGCGATGGACATGGATCCGGATCCTCCTCCCGCCATGAGAAAACGTCGTCGTCGAAGACGACCCGCATCGATGCGAACCAGGCGTAGGCAAAAGCCAAGGCCCATGCGCAAGAAGAAGTCCATATACCTGGACTTCCTCAAGTAATTTAGACATCCACATATCATCCTGAATCGCACATCTGTGCTGAAACGGGATATCTCATAGGGATTGACGGCTCGTTGCTTATCGATGCAATATCGATTTACAACAAAGCAACGACCGTCCCCTTCCCAAATCAATAATAAAATTTATCCTTCCTGACGAGCGACAAAATATAGCTCTACTAGGGAAACACATAATATTAAAAGAAAACCTGACCACCAAGTTAGAACTCCAAGTATTAAGAAGAAGATGCAACCAAGGGCAATAATAGTTAGTTCAATCCCCTGCCTAAACGCAATAGCAATATGTTGAGAATATATTTCGTTTTTGTTGAGCCAAAGTCGAAAATAGAATCCAACTATTGTGAAAGTACAACTTAAGGCAAAGAACATACTCAAGAAGAATAAGCTCAATGAAATCCCCATCGATTCAAATGGGTCTAATTTGTTCAACACTATAAACCACGCGACCCAACTTACGAGCCCCGCAATTCCAACAATTAGTAGATATCGATTATGGGTCATTTCTGACGTTTAAAACATTAAAAACATTTGTGAGATTATCACACTCAATCAATCTTTGAAAGAATTATCGGAATTTTTTGCATATCCTCCAATAGAATTTTTCTATACGAACCATTATACAAAGCCACCGCCGGATGATACATCGGAAAGTAAACTTGTTTCTCACTCCATATCCCCCTATATCTCTTAGCCTCACCGTGAACTCGTGAGATTTTAAGGCTAGGTAAAAACGCATTCATTGCGTGTCGGCCTAAAGTAACTATCAATTTTGGCTTCATTATTTTAAGATGACGCTCTAGATAAGGCCAACATGTCTTAATCTCATTATCTTCTGGATCTCTATTTTCAGGAGGCCTACATTTAACAATATTTGTAATAAAAACTTCTTCGCGTGTTAGTCCTATCGAGGCGAGAAGGTCATTTAAAAATTTACCGGCAGCTCCAACAAACGGCTTTCCTTCAAGATCTTCGTTTTTACCAGGAGCTTCACCAATAAAAACAATATCGGCATTTGGATTCCCATCTCCGGGCACCGCATTAGTTCGGGTCTTACACAAACCACATTTTGTGCACTCACGAACCTCTTTGTTTACTTCTTCAATATTAGGCATCTAATGATTTTTGAACTGAATGATGATGTTTTAGATAAATTCCAAAGAAAATAATCAAAGCTCCACATCCCGCAAAGAATATAGAGTAGATCGTCATTTTATCTGTCACAAAAGCAAATAGGAACTTATAGAGTTCACGCAATTTATCTATCTCTGCTTCGTCATAAGCATATTCAGAAATATAAGTTGGAATCTGCGACATAAGTTGAGCAGCAATCAATCCAAATACTCCACCAAGTGCAAGTGCACTTCCAACAAATTTCATTATCGACGTATATGGCTTATAAATAATAAGCATTATCAAAAGAAGCAGAATGAGAAGGAATAAAGGCAGAATCAAATGGATATATTGAAATACCGAAACTACTTGATGTAAGCCAACTTCCTCTTCACCACCTCCTCCACTACTTTCAACAACAGGAGAAAATCTATCCGGAATACTTTCCTGCATTGCTCTTTTAATTTCACGCCTCATTGGATCTTCAAGTTCACTGCGCTCAATTTGAGGAGGGATACATGAAGGAAGTCCATCTTGTTGCGTAAATGTAGCCAAATCTTCTTCATCAAAATTTTCACAAGTAGGAATTGAATCAACTACGCGATAAGCAACATCTGCGGCCAAGTCGTCAATATGTTCTTTTAATGGAAGAAGGGAGACCGTTATGTCTTCGGCACGTCTTTCATCATTAACACTTTTTAATTGTGAGACGAAATCCTGTGCAATCTCCTGGAAAGCTTGTTTTGGAAAATATTGTTCTATTATCTCTTTAACGTCTGAAGAAGCCAAATATTCTGTTACTTCATCATCTTTTGATATCTCGTTATTCAGGAATGAAGCCAAATAATCGTACGATTTATCGATCACAGGCCCCTCGTAAAAACCTGCATTCAAGTAAGTGCTTGTAATACTTTGAACAAATAAGGTGGGAAGTGTGATAATGGCGAACATTAAGACTAATATTCCCGCGAAAAACTTTCGAATCTTCATATTAGGTAGGTCAAATTCTATGCTCACAAATGTTAGCAGGAATGAAAGTTCTTCACAAGTTTTTAGACAGCTACTACTTTATTTCAGAAATATCTCCTTTGATAGCTCTATGCTTTCGATCTTCTATTGAAGGAACAATCTTCCATCTTACTTCTTTTTCAAGTTTGCCTGGAAGTGTAAATCCAGCGGCCTTTTTATGTCCACCACCACCAAATTTGGAAGCAATTTCTTCTAAATCAACTTCTTCGTTACGAGTTCTAAAAGATCCTTTAACATTCCCCTGTTCATCTTCGTGAAGTAAAACTGTGAATTTGGTATTAGGAACGCAGTTAATAAAATCTACTGCTCCTGAGAGTTCGTCGATTTCCGCATCACACTGATCAAAATCATCTTTTGTCACAACAGACATTGCGACTTTTTCACTATTAACTTTTAGATTCGCGAGAACCTTCCCCCATAATTTCAAAGTAGAAACTGGGGTTGTTTTAAATAGATTTCTTGATACATCCGCAACTCTTCCGCCCGCCTCCATCATTTCTCCGGCAATTTTCAAAGCCTCTGGAGTAGTATTCTGATGCATAAAACTCCCTGTATCATTATAAAGACCAGTAAGTAGCGCAGTTCCAATAAGTGGATTGAAATCAAATTTAGCAAACTTAAAGAAATTGTACATGATCATTGTGGTCGACGCTGCGTTTGTATCAACAATATTGATTGTTCCAAAATTATCGTTCGATGCATGATGATCGATATTGATAACAGGAACTTCACCTTTAAAAATATCGGGATATTGTTCATGATAATTGGTCATGTAAGAAGCTCCAGCATCACAAACTATAAGTAGATCAAATTCGCGAAAATCAAATTCGTGGATAAAGTCTTTTACGTCCGGCATAAACGAATACCTTTCTGGGATCTCATCTATACAAGCCATCGTTACCTCTTTGCCCATTTTTGTTAATGCGTGTTTTAAAGCGATGCACGAACCTAACGTATCACCATCGGGTTTACGATGTGCAATAGTCACAATCCTTTCCGCACCATCCATAAGCCTTTTTGCGCGCTTAAACTCTGCTTCCATTAAGAGGTTATCTTAAATATTAAGAAGGAATTTTAGTACATTTTTAGCAATTATGCAAGGGGAAGTTGATTGCTTCAATACACGTATCTTCTTTGTAAGGTTTTGGGATATTTTTATTTTTCTTAATAGTCAGTTTTTCTAAAAAAGTCAGCTGTGGAGTGAACTGTTTCGGCCAAGATCTAAGCTCAACATTCACACCTTTTTTGTCTTCAGAAAGGCTGCATGACAGATAATTTAAATCGTAATAGGGAACAAAAACACCCGGGAAATGAAAGTATGTTGGCATTCTCTTCATCAACTTCTTCCAGCTTCCAGTGTCAACATGAACAAAGTTATCTTTTTTTAAATCAAATAGACCCGGGATATGAGTATGACCATTTACATACAGATGAGCTTTTTTCTTATAAGGGTTCTTTCCTGAACAAACTTCTTTTGCTCTATCTTTAAATGCTTGATGAATAGAGACCACAACTTCCGAGAGACTTTGAACACCATACGAACGCAAACGTTTCTGGAAGTCCTTTCGGACAAGCGACATGAAAAAGAGCAAGATAACGACTACCATATCGAAATAGAGTATAAAAACTAGTATTTTTACTACCCAGTTTGTATCTAGAAAATTTAAAAGTGGCACAAGGAAATTAGGACGATAAAAATCAGTAGCAATATCGAAAGCAAAATATGGAACAGCAAATCCGAAAAGAAGAAGCATTGGTATTAAAATCGCTTTTAGAATCGGCCCAAGCTCGTAATAGAAATATTTGCTTGAGAACCAATAAAACAAGAGGTTGATATCAACATTATCCAGATCACTTACCCACTTTGGACGCTTTTTATCAGTCCCCATTTTCATCATTTCATAAACAAACAATTGGTTTATATGATACGAAAGCGAGCTGTCTGTTTTCATTGAAAAATCAGTAAACGCAGTTGCCGGTTCAACTTGATTCCCATGTTCACCAACTATTCGAAAAGATTTCCCATCATTAGAAAATTCCCGTTTAAAGAACTGATTCTTGTCAACATGCATATTGTATTTAGCCAGATCATCCTGATATCTCTGTTCATAAACAATTTCATGATCGTGATTTCCACCCAAAACAGTAATTTTGTGCTTCTCCCCAAATTTCTTGAGATGTTCAAATAGTCGAGGGTGCTGCTTAATAGCATAAGCAACTTTCCCTTCAAGTTTATCCTTTATTTTCCATAAATCAAAAAAATCACCAAGAATAACAAGCTCGATGCTTTCATTGTTCTCATCTAAATAATCAAGAAAACTGATGAGTTCCTTTTCGCATTCAAAATCGTCGATTGGAGCTTCGCCACCGATATGGAGATCGCTTATTACTATTAGTTTCTTGTGCTGCATGAGAAGAAATATATATGATCAAAATGTCATAGAGGAATGTAGCATATTGAGCATGAGTCTACCAAGTAGATTCATATCTTATATTAATCATTTGACCTGTGGGCAATCTAGGTGTGGATTCTAATTCTCTATATTTAGACCTACTCATTGATATTTCGGCTTCAAAGAGTTCATAACTTCCACTATCACTATCACTAAATGTTGGAGTATAAGCAATATTGTATTCTCCACCATTCACATTAATTGTTTCTGGCGCAGTCTCTTCAATTTGCCTACGGTTTTC
Source organism: Patescibacteria group bacterium (assembly GCA_042568575.1). GTDB lineage: Bacteria > Patescibacteriota > Gracilibacteria > UBA1369 > PNNO01 > JAJRYP01. Next base: position 7,099 of record JBHPIO010000001.1, on the reverse strand, counting down.
AGGAGAAATAAAATCTTTCAGAAAATCCTCCAGTTTCGCCTTTCCGTTCAGGTATCCTTGACGAAAATCATCTACAACTTCTTCAAGACTTGCATCATAAATCTCATTTTCTTGTAAAATGTTCATATAAAACTCAACCCAATCGATTTCAACTCCATTTCTTTCATCTGATCTAAATTCATGGAAGTGTACACTATCTTTATAAACAGTTGCTCTTGTTGATTTTGTATCTAACTTGATTAATGGATGGTCGTTGAATAATGTGTCATCACAGTCCGAACGGAACCATAATCTTCTCAATTCTTCTTCGACTTTTTTGTTATGTTCGACTATTTCTTCTGGCATTGCTCCATTAGCTAGCTCCGTAGCCAACGCACGTTGTTTCATTTCATTGGGTGTTTCCGCAGCCTGAGACTCCTTTAATCTGCTTCTTGTATCTTCAACAACGTCTGTTGGACAAGCCTGCCTGAGCATCAGATGTTTTTTTTCTGAAGAATCTTTTTGAGGAGGATAAATACTTACAGTTTTACGACCCATAATCGTAACAGGATGAATCCCTTTCTCCGCGTACCCCTCAACTCTATAAAAATTTGTACTATTTCCTTCGGCTACCATAGCTTCCCACCTTTCGCTGTCTCTATTATAGAAAATTTTTGCTTCCTTTAGATTTCTTTCAAATTCTATTGTGCGCTGTAGTAATATATCTTTATTTAATAAAAGACGGCAATATCCTCTGCGTGCTTTCACCCATTCTATTGTCTGTGCAAATCTCTCGGCCATTTCAAGCCCATGATCTTCTTTGACGTCTGCTATCATTTCTTCATGTCTTTTCTCTATATTCGCATCTGTGCGTCTTTGTTTTTCTTCAGCAAGATCTTGATAAGGAAAATATCGATACACATAATTGCCGTGTCCATAAGTTACTACAGCAGGATAAGCCAGTGCAGGACTCCCAGTTTTAAGATCTCTCCCCCATTCTTCTGGCTCAGGAAGCTTATCCGGTTCATTAATGCTATCAGCGTACCTATGACTATCACGCAATCTTCTATTTTCAATTATGTATCTCCAATCATCACTAAGATTTTTTTCCCATATGACTCTTTGAGCAGCTTTAAAATTATGAGATGCCGTAATATCAAAATTTTGTTCATCACGTGAGTCCTCAACTTCTATAACAATGGGTTCAGGTCTATCAGGATTAACAGGAAAACAGGATAAGTTTAGAAAATCTTCAGTTGGAATTCTAACAGTTATTACTTCAGAACTGCCATCGGAATCCTCAGGCATATTAATTTCCATTTTAAAGTCACCAAGCATCACCCGCGTATTTAGTTTCCCCCAAACTTGTTCGGGTGATAATTCTTCAGAATCAGATGTTTGAGATGGATCGTGGTCAAATTGATCGTCAAGCATAATAATAAAATTAACAAGAGCGAATAATAATATTTTCTTGTTAAGCTTGTCAAATTGATCCAAGAAGAAGAAGGCCTCTCGCCACTCCGTCGTACTTTCTCTACCTACTCAATCAGGCACTCCGTCGTACTTATCCATCCGATTCACTTCGTTCATACGCATGTATAAGCATTGCTTCGCTTCTTCTTCGCAGCTAGATCTAGCACCTTCGGGCTCGAGATTAGTTCCCTTCCTGTTCGCCGAGCCCCTACGGGTCTCGCTCACAGCAAGGTGAACTGAATGGTACGCCCGGCAGGATTCGAACCTGCGACCTTCACCTTAGAAGGGTGCCGCTCTATCCAGCTGAGCTACGGGCGCATACTAAGTGTCAGGCAGTATCTTATAAAAAAAACCGTCAACTTACAATATAATATCCACTTTCTATAAAATATAAAGCAATAAACGAAATCGTATTATTAAAGACATGGAAAAGAATTCCTGGCCAAATCGACTTTGTTTTAACGAAAATAACATTTAGAACAACAGATAAAATTAGAAGCGGCATTATCGATTGAAATTCAAAATGTACAGACGCAAAAATTAGGGCTGTAAGAACAACTCCCCAAAATGGACTTATACGTTTAGCTAAAGTCTGCAAAACAAACCCTCTAAAAAAGATCTCCTCAACAACTGGCGCTATAACAAGAGCGATAAGCACCGCTATAAAAATTCCGAATGGATCAGTTCCAAATATTTCAAAAATTGAACTCTGCTTCTCAAATCCAAGAGCCTCAATTCCTAAGCTGAAAAAGATAATTATTAAAAGAATGCTAAGTCCAAGAAAGAAAAGGTATGCCATTATAATCCACAAAATCGTCTTACCTGTCCCAATCCATTTAAAAGCGAAGTCTTTCCATCTAGATGCGTATTTCCTGATAATAAAAAACCATAAAGGGAAAAGCATTCCAGCAACTTGCAACAAATACATAAATAGCAAAATTATGCCCTTTAATAAAATATTGTCAGAAATAATTTTTACAAAGTCTGGAAGCCCTATTGCTTGGATAAGGACATACAGAAGCAGTTCTAAGACAAATGTTAAAACAAAAACATTAAATACATCTGATACTTTCCATTTTATAGATGTGTCTTGGTTCATTTGAGGTTTTAAATAAATTGGGGTATTATTTTTTTGCTTTATGAGCACTTCAACGTACTTCTATTGACAACGGGCGCATTTGATTTTATTATTTACTCCCTCTCCATTCTTTAATTATAAATAAATGGAACTAAAACAGGATGAACATATCATCAAAGTTTACCACCACCACCCATTCCCGTTTATCATTCAGATGGTGAAAGCTGTGGGAGCAAGCATCCCTTTCTTCTTTTTATTGTTTCTGATTTCGGGAGCTCTTACATCACAGCAAGTCATTATCACTAATTTTATAATAATAGGTTTATTCAGTCTTGTCATCATTTATCTTGCACTTATTTACTGGCTCGACAAATTAGTGATTACAAGTAACAGAATTGTGCATATAGATTGGAAATTACTCTCAAAACGAGATGAAGGCGAAGCGCTACTTTTTGATATTCAGGACATTCATACACAAGAAAAAGGACTTCTTGCAGCATTATATTTATTTGATTATGGAGTAATTAGGCTTGAAACTGCCTCTTCTAAAACGACTGTTATATTTACAGAAGCACCAGATCCTGAAGGGATTAAAGCATTCTTAAGTGATCACATTAATGCATGCCGCCCTGATGCGGATTGCCCTGCGCCATCTGCAACTCCTGTTGCCGCTGCTACGCCAGCGCCTGCACCGGCTCCAACTCCTTCTACTGATTCTTAAAACTGAAAACAAAATATGATTGAACAAGGAGAAGCAAAACAAAACACTAAAACTCCAAAACGAGTTATTGAAGGAGGTGAAGCTTCAAAGGTTAAGCGTACGCAAGAAATAACACTACGTCCTCAAAGTTTAGGTGAATATATTGGCCAGGAAGAAGTTAAGAAGAATTTAAGCATTGCAATCCAGGCAGCAAAGAAACGAAAAGAACCACTTGAGCATATTCTGCTACATGGTCCTCCAGGTTTAGGAAAGACAACGCTAGCTCACATTATTAGTCATGAAATGAATGTAAACATTAAGATGACTTCCGGGCCTGCGCTTGAAAAACAGGGAGATCTGGCTTCCCTACTTACAAATCTTAAAGACAATGACATTCTTTTTATCGATGAGATGCATCGACTAAGACCAGCAGTAGAAGAAGTCCTTTACACTGCGATGGAAGATTTTGGAATTGATATTATTATTGGTCAGGGACCATCTGCTCGTTCAGTTCGTTTATCTATTCCCCCATTTACATTAATTGGTGCAACAACAAAGGTTAGCCTTTTATCGTCACCACTCAGAGATAGATTCGGGAATGTATTTAAATTAAGTTTTTATGGAAATGAGGATATTTTTAAAATCATCAAACGTACAGCATCTATTTTAAAAATTGAGATCGACGATGAGGCAGCAAAGGAAATTGCCAAAGCGGCTCGCCAAACTCCACGAATAGCAAACAGACTTTTGCGAAGAATTCGCGACGTTGCTGAAGTAAAAAATGAAAAAAGAATATCTAAAGCAATTGCTAAAAGCGGGCTTGGATCACTTGGAATAGATCATTTAGGGCTAGACCAGGCAGATCGCGACATTCTAGAGTTCCTGATAACAAAATTTGACGGTGGACCTGTTGGTCTAAACACAATATCAGCCGCTACCTCAGAAGAACAAAGCACGCTAGAAGAAGTATACGAACCATACCTTCTAAAAATCGGCCTCCTCGAAAGAACTCCCCGCGGCCGAACAGCAACCCCAGCGGCATACGATCATTTGGGGCATGAAATGCAATAGTAAGGCCAGATTCCATTGACACAAAGACGAAGGTTGCGATAATATCTCACCTTGAATTTGTTAAAAACTAATATTAATGACTGAATCAAATGCAATGGAGGCTTTCCCACTTGCTAGATGTGAAACGCAAGCAGCGCATATGTAAGACGAAGAAATAGCGAGAACTCTCGATGAGCTACAAGCCGCGATAGATTATTATCTAAATCCTGAGAAAGCAGCTAAATTAGAATATTCTGGAGAAACATATAATGAAGATGAAGCTGTAAGATTTATTGAAGAATGTCTTAAGGCTGGTCATCAAGTACGAATAACAGTAGATACAAAAAGATACATTGCAACAGAATATGCTAATGGTTGCAGACCATTGGAAAAAAGGGCGGCAGGCTATGCTTACTACCGTGGTTTAGAAATGCGCCCTAAAGACGAATGTGGTATTAGTTCATATGACATGAAGCTTGCAATACTAAGTTTGGAGGCCAACGGTGCGACTAAATATGCTCAAAAAGTTTGTTATACAATCAAAGACACCAATGATTTGGCTATTTTTAAGAAAAATCCATTCTCAGATCTCTTTTCAAAATTTTATGGAGATGCAGAAATAACAATTGAGCCAATCCAAGTTCGTGCATCTTAATCCCCACCTCACAGATTCCCCCCTATATCTTTTGATTTTTCTCTTCCAAGTTGATATAATTCCCGATGGCTCACAATTTTGAGTAGCCTGCATTATGTATACTTTAATAATCTAACTATGTTTAACCGGTCAATCCTTAAAAAAGGGATGCTTCTTGCCACGCTTATTATCTTTCCCCTATTTGCTTCTTCATGTACATGGTTTGGTGGAGGCGACGGTGATCTCCAAACAAACGAAATGGTTCAAGAAAAACGTTCTGGAGTTTTAAGATCACTTGGAGGAATGAGCATCGGAGACGGGACTCATCTTCTGGAAATGTCTGACGGGACAACTCTTAGACTACGAAGTCTTAATATTGATCTTGATCAAGAAAAATATCTTTCAAAAAAGGTTGAAGTTAGAGGTCCTATTACAACTGCTAGCGATGGAAAAGATTTAATGGAAGTTACAAGCATCGATTTATCGGAAGATGAAGAAGATGAAGGCCAAGTTGAAAAAGGAAGAGAGACCGAGTACAAAAACGCTGATTTAGGCTTCAAGCTAACATATATGGATAGTTGGAAAGTAGAGGAAGACGAAGGGAATGTGACTTTCACTTCTCCTGTTGTTAAAAAAGAAGTCAAAGATGATGAAGATGCGGACGAAGAAGAAGAGGTAATGACAGCACCAGCAGAAGATGAACAAGACATGGTTATTATAACCAAACTTGGTAACCCTCAAAAAAAGAGTATCGAAGCTTTCTTGAGTCTTCCGGAAGATCCAAATGAACTTATTACTCTAGGTTATGTTCAAACTACTATAGGTACAGATCAGTTAGAAGGTCTAAAAAAGCAAAGTGCAGATTTGCAGGCTATCGACCTTTATCTAACACGAGACGAAGCTGTATATCATCTAAGTTTTGTAGGAACAGACAACCAAAACATGATCACAAATAGAAACACTTTCTTTAGTATGGTAGCAAGCTTCCAATTTATCGGAATGGCCACAGAAGACGACGAAGAGGACGACGTTGAAACAAAGCTTATAACAGAATCAGACAACCCGGTATTTGAAGATGACGTTGCAAACAACCCTACCGAGGATATATACGTAGAACCAGAAGAAACAAAACCAGAAACCGACATTGCCGAGGTTCCTGAAAGCAAGCCGGAACCAACAGTTTCAAGTTCTTCTTACGGCCTTATAGCGCAATATATTAGCGAAACTATCGATTCTATTGCTCCAGAAAGTTCAGATGCAGGAAGTTGGTCTACAAACTCATTCGAATTCGTAGAACCAAATTATGTTTATACTGTTTACTCTGATGGATCTGAAACTAGACGTGTCCTTTTAACTTACGAACAATCGGGAACTCAGTTTGAGACAGATGTTGTTGGATATTTTGAACCAGGAGAAACTACTTCATGGGAAAGAGTATCTGGTGACAATCCAGTTGCTACAAGTGAAAAAACAGTAATTACAATTGGTGACGAAGGAGCGCAGGAAGCTGCTGTTGTAAAAGAAGGATACAGATACTTTGAAAGTCTCCCTTATGACTTTCAAGCCCAGTATCCAACTAACTGGTACTTTAGTGGATATTCAGGATCAGGCGATGTAAGTCATCATTATGGATTTAGTGATGATCCAGTTGAAGATGGAAATGAACTTGTAAGTGTTGATATCGTTTCTGGAAGCCTTCCTAGTGGATCCCCTATTTCTGTTGGAGCGCACAGTGGAGTTAAGGTATATTCTGGTGACAACGTGGCAATTTACATAGAACGCGAGGATGGGAAACTATATAAAGTGCACGGCTCAACAGGTTACGAATCATATATAATTGATATTGCCGCTAGCATAGAAGCAAACTAAACTTCTCTGTTGATTTACATATTGACTTCAAACCATTAGCACTCTATAATAAGGAGTGCTAATTTAGTATAGTTTGGACAATAAATTTGTACAACATGTTTACGGCCATAAGTAAAGCGAAAAAAGGTATGTAAGCATGCACTAAACCGTCAATTTATGTTAGACTATATAGACGATATATTATAACGATAACTCACATAATGACTATGAATAATATGAATGAATCGAATCAATTTGAAAAATTTACTAAAGAAGCCAAGCAGGCTTTAATTATAGCGCAAGAAAAAGCGCATAAAGCTGGCCTAGAATATGTAGG